>QEVK01000002.1 GCA_003577315.1 Hyphomicrobiales bacterium | reverse complement strand
GCGCCTCGCAGAAAAGGGAAAAAGTGGACGACTTTTACGCCGCCCGCAGCGGGACTATCCCGCCGCTGCCGTGGTCGACTTTCTCACCGCCGTTCTCAGCGTCTCCACCGCGCAGGACGCCTCGATGAGCTTCTTCGTCACCAGCCAGGGGCCGGGCGACGGGGCCAATCTGGGCGGGCTGGAGGGTGCGGACGCCCATTGCGCCAGCCTCGCCGAGGCCGCCGGCATCACCGGCAAGAGCTGGGCGGCGTATCTGAGCACCGGCGACACCAACGCGCGCGACCGCATCGGGACCGGACCGTGGGTCAACGCCAGGGGCGAGACCATCGCCGCCAGCGTCGAGGAACTGCACGGCGACGGCAACCGGATCACCAAGGAAACCGCCCTCGACGAGAAGGGCGAGATGGTGAACGGGCGCGGCGACGACCCCAACCGTCACGACATCCTGACCGGCTCGCTGCCCGACGGCACCGCCCACGAGGCCACCTGCGAGGACTGGACGGCGAACGGCGAGGGTTCCGCCATGGTCGGGCACCACGACCGGATGGGGCTGGACGATTCCGCGGCGGCGAAGTCGTGGAACTCGTCGCATCCCTCGCGCGGATGCAGCCAGTCGGCCTTGCAGGGCACGGGCGGCGACGGGCTGTTCTACTGCTTCGCCGTGCAGTGATTGCGGCCGCCGGGCAGGTCCCGCCGCGCAGAATGCCGACGGGCCGGCGCGCTCAGCCCCGGCTCCGCAGGTGGTTGTCGAGCGCCTCGATGCCCAGCACGTAGCCGTGCGGCCCGAAGCCGCAGATCATGCCCACCGCCACCCTGGAGATGTAGGACAGATGGCGGAACTCCTCGCGGCGGTGGATGTTCGACAGGTGAACCTCGGCCACCGGAAGCTCGACGCTGGCGATGGCGTCCATCAGCGCGATCGAGGTGTGGGTGTAGGCGCCGGCGTTGACGACGATGCCGGAGTGCCTGCCCTTGGCCTCGTGGACCCAGTCGATCAGCGTGCCCTCGTGGTTCGACTGGCGGAAGTCGATGCCGATGCCGAGCCGCTCGCCGGCCTGCCGGCACAGCTCCTCCACGTCGGCGAGCGTGGCCGAGCCGTAGACCTGAGGCTGGCGCGTGCCGAGGAGGTTGAGGTTCGGTCCGTTGAGGACCAGCAGCGAGATCGTCATCGTCGGTTCCTGTCGGTCTGGTCGATGTCGGGAACGTCCCACGCCATATCCTGGCGGGCGCCGGGCGGCGGTCGAGACCGTAATGCCGCTTTCGCCGGCCGGCAATAGCGCCGCGCCGCCGTCGCCCGGCCCTAGAGGTCGCCGATGGACAGCGAGAGCCGCCCCGCCGCGTCCATCGGCGCCTGCGGGCGCGAGGCCAGCTGGCGCACGATGCCGGCAAGCTCGGCATGCTCCATGACGTCTGCGGCCTCGGCGGCGGCGAACCAGCGCCGCTGGCGTTCCCCGCGTTCCTTCCAGTGCGAGAGCGTGCCGCGCACGCGCATGGCGAACACGGTGACGCGGCACCGGCGCGCCGTCCCGTCGTCGCCGGGCCGCGGATAGCGGTAGTCGGCCAGCGGCCGCGGATCGATGTCGCCGATGATGCCGGCTTCCTCGAACGCATCGAGCGCGGCCGACATGAAGGGCGCGCGCCCCTCGACCGGCAAGCCCCCGCGGGCACGCCCCAGCCCGGCCGCCCGCGGCCGGTGACGAGGAGGATGCGCAGATCGCCCTTGCGGCCGACGCGCCACGGCAGCACGCCGTATTGGCGCAGGTCGTCCCCGGCGGCGGGCTCGACGCGGGCCACGCCCGGCAAGGCGGCGTCTGTGAGGATCGCGCTCATCGCCCGTCGCCTCCGTGCAGGAGGGGCCGGGCGACGCGCACGCGGCGGGGGCCGCAGGCGAGCCAGGGCTGCTGGTTGTGGTGGTGGGTCAGCGGGGCCTTGCACCAGGGGCAGCGGCTGGCGGCCCGGGGCAGGATACGGTTGCAGGCGCGGCAGACGAGCCGGGAACGGGAAAGGGACATGGATACGCTCCATCAGAGCGGCCGGAGGCCGCAAAAATGAACCGCATGTTTCGATCTGGGTCCCGGGGCGGTGGAAATCAGGTGCGGCGTTCTGGGTTCGACAGGATACCGCCCCGGGTGGAAGCGCGTGCTTCCCCGGCAAGCCTCGACATCCTGACGAACGTTGTCATGCACATGCCCTTGGATGTAGCGGCAGATTGCGGCAATACAAGGGACGGATTGCCGCGCCGGCCGGATTTATTTTTTGATTCCAGTATTTTGGCGGACACGCCCGAGAATGCGATTCACGCGCAGCTAGTCCGCGCTCGCCAGGCTGCGGATGGCGCGGGCGGCCAGCCGCATGGTGGCCTCGACGTCGAGGCACGGCTCCTCCAGCGCCATCTCGACGGCGGCGTAGCCGACCTCGATGGCGAGACGCACCGTGCGCTCCAGCGTCACCCGGTCGGCCTGCGGGGCCTCGCGCAGCGCCTGCTCGACCAGAGAGGCGGCCAGCGCGCGGTGCGAGGAAAGCCGCACCTCGGCGAGCTGCGGCACGGCGCGCAACATGCGCATGACCCAGATGCCGCCGGGAAAATCGCGCGTCAGCCGCACATGCGCCTCGAGCATGGCCGCGATCTCGGCCTCCGGCTGCTGGAAGTCGATCGTCACCAGCGCGTTCTGCGCCGCCATCAGCCGCTCGCCCAGCGCGCGGAACAGCGCGTACTTGTCGGAAAAGTAGTGGTAGACCGTCGGCGGCGACACGCCGGCGCGCTCGGCGACCAGATTGGTCGACACCCGGTCGACGCCGACCTCCTCCAGCAGCTGCCCGGTGACGTCGAGCAGCCGGTCATAGGTTCTGCGGGAACGTTTCTGCTGCGGCTTGCGGCCGGCCTGGGCGGTGGTCATGCGAACACGGCATGACCGACCTGCGGCGCGATTGCAAGCCGGCGTTGACAGAAATATAGCGATAGCTATAGTGAGAACAAGGGGGAGATCAATGCTGCGGACCCGACACACCATCGCGCTCGGCGTGCTGTGCGCCGTCGCCGCCGGATGCGGCGACGACGGCGCGGCGCCGCGCGCCCTGAGCGAAGCCGAGAGCGCGGCGCTCGTTCCGGCCGACGCGCGGCTGGCGGAACTCTACGAGAACTCGTGCAAGGCCTGCCACACGGTGCGCGACTCGCTCGCGCCGCTGACCGGCGACCGCACGCAATGGGACCCGCGCTGGGCACGGGGCGAGGACGCGCTGCTGGGCGTGGCGATCGCGGGCAAGAACGGCATGCCGGCGGGGGGACAGTGCTTCTCCTGCTCGCCCGGGGATCTGCGGGCGCTGACCCGCTTCATGGCCGGCAGGGAGGGAGGATGACATGGCGACAGCGCAGCGGACGGCAGCGCGCAGGACGATAACGCGCAGGAAGGCGCTTCTTGCCGGCGGCGGGGCGGTCGCGCTGGGCGCGGGCGGGCTCGCCGGCCGGCGGGCCTGGCTCGACCGGGAGCCCCCTTCCCCGCAGCCGCTCGACGCCGCCGGCAACGCGCTGTGGAGCAACTGGTCCGGCTCGGAGCACGCCTGGCCGGCCGCGCGCCACGCGCCGGCCAGCGAGGCCGAGCTTGCCGGGCTGATGGCGCGCGCGGCCGCGCCCATCCGGGCCGTCGGCGCCGGCCACAGCTTCACCGGGCTGGTGCCCACCGACGCGACGCTGGTCTCGCTCGACCGCATGAGCGGCATCGTCTCCCATGACGCCGCGCTCCATCGCGCGAGCGTGCGCGCCGGCACGCGGCTTGCGCCGCTCGGCGAGGCGCTCGCCGCCATCGGCCAGGAAATGCCCAACCTGCCCGACATCGACAGGCAGTCGCTGGCCGGCGCGCTGGCGACCGGCACCCACGGCACCGGCAAGACCATGATGGCGCTGCACGGCAACGTCGTCGAAATGCGGCTGGTGACGCCGGCCGGCGAGACCGTGACGTGCAGCCGCCAGGCCAATGCCGACCTGTTCCACGCCGCGCGCGTCGGCCTCGGCGCCTTCGGCATCGTCACCGAGGTGACGTTGCAGAACGCGCCGCTCGCCCGGGTGCGCAAGACCGCCAGCATCGTGGAGACCGAGGAGCTGCTGCGCCAGTGGCCCGACCTTGCCGGCAGGCACCGCAACGCCGAGTTCATGATCATCCCGTTCTCCGGCCGGTCGCTGCTCATCACGCTGGACGAGACCGGCGATCCGGTGGCGCCGCGCGGGCCCGACCGCGACACCGGCGGGCTGATGCAGCTCAAGCTGCTGCGCGACGTGTTCGAGTTCGCGCCCGGCCTGCGCCGGCGTCTCGCGGCCTGGTTCCTCGACGGACAGCCGCCGGAGACCGCCGTCGACGAGGGCTGGAAGCTGCTCGCCAACGCCCGGCCGGTGCGCTTCCACGAGATGGAGTACCACGTGCCGGCCGAGGCGCAGGTCGAGGCGCTGCGCGAGGTGCTGAAGCGCATCGAAAGCGACCGCCGCGACGTCTTCTTCCCTATCGAGGCGCGCGTCGTCGCGCCCGACGATGCCTGGCTGTCGCCCTTCTACGGGCGCGCCAGCGGCTCGATCGCCGTCCACGCCTACTACAAGGACGACTACGACTTCCTGTTCACGCTGGTCGAGCCGGCGCTGCGCGCCGCCGGCGGGCGGCCGCACTGGGGCAAGCTGCACTCGCTGGGCGCGGCGGACCTGCGCGCGCTCTATCCGATGTGGGACGCCGCCGCCGAGATGCGGCAGGCGACGGACCCGCAGGGACGAATGCTGAACCGGCATCTGCGGAGGGTGTTTTTCGATGTCTGAGCGCAAGAGGAAGGGAAAGACGCGGCGGGCCGTGCTCGTCGGGGGCGGCGCGCTGGCGCTTGCCGGCATCGGCGGCCTGGCGCTGCGGCCGGGGGAGGAAGGCGGCGGCGGCCACGACGCCTATTTCACCGCCCTGTCCGACGCGCTGCGGCGCGCCGGCATCGCCCATCCGGTGCTGGTGATCGACCGTGAGCGCCTCGACGCCAATATCGGGGCGGTGCGGGGCTCGCTCGCCGGCTCGAAGCTCGGCCTGCGCGTCGTCGCCAAGTCGCTGCCCTCGCCGGCCCTGCTGGAGCGGGTGATGGCGGGCATGGCGAGCGACCGGCTGATGCTGTTCAGCGGCGCGATGCTGGCGCAGGTGCAGCCGCTTCACCCGCAGGCCGACATCCTCATGGGCAAGCCGTTGCCGGTGGAGGAGTTCGTCCGCTTCGCCGACACGGCCGGCGCGCAAGCCGCCGCCCGCGTGCAATGGCTGATCGACACGCCCGAACGGCTCGACGCCTATGCGCAGGCCGCGCGAAGCCGCAACCTGCCGCTCAGGGCCAATGTCGAGATCGACGTCGGCCTGCATCGCGGCGGCTTCTCCGACCCGCGCGCGCTCGCGGCGGCGCTGCGCCAGGCTACGCAGGCCGGCGGCGTCGCGGTGTCCGGCCTGATGGGCTACGACCCGCACGTGCCCAAGATGCCCGGACCCGACGGCGCCTATGCCAGCGCGCAGGCCGCCTATTCCGGCTTCATCGCCGCGCTCGGCGAGGCCGGCATCGCCGACCCTGCCCGGCTCACCCTCAACTCGGCCGGCAGCCCGACCTTCCGCCGCCACGTCAGGGGCACGGTCGCCAACGAGGTCGCCGTCGGCTCGGCCTTCGTCAAGCCGGGCGACTTCGATCTCGACGATCTCGCCGATCTCCTGCCGGCCGCCTTCATCGCCACGCCGGTGCTCAAGGCCACCGACGACATGGCCCTGCCCGGCGTCGAGTTCGCCAGCGGCGTGCTGCACTGGTGGGACCGCAACAGCCAGCGCGGCTTCTTCATCCATGGCGGGCACTGGCTGGCGCGGCCGGTCTCGCCGCAGGGGCTGCGCTACAGCGGCCTTTACGGCCGCTCCAGCAATCAGGAGCTGCTGACCGGCTCGAAAAGGGTCTCGCTGCGGCCCGGCGACTATGCCTTCCTGCGCCCGGACCAGAGCGAGGCGCTGTTCCTGCAATTCGGCGACCTTGCGGTGTTCGACGGCGGCGAGATCGCCGGGCGCTGGCCGACGCTGCCGGTGAGCGCCTGAGACGTCGATCTGCGGCCTTGACCTGCGGCGCGCGCTAAACTAGGGATTTTGGCGCCGCGGGCATGGTGAAATGGTATCACAAAAGCCTTCCAAGCTTTTGGTGCGGGTTCGATTCCCGCTGCCCGCTCCAGATCTCTCCCGCCTCTCGCCGCCTCGCCCAAAAGAAAAGCCGGGCAAGACCCGGCTCTTCAGGCAAACGAACGGTGTGCGGCGTTTCAGTTCACCGCATCCTTCAGGCCCTTGCCGGCCGTGAACTTCGGCACGTTGCGGGCCGGAATCTTCACTTCCGCGCCGGTCTGCGGGTTGCGGCCGGTCGAGGCCTCGCGCTTCGACACGGAGAAGTTGCCGAAGCCGACCAGACGCACGTCGCCGCCATTCTTCAGCTCGCCGGTGATGGCAGAGAACACCGCATCGACCGCGGCCTGCGCATCGCCTTTGGACAGCTTGGCGGCATCCGCGACGGCGGAAACGAGTTCGTTCTTGTTCATTGAGAATTCCCTTCCCTGTGAAAGACCGGCCATGCGACTCGGCCGGCAGGAGCCGAAGTCTAGGAAATCCGCCCTTCCCGACCAAGCGGGAAACCGGCGCGAAACGCGGTTTTTCCCGGATTTCTGCGGGTTGCAGCAAAAAAGGCCGGGCAAGAGCCCGGCCTTCTTGTTGTCGATCGCCGCGGCGACGCCCTCAATGGGCGAGCGTCTGCGCGCCCGTTGCGTCGGGCTTGGCATCGGGCTTGGCGGCGGCCGGCTCGACGGGCTCCACCCACTCGATCGCCTCGGGCATGCGCACCAGCGCATGGGAGAGCACCTCGCCGACCCGGCTGACAGGCACGATCTCCAGCCCGCTCTTCACGTTTTCCGGGATTTCCGCCAGATCCTTGGCGTTCTCTTCCGGGATCAGCACCTTCTTGATGCCGCCGCGAAGGGCTGCGAGCAGCTTCTCCTTCAACCCGCCGATCGGCAGAACGCGCCCTCTCAGGGTGATCTCGCCGGTCATGGCGACATCCTTGCGCACGGGAATGCCGGTCAGCACCGACACGATCGCCGTCGCCATCGCCGTGCCCGCAGACGGGCCGTCCTTGGGCGTGGCGCCTTCCGGCACGTGGACGTGGATGTCGCGCTTGTCGAACAGCGGCGGCTCGATGCCGAAGTCGATCGCCCTGCTGCGGACGTAGGACGCCGCCGCCGAGATCGATTCCTTCATCACGTCGCGCAGGTTGCCGGTGACGGTCATCTTGCCCTTGCCGGGCATCATGACGCCCTCGATGGTCAGAAGCTCGCCGCCCACCTCGGTCCAGGCAAGGCCGGTGACGACGCCGACCTGGTCCTCGCCGTCGATCTGCCCGTAGCGGTAGCGCGGCACGCCGAGATAGTCGGCGAGGTTCTTCTCCGTCACCTTCACCGACTTCTTGCCGGTCTTCAGGATCTCGGTCACCGCCTTGCGCGCCAGCTTCATCAGCTCGCGCTCGAGGTTGCGCACGCCGGCTTCGCGCGTGTAGAGCTGGATGACGCCGCGCAGCGCCTCGTCGCTGATCGAGAACTCCTTGGGCTGGAGCGCGTGGTCGCGCACCGCCTTGGGCAGCAGGTGGCGCTTGGCGATCTCGACCTTCTCGTCCTCGGTGTAGCCGGCGATGCGGATGATCTCCATGCGGTCCATCAGCGGCGCCGGGATGTTGAGCGTGTTCGCGGTGGTCACGAACATGACGCCCGACAGGTCGTACTCGACCTCGAGGTAGTGATCCATGAAGGTCATGTTCTGCTCGGGGTCGAGCACCTCGAGCAGCGCCGAGGACGGATCGCCGCGATAGTCCTGGCCGAGCTTGTCGATCTCGTCGAGCAGGAACAGCGGATTCGACTTCTTGGCCTTCTTCATCGACTGGATGACCTTGCCGGGCATCGAGCCGATATAGGTGCGCCGGTGGCCCCTGATCTCGGCCTCGTCGCGCACGCCGCCCAGCGCCATGCGGACATATTCGCGGCCCGTGGCCTTGGCGATCGACTTCGCCAGCGAGGTCTTGCCGACGCCGGGAGGGCCGACGAGGCACAGGATCGGCCCCTTCAGCTTCTTCTGCCGGCTCTGCACGGCCAGATACTCGACGATGCGCTCCTTGACCTTGTCGAGGCCGAAATGGTCGGCGTCGAGCACCTCCTGCGCGAAGCCGAGATCCTTCTTGATCTTGGACGGCTTCTGCCACGGGATCGACAGCAGCCAGTCGAGATAGTTGCGCACGACCGTGGCCTCCGCCGACATCGGCGACATGGTCCTGAGCTTCTTCAGCTCGGCCTCGGCCTTCTCGCGCGCCTCCTTCGACAGCTTGGTCTTCTTGATGCGCTCCTCGATCTCGGAGGCCTCGTCGCGGCCGTCCTCGCCCTCGCCGAGCTCCTTCTGGATCGCCTTCATCTGCTCGTTGAGGTAGTATTCGCGCTGGGTCTTCTCCATCTGGCGCTTGACCCTGGAGCGAATGCGCTTCTCCACCTGGAGCACCGAAATCTCGGCCTCCATGAAGCCCATGGCCTTTTCCAGCCGGTCCTTGACCGACAGCGTCGCCAGCATCTCCTGCTTGTCGGCGATCTTGACGGCAAGGTGCGAGGCCACCGTGTCGGCGAGCTTGGAATAGTCGTCGATCTGGCTCGCCGCGCCGACCACCTCGGGCGAAATCTTCTTGTTGAGCTTCACGTAGTTCTCGAAGTCGGCGACGACGGAGCGCGCCAGCGCCTCGATCTCGACCTCCTCCTCCTCGGGCTCGGACAGCACGACCGCCTCGGCCTCGTGGAACTCCTCGCGAGGGTTGAAGCCGGTGATCCTGGCGCGCGACGTGCCCTCGACCAGCACCTTGACGGTGCCGTCGGGCAGCTTGAGAAGCTGGAGGACGTTGGCGAGCGTGCCGACCTCGTAGATCGCGTCGGCGGCCGGGTCGTCGTCGGCGGCGTTCTTCTGGGTGGCGAGCAGGATCTGCTTGTCCGCGCCCATCACGTCTTCGAGCGCCCGGATGGACTTCTCGCGCCCCACGAACAGCGGCACGATCATGTGCGGGAAGACGACGATGTCGCGCAGCGGCAGAACCGCGAAGGCGCCGTTGCCGGCGGGTCTTTCATCGGAGGACCGGGGGGGTGTGGTCATTGTCCAACCTTTCATGTCGCGGCCGCACATCGGCCGACCGCGATTCTGGATACTAGCGACTGCGGCGCGATCCGCCTATCTCGGAACCTGCTGTGCCGGAGCTCGTCGTCCCGCAGCCTGTCCGGGGCTTGCAGCACGGATCGCGCGTCGTCGTGTCGATGCTTAGTTGGCGTCGCGCCGCACAAAGATCAAGAGGCCGGGCGGGCGCGCGCCCGCGCGCGGCGTCCCCGCACGCGAAACGGAGCGGCTCGGCGCCGCCCCGCATGACGGGAACCACGGGTCGCAAGGGCGCCGGCGACGGCGAGGCCGGAACCTCACGCCGTCGCGGCGTTGCCCTTTTCCTTCTCGGCATAGATGTAGAGCGGGCGCGCATTGCCGGTCACGACCTCGTCGGAGATCACCACCTCGCGCACGCCCTCCATCGCCGGCAGCTCGAACATGGTGTCGAGCAGGATCGCCTCCATGATCGAGCGCAGGCCGCGCGCGCCGGTCTTGCGCTCGATCGCCCGCCTGGCGATCGCCGACAGCGCGCCCTCGTGGAAGGTCAGCTCCACGTTCTCCATCTCGAACAGGCGCTGGTACTGCTTGACGAGCGCGTTCTTCGGCTCGGTCAGGATCTGGATCAGCGCCGCCTCGTCGAGGTCCTCCAGCGTGGCCAGCACCGGCAGGCGGCCGACGAATTCGGGGATCAGGCCGAACTTCAGGAGGTCCTCCGGCTCGACCTGGCGGAACAGCTCGCCGGTGCGGCGGTCCTCCGGCGAGGCCACGGTGGCGGCGAAGCCGATCGAGGTCTTGCGGCCGCGGTCGGAGATGATCTTGTCGAGCCCGGCGAAGGCGCCGCCGCAGATGAACAGGATGTTGGCGGTGTCGACCTGGAGGAATTCCTGCTGCGGATGCTTGCGGCCGCCCTGCGGCGGCACGGAGGCGACGGTGCCTTCCATGATCTTGAGCAGCGCCTGCTGCACGCCCTCGCCCGACACGTCGCGGGTGATCGAGGGGTTGTCCGACTTGCGCGAGATCTTGTCGATCTCGTCGATATAGACGATGCCGCGCTGGGCGCGCTCGACATTGTAGTCGGCGGCCTGGAGCAGCTTCAGGATGATGTTCTCGACGTCCTCGCCGACATAGCCGGCTTCCGTCAGCGTCGTGGCGTCGGCCATGGTGAAGGGCACGTCGATGATGCGCGCCAGCGTCTGGGCGAGCAGCGTCTTGCCGCAGCCGGTGGGGCCGATCAGGAGGATGTTCGACTTGGCCAGCTCGACGTCGTTGTTCTTGCCGGCGTGCGCCAGGCGCTTGTAGTGGTTGTGGACGGCCACCGACAGCACCCGCTTGGCGTAGGGCTGGCCGATGACGTAGTCGTCGAGCACGGCGAGGATTTCCTGCGGGGTGGGCACGCCCTCGCGCGACTTCACCATCGAGGTCTTGTTCTCCTCGCGGATGATGTCCATGCACAGCTCGACGCACTCGTCGCAGATGAACACCGTGGGGCCGGCGATCAGCTTGCGCACCTCGTGCTGGCTCTTCCCGCAGAACGAGCAATACAGCGTGTTCTTGGAATCGCCGCCATTGTTGCTGATCTTGCTCATGCTCTTCCAACCCTTCCGGCCCAGTCCGCGACGGCGCGCCGCGCGCGCCCTGCGGGCATGAATCTATGGCGGGAACGCGCCCCTGCCAATGCCAACGGTTTCGTGAAACCACCCCGTACCCGAGACATGAACGAAGCGGCGCGACGGCACTGCGAATCCCCGCTCGAAGCTAAGCCGCCGAAACTCAACATTGGCTTAACGTAGGCGCTCGGCCGGTGAGAGGGAACAGCAAACTGTGGCCGAAATGGCGCACTGGGCTTCAAAACTTCGTCAGCCTCCGGCTCCGGCTTGCGCGCCGGTCAGGACGAGGCCTGCGCCTCGACCGCCTCGCGCGAGGTGATGACCTTGTCGATCAGGCCGAACTCCATCGCCTGCTCGGTGGTCATGAAACGGTCGCGCTCCAGCGCCGAATGCACCGATTCGTAGTCCTGCCCGGTGTGCTTGACGTAGATCTCGTTCAGGCGGCGCTTCAGCGCCTCGGTCCACTGGGCGTGGATCATGATGTCGGTCGCCTGGCCCTGATAGCCGCCGGACGGCTGGTGGACCATGATCGAGGCGTTGGGCGTGGCGAAGCGCATGCCCTTCTCGCCCGCGCACAGAAGCAGCGAGCCGGCCGACATGGCCTGGCCGATGCACAGCGTCGAGACCGGCGGCTTGATGAACTGCATGGTGTCGTACATCGCAAGGCCGGAGGTGACGACGCCGCCGGGCGAGTTGATGTAGAGGTTGATCTCCTTCTTCGGGTTCTCCGCCTCGAGGAACAAGAGCTGGGCGCAGACCAGCGAGGCCATGCCGTCCTCGATCGGCCCGGTGATGAAGATGATGCGCTCCTTGAGGAGGCGCGAGAAGATGTCGTAGGCGCGCTCGCCGCGATTGGTCTGCTCGACCACCATCGGCACGAGGTTCATGTAGGTTTCGATGGGGTCTTTCATCGCAGGCCCTTTCGGATGGGATCGAGGCGGCGCAGCGCCGAGGAATCGCAATCTTGTTTCCTGCGTTAGATAGGATGCCGGCTTCGCCTTGCGCAAGTGCGGCGACCGGGCAGGGTAAATGCCGCCCGTCGAGGCGAGCGCGGTCCGCAGCTTCATGGCTGCCCCGCCGCCGAACGGCGGCGCACGGAGACATGGCCGCGGCTTGCGTCCTGCAACGGAACCGCGAAATCCCTATTCCGGCTCCCGGTCCATACTGATGAGCGAGAGCAGGTTCAGAAGTTCGGATTGCCTGTTGACGCCTGTTTTGAGAAACACGTTCTTGAGATAGCTTCGAACCGTTTCCCGGGTGTATCCGGTGACGGACGCGACCTGGAACAGGTCCGCGCCTGCGGCGATCTCCCGTGCGATCCGCGCTTCCGACGAGGTGAGATCGAACAGCCCCTCGAGCACGCCGGAGCGGATGCCCCGCCGGCCGTTCACGGGAAGAGCGACGACGAGCCAGTCGATCTCGGTGAAGATGCTGCGCGAGCTGCGCGCGATCGGGAGCAGATGGACGATGAACCTCGCCTTGCCGTCCTCCGACCTGACCAGCATCGTGCCTCCGCCGGAAGCGCCGGCCCCGGCTTCCGAAATCAATTCCCCCAGGCGTCCGTCGCTGCGGCGTTCGGCGATGCGAAGGCGATCCTGCCGGTCGGCGAACGTGTCCGGGATCAGCGATTCAAACGGCCCGTTGGCCAGAACCAGCCTGCCGCGCCGGTTCAGGCATCCGGCGGGAAGGCCGAGCCTTGCAAGAGCCTGGGTTGCCGCGTCCATCCGCTCGAGCTCGAGCCTGGCCGAAAGGAACGCGGCGCGCGAAAGATGCGGCCGGAGGGCGGTGAGCGCTCCGATCTGTGCAGATTCGAGCGGTCCGTGCTCGTAGGCGCGGTGCGTCGTCACGATAATCTTGTCATGCGTCGGCCCGTCGATGAAGGTGCCGGCGCCCCATGACAGACCGTGCGGCCTGAGGAATTCCTGATAATAGGGATCGTTGTCGATCTCCTCGCGCGTGAATATCTCAAGGTCCCCGAAAAAGCGGGGATCGGATATGGAGATTATTTTCGCCGCCTGCGTGCTGCGGCTGATCCATCCCTCGTCGAAGCAGATCTTCGCCGCATCCTTGCCGCGCTCGTTGAAAACCCCGCCCTTGACAGGCTGACGCCGCCCGACATCCATGACGAACATCCCGGTCTTGTCGCAGCCGGCGACGCCGCCGAGATCGTCGAAGACCGCCGGCCACAACTCGGGGACCACCGCGGCTTCGTAAATCCTGTCGACGAGCAGGCGGTCGTTCCCCGATATCACGAAACCCCTCCCCGGTTTGCGATCAATCTGCCGGTGGGCATGGCCGTCAAGTCATGCAATCCGATGCCATCATCGCCTGATCCGGTCCCGACATCAAAGCAAATCCGGCCGGGATCGACAGGTTTGAAATACGGGCATTCCACGCATCGCATCCACGTCTGCGGAAGCGAAGGCACCGTCAGCCCGGTATGCGGACCACGTATTCCTTGCGAGTCGTTTCAACGACTTCCCACGTTCCCCTGAAGCCCGGCCTGATGACGAAGCTGTCGCCCACCTTCAGCGTGCGGGCCTCGCCGCCGTCCTCGGTCAGGATCGAGACGCCCGACACGATGTGGCAGAACTCCCACTCGTCGTATTCGACGCGCCATTTGCCGGGCGTCGATTCCCAGACCCCGGCGTGGAGGCCGCCTTCGGCCTCCTCGACGTTCCATGTCGTGAACTTCGGCGCGCCCGCGACCAGCCGGTCGGCGGCGGGCGCCCCCTCCTCCGGCTCGACGCCGGCGAGCGAAAGATGCAGGAAGCGCGTTACGTACATGGTTCACACCCCTATGGCTCATGTCCCGCGGCCCGGCCCCACGGTCCGGTCCCACGGCCGCGGCTCACGCCCTGGCCAGCGCCTGCTCCAGGTCGGCGACGAGGTCGGCGACATCCTCGATGCCGACGGAAAGGCGCACCACGTCCGGCCCCGCGCCCGCCGCGACCTTCTGCTCGTCGGAGAGCTGGCGGTGGGTGGTCGAGGCCGGGTGGATGATGAGCGACTTGGTGTCGCCGATATTGGCGACGTGCGAGAACAGCTCCACTCCTTCCACCACCTTGACGCCGGCCTCGAAGCCGCCCTTCAGGCCGAAGGTGAAGACCGCGCCCGCGCCCTTCGGCGAATATTTCCGCTGAAGGGCATGGTTGGGGTCGTCGGCGAGGCCCGGATAGGAAACCCACGCGACCTTGGGATGGTTCCGCAGCCATTCGGCCACTTTCAGCGCGTTGTCGCAATGGCGCTGCATGCGAAGCGGCAGCGTCTCCAGCCCCATCGCGATCAGGAAGGCGTTGAAGGGCGAGATCGAGGGGCCGAAATCGCGCAGGCCCAGCACCCGGCAGGCGATGGCGAAGGCGAAGTTGCCGAAGGTCTCGTGCAGCACCATGCCGGCATATTCGGGGCGCGGCTGCGACAGCATCGGGTAGTTGCCCGATTTCGACCAGTCGAAGGTGCCGCCGTCGACGATGACGCCGCCCATGGAGTTGCCGTGGCCGGCGACGAACTTGGTCAGCGAATGGACCACGATGTCGGCGCCGTGCTCGACCGGCCGCAGCAGATAGGGGCTGGCCATGGTGTTGTCGACGATCAGCGGCAGGCCGTGACGGTGGGCGATCGCGGCGATGGCCTCGATGTCGACGAAGGTGCCGCCGGGATTGGCCAGGCTCTCGACGAAGATCGCCCGCGTGTTGGCGTCGATGGCGGCCTCGAAGCTTGCCATGTCCTGCGGATCGGCCCAGCGCACCTGCCAGCCGAAATTCGCGAAGGCGTGGCCGAACTGGTTGATCGAGCCGCCGTAGAGCCGTCTTGCGGCGACGAAATTGTCGCCCGAGCGCATCAGCGTATGGAAGACGATCAGCTGCGCGGCGTGGCCCGAGGCGGTGGCGACGGCGGCGGTGCCGCCTTCGAGCGCGGCCATGCGCTCCTCCAGCACCGCCTGCGTCGGGTTCATGATGCGGGTGTAGATGTTGCCGAACGCCTTCAGCCCGAACAGCGAGGCGGCATGGTCGGCGTCGTCGAAGACATAGGCCGTGGTCTGGTAGATCGGCGTGGCGCGCGCGCCGGTGGCGGGGTCCGGCTGGGCGCCGGCATGGATGGCGAGCGTGTCGAAACCGGGCGTGCGCTGGGACATGGAACTCCTCCTGACTTTCGCCTGCGCGGCCGCGCGACTGCCCGGCCGCATCACAAGAAACGAACGGCCGCTAGCGCCGCCGGATGCCGAGGCTCTGGAAGCCGGCGCGCATCACCGGCTTGCGCGCCGAGATCACGCGGCTGTTGACGCCGTTCCAGCCGATCTCTCCCGCCAGCCTGGCATATTCGATCTTCGGGCAGCGGTTCATCACCACCCTGACGCCGGCCGCTTCCGCGCGTCGCGCCGCCTCGTCGTGGCGCACGGTCAGCTGCATCCAGATCACCTTGGGAACGGGATCGAGCGCCAGCGCCTCCTCGACGATGGGCGGCACGGCCTCGGACGCGCGAAAAATGTCGACCATGTCGACGGCTTCCGGCACGTCGGCGAGCCGGGCACAGGTCGTGCGGCCGAGGATTTCCCTGCCGGCATGGCCGGGATTTACGGGGAAGACGGTGTAGCCCTTGTCGATCAGGTACTTCACCACGAAGAAGGACGGGCGCACGTCGTTGGCGGAAGCGCCGACGACGGCGACGGTCCTCACCTCGTTCAGGATGCCCGCGATATAGGCGTCGTCGTAAGCGTCGTGGTTCATTCCGGCAGCCAGATACGCCCTTCCGCGTCGATGGGAAAGTCGGGATTGTGGGCGACCTCCCAGAGATTGCCTTCCGTGTCCTCGAAATAGCCCTGCATGCCGCCCCAGAAGGCGCGGGCGGCCGGCTTCAGCACGCGGCCGCCGGCCGCCCCGGCCATGGCGAGCACCTGCGCGACCTCGTCCTCGGCGCGGGTGTTGTAGGCGAGCGCGACGCCGGAGAAGCCGGGCCGGAAATCCTCCTTGCCGGCGTCGCGGGCCAGCTCCCCGCGCGGCCACAGCGCCAGGATCAGCCCGCCCATCTGGAAGAACGCGACGCCCTCGTTGAACCGCTTGTGCCGCGCAAGCCCCATCGCCTCGTAGAAGGCGACGGCGCGGCCGAGATCGTCGACGCCCAGCGTCACGACCGAGATACGCGGTTCCATCGCCCGTTCCCCCCCGGCCTATTCCCCGGTCCACTCCGGCTTGCGCTTGCCGAAGAACGCATCGATGCCTTCCTTCGCGTCCCCGGAAAGCATGTTGTCCACGATCACGCGCGAGGTGTGCTCATAGGCGTCCGCCAGCCCCATCTCCACCTGGGCGTAGAATGCCTGCTTGCCTATGCGCACCGCCGTCGGCGACTTGGCGGCGATGGTCGCGGCATACTTGTCCACCACCTGGTCGAGATACTCCGGCGGCACGACGCGGTTGACGAGCCCGAACTCGCGGGCCGTGGCCGCGTCGATCATCTCGCCGGTCAGGAGCATCTCCATCGCGTGCTTCGGCTTGACCTTGCGCGACAGCGCCACCGCCGGCGTGGAGCAGAACAGGCCGACGTCGATGCCGTTGACGCCGAAGCGCGAGCGGTCGGTGGCGATCGCGAGGTCGCAGCTCGCCACGAGCTGGCAGCCGGCCGCGGTGGCGATGCCGTCAACGGCCGCGATCACCGGCTTCGGCAGGCGCACGATCGTCTGCATCATGCGCGAGCAGTCCGAAAACGTGCGCTCGAAGAAGGCGCGGCCGCCATCGGCGTCGCCGCGATGCGCCGTCATCTCCTTCAGGTCGTGCCCGCCGGAAAACAGCTTGCCCGACGCTGCCAGCACCACCACGCGCACGTCGCGGTCGGCCGCGGCGGCGTCGAACGCCTCCTGCAGGGCGGCGATCACCGCCAGCGACAGGGCGTTGGCCGGCGGGTTGGCAAGGGTGAGGCGCAGGACGCCGCCGGCGTGTTCGGCCTTCACCGGCGCCGCGCTGTCGCGCTCCCCGCGAATCGCCACGATCTGGGCCATGCTTTCCTCCCTCGTCCCTTTGCCACACAGGTCTCGTCCGTCGACGCGCCGGGCGGTTTCACCCGCCCGGCCGCGCGTCCGCACGATGGACCAGCGGAAAACTAGCACTTGCCGGGTTGAAGGGAAAAGCGGAAATGGCCACACTCGATTTGACGTTTACGGAAACGGAAGCTCGGGAGGGCGATACGCAGATGAGCACACTCACCCCGGTGATGACGGCAGACGAGGTCAACGCCTTTCTCAAGCAGGTCTATCCGCAGCTCAACGACGATTTTTCCGACTACCTCGCCATCGACGTGTTCGCCGGCGGCTGCACCGTGCGGCTCAACGCCGGCGAGCGGCACCTGCGGCCGGGCAACACCGTCTCCGGCCCGTCGCTGTTCACGCTGGCCGACATCGGCGGCTATGTCTGCGTGCTCTCCCATGCCGGCCCCGAGGCGCTGTCGGTGACGACCAGCCTCAACATCAACTTCATGCGCAAGGCCGAGGCCGGTCCGGTCGACGGGCATTGCCGCATCCTCAAGCTCGGCAGGAGCCTGATGGTGTTCGACGTCGAGATGGTCGCCGGCCCCGACCGGCACATCGTGGCGCACGCCACGGGCACCTACTCGATCCCGCCGCAGCGAAAAGCATGAGGTATTTTATTACCTCTTTTCCAAACCATTGTTTTTGAACATCATTTCCTGCCGAAGGCGTATCGTCGTCGCTTGACGCCGCGCGGCGTCTCCTTTATAAGCCGCCCTCGAAGCAGCGGTCCCGCAAGGGCCGCTCTTTCCCTGTTGGCCGCGGGCTTCCCCCCGGCCAACGCAAGCAACAAAAAACGCCCTTCCCGCCCGTGGGCGCAAGGGTCCGACAAGAAAGCTGGAAAACCATGGCAACCTTTTCGCAGAAGCCTGCGGATGTGGTGAAGAAGTGGGTGCTGATCGACGCCGAGGGTCTCGTCGTCGGCCGTCTCGCCTCCCTCGTCGCCAACCGTCTGCGCGGCAAGCACAAGCCCACCTTCACCCCCCATGTCGACGACGGCGACAACGTCATCATCGTCAACGCCGACAAGGTGGTGTTCACGGGCCGCAAGTACACCGACAAGAAGTATTACTGGCACACCGGCCACCCCGGCGGCATCAAGGAGCGCACCGCGCGCCAGCTTCTCGAGGGCCGCTTCCCCGAGCGGGTGATCGAGAAGGCCGTCGAGCGCATGATCCCGCGCGGGCCGCTCGGCCGCCGGCAGATGAAGAACCTGCGCGTCTATGCCGGGCCCGACCATCCGCACGAAGCCCAGCAGCCCGAGACGCTCGACGTCGGCTCGCTCAACGCCAAGAACAAGAGGGCCGCATAATGGCTGATCTCTCCTCCCTCGCCGAACTCGCGCAGGCGAAGCCCGCCGAGCAGCCGGCCGCGCCCGTCCATGTCCAGAAGCTGGACAAGAGCGGCCGCGCCTATGCCACCGGCAAGCGCAAGGACGCCATCGCCCGCGTGTGGGTCAAGCCCGGCACCGGCAAGATCGTCGTCAACGACAAGGAGTACGACAAGTACTTCGCGCGCCCGGTGCTGCAGATGATCCTGCAGCAGCCGATCGTCGCCGCCAACCGCAACGGCCAGTACGACATCGTCGCCACCGTCGCCGGCGGCGGCCTGTCCGGCCAGGCGGGCGCGGTGCGCCACGGCATCTCCAAGGCGCTGACCTACTACGAGCCCGGCCTGCGCGGCGTGCTCAAGAAGGGCGGCTTCCTGACCCGCGACAGCCGCACGGTCGAGCGAAAGAAGTACGGCAAGGCGAAGGCCCGCCGTTCGTTCCAGTTCTCCAAGCGCTGATCCTCGCGCGGAGCAGACGATGGAAAAGCGGGCCTCGCGGCCCGCTTTTTTTGTGTTCTGCTCCACAGTGAAAAACACTATATTTCACTTTAGAAGTGGCACCCAAGGAGGCTTTCGCCATGAAACCCGCCGGGCAGATGACCCTCACCCTCACCGAGGAACTGGAGCGTTTCGTGCGCGACGAGGTGCGGCGCGGCGCCTTCGCCTCCAACAGCGAATATGTGCGGAACCTGATCCGCGAGCGCTATCTTCAGGAGCGCGAGCGCGAAGCCCGGCTGAACGCGCTGGACGAGGCGCTGGCGCGCGGTATCGCCGATGCCGAAGCCGGTCGGACGATGCCGCTTGACGACGCTTTCCGCCGCTTGCGCGAAACGTTGAAGCCGGGCTCCGACGACCGGGCATGAGGGTTTTCGTCACCGATGCGGCGTGGGACGACATGCTCGACATCGTGCGGACCGTCGCTCGGGACAATCCGCAACGCGCGGACACCTTTCTCGACGAGCTTTACGATGCCTGCCGCGACATCGGGCGCTTTCCGCTCGCCTCCCCACCGCTGCCGGACCGGCCAGCGGCCGGCATCAGGCGAAAGGTCCACGGCAACTACCTGATCTTCTATCGGCTCCAGGCGGGCACGGTCGAGATACTTCGCCTCGTTCATGGCGCACGGGATTACGAGCGGCTCCTCTTTCCCGAGGGTTGAACGCACCGTCGCGCATTCGTGATGCTCCTGCTATATCGCTGCTCACGCAGACTCAGAGAACCGCCATGCCATCGAACGCCATCGACCGCGCCTTCACCGCCCGCAAGGCCATCGGCAGCGAGCCGGAGCCGACCTATGCCGGGGCGCTGTCCTTCATGCGCCGCAGGTTCTCCAAGGACGTGAAGGGCGCCGACGCCGTGGTGTGGGGCATCCCCTTCGACGCCGCCGTCTCCAACCGGCCGGGCGCGCGCTTCGGGCCGCAGGCGATCCGCCGCGCCTCGGCGATCTTCGACGTCGACCCGCAATATCCGTTCGGCATCGACCTGTTCGAGCATCTGGCGGTGGTGGACTACGGCGACTGCCTGCTCGACTACGGCAACCACCACAAGACGCCGGCGGCCATCGAGAAGGAGGCGGCGAAGATCCTGAAGCAGGCCGGCTTCCTGCTGTCGCTCGGCGGCGACCATTTCGTCACCTGGCCGCTGCTCAGGGCGCACGCGGCCGTCCACGGGCCGCTGGCGCTGGTGCAGTTCGACGCGCATCAGGACACCTGGTTCGACGACGACAGGCGCATCGACCACGGCTCCTTCGTCGGCCGCGCCGTGCGCGCCGGCCTGATCGATCCCGACCGCTCGATCCAGATCGGCATCCGCACCCACGCGCCGGAGGATTGCGGCATCAAGATCGTCTACGGCCACGAGGTCGAGGAGATGCGCGCCGCCGACATCGCCTGTGCGATCCACGAGCGCACCGGCGGACGCAAGACCTATGTGACCTTCGACATCGACTGCCTCGACCCGGCCCATGCGCCGGGAACCGGCACGCCGGTGGCGGGCGGCCCTTCGTCGGCAAGGATGCTGTCGGTGCTGCGCCAGCTCGGCGGCGTCGACATCGTCGGCGCCGACGTGGTCGAGGTCGCGCCTGCTTACGACCACGCCGACATCACCGCGATTGCCGGCGCGACGATTGCGATGCACTATCTCGGCTTGCTGGCGCAGAAGAAGGCGCGACGATGAGACGGAACCGGCCGCTTGAAGGATCGATTCAAGCGCCTGCGGACCTGAGTCCGGCCCCGCCTCCAACCCTCTGATTTCTTTCGCATTGCGGACATCGACCATGAAACCGAAAATCTTCATCGACGGCGAGCACGGCACCACGGGCCTCCAGATCAGGCAGCGGCTGGCCGGCCGCGACGATCTCGACGTGCTGTCCATTCCCGAGGCGGAGCGGCGCAACCCCGTGCTGCGCGAGGAGATGCTGCGGACGGCCGACATCGCCATCCTGTGCCTGCCCGACGAGGCGGCGAAGGAATCCGTTGCCATGCTGGGCGGCGGCAACTCGACGCGCGTCATCGACACCTCCACCGCCCACCGCACCGCCGAGGGCTGGGTCTACGGCTTCGCCGAGATGGAGCCCGGCCAGGCCGGGCGCATCGCCGACGCGCGGCTGGTGGCCAATCCGGGCTGCTATCCCACCGGGGCCATCGGCCTGATCCGGCCGCTGGTGCAGGCGGGCATCCTGCCGGCCGACTATCCCGTCACCGTCAACGCCGTCTCCGGCTACACCGGCGGCGGCAAGCAGCTGATCGCGCAGATGGAGGACGAGCAGAATCCCGGCTACATCGCCGCGCCGCACTTCCTCTACGGGCTGACGCTGGCGCACAAGCACGTGCCGGAGATGCGCGCGCATGGCCTGCTCGAGCGCGCGCCCCTGTTCTCGCCCAGCGTCGGCCGCTTCGCGCAGGGCATGATCGTGCAGGTGCCGCTGCACCTTTCCGACCTTTCCGGCGCCCCGTCGCTGGCGGACCTGCACGCGGCGCTCGCCCGCCACTATGCCGGCCAGCGCGTCGTCGAGGTGGTGCCGCTGGAGGAAAGCGCCATGCTCGCCCGCATCGATCCGACCGAGCTGAACGACACCGACACCATGAAGCTGTTCGTGTTCGGCACCGAGGGCAAGGGGCAGGCGAACCTCGTCGCCGTGCTCGACAATCTCGGCAAGGGCGCCTCGGGCGCGGCCGTGCAGAACATGGACCTGATGCTGGGCAAGGCGGCTTAGACGCGACGGCCGGGGCGTCGGCGGCGGGTCCGCCGACGCAGCCCGCGTCCTACCCTGCCTGCACGATCCGCGTCTCCGTCGGGTAGCTGCCCTTCGTGCCGCGCCAGTGGGCGGCGGAAAAGCCGAGCAGGACGATGGCGAAGGCGTGGTGCGTCAGCGCCAGGTGCAGATGCACGAAGGTGAGCAGCGCGGCGATGCCGAGGCCGGCCTGCGCCGTCACCAGCAGGAACAGCAGCGTGGCGCGGCGGGCATGGGTCGAGCCGGGCTCGGCCCGCCACGCGGCGAAGGCGTGCCAGGCCGCGGTCGCGAACAAAAGATACGCGCCGAGCCGGTGGACGAACTGCACGGTCTTCGGGTTCTCGAAGAAGTTGCGCCAGGCCGGCTCCATGGTGAGAAGCTCGTCCGGCCACAGCCTTCCGTCCATCAGCGGCCAGGTGTTGTAGGTGAGGCCGGCATGGAGGCCGGCGACCAGCGCGCCGAGCCAGATCTGGAACAGCGTGCCCACCACGATCCAGCCCGCCCAGCGCTGCGTGTCGCGCCGCGCCGGCCCGGCCGAATGCGGCGCGAGCCCGCGGGCCACCAGCATCGTGGCGGTGAAGATCAGGCAGGCGATCAGAAGATGGATCGCCAGCCGGTACTGGCTGACGAACAGCCGTTCCGACAGGCCGGACGAGACCATCCACCAGCCGATGAAGCCCTGGAAGCCGCCCAGCGCCAGAAGGCCGAGGAGCCTGGGCTTCAGGGGTCGCTCCAGCCGCCCGGTGAGCCAGAAGAAGGCCAGCGGCAGCGCCACCAGAAGCCCGACGCCGCGCGCCAGCAGCCGGTGCGCCCATTCCCACCAGAAGATGACCTTGAACTCGTCGAGGCTCATGCCCCTGTTGAGCTCCTGATACTGGGGAATCTGCCGGTACTTGTCGAACTCCTCGAGCCACTCCGCCTCGCCGATCGGCGGGATGACGCCGTGGATCGGCTTCCATTCGGTGATCGACAGGCCCGATCCGGTCAGCCGCGTCGCGCCGCCGACCACGAAAAGGGCGAACAGCACCACGAGCACGGCATAGAGCCACCAGCGCACGAGGGCGCGATTGCGCGCCTCGCGGCCGCGCGCTGAGATCGGTTCCGGGGCGGACAGCGCCTGGTCGGTCATGACGTCCTCGCTGGGGGCATCCTCGCCGGGGCTTCGTCGCGCATCGCCGCCCGCAAGGCAAGGCGGACGCGCGCGACACGCCGTCGCGGCGATCCGGCGTAGATCTCGCCGGGGTTTGCACGACGGGCGCGAAGCGACTATGTCGTGGCGCGAAGGGAAAGAAAAGCCATGCCCGTGCGCGTGAAAAAACTGATCGGCACCGTGCTTCTGGTGCTGCTCGTGGTGGTCTACGCACTCGTGGCGACCATCGTCGCCGTGGCCCAGCTCGCCGAATCCGGCCCGCTGGTGCATCTGGCCTATTTCTTCCTGACCGGCCTCCTGTGGGTGCTGCCGGCCATGCTCATCGTCAAATGGATGGCGACCCCGCCGCGCGGCAAGGCCGGCTAACCCGTCTAGACGGTCACGAGCCGCCTTCCCCCGTTGGCGAGCGGCGTCGTCAGCCCCGACATCAGCGTCCGCAGGTCCGAAAGCCGCTGGAAATTGCCGTTGACGGAGATGCGCGGCAGCGCGTGCGGATGGGCGGCGTTGGCCGGCACCAGCACGCCGTGCCGGGTGGTGACGGCGGTGGCGAACCCCGCCCGGCGGGCAAGTTCGACCTCGCGCGCGCCCACGGCCGCGCCGTGGCCGTAGGGATAGGCGAAATGGCGCGGGCGCGCGCCGGTCTCGCGCGCGACGATCGCCGCCGAATCGCGCATTTCCGCCAGCGCCTCCTCCTCGGGGAGCCGCGCGAGCGCGACGTGATGGACCGTGTGCGCGCCGAGCGTGGCGAGCGGATGGGCGGCGAGCGCGCGCAGTTCGTCCCAGTTCATGAAGCGGCGCGTCGTGCCCGCCGTCCCGCCCAGCCGCCGCAGCATCGCCTGCTGGCCGGCCTCGGCGACCTCCGTCGCCAGCCAGGCCATCAGCCGGCGCGCGGCCGCGCGCCTGCTTCCGACATCGCGGCACGGCAGCACGATCTCGCCGTCCCTACCGGGCAGGCGAAGCTCGTCGCGGGCCATGACCAGCTCCTCGGCCACCTCCCACCACGGCAGGGTCTCGCCCGAGACCAGTGCGGGCGCGACATAGACGGTGAAGGGCGCGCCATGGGCCTCGAACACCGGCAGCGCCTCGGTCAGGTTGTCGAGATAGGCGTCGTCGGCGGTGACGGCGACGACCTGATGCGAGCGGCCGGCGCGCACCGCCTCCAGCATCTCGTCCATCGCCACCACCGGCTGCCCGCGCCGGCGCAGCTCCGTCAGCGCCGCGTCGAGGAAGCGCGGCGTGATCGCCAGACCGGCATTGACGCCGAGCGGCGACCAGTTGCGCGTTGTCACGCGATGCAGCATCAGGATCGCGCCGCTGCCGGCGAGGAACGGCCGCGCCAGCGTCGCCGCCCCCGTCCAGCGCGCCGCGCCGAGCACCAGCCTGATCGCCGCGTCCGTCACATCGCCCCCTGCATCGACCTTTGATTCACCTTTTGCCGCTACGGTTCCGCCCAGCCATCGGCCAGGAAGCGGGACGGGAAACCTCCGCAAGTCCCGAATCTGTAGACCGGAAGGATTTCAGTATGGTTGACATCGGCGCAGCCTCTCCGGCCCTCGCCGCCGACCGGCGCGACGGCCGCGCGCACGCGATGCCGGAGGCGGCCACCGTCGACGTCGCCGCCGCGGACGAGGCGGCGCTGCGCGACTACGAGGAATTCTGCCGCGACGCCGTCCACGGCCCGTGCCAGCATCCGGTGTGGGTGCGGGCCTGGATCGCGGCGACGGGCGCGGATGCGGTGATCGTCACGCTCGCGCGCGGCGGCCGGCCGGTCGTGAAGCTGGCGCTGGAGGTGGTGGCGAAGGGGCCGCTGCGCATCGCCCGCTTCATCGGCGGCAACCACGCCAACGGCAATTTCGCGGCCCTCGCCCGCAGCGCGGCCACCCATGCCGCCGGCCCCGACCGGGCGGCGCTGACGGCGGCGCTGCGCAAGGCGCGGCCGGACATCGACCTCGTTTTCCTGTCGCGCCAGAACCCGCGCTTCGAGGGCGTCGACAACCCGCTCGCCGGCCTCGCCGCCATGCAGAGCCCCAACATATCGCTGGCGATCGACCTTGCCGGCGGCTTCGCGGCGGTGCTCGAGCGCCACAATGCCGCCCGCAAGCGCAAGAAGCTCAAATACCAGCTCAACAGGTTCAAGCAGGCCGGCGGATACACGCTGATCGAGGCCACGACGCCGGCCGAGGTGGAGCGGATTCTGGAGACGTTCTTCGCGCTGAAGGGCGCCAGCCTGCGCAGCAAGGGTATCGCCGACGCCTTCGCCGACGAGGAGATCCGCGCCTTCTTCCGGGGCCTGTTCCGCGATGCGCTGCGCGAGAGCGACCCGCCCTTCCTGCTGCACGCGGTGGAGGTCGGCGGCGAGATCGCCGCCATCAACGGACTGAGCGTGACGCGCGAGACCGTGGTGTGCGAGTTCGGCACCTACAGCAACGCCGACCCCAGGACCAGCCCGGGCTACTTCATGGACTACACCAATATCGAGTGGGCCTGCGGCCGGGGCAAGGCGATCTACGACTTCAGCGTCGGCGACGAGGAGTACAAGCGCAGCTGGTGCGACATCGAGACCTGGCAGTTCGAGACGCTGCTGCCGCTCGGCGCCCGCGGCGGCGCCCTCGCCCTTTACGAGCGCGCGCGCGCTGCGGCCGTGCATGCGCTGAAGTCGAGCCCCATGCTGTGGGCGCTGGCCAAGCGGCTGCGCGCCCGCGTCGGCGGGAAGAATCCGGCCGACGCATAGCGCGAGGCCGCCCGCGGCGGCCGCGCTTCCCTTCCCCTCAAACCTATGCTGCGGCGTAGCGGCCGCGCGGCGACGGCTGCGCGGCGCGGCGGCCCGGCACCACCTTCAGCACCCCGCCATAGCCGGACGCATCGAGATCCTCCGCGAGCGCGGCGACGGCCTCGTTGCGCGGATCGAGCGCGGCGACGAATATCTCGGCATCCTCACCCGCCACGCCGGCGATGGCCTGCGCGTCGGTCGCGCCGCACTCGACCACGACGACGTCGTAGGCGGTGTCGAGCGCCTCCAGGATCATCGGCAGCCGCTCGACCGCCTGCATCGCCTTCTCGGGGTCGGCCGTGCCGGCGGGAATCACGTGGCACTCGGAATAGAGGTCGGCGTGGATGACGTCGGCGAAGCGCGCCCGCGCGGCGAGCAGGTTGGTGATGCCCGGCTGGTGCGCGCTCTCCAGCATTCCCGCCGACGGCGCGCCCGACCATGTCAGGTCGAGGAACACGACGCGCAGGCCGGCATCGGCCATCTCGCGCGCCACCGTGACGGAAACCGCCGTCGCCTCGTCGCCCTCGGGGGAGATGAAGACCACGCGGCCGGCATCGCCGTCGATCAGCCGGTCGGCGGCGTCGGAAATCGCGACCTCGTCGCGCATCGGTCTGGCCATCGCCATGTCATCCTCGCTCTCGGTTTGCGCAATCTCTTCCGCCGGAAGCTCGGGCTCCGCGACGGCGACGGGCGTTTCGTCGCCCGGCGCCACGGCGGCCGACGCCTCGTCCACCGGCTCGACCGGCAGCGGATCGGCCGGCAGCGGATCGGTTGGCGGCGTCCCGATCCCGGCTTCCGCCCCGACCGGGGTCACGGCCGGCCCGGCATCCAGCGCAGGCGCGGCCTCCTCGACCTCCCCGGCATCCTCCCCGGCCGCTTCGGCCGGCACGAACGCGCCGGCGGCGGGGCGCATGGCGCGGCCGCTGAACAGCTCGGCGAGCAGGATGACGACCGCCATCGCCAGCAGCGCGGCGGCGAAGGCCGCCGCCACGATCGGCCCCATCCTGGGGAAATAGGCCTCGTGCGGCGGCACGGCGCGCGCGAAGATGCGCGCATCGGCCGGCATCGAGTTGCGGTCGGCGCGCGCGGCCGCCTCGCGGTAGCGCGTCAGGTAGGATTCGAGCAGCGCCCGCTGGGCGGCGGCCTCGCGCTCCAGCGCGCGCAGTTCGACCTCGTCGTCGCCCGCCTGCGCCGACGCCGCCTTGAGGCGGTTGACCTCGGCCACGAGCCGGGTTTCGCGGGCGCGGGCGGAAGCGGCCTCGTTCTCGGCCGCCGACAGCACCTTGCGCACCTCGGCGCGGAGCTGCCGGTCGGTCTCGTCGAGCTGGGCGCGCAGCGCCTTCATGCGCGGGTGGTTCTCCAGCAGCGACGCCGACAGGTCGGCCATGTCGGCCTCGAGCTGCACCTGGCGCTCGCGCAGCCGCTGCACCAGGGGCGCGGCGAGCACCTCGGGCATGGTCTCGACGCGCGCGCCCGAGCCCATCGCGTCGCGGATGGCCGTGGCCTTGGCCTCGGCGGTCGAGCGCTCGGCGCGCACGCGCGTCAGCTCGGTGGAGATTTCGGCGAGCTGCTGCGTCGGCAGGATGGAATTGTTCTGGCCCATCAGCAGGCCGGCCTGGGCGCGGTATTCGGCCACCCGCGCCTCGGCCTGGCGCACGCGCTGGCGCAGGTCGTCGATCTCCGGCTCCAGCCATTGGGTGGCGTCGGCGTTGCTGAGGCGCTTGGCCTGTTCCTGCCCGGCGACATAGGCGTCGGCGATGGCGTTGGGCACGGCGGCGGCGAGCGCGGGGTCTTCGGAGGAGAAGCCGATGACGATGACGCGCGAGCCGTCGACGCGGTAGATCGACAGCTTCTCCTGCAACGCCCGCAGCACCCGCTCCTCGACGGAGGCCTGCGAGGGATCGCTCCTGAGCCCCGTCAGAATGAGGAGATTGCCCAGCGCCGAGGTCTCGCCCGCTGCGCCGAACTCGTCGCGCGATGCGAGGTCGAGCTGGCGCGCGACATCGCGCAGGATGTCGGTCGAGCCGATGACCTCGACCTGGGAGGCCACCGTCTCGTCGTCGGGCAGCGCCCGCTCGGAATCGGAGATGCCGGCCGAAGCCGGGCGCGTGTAGACCGATTCCCGCGATTCGATCAGGATGCGCGTCTCGGCGCGGTAGAGCGGCGTGGCCAGCCCCGCCAGCAGATAGGCCAGCCCCGCCACGGCCAGCGCGACGAGCAGGATGCGCAGCCAGTTGCGCACAAGGCTGCCGAAGAGCTGGCCGAGATCGACGTCGACGTCGCTGACCGCGTGGCGGGCATCAGGCATGGGCTTACTCCGATACGCTCCTTGTCCGGGCCGGAGCGGGGCCGCCAAAGCCGGACTCCGTCGCGTGGCCCGATATGCCAAGGCCCGCCATGGTAAACGGACATGGTAACCATCGGGTTAAGCCCGCCGGCGCGCGCCCCGTCCCCTCCTCCGGCCACGGGCGGCGGCACCCAGGCCCCGGGCGGCTTTACCGGGCATTAACCTTAACAGGAGGATAAGAGACCGAGCGAAGCGCTGCCGCCCCGCCGGCACCGACCGCTGACAGTGTCGAGGATTATCGTTGCGCCCATGAAACGCCAGCTTGCAGCCGCACTTGTCGTTTCCGCAGCCCTGCTCGCGGCCGGGTGCTCGGGATACAGGCCGGCGCCGCCCGCCTTCCACGAGGCCATCAACAAGCCCTACGTGCTCGACGCCGGCGACCGCGTGCGCATCACCGTCTTCGAGCAGGAGATGCTGACCAACACCTACGCGGTCGACCAGTCCGGCTACATCGCCTTCCCACTGGTGGGGGCGATCCCCGCGCGCGGCTACACCGCCCAGCAACTCGAGGGCCAGATCGCCCAGCGCCTGCGCAACGGCTACCTGCGCGACCCCGACGTCTCGGTCGAGGTCGACCGCTACCGGCCGGTCTTCATCATGGGCGAGGTCGGCGCGGCCGGGCAGTATTCCTACGTTCCGGGCATGACCGTGCAGAAGGCCGTGGCGGCCGCCGGCGGCTACACGCCCCGCGCCAACCAGGAGAACGTCGACATCACCCGCGCCATCAACAACGAGGTGATGACGGGCAGGGTCAGGACCTCCGACCCGGTGCTGCCCGGCGACACCGTCTATGTGCGCGAGCGCCTGTTCTGAGCCCGGAGACAGCGCTTCCGTGACGTCCGGCCTGCGCATCGTCCATTGTTTCCGCGCGCCGGTGGGCGGCCTGTTCCGCCACGTGCGCGACCTCGCCGCTGCGCAGGCGGCGGCCGGCCACCAGGTCGGCTTCATCTGCGATTCCACCACCGGCGGCGCGCTGGAGGGTCGCTATTTCGACGCCGTCGCCGGCTCGCTTCCGCTCGGCGTCACGCGCATCCCCATCCGGCGCAATGTCGGGCCCGGCGACCTCGCCGCCGGCTGGCGCGCCTATCGTCTCGTCAAGAAATTGCGGCCGGACGTGCTGCACGGGCACGGCGCCAAGGGCGGCGCGCTCGCGCGTGTGTTCGGCTCAGCCCTGCGGGTATCCGGGTATAGCGTAGCCCGCCTCTATTCGCCGCATGGCGGCGTCCTGCACTTCGACCCCGGCACGGCGAAGGGCAGGCTCCTGTTCTCGCTCGAACGGATGATGGACCGCATGAGCGACCATTTCCTGTTCGTCTCGGAGTTCGAGCGGCGGACCTTCGCCGAAAAGATCGGCGGGCCGAGATCGCCGTCGAGCGTGGTCTATAACGGCCTTACCCCGGCCGAGTTCGCGCCGGTGGCGCCCGCGCCCGGTGCCGCGGACTTCCTCTATATCGGCGAGATGCGGGCGCTCAAGGGCACGGACATCTTCGTCGACGCCCTCGCCCGGGCCTCGGCCGCGACCGGGCGGCCGCTCTCGGCCGTCATGGTCGGTGGCGGCGAGACGGCGGCCTGTGCCGCCCGGGTCGAGCGGCTGGGCCTGTCGCGGCACGTGCGCCTCCTGCCGCCGATGCCCGCCCGCGAGGCCTTCGCTCTCGCCCGCATCGTCGTGGTGCCGTCGCGCGCGGAAGCCATGCCCTATATCGTGCTCGAGGCGCTGGCCGCCGGAAAGCCGATGATCGCCACCGCCGTCGGCGGCATCCCCGAGATATTCCCGCCCGCCTCCCCCGCCCTCGTGCGGCCGCAGGTGGAAAGCGTGGCGGCGGCCATGGCCGAGGCCCTCGCCGACGAGGCGGCGCACGCCGCGCTCATGCCCGCCCATGACGAGCTGCGCGCGCGCTTCGGCGTCGAGACCATGGCGGCGGGGGTCGAAAGGGCGTACCGGCAGGCGCTCGCCTGAATCGGGGAGCGGCCGCGCCGGCCCCGTCAAGGTTTCCTTAGCGGCTTTCGGCTATGGAGGGGGCGACCTTTCCGGATACCGCATGCCATGGCCAAGACCGACCCTTCCAAGCGCTACACGGCAAACGCCGTCCGCTCGTTCGCCGGCGAACCCGCCGCGGCCGAGGGCGGCCGCCAGGGCGAGCTCAACGCCATCGCCCGCCAGATCGCCGCGCAGTACCGCCACGACACGCTGTCGCCGGTGATGGTCAGCGGCATCCTGCGCCTCACCGAGTTCGCGCTGCTCGCCGTCTCGGGCTATGCGCTGAGCCTTGCCTATCCCGGCCCCGAAGCGGCGGCGAGCTGGCACTATCCGGTGCTGATCGTGATCGCCTCGGCGCTGACGGTCATCCTGCTCGAGCTGGCCGACGCCTACCAGATCGCGCGGCTCAACCGGCCGCTGCGCACGCTCGCCGTCGTCCTGCCGGTGTGGATCGGCGCGCTGGCGCTGACGGCGCTGGCCGGCTTCTTCCTCAAGATCTCGGAAGAGTTCTCGCGCTTCTGGGCGGGCGCATGGTTCCTCGCCGGCTTCGCGCTCGTCGCGCTGCTGCGCCTCGTCGTCGCCGGGCTGGTGCGGCGCTGGGCGCGCGACGGGCGCATGGAGCGGCGCGCCGTCATCGTCGGCGGCGGCGAGGCGGCGGAGAAGCTGATCCGCTCCATCGAGCTGCAACCCTACAACGACATCCGCATCTGCGGCATCTTCGACGACCGCGACAACCGCCGCTCGCCGCCCATCGTGGCCGGCTACCCCAAGCTCGGCACCGTCAGCGAGCTGATCGAGTTCGCCCGCATCACCCGCATCGACATGCTGATCGTGTCGCTGCCGCTGAGCGCCGAGACGCGGGTGCTGTCCCTGCTCAAGAAGCTGTGGGTGTTGCCCGTCGACATCCGCCTGTCGGCGCACTCGACCCAGTTCCAGTTCCGGCCGCGCACCTATTCCTATATCGGCTCGGTGCCGATGCTCGACATCTTCGACCGGCCGATCCACGACTGGGATTCGGTCGCCAAGCGCGCCTTCGACATCGTCTTCAGCCCAAGCTCGACAGCAAGGGGCCGGTGCTGTTCAGGCAGAAGCGGCTCGGCTTCAACAACGAGGTCATCGACGTCTACAAGTTCCGCTCGATGTATGTCGACCAGGGCGACGCCGCCGCGGCCAGGCTCGTCACCAGGGGCGACCCGCGCGTCACCCGCGTCGGCCGCTTCATCCGCAAGACCTCCATCGACGAGCTGCCGCAGTTCTTCAACGTGCTCAAGGGCGACCTGTCGCTGGTCGGCCCGCGCCCGCACGCGGCCGCCGCCAAGGCGCAGGACCGCCTCTATCACGAGGTCGTCGACGGCTATTTCGCCCGCCACCGCGTCAAGCCGGGCGTCACCGGCTGGGCGCAGATCAACGGCTGGCGCGGCGAGACCGACAGCGACACCAAGATCATGATGCGCACCGCCTTCGACCTCGACTACATCGAGAACTGGTCGCTGTGGTTCGACCTCAAGATCCTGCTGCTGACGCCGATCCGCCTGCTCAACACGGAGAACGCCTATTGAGCGCGGTGGCCGCCAGCGGGCTGCCGCGCGCGGCGGTCGAGGCCAAGGCGATCTCGCTGCTCGCCGCGGCGGCGCTCTCCTTCGGGGTGTTCCTTCAGGGCTTCGTCGTGCGCGAGCCCGCGCCCTACGAGCTGTTCATGGTCGGGCTGATCGCGGTGTGGGCGCTGTTCGGCCTGCGCCTGTCGCGCCATGCGGCGATCCTGCTCGCCCTGCTGGCGGCCTACAATATCGGCGGCGCGCTCTCGATGGCGACGATGGGCGACCTTCACGACACGCCGCTCTATCTCGCCGTCACGCTGTTCCTGTCGCTGACCTCGGTTTTCTTCGCCGCCATCCTCGTGGCCGACCATTCCCGCTACGGGCTGATCTTCCGCGCCTGGACCGCGGCGGCGCTGATCGCCGCCCTGCTCGGCATCGCCGGCTATCTCGACGCCTTCCCCGGCGCCGGCGCCTTCTCGCGCTACGGCCGCGCCAGCGGCACCTTCGCCGACCCCAACGTCTTCGGCCCGTTCCTGGCGCTGCCCGGCATCTACATGCTCTACCGGCTGCTCACCGCGCCCATGCGCCTCATGCCGCTCTATGCCGGCCTGCTCGTCGTCATCGCCGGCGGCGTCTTCCTGTCCTTCTCGCGCGGGGCGTGGGGCCTCTACGTCGTCGCCTCGATGCTGCTGGTGGGCGCGCTCTTCCTGCAATCGAGGAGCGGGCTGTTTCGCCTGCGCGTGGCGCTGATGAGCGCGCTGGCGCTCGCGCTCGCGCTCGGCGGCATCCTCGTCGCCCTGCAGATGCCGGGCACGGCCGAGTTCCTGGCCGAGCGCGCCCGGCTCGTCCAGCATTATGACGGCGGCGAAGACGGCCGCTTCGCCCGTTTCGTCGTCGGCTTCCGCATGGCGATGGAGCATCCGCTCGGCATCGGGCCGCTCAATTTCGGCCGCATGCTGGGCGAGGACACGCACAACATCTGGCTGAAGGCGCTGATGGACTATGGCTGGCTGGGCTTCGCCTCCTTCGTCGTGCTGGTCGCCTGGACCGTGGCGGGCGGCTTCCGCATCCTGTTCCGCGACCGGCCGTGGCAGCCCTACCTGCTTTGCGCCTATGTCGTCTTCCTCGGCCATCTGGCGCTCGGCACCGTGATCGACATGGACCACTGGCGGCATTTCTACGTGCTGGTCGGCCTGGTCTGGGGCGCGATGGCGCTCGAGGCGTGCCACCAGAACGCGCTGCGGCAGCGGCGGCCGGCGGCGGCGCGAGCCACGGCGGCGCGCGCGGGCGAGGCAATCGCCTGAAGCGCCATTTTGTCCTTGCGCGGCACAGCGCGAGCGGATAAGCCTCTGCCCGGTTCGGAGCGTAGCGCAGCCCGGTAGCGCACTTGACTGGGGGTCAAGGGGTCGTGGGTTCGAATCCCGCCGCTCCGACCATTTCTCCTTCCCCGCCCGTCGATCGACGCCCCCGCCTGCGCGGCCTGTCCGCGCGCGTCCGGCGGGCGCGCGCGCCCGCCGGGGCGGATCTCCCGCCTGTCGCCGTGGCGGCTATTCGAAGGTCACGCTGACCTTCTGTCCGCCGGCCAGCCCCTCATAGGAGACCGTGGCGGTCAGGCCGGGCCTGGGCGCCAGCAGCGGGCCGAACGAGCCGACGCTGACCATGTCGCCTTCCCTGAACGTCACGCCGCTGTCGCGCAGCCACAGGACGGCGTTGAGCGGATGGCCGAGCACGGCCGCGCCCGGCGCGCGCGCCAGCTCCTGCCCGTCATTGTCGGTCACCACCACCTGCATCTCGCCGAGCGAGGCGAGGAAGGCCTCGCTCGGCTCGACCGGCACCGCCGCGCCCAGCACGCCCTTGCGCGCGCCGACATTGATCGCGGTGATGATGTCGGCGTTGAGCGCCTTGGGATTGTCGACCACCAAGTCGGGAAGCTCGATGAAGGGATGGACCGCCGACAGGTGCGCCAGCACCTCCTGCGGCGACGTCGCCTCGTTTATCGCGGCATCGGCGACGACCACCACCATATCGGCCTCGAAGCGCGGCAGCGCGCCCCAGTCGGCGGGCACCGTGGCGCCGTCCTCCAGCATCATGTCGGCATAGAGCACGCCGCGCACCGGCGCGCTGGCGCCGAACGCCTTCTGCGCCGGCTCGCTGGTCAGGCCGGCCTTGTAGCCGGCGGGCGCGCCCCATTCCTTCGCGAGGATCTCCACGAGCTTGCCCTGCGCGCACAGCGCATCCTCGGCGGAAGCGACCGCCGGCGGCGGCGCGGGCGTGGCGGCAAGCACGCTCCCGGCAAGCGCCTGCATGGCCTCGTCGTCCGGGCATTCGGCCAAAGCCGGCATCGCGCCCATGCCCGCCGCCAGCGCCAGCGCCATGCCCGTCTTGCGACCGATCAGTCTCGTCATGATGTCCTCCTCCATTCCCTGTCGCGGCCGGCCGCCGCGCGCGGCGCCCGCCGCCCCGATCCTCGCCCAATGCGCGCGCCGAGGCAACCGGAACGGGCCCGGACGAAGGCGGCCGGGCGCGTCGGGGACGACGAAGGCGGGAATTTTCCGGCGGGCGTCAGCGCACCTGGTCGAGCAGGCGCTTGCATTCCAGAAGGTCGAACAGGGCTTCCTGCAGCAGCGCCCGGTTGTCGCGCGAAAGCCGCCCCTCGCCCGGCTGCACCGGCCCGTCCTCCTCGGCCTTGCCGAGCCCGAAGAAGCGGCGGCCGGGCCGCACCTTCGGCTGGCCGACCAGCATCCCGTCGTCGTCGCGCGCGGCGGCGGCGGGCGCGCGCTGGGCGGCCGCCTCCTCGGCCTCGGCTTCCGCCTGCCGGCGCTGGGCGATGGCCTCGACGGCGGCCATGTCGCCGCTGCCGATGGCGACCAGGAACTGCACGCCGTTGTCGCGCAGGAGCTTCTGCACGCCCTTGATGGTGTAGCCCTGGTCGTAGAGCATGTGGCGGATGCCCTTGATCAGCTCGACGTCCTGCGGACGATAGTAGCGCCGGCCGCCGCCGCGCTTCAGCGGCTTGATCTGGGAAAAGCGCGTCTCCCAGAAGCGCAGCACGTGCTGGGGCAGGTCGAGCTGTTCGGCGACCTCGCTGATGGTGCGGAAGGCGTCCGGGCTCTTGTCCATGGGCTGCGTGCGTTCCTGCATTGCGAATCGGGGGAAATTGAAGCCGCACAAGAAGGCGCTTTCAAGCCCGGCGGCGCGGCGCGCGCCGTTTTCCTGACGCGGCGGAACGGAGCGGGGGCGGTGGCCGACGCGGGCGGCGCTACTTGCGCGCCTTGGCCTTCGCGGCCTGATGGGCGCGCAGGATGCGCTGCTTGAGAACGTTCGACGCCTTGAAGGTCATGACCCGGCGCGGCAGGATCGGCACTTCCTCGCCGGTCTTGGGGTTGCGGCCGATGCGCTCGTTCTTGTCGCGGACCTGAAAGGTTGCGAAGGAGGACAGCTTGACGGTCTCGCCGCGGACGATGGCCTCGCAGATTTCGTCGAGGACCATCTCGACAAGCTGGGCAGACTCCGTGCGCGAAAGCCCGACCTTGCGATAGACGGCCTCGGCCAGGTCAGCGCGCGTAAGTGTCTTTCCCCCCATCGAGCGGTCCAACCATCTAGAACTATCTGAAAAATCCGCAATATTTCGCGACGTTAAGAAATTGGCCGGCCAAGGTCAAGAACCTGCGCCACAATCGCGGCCGACTTTGCCGCGTGGTTGACCAGCCCTTACCAGCGCAGCAGCACCGCGCCCCACGTGAAGCCGCCGCCCATGGCCTCGAGCAGGACGAGGTCGCCCTTGCCGATGCGCCCGTCGGCCACGGCCGTGCCCAGCGCCAGCGGCACCGAGGCGGCCGAGGTGTTGCCGTGCAGATGCACGGTGACGACCACCTTCTCCCCGGCGATGCCGAGCTTCCTCGCCGAGGCGTCGATGATGCGCTTGTTGGCCTGGTGCGGCACGAACCAGTCGAGGTCCTGCGCGGTGACGCCGCCCTTGGCGAGAACGTCCTCGACCACGTCGGTGATCATGCCGACGGCGTGCTTGAAGACCTCGCGCCCCTCCATGCGCAGGTGGCCGACCGTCTGCGTCGTCGACGGGCCGCCGTCGACATAGAGCTTGTCGCGGTGGCTGCCATCGGAACGCAGGCTGGCGGCGATGATGCCGCGGTCGGAGGCGAGCCCCTCGCTCTCCGCCGCCTCCAGCACGATCGCGCCGGCGCCGTCGCCGAACAGGACGCAGGTGGTGCGGTCGCTCCAGTCGAGCAGGCGCGAGAAGGTCTCGGAGCCGATCACCAGCACGCGCCGCGCCAGCCCCGCGCGCAGGTGGGCGTCGGCCGCCGTCACCGCGTAGACGAAGCCCGAGCACACGGCCTGCATGTCGAAGGCGAAGCCGTGGCGCATGCCCAGCCGCTCCTGGATCTCGACGGCAGTGGCCGGGAAGGTGTTGTTGGGCGTCGAGGTGGCGAGCACGATCAGGTCGATGTCGGCGGGGGTGAGCCCGGCGTCGGCGAGTGCGGCGCGCGCGGCCGCCTCGCCGAGCGAGGCCGTGGTCTCGTCCGCGGCGGCGATGTGGCGCTGGCGGATGCCGGTGCGCTGGACGATCCACTCGTCGGAGGTGTCGACGAGCGTCTCGAACTCCGCATTCTTCATGATGCGGCGCGGCAGGGCGGTGCCCACGCCGCGCACGATTGACCTGATCATGCGCCTAGCCCTGCTCTTCCTCGGAACTCTCGTCGACGGAGGCCACGCGCTTTGCGGGGCGCCCGCCGTGGAACGATTCCAGCTCGCGGCGGATGCCGTCCATCAGCCGGCTCCGCGCCATATCGTAACCCAGTTCGACCGCCGCCGCGAAGCCTTCGGCGTCGGCGCTGCCGTGACTCTTGACCACGATGCCGTTCAGCCCGAGGAAGACGCCGCCATTGGCGCGGCGCACGTCCATCTTCTCGCGCAGCGTGTTGAAGGCGTCGCGCGCCAGAAGGTAGCCGAGCCTGGTCATGACCGTGCGGCTCATGGCGGCGCGCAGATATTCGGCGATCTGCCTGGCCGTGCCCTCGGCGGTCTTCAGCGCGATGTTGCCGGCGAAGCCCTCGGTGACGACCACGTCGACCGCGCCGCGACCGATGTCGTCGCCCTCGACGAAGCCGCGATAGTCCATCGACTTCAGCTCCGCCTCGCGCAAGAGCCGGCCGGCCTCCTTGACCTCCTCCTGGCCCTTGACCTCCTCGACGCCGATATTGAGCAGACCGACCGATGGCCGCTCGATGCCGAAGATCGCGCGCGCCATCGCCGAGCCGAGGATGGCGAAGTCGATCAGCTGGTGGGCGTCGGCGCCCACGGTGGCGCCGACGTCGAGCACGATGCTCTCGCCGCGCACCGTCGGCCAGATGGCGGCGATGGCCGGGCGCTCTATCGCCGCCGTCGTGCGCAGGCAGAACTTCGACATCGCCATCAGCGCGCCGGTGTTGCCGGCCGAGACGCACACGTCGGCGTCGCCGGTCTTGACCGCCTCGATCGCCTTCCACATCGAGGACTTCCAGCGCCCCTGGCGCAGCGCCTGGCTCGGCTTGTCGTCCATCCTCACCGCGACGTCGCAATGCACGAACTGCGAGGCGGCCGCCACGCGCGCATGCCTGTCCAGCACCGGGCGCACGCGCTCGTCGCGCCCGAAGAGGAGGAAGCGCACGTCCGGGCGGCGCTCGGCGACCCTGTCGAGACCGGCGACCACAACCTCGGGCCCGTGGTCTCCACCCATTGCGTCGATGGCGATGCGTATCAAGAGGCGGTCATTTCTTCTGGCTCCCGGATCAGGGCAAACCGGCCGGGGAAAGGGACGGAACGGGGCGAAAATAGCGGTTTTGCGCGGCCGCACAACCGGATTCAGGCGGCTGGACCAGCTATTTCAGAGTTTCTTCCGCAGCGCCGCGAGCTTGTCGTGGAGCGGCCCGCGCTTTTCGTCCGCCCCGCCGTCGCCGTCCACCGAGGCGCCGGGCCTGCGCGGATAGGGATCGATCCCGAGCGCGAAGAATTCCTCGGCGAGCTGGCCGACATCGACCGTGTCGCCGCAGAAAAGCTCGGGCGCGTCGTCGCCCTCGGCGTCGAGCAGGATCTCGCCCTCGGCCGAACGGGCCGGGACGGCGAGCTTCGAGCCCTCGGGCAGGAAGACGGCCGAGACCGCCTCGTCGACCGTGCCGGCCACCGGCTCCAGCGTGACGACGCAGTCCTGCACCACCGCCGCCTCGACCCGGCCGCTCACCCGCACGCCGCCCTTCTTCCAGGGAGCGACCGAAAGCGTGGCGACGAATCGCTCGACGGCGCGCAGCCCGTGCGCCGCCGCCAGCGCGGCGCGCTGCCCGGCATCGGCCTCGATGGCCACCTCCATGCCCTTCCCCGGCAGGCGGGCGACGTGGACGGGAAAGGAAACCGGGCTTGCGCCGGGCTCGTGGCGGGTCATGGCGTCACCTGCGTGTCTTCGGCCGCCGGAAAGGCGATGCGGCCGGCAAGGAGCGCCTCGTCGGCCTGCGCGGCCAGCGCGGCCGACGCCTGCGCCGCATAGGCGGCAAGGGCGGCCGCATGCGGCCAGCCCTGCTGCCGGGGCTGCACGTTGCGCGAAAGGGCGGCCGAGAGCGCGGCCGGATCGCCGGCGGTGAGCGCGGCGCGATAGGCCTCGGCGCGGCCGTAGAACATCTTCGCCAGCTTCTTCATCCGCTTGGGCACGCCGAGATCGCCGATGCCGAGCTCGCGCAGCGAATGATCCATGTCCTTGAAGAACTCGTCTGTGAGCTCCTGCGCCAGCTCGGCAAGGGGGCCTTGCCGCCCGCGCGCCCGCTCCAGGAACAGGAACATGTGCAGCGACAGCATCTCGTAGCGGCCGAGCGGCGTGTCGGGCACATCCCACGCCGAATAGAAATGCGGCTGCCGCGCCGCTGCCACGATTGCCTCGTAGAGCGCATCGGTCACCTGCCGATTGGATTGCCGGCCGAAGCTCAGGATGGACTTGAACATGGCGAACGCCTTCCCAACGGCGGGTTTCGATCCGCGGCGCGGTTGCATCGCCGCGCAAGCTGGTTTACCGCTTTTGCCGCCCGGCGCAAGCCGCCGGCGCGACGGGGAGACGATGGAGTTGCCGGTGCATTCGCAGAAATTCGGGACAGGCATTGCCCGTCCGGCCCGTATCACGCTCGCGGCCGCCGGGATGGCGCTGCTGCTCGCAGGCTGCAACGCGGCCGAGAACCTGACGCCGAGCGAGACGCTGTCCCATGGCTTCGTGATCGACCAGGCGACGCTCGACCTCGTGCCGGTCGGCTCCAGCCGCGAGCAGGTGCTGCTTTCGCTCGGCACGCCCTCGACCACGGCCACCTTCGACAGCGAGGCCTTCTACTACATCTCGCAGACGCGCAAGCGCCCGGTCGCCTTCATGAACCCGCGCGTCACCGATCAGCGCGTGCTCGCCGTCTATTTCGGCGCCGACGGGCGCGTGTCCAACATCGCCCACTACGGCATGCAGGACGGCAAGGTGTTCGACTTCATCTCGCGCACCACGCCGACCGGCGGCAAGGAGACCTCCTTCCTCGGCGGCCTCATCACCGGCATGCTCAGCGGCGGCGCGCCGACGGCAAACCCCAACCCGTTCTGAGGACCGGCCCGTTCCGGGGCCGGCGGCGGCAGCAGCCCTCGCCCTTCCTCGACACCGGCAGACGAGAAAGGCCGCGGGATCGCCCCGCGGCCTTTCTTTTTTCGGTGGTGCCTTGCGATGCCCGCGGGAAAGGCGCGGCGCGCCTTTCCCGGCAGCCCGTCCCGTCAGTGGGCCAGGACGGCGAGCAGCAGCAGGGCGACGATGTTGGTGATCTTGATCGCCGGGTTCACCGCCGGGCCGGCCGTGTCCTTGTAGGGATCGCCGACCGTGTCGCCGGTGACGGAAGCCTTGTGGGCTTCCGAGCCCTTGAGGTGCTTGACGCCGTCCTTGTCGGTGAAGCCATCCTCGAAGCTCTTCTTGGCGTTGTCCCACGCGCCGCCGCCCGAGGTCATCGAGATGGCGACGAACAGGCCGTTGACGATGACGCCGAGCAGCGAGGCGCCGAGCGCGGCGAAGGCCGAGGCCTTGGAGCCGGAGATCAGCAGCACGCCGAAATAGACGACCAGCGGCGCCAGAACCGGCAGCAGCGACGGCACGATCATCTCGCGGATCGCGGCCTTGGTCAAAAGGTCGACGGCGCGGGCGTAGTTCGGCTTCGAGGTGCCGGCCATGATGCCCGGGTTCTCGCGGAACTGCTTGCGCACTTCCTCGACGATCGAACCCGCCGCGCGACCCACCGCCGTCATGGCGATGCCGCCGAACAGGTACGGGATCAGGCCGCCGAAGATCAGGCCCGCGACGACATAGGGGTTGGCGAGCGAGAAGGAGATCTCGCCGACATCCGCGAAGTACGGGAACTGGGCGCTGTTGGCCGCGAAATATTCGAGGTCGTAGGAATAGGCCGCGAACAGCACCAGCGCGCCGAGGCCGGCCGAGCCGATGGCGTAGCCCTTGGTGACGGCCTTGGTGGTGTTGCCGACGGCGTCGAGCGCGTCGGTCGACTGGCGCACCTCGGAGGGCAGGCCCGACATCTCGGCGATGCCGCCGGCATTGTCGGTGACCGGGCCGAAGGCGTCGAGCGCCACGATCATGCCGGCGAGGCCGAGCATGGTGGTGACCGCGATGGCGGTGCCGAACAGGCCGGCGAGCTGGAACGTGGCCAGGATGCCGCCGACGATGACGATCGCCGGAAGGGCGGTCGATTCGAGCGAGACGGCCAGGCCCTGGATGACGTTGGTGCCGTGGCCGGTGACCGACGCCTGGGCGATGGAGTTGACCGGGCGCTTGTTGGTGCCGGTGTAGTACTCGGTGATGACCACGATCAGGCCGGTGACGACGAGGCCGATCAGGCCGCACGCGAACAGCGCCGAGCCGGTGATGGACTGGCCGGCGACCACGCCGATCTCGCCCCAGCCGACGGTGAGCTGGTTGGCGATGGCGACGCCGCCCACGGTCAGCACGCCGGTGACGATCAGGCCCTTGTAGAGCGCGCCCATGATCGAGCCGTTGGCGCCGAGCTTGACGAAGAAGGTGCCGACGATCGAGGTCACGATGCAGGCCGCGCAGATGGCGAGCGGGTAGATCATGACGGAGGTCAGCACGTCCGTGCCGGCGAAGAAGATGGCGCCGAGCACCATGGTGGCGACGACGGTCACCGCGTAGGTCTCGAACAGGTCGGCGGCCATGCCGGCGCAGTCGCCGACATTGTCGCCGACGTTGTCGGCGATGGTGGCCGGGTTGCGCGGATCGTCCTCGGGGATGCCGGCTTCCACCTTGCCGACGAGGTCGCCGCCGACGTCGGCGCCCTTGGTGAAGATGCCGCCGCCCAGACGCGCGAAGATCGAGATCAGCGAGGCGCCGAAGCCCAGCGCCACCAGCGCGTCGATGACGGTGCGGTCGGCCGGCGCGTAGCCGAGCGGACCGACGAGGATCCAGTAATAGACCGCGACGCCGAGCAGCGCGAGGCCGGCGACCAGAAGGCCGGTGATGGCGCCCGACTTGAAGGCGATGTCGAGGCCGGCGGCGAGGCTGTTGGAGGCGGCCTGCGCCGTGCGCACGTTGGCGCGCACCGACACGTGCATGCCGATGAAGCCCGCCGCGCCCGACAGCACCGCGCCGATCAGGAAGCCGATCGCGGCGGTGGCGGAAAGCAGCCACCAGGCAAGCACGAAGACCACCGCGCCGACGATGGCGATGGTGGTGTACTGACGGGCGAGATAAGCCTGGGCACCCTCGCGGATCGCGCCGGCGATTTCCTGCATGCGCGCGTTGCCCTGATCGGCCGCCAGGACCGACTGCGTCGCCCACATGGCATAGACGACCGACAGGACGCCGCAGAGAATGACGACATAAAGTATGGTCATTTCACGGGATTCCTCGATTGCGGGCCCGCAAGAACCCCTCCGCGGGCCGGGGGTTGAGAGGGTGGAGTCGACACGGACTCTGCCTTTTCGCTGCGGCTTATGCGAAACGGTCCAACAAACGTCAAGGTTCTGATGGTCTTTTGCCCGGAAATCGCCGCAAACGTCTGCCGGGCCGCCACTATTCGGGCGTCGAGAGCGCCTCGCGCCGGGAAACGAGGCGCAGCGCCGCAAGCGCGGCCACGCACAGCGCCACCACCGGGAACGTCACCCAGTTGAGCGCCTCCCAGCCCCAGGCGTCGTAGACCACGCCGGACAGGAACGAGGCCGCGGCCACCGTGCCGAACAGGATGAAGTCGTGGAAGCCGAGCACCTTGCCCTGCTCGGAGGCGCGGTAGGTGTCGGCCACCATGGCGGTGGCGCCGATGAAGCCGAAGTTCCAGCCCAGCCCGAGCAGCACGAGCGCGGACCAGAACTGCCACAGCGCGATGCCCGACAGCGCCACGAGGCCGCAGGCGACCAGCAGCGCAAGGCCCGCCGCCACCACCGCCGCGGCGCCGAAGCGGGCGATCAGCCGGCCGGTGAAGAAGCTCGGCGCGAACATCGCCATGACGTGCCAGGAGATGCCCAGCGTCGCCTCGTCGGGCGAGAACCCGCAGCCGACCATGGCCAGCGGCGCGCCGGTCATGACGAAGCTCATCAGCGCGTAGGTGCCGACGGCGCACAAAAGCCCGACGAAGAAGCGCGGCTGGCGCACGACCTCGGCCAGCGGCCGCGCCGGCAGGCCGTCGAGGCCGCCGACCGCGCCGCCGCCCCGGCGCGAGGGCAGGAAGGCGAGGATGGCCGCGCCGACGGCGGCGAGGCCCACGACGGCGACGAACGAGCCGGCGAACATGACCGGCGCCAAGAGCTCGCGCGTGAAGATGACGATCTGCGGGCCGAGGATGGCGGTGACGACGCCGCCGGCCAGCACCAGCGAGATGGCGCGGGCCTTGAAGGCGGACGGGGCGTTGTCGGCGGCGGCGAAGCGGAACTGCTGCACGAACGCGCCGCCGAGGCCGATGACCAGCAGGCCGAGGACGAACAGCCGGAACGAATGCTCGAACAGGCCGAGCGCGGCCAGCGCGCCGCCGAGGCCGGTGACGGCCGCGCCTGCCATGAAGCCGGCGCGCTGGCCGGCGCGCCTGACGATGGCGGCGGCGGGGATGGCGCCCACCGCCACGCCGACCGTGAAGCCGGTGACGGGAAGCGTGGCCAGCGACTTCTCGGCGGCGAGCAGGTAGTGACCGGCGAGCGCCCCGATCGAGACCGAAATGGGATTGGCCGAGCCGAGGACGGCCTGCGCGGCGGCAAGGACGAAGGCGGCGCGTCGCGCCCCGGCCGCGGCGGGGGCGCGGCTCACGGCGCGGGGTCCTTGCCCCGCCCCTCCCCGCGCACGCGCCGCGCCACGCGGTCGAGCACGGCGTTGACGAGCTTCGGTTCGTCGTCCTCGTAGAACGCCTTGGCGATGTCGACATATTCGGAGACGATCACCGGCACGGGCACGTCCTGGCGGCGCATCAGCTCGTAGACGCCGGCGCGCAGGATGGCGCGCAGCGTCGAATCGAGGCGCGAGAGCGGCCAGTCCTCGGTCAGCGCCTGGCGGATGACCGGATCGACGACCTTCTGGTTCTCGACCACGCCGGCGAGGATGGCGCGGAACCACTGGGCGTCGGCCTCGCGGTACTGCGCGCCGTCCACCTCCTTGCCGAGGCGGAACTGCTCGTATTCGGCGGTGATCTCGAGGATGCCGGAGCCGGCCACGTCCATCTGGTAGAGCGCCTGCACGGCCGCGAGCCGGGCCGCGCCGCGCTTGTTGGCCTGGCGGGCGGCGGCCGGCTTGCCGGCGCCCTGCTCCTTCTTGTCGCCCGGGCCCTGGCCCGGTCCCTGCCTGATCGCCAAGGTCATGCTCCGAGACGGTCGCGCAGCGCAATCATGGTCAGCGCGGCGCGGGCGGCGAACCCGCCCTTGTCGCCCTCCTCGCGCCGGGCGCGCGCCCAGGCCTGGGCCTCGTTCTCGACGGTCAGGATGCCGTTGCCGACGGCGAGCGATTCGTCGACCGCCAGCTCCATCAGCGCGCGGCAGGATTCGTTGGCGACGATGTCGAAATGGTAGGTCTCGCCGCGGATGACACAGCCGAGCGCGACGAAGCCGTCATAGTCGACGCCGTCCTCCTCGGCCGCGTCGAGCGCGAACGAGATCGCCGCCGGAATCTCCAGCGCCCCGGGCACGGTGACGACGTCGTATCGCGCGCCGGCGTCGTCCAGCGCCGCCTTCGCGCCGGCAAGCAGCGCATCGGCGAGGTCGTCGTAGAAACGCGCCTCGACGATCAGAATCCGCAAGGGATCGGTGGTAGTCATGCAAGTCTCCAGAAAACGGCGGTCACTTAGGGCATCTTGCGGCGAGACGGAACCACCTCGCGTCGCACAAATGCGGCTAAATCAAAGAGATAGACCATGATCGCGTCCGAAAGCCGGTCCCCGCCTTTCGGGATCATGGTCTAGGCCGAAGCGGGCACCATGGCAAGCGCTTCGTTGCCGCGCGCCTCAAAGCCCCTGCGCTGCGGCCTCGGCGAGGCGTGCGGCATAACGCGCCATGGTGTCGATCTCGATGTTGACGGCGTCGCCGACCTGCCGCTCGCCCCAGGTGGTGACGCAAAGCGAGTGATGGATGAGCAGGACGTCGAAGCGCGCGCCCTCGACGCGGTTGACCGTCAGCGAGGTGCCGTCGAGCGCGACGGAGCCCTTGGGCGCGATGAACCCGGCAAGCTCGCGCGGGGCTTCCAGCGTGAAGCGCACGGCCTCGCCCTCGTCCTTGCGCTCCACGATGCGGGCCATGCCGTCGACATGGCCGGAGACGATGTGGCCGCCGAGCTCGTCGCCCACCTTGAGCGCGCGCTCGAGGTTGATGCGCGTTCCCAGCCGCCACGACGAGGCGGTCGTCAGGCGCAGCGCCTCCTCCCACGCCTCGACCTCGAACCAGCGGGCGTTGGACGAGGCTTCCGGCAGGGCGACCACGGTCAGGCATACGCCCGAGCAGGCGATCGAGGCGCCGATGGCGATGGTTGCGGGATCGTAGGCGGTGTCGATGCGCAGCCGCACGCCCTGCGGCAGCGGCGCGGCCTGCGCCACGGTTCCGATGTCGGTTACGATGCCGGTGAACATCAGCCCTGCCTCACGAATTCGTCGTAGATGTCGTCGCCGAAGCGCGCGCGCCGTATCGGCCGGAAGCCCGGCGGAATCGAGGCGGGCGTCACGGGCGACGCCACGCCCCCCTCGCCGATGGCCACGGCGCCGGAAAAGAGCGCGATGCGGTCGACCAGCCCCTCGTCGAGGAAATGGCGCGCCGTCTCCGCCCCGCCCTCGACCATCAGCGTCATGAACCCTTGCGCGGCGAGATCCTCGAGCAGCTCCGGCAGGGCGATGCGGCCCTCGTGCAGCTCCACAGCGAGGAAGCCGGCGCCGCAGGCGGCAAGTGCCGCGCGGCGCGCCTCGTCGGCGTCCGCCGCGGCGGCCAGCAGCACCGGCGCCTGCCGCGCGGTCGCCGCGAGCTTCGAGGCCGGCGGCAGCCGCAGCGCCGCATCGAGCACGATGCGCGCCGGCGAGCGGCCTTCCAGGCCGGCCAGGCGGCAGGTCAGCTGCGGGTCGTCGGCGAGCGCGGTGCCGATGCCGATCAGGATCGCGTCGGCCTCGGCGCGCATCAGATGCACCTGGGCGCGCGCCACCGGCCCGGTGATCACCACCTGCCCGGCGCCGCGCCGGCCGATCATGCCGTCGGCGGAAACCGCCAGCTTCAGAGTCACTTCCGGCCGCTTTCTCAGCGAGCGGGTCAGGTAGCCGGCAAGGAGATCGCCGGCCTCGGCCGCCAGCACGCCCTCCACCACCTCGATGCCGGCGGCGCGCAGCACGGCGTAGCCCTTGCCGGAAACGCGCGGGTCGGGATCGCTTGCCGCGCCCACGACGCGGGCGACGCCGGCCGCGACCAGCGCGTCGGCGCAGGGCGGCGTGCGGCCGTGGTGGGCGCAGGGCTCCAGCGTGACATAGGCGGTGGCGCCCCGGGCCAGCGCGCCGGCCTCGGCCAGCGCCTGCGGCTCGGCATGCGGCCGGCCGCCGACGGCGGTGACGCCGCGCCCGACGACGACGCCGTCGCGCACGATCAGCGTACCGACGGACGGATTGGTGGCGGTGAGGCCGAGATTGCGGCGCGACAGGCGGATGGCGGCGGCCATGAAGCGGCGATCCGCCCCGGAACCTGCCCCTGCCCGTCCGGCATCGCCGCCGGCAGCCCCCGCCATGGCGCTACTCCCCGTCCTGGTCGCTGCGCAGCTCGCCCAGCACCTCGTGGAAGTCCTTGGCCTCGCGGAAATTGCGGTAGACCGAGGCGAAGCGCACATAGGCGACGTCGTCGATCGCCTTCAGCGCCTCCATGACGAGGCGGCCGATCTCGTCCGACATCACCTCGGTCTCGCCGGAGCTTTCGAGCTGGCGGGCGATGCCGGTGGCGGCGCGCTCGATGCGCTCGGGATCGACGTTCCGCTTGCGCACGGCGATCTCCATCGAGCGCAGGAGCTTGTCGCGGTCGAACGGCACCTTGCGGCCCGAGCGCTTGACCACGACGAGGTCACGAAGCTGCACCCGCTCGAAGGTGGTGAAGCGGCCGCCGCAGTCGGGGCAGACCCGGCGACGGCGGATCGCCACCCCATCCTCGGCGGGGCGGGAATCCTTCACCTGCGTGTCTTCCGACTGGCAATACGGGCAGCGCATTCTTTCCCCTCCGGCGATTTGGACCCTCGCCGGATGATTAGCCCATCAGCCGAGATAGGGGTAGAGCGGGAAGCGGCCGCACAGCCCGGCGACCCTGGCGCGCACGGCGGCCTCGACCGCGGCGTTGCCCTCGTCGGAGTTGGCCGCCTTGAGCCCGTCCAGAACCTCGGCGATCAGCCTGCCGATCTCGGCGAACTCGGCCGTGCCGAAGCCGCGCGTGGTGCCGGCCGGCGTGCCGAGCCGCACGCCCGAGGTGACGAACGGCTTTTCCGGGTCGAAGGGGATGCCGTTCTTGTTGCAGGTGATGTGGGCGCGGCCGAGCGCCGCCTCCGCGCGCTTGCCGGTGGCGTTCTTCGGGCGCAGGTCGACCAGCATCAGGTGGTTGTCGGTGCCGCCCGAGACGATGTCGAGGCCGGTCTCCTGAAGGCTGGCGGCGAGCGCGCGGGCGTTGGCCACGACGTTGTGCGCATAGGCGCGGAACTCGGGTTGCAGCGCCTCGCCGAGCGCCACGGCCTTGGCGGCGATGACGTGCATCAGCGGGCCGCCCTGGAGGCCGGGGAACACCGCCGAATTGATCTTCCTGGCGATGCCCTCGTCGTTGGTCAGGATCATGCCGCCGCGCGGGCCGCGCAGCGACTTGTGGGTGGTGGTGGTCACGACATGGGCGTGCGGCACCGGCGAGGGATGCACGCCGCCGGCGACGAGGCCGGCGATGTGGGCCATGTCGACCATCAGGTAGGCGCCGACGCTGTCGGCGATCTCGCGAAAGCGCTTCCAGTCCCAGACGCGCGAATAGGCGGTGCCGCCGGCCAGGATCAGCTTCGGCTTTGTCTCGTGTGCCTGTCTCTCGATCTCGTCCATGTCGAGCAGGTGGTCGTCGCGGCGCACGCCGTAGGAGACGACGTTGAACCACTTGCCGCTCATGTTGACCGGCGAGCCGTGGGTCAGGTGGCCGCCCGAGTTGAGATCCAGCCCCATGAAGGTGTCGCCGGGCTGAAGCAGCGCCAGGAACACCGCCTGGTTCATCTGGCTGCCCGAGTTCGGCTGGACGTTGGCGAAGGCGGCGGAAAACAGCTCTTTGGCGCGCTCGATCGCCAGCTCCTCGACGATGTCGACGAACTGGCAGCCGCCGTAGTAGCGCTTGCCGGGATAGCCTTCCGCGTACTTGTTGGTCAGCACCGTGCCCTGCGCCTCCAGCACGGCGCGGCTGACGATGTTCTCCGACGCGATCAGCTCGATCTCGTCGCGCTGGCGACCGAGCTCCTTGCGCACGGCGCCGAAGATCGCGGGATCGCGCTCCTCGAGCGGCTGGGAGAAGAAAGCGGGGACGGCGGCCGTCGCGGCGGTGTCGTGGGCCATGGCATCGGTCCTTCGGTGGGCATGGGAAGGGGGTGAAGACGCGGGCCGCATAACACACTTGCCCCCCGCCTTCCACGCCCGAGGGGGAAATTTTGCGCCGCCGCCCGCCTCGCGGCCCCAAAAGCGAAGGCCGCCCTTCCCCGGGGATCGGAGGGCGGCCCGCGCAAACGCGATCCTGCCGGATCAGAGCGTCGAGAGCTGCAACTCGTCGACGCCGTCGCGGCCGTAGATGTCGTCGCGGAAATGCGCGACGCCGTCGCCGGTCGCCCAGGCCGAGATATAGGTGAAGTAGACCGGGACCGGGTTGGCGACCGCGATCTTGACGTCCGATTCGGTCTGGATGGTCTGCTCCAGCCGGCGGCGGTCCCAGCCCGGCGTGTCGCGCAGGATCCACGCCACGAGGTCGCGCACGTTCTGCACGCGCACGCAGCCCGACGAATCGAAGCGCATCAGGTTGTTGAACAGGCTCTGCTGAGGCGTGTCGTGCATGTAGACGGCATGCGGATTGTGGAAGTTGATCTTGACCGTCGCCATGGCGTTGATGCGGCCGGGATCCTGCCGGAAGCGCAGCTTGGCCGCCTCCTCCGTCGACCAGTCGACGGTCATCGGATCGACCTCGCTGCCGTCGGGGCCGAGGATGCGGATATTGTTCTCCGCCAGATAGTTCGGGTTCTTGCGCATCAGCGGGATGATGTCGCGGCGCACGATGGATTCGGGCGCGTTCCAGTACGGATTGACGTTGATCTCGTGGATCTTGGAGTTGAGGATCGGCGTCTGGCGGTCGACCTTGCCGACGATCGCGGTGTGGCGCGAGACGACGCGGCCGTTCTCGACCGCCTCGATCTGGGCGGCGGGGATGTTGACCATGACGTAGCGGTCGCCGAGGAAGCCCGACATCGAGCGCAGGCGCACGAGATTGGTCTCGAGCTGGCCGAGGCGGACCGGGGCGCTGACGTTCATGGCGGCATAGGTGTACCTGCCGGCGACGCCGTCGGCCGGGATGCCGTGGCGGGTCTGGAAGCGCTTGAGCGCGGCGTCGACATAGGTGTCGAAGGACGGCGAGATGCCGGCGCGCTCGGAAAGGTCGCCCGACAGCATCAGGCGCGTGCGCAGCACCTCGACGTCGCGGTCGGACACGCCGAGCCGCAGCGCCTTGGTGGCCGGCACCATCGGCCAGCCGCCGCGCGCCACGATGTCGGAATACTGGCCGAGCGTGCGCTCGATGTGCATCACCGTCTCGGGGCTGAAGATCGGCGAGGTGGACACCACCCTGCCCGCCTGCTCCGAGGCGCGGGCGTCGAACTGGTCGTCCCAGGCGCCGCGCTGCGTCGAGGCGAGGATTTCGTCGATCGCGCTCTGGGCATGGGCCGTCCGCGACAGCGCCGCGGCGGCGAGCGCGCCGGCGCCGGTGAGGAAGATACGGCGAGATGTCTTCATGAGTGGTCCCGACATTTGCTCCGTCTGCCGCGGCATGTGCCGCAACCGTGGCGTCCGTTATGACGGGCTTAACGTTAACAATCGCCCAACACGGCTCACCTGCCCCTCCCTCAGACGGAAACGAGGCATTTTTGCGGTTCCATCCCAATATGGCAGGATCGTGGCCGTTGCACGGCACGATGCCGTGAACGGCGACAAAAGCGGCCGCGGCGCGGGAAAAGCTCCCGCGCGGCGGCCGGTTGCGGGCCTTGCCGGGCGCCGTCGCCGGCTACATGCGGTAGGCGATGGTGTCGTTCCAGAAGCGGTCGAGGCGCTGGAGCGCGCGGTTCATCTGCTGGAACTCGTCCGAGCTGATGCCGCCGACCTGCTCGATGGAGCCGATGTGGCGGTCGTAGAGCTTGGCGACCACGTCGGCCACCTCGCGGCCCTTCGGCGTCAGGCTGACGCGCACCGAGCGGCGGTCCACCCGCGAGCGCTGGTGGTTGATGAAGCCGAGCTCGACCAGCTTCTTGAGGTTGTAGGAGACGTTCGAGCCCAGATAGTAGCCGCGCGAGCGCAGCTCGCCCGCCGTCAGCTCCGACGAGCCGATGTTGAACAGAAGCAGCGCCTGGATCGCGTTGATGTCGGAGCGGCCGTTGCGGTCGAACTCGTCCTTGATGACATCGAGCAGGCGGCGGTGCAGCCGCTCGACCAACTGGAGGGATTCAAGATAAAGGGAGCGGATCGCGCCCTTGCGGTCATCGTCAATGCTGGCAGCGGGCTTCGCCGCCGGTCGCGAAGTCGTCATGGTCTGGCCTCTCGTTCAACGCCCGGTGATTTGTTTTTGTTCTCACCTTGGCCCGACCTTATCGAATGCCCATAAAATTCGACTTAAACCGCAGGCTTAACAGGGGCTTACCGCGGCACGACCTTACCTCACGCTGAATATCCGGTTAATCGGCCCTCCCGCGCCTTTGCAGGAAGAAGACGGCGCGGAAGCCGCAATAGGCGACCGCGATGAGGATGTGCAGGGAAACGAGCACCGGGCGCGAGCCGAACAGCTCGGGAAAGCCCGCATACATGACGACCTCGATGGCCGCGCCGAGGAACCAGATCACCGCGCCCCAGGAGGTGACCATCCACAGGCCGCTGGCGGCGAAGGGAAACAGCACCGCCAGCGTGACGGAGGCGACCTGCCAGTGCACCGACATCAGGTCGAAGCGCCATTCGGCGCCGTCGTTGATGCCGATCACCCGCGTCCAGTAGAACAGGCCGCTCAGGAGCCCGAAGACCGCGACCGCCCGGTGGAACCACTGCCAGGCGATCTCCAGCGTCGTCGCGCGCAGCGGCGCGCCGTTGAATGTGCGATGCATGAAGGACGACACTCCCCGACTGCGCGATTCACCGGCAGCATAGGACCGGCGCGGCGATCCGCAAGGCCGGCGCGCCATACCGCATCGCCGCACTTGGTGCCCGCGGCCGCTCGTGATAGAAGCCGCCCGAGCGGAGAAGACCGATGAACAGACATGCCAGCGCCCGTCCCCCGATGCCGCGAAGCGTCGACGAGATCACCGCCTCGCGCCGGCTGCGGCGCATGCGCAAGGCCGACTGGTCGCGCCGGCTGGTGCGGGAGAACCACCTCACCGTCGACGACCTGATCTGGCCTATCTTCCTGATCGACGGCGAGAACCGCCGCGAGGAGATCGCCGCGATGCCGGGCGTGTTCCGGCTCACGGTCGACATGGCGGTCAGGGAGGCGGAGCGGGCCGCGAAGCTCGGCATCCCCGCCATCGCCACCTTCCCGAATGTCGAGCTGGCGCTGCGCGACCGCACCGCCACGGAAATGCTCAATCCCGACAATCTCATCAACCGCGCGACGCGGGCGATCAAGGCGGCGGTGCCGGAGATCGGCGTCATCACCGATGCCGCGCTCGACCCCTTCACCGACCACGGCCATGACGGCATCCTGAGCGAGGGCGTCGTCGTCAACGACGAATCGGTGGAGCGCATCACAGCCGGCGCCGTGCTCCAGGCCGCCGCCGGGGCCGACATCGTCGCGCCGTCGGACATGATGGACGGGCGCATCGGCGCCATCCGCGACGCGCTCGACGCCGCCGGCTTCCAGGACGTGGCCATCATGTCCTACGCGACCAAGTTCGCCTCCGCCTTCTACGGCCCCTATCGCGAGGCGATCGGCACCGGGGGCCTGCTCAAGGGCGACAAGAAGACCTACTATCTCGACCACGCCAACACCGACGAGGCGATGCGCGAGATCGAGCAGGACCTCGAGGAAGGCGCGGACATGGTCATGGTCAAGCCCGGCCTGCCCTATCTCGACATCATCCGCCGCGCCCGGGACGAGTTCGCCGTGCCGACCTTCGCCTATCAGGTGTCGGGCGAGTACGCGATGATCGAGGCGGCCGCCGCCAACGGCTGGATCGACGGCGAGAAGGCGATGCTGGAAAGCCTGATGGCGTTCAAGCGCGCCGGCTGCGACGGCGTCCTGACCTATTTCGCGCCGCGCGTCGCCGAGATCCTGAAGGGCTGAGGCGCGGCCGCGCCGCCCGCCGGCATTGAAACCGGCGCGAAAAGCACCATCTCCTGCCGTGAAAGGCGCAATCCGCGCCCGGCACAGGAGACCGACGCAGCATGACGACGCGCATCCTCGACGGTGAGATCATCCCCGCGCGCCTCGATGACCTGAGGGTGTACGAGGGCGTGCTGTCGCGCCGCATCATGGCGTTCATCATCGACTACATGCTGGTCGCGCTGATGACGATCCCCTTCGCCATCCTGGTCTTCGTGCTGGGCATCGTCACGCTGGGGCTGGCCTGGGCGCTGTTTTCGGTGCTGTTCCCGGCCGTGGCGCTCACCTATGTCTGGAACACGCTCGGCGGGCCGAACCAGGCGACGGTGGGCATGCGCGTCATGGACATCAGGCTGGAGCGGCTCGACGGCCAGCGCATCGACGGGCTGGTCGCGGTCGTGCACACGGTGCTGTTCTGGGCAGGCAACGTGCTCCTGACGCCGCTGATCCTCATCGCCACCCTGTTCCTGGAGCGCAAGCGCACGGTCCACGACCTGCTGCTCGGCACCGTGGTGACGCGGGCCGACAGGTAGCGGCCCGGGAAGCTGCGGCGGGCCGGAAAGGCGGCGAAATCGCGGATCGCGACGCGCATTCAAATTTTTGCGGTTGACGTTTTGCGCCGGCGTGACATGCCTATTGGACTGAACGACAGTCCCGGACCATGAAGCACCATCCGCCTCATTCGCCGCAGTTCTTCCTGACCGCGCCCTCGCCCTGCCCCTATATCGAGGGCGAGTTCGAGCGCAAGGTGTTCACGCACCTCGTCGGCGACCGCGCGCCGGAGCTGAACGACCTGCTCACCCAGGGCGGCTTCCGCCGCTCGCAGAACATCGCCTACCGCCCCGCCTGCGAGACCTGCCGCGCCTGCGTTTCGGTGCGCATCCTCGTCGGCGAGTTCGAGCCGACGAGGAGCATGCGCCGCGTGGTGGCGCACAATGGCGACCTCGTGGGCGCGGTGCACGACGCCGAGCCCTCGTCGGAGCAGTATTCGCTGTTCCGCACCTATCTCGACGCCCGCCACCGCGACGGCGGCATGTCGGACATGACCGTGCTGGACTACGCCATGATGGTCGAGGACAGCCACGTCGACACCCGCATCATCGAGTATCGCCGGCGCGGGCCCGACAGCTTCATCACCGGCAAGGGCGACGGCGAGCTGATCGCCGTGGCGCTGACCGACTGGATGGGCGACGGGCTGTCGATGGTCTATTCCTTCTACGATCCGGCGCTGGAGCACCGCTCGCTCGGCACCTTCATGATCCTCGACCATATCGCGCGGGCGCAGGCGGCGGGCCTGCCCTACGTCTATCTCGGCTACTGGGTCAACGGCTCGCGCAAGATGGCGTATAAGGTGCGCTTCGAGCCGCAGGAGCATCTCGGCCCCTCGGGGTGGGAGCGCTACCACGGCAAGACAGGCTGAACGGCGGCAGCCGGGCGCGACCGCGCGCAGCCTTTCCTCCCCACCAGCCGAACAGCCAGCCGAAGCGTCCCGCCATGCCCGCGCCACAGTCCAACCATGCCAAGGGCCTGCTCCTGACCGCCATCGGCGGCATGGCGCTGACGGCCGACATCCCGCTCATCAAGCTGTCGGGCGGCGACGTGTGGTCGGTGCTGATGCTGCGCTCGGGCACGACGTTGCTTGCCGCGCTGTGCATCTGGGCGGTGTGGCGCACGCTCACGCCGAGGGCGCCGGCGCTCGTGCCCGGCAAGGCGGGCGCCGCGGTCGCGGTGTTCTACGCGCTGAGCTCCATCGCCTTCATCACGGCCGTCTACAACACCTCGACGGCCAATGTCGTCTTCATCCTCGCCTTCAACACCATGTTCGCGGCGCTGCTGTCGTGGGTCTTCCTGAAGGAACGCCCCGGGGCGGCGACGCTTGCCGCCATGGCGGCCATGATCCTCGGCGTGCTCGTCATCGTCGGCGACGGCATCGCCGCCGGCAACCTGTTCGGCGACATGATGGCGCTCGCGGCCTCGTTCCTCATCGCCTCCGCCATCACCATCTCGCGCGCCTCCGGCCGCGACATGGGCTTCACGCCGCTGGTCGCGACGCTCCTGCCGTTCATGGTCGCGCTCGGCTTCGTGGCGCAGCAGGGCGGGCTTCAGATCTCCGCGCCGTGGTGGATCGTCTTCAACGGCGCGGTCGTGATGCCGCTGTCCTTCTACTGCCTGGCGACCGGCCCGCGCTACATCTCGGCGCCGGAAGTGGCGATGTTCTACCTGCTGGAGACCGTGCTGGCGCCGGTGTGGGTGTGGATGATCTTCTCCGAGGCGCCCTCGACGCGCAGCCTGGCCGGCGGCGCGGTGCTCGTCGCCGCGCTCGTCGCCCATTCGCTGTGGCAGATCGCCCAGGGCAACAGGCGCCGGCGCGCGGCGCGCCCGCCGCGCCACCCCTGAGTCTCGACCCTAACAGTCCTCGCGGACGCGCGCCGCGCGCCGGGCCGACAGCGCGAGCCGCAGGCCGAGCAGGAAGGCGGCGAGGCCGACGCCGGCTGCGGGCGCGACCTGCCGCCAGTCGAAGCCGGTGTCGAGCACGGCGTTGCCCGGGTCGCCCGGGTCGTAGGAGACCGGCACGGTGCGCCCCGTCACCAGCGCGAAGTTCAGCCGGCTGTAGAGCGTCTTCAGCCGCCGGTCGTGCGGCCCGGCCCGGTCGGCGAAGCTGGCGCGGCGGCCCTCGCGGACCGTGCCGTCGACGTCGTATTCGTAGGTGACGGCGAGCACCAGCCCGGTGGCGGGCGCGTCCCCGGTCGCGGGCGCGTAGCTGCGCTGCGACAGCGAGACGGAGCGGATCGACGCCTCGGCGACCGGCCACGACCGCGCCTCGACATGCTCGCCCAGCGCCTGCCAGGGCAGCCGCGCCGCCACGCCCGCGCCCAGCGCCATCATGAGCGCGCCGGCGACCGCGGCGGCGATGGCCGCCGGCCGGTACGGCGCACGTGTCCCCTCGGCTCCCGTGGCCCGGAAGTCTGCAATCGTCATCTCGGCCCCCGCCGATCATTGCCCGACGCTACACTAGCCCAGGGGCGATTTCGGAACGGCCAAGGAAATCGTTCAAATTGCAGGCAATCGCCCGGCCGGCGACGCCGGACTAGCCCTGCCGCGCCGCCGGGGCCGGCCGGCCACGCCTGCGCCGGCGCAGGATCGCCGGGCGCAGCGGGCGGTAGAGGACGAGCGCGGCCGCCAGCGCCAGATAGACGAAGGGCTCGGCCGTGACGACCTTGACCGACATCGCATAATGCGTCGCCCCGCCCAGCGCGACGACATAGGCGAGCCGGTGCAGCCGGTTCCAGTTCGGCCCCAGCCGGCGGATGGACAAGGCGTTGGAGGTGGCGGCGAGCGGGATGAGCAGCACCAGGCAGGCCATGCCGATGGTGATGAACGGGCGCCTGGCGATGTCGGCGAGGATGACGGCGAGGTCGAGGTTCTTGTCGAGCACCATGTAGGTGAGGAAGTGCATGACCACGTACCAGAAGGCGAGCAGGCCGAGCGCGCGGCGATAGCGCATCAGGCTGATGCCGGCGAGGTCGCGCAGCGGCGTCACCGCCAGCGCGGCCAGCAGGAAACGCAGCGCCCAGATGCCGAGCAGATGCTCGAACTCCTTGATCGCGTTGCCCGGTATCCGCCCGGTCGCGCCGAGCCAGAAATACCACGCCGCCGGCACGAAGCCGGCCGCATAGAGCGCCCACACGGCGGCGGAGCGCCACGGCCACGCGGCGGCGCGGCCGCCGCTGCGGCCGGCGGCGCGATCCGTGGCGGCGCCGGTCAATAGCTGGCCCTCAGGTCCATGCCGGCATAGAGGCCGGCGACATGCTCGCCATAGCCGTTGAACGGCAGGGTGTCGCGGCGGCCGGGGCTGAAGAAGCCGCCCTCGCCGATGCGGATCTCGCTCGCCTGGCTCCAGCGCGGATGATCGACCTCGGGGTTCACGTTGGCATAGAAGCCGTATTCGTGCGGCGCCATGCGCGACCAGCTCGTCACCGGCTCGTCCTCGGTGAGCGAGATGCGCACGATCGACTTGATGCCCTTGAAGCCGTACTTCCACGGCACGACGAGGCGCACCGGCGCGCCGTTCTGGTTTGGCAGCGTGCGGCCGTAGAGGCCGACGGCGAGGATGGCGAGCGGATGGCGGGCCTCGTCGAGCCTGAGCCCCTCGACATAGGGCCACGGCAGCGGCTGGAACAGGCCCTTCTGGCCGGGCATCTCGTCGGGCCGCACCACGGTCTCGAAGGCGACGTATTTCGCGCTGCCCAGCGGCTCGACCATGTCGAGCAGGAGGCCGAGCGGAAAGCCGACCCAGGGAATGACCATCGACCACGCCTCGACGCAGCGCATGCGGTAGACGCGCTCCTCCAGCGGGAAGCCGCGCAGGGCGTCGAGGTCGAAGGTGCGGGGCTTGCCGACCAGCCCGTCGACGGTCAGCGTCCACGGTTCCGGCTTGAAATTGCCCGAGCGCGCGGCGGGATCGCCCTTGCCGACGCCGAACTCGTAGAAATTGTTGTAGGTGGTGACGTCCTTGATCGGCGTCGGCGGTTCGTCGGTGCCGAACGGGCCGGGCTTGACGGCGAGCGGGGCGGCGGCGGCCGCTGCCGCCCCCAGCGCGGGGATCGAGGCGAGCGCGCCGGCGATCAGGGCGCGCCGGTTGAGATAGACGGGTTCCGGCGTGATCTCGGACTGCGGCACCGGGGGGATTCGGTAGACGGCCACGGCTCGCCCTCCTGGTCAGGCTGGCGGCGCGAGCGCGCCGCCGCACAAGCAAAAGCAGAGTTCGCCGGGCGCGGAAAGAGACCCCGCAACCACATTTTTGTGTTTGGCCCCCTGCCCGGCCGCGGCTATCCGAACCTGCCGGTGCGCGGGAACCCCTTCGGCACCATGCGGCCGGCGGCCGCGCGCGCGCCCATCCACTCGGCCAGCTCCTCCCGCGAGCGCGTGAAGGTGCGCTCGGCCGAATCCTGCCACGACAGGCCCTCGGCGAGGGCGAAGGTCTTGAGGTCGCAGACGCCGCCGTCCTTGTATTTCTGCAACCGCACGCCCTTGCCGCGCGTCATCTCGGGCACCTCGGCGAGCGGGAAGACGAGCAGCTTGCGGTTCTCGCCGACGATCGCCACGTGGTCGCCCGAGACGGGCACGCACAGTTTCGCCTCGTCGGGCGCCTTGACGTTCATCACCTGCCTGCCCTTGCGGGTGTTGGCGACCACCTCGGCCTCGGGCACCACGAAGCCGTTGCCCTGGTGCGAGGCCAGGAACAGCCTGCGCGCCGGATCGTGGACGAAGGCGGTGACGATGTCCTGGTCGTTGTCCATGTCGACGATGATGCGGATCGGCTCGCCATGGCCGCGCCCGCCCGGCAGCCTGTCGGCGCCGATGGTGTAGAACTTGCCGCCGGTGGTGAAGACGAGGATCTTGTCGGTGGTCTGGGCGTGGAAGGCGAGCTTGAGCGCGTCGCCCTCCTTGAAGGACAGCGTCGAGAAATCCGACAGATGGCCCTTCATCGCGCGCAGCCAGCCCTTCTCGGAGACGACGACGGTGACCGGCTCGCGCTCGATCATCGCCTGCTGGATGTGCTCCTCGTCATGCTCGGGCGCGTCGGCGAACTGGGTGCGGCGGCGGCCGAGCGGCGTATGCGAGCCGAAGCGGTCGCGCAGCTTCTCCACCTCCCAGCGGATCGTCTTCCACTGCTTCGCGTCGGAGGCGAGCAGCGCCTCGATCTGCGCCTTCTCGGCCGTGAGCGCGTCGAACTCCTTGCGGATCTCGAACTCCTCCAGCTTGCGCAGCGCGCGCAGCCGCATGTTGAGGATCGACTCGGCCTGAAGGTCGGTCAGATCCCAGCGCGCCATCATCACCGGCTTGGGCTCGTCCTCCTCGCGGATGATGCGGATGACCTCGTCGATGTTCAGATAGGCGACGAGGTAGCCGCCGAGGATCTCCAGCCGCCGGTCGATCTCGCCGAGGCGGTGGCGCGAGCGGCGGACCAGCACCTCCTTGCGGTGCTCCAGCCATTCCTGAAGCACCTGCTTCAGCGACATGACGCCCGGCACCTTGCCGTGCGACAGCACGTTCATGTTGAGCGGGAAGCGGCTTTCGAGCTCGGTCAGCTTGAACAGCGATTCCATCAGCAGCGCGGGATCGACGGTGCGGCTCTTGGGCACGAGCACGAGGCGGATGTCCTCCGCGCTCTCGTCGCGCACATCCTCCAGCAGCGGCAGGCGCCGGGCGATGAGCAGCTCGGCGATCTTCTCGACCAGCCGCGACTTCTGCACGCCGTAGGGAATCTCGGTGACGACGATCTGCCACGTGCCGCGGCCCTGGTCCTCGGTGCGCCACTTCGAGCGCACGCGGAACGAGCCGCGCCCGGTCCTGTAGGCGTCGAGGATGGTCTCGAACGAATCGACGATGATGCCGCCGGTCGGGAAATCCGGTCCCCTCACCCTGTTCTCGTCGGGGTCCTCGGCCGGCTCGCGGCTCATCAGGTCCTCGACCTCGGCGTCGGGGTGGTCGATCAGGTGCAGCGCGGCGCGGCACAATTCGGCGATGTTGTGCGGCGGGATCGAGGTCGCCATGCCGACGGCGATGCCGGACGAGCCGTTGGCGAGGAGGTTCGGGAAGGCACCGGGCAGGACGACCGGCTCCTCGTCCTCCTCGTTGTAGGTGGGGCGGAAATCGACCGCGTCCTCGGCGATGCCTTCCAGAAGCGCGGTCGCCACCTCGGTCATGCGCGCCTCGGTGTAGCGCATGGCCGCGGCGTTGTCGCCGTCGATGTTGCCGAAATTGCCCTGCCCGTCGACCAGCGGATAGCGCACCGAGAAGGACTGGGCGAGACGCACCAGCGCGTCGTAGATCGACTGGTCGCCGTGCGGATGGAACTTGCCCATCACCTCGCCGACGATGCGCGCGCATTTGGCGAAACCCTGGTCGGGGTTCAGCCGCAGGAGACGCATGGCGTGCATGATGCGCCGGTGGACGGGCTTCAGCCCGTCGCGCACGTCCGGCAGCGCCCGGTGCATGATGGTCGACAGCGCATAGGCGAGGTAGCGCTCCTCGAGCGCCTGCCTCAGATCGACCGGCTCGATGTGATCGCCGCCGCCGGGCGGAACTTGCTCTTTTGCCATGGTTTCCGGTTACTGGAGCCGGCGATTCGGGGCAAGAGCGCAGGCTGCGGCGCAGCGCTTGCCCGCGCCGGCATGCCGTGGAAACCATGACGGCGGCAGCGCGGAGGTTTGAATTGCCTTTTGCGGCAAAAGCGTCAATCCTTCCGCCGCGTCATTCTCTGGTCCTCATCCTGTCCGATGGGAGTGTCCGGGAAGGCACGACAGGATCACGGGAATCATCAAATGACCGCACTGCGCAAGCACATGAAGACCTTCACCCTCTCGGCGCTGCTGGCGCTCGTGCCGCTCGCCGGCGCCTCGGCGCAGGCGGTCGAGGAGGCGGCGGAGCGCCTCAAGGCCTATGCCGCCGACCAGGGGCTGCAAATCGAGTGGGACAGCCTCAACGTCGAGGGCGCCGACGCCACGCTGAGGGGCGCGCGCGGCGGCTTCGACGGCACCGTCGTGCCTCTCGGCGACATTTCGCTGACGGGCGTGTCGCGCGATGACAAGGGCTACCGCATCGAGAAAATCTCGATGAACAGCTACTACACCGCCGACGATGAGAACGAGGCATCGTTCTCGATGTTCGACATCGCCATGGGTAACGTGCTCCTGCCGGACGAGGCGTTGCGCGACAACTATGGCGGCTTCCTGTTCTACGAGACGGCCAAGGTGCAGGAGATGAGGCTGGTGCTGGGCGGCGTCGACGTCTTCACCATGAACGACCTGCATTTCGAGATGACCGAGCCCTCCGACGGCGAGGCGATGGAGTTCACCGGCGCCGCCGAGGGCTTCACGCTCGACCTGTCGCTGATGGAGGACGAGGACCAGCGCGCCGTCGTGCAGGCGCTCGGCTACGAGCAGATCGAGGGTTATCTGGAGATGGCGGGGAGCTGGAACCCGCAGGACGGCCGCACCGCGCTGTCGCAGTTCGACGTGACCGTGGCGGAGGCCGGGACGCTGGGCTTCAGCCTCGACCTCGGCGGCTACACGCCCTCGCTGATCGCCTCGCTGCGCGACCTGCAAAAGCAGATCGCGGCCAACCCCGACGCCGACAATTCGGCCCAGGGCCTGGCGATCCTCGGCCTGCTCCAGCAGCTTTCCTTCCACGGCGCCGAGATCGCCTTCGCCGACGATTCGCTGACCGGCAAGGTGCTCGACTTCGTGGCGCAGAACCAGGGCATGAAGCCGGCGGACGTCGCCAACCAGGCCAAGGCCGTGGTGCCGTTCGCGCTGGCCCAGCTCAACAATCCCGAGCTGACCACGCAGGCGTCGCAGGCGGTGGCGGCGTTCCTCGACGACCCCAGGAGCCTGCGCATCTCGGCCAGCCCGGCCCAGCCCGTGCCCTTCGCGCTCATCATGGCGACGGCGATGTCGACGCCGGCCGAGCTGACCAAGTCGCTCGCCGTCAGCGTCAGCGCCAACGACTGAAGCCCCGCCCCCGCGGTGCGACCGACGAAAGGGCCCGGCGGCGACGCCGGGCCCTTTCCTTTCAGCCGCGCCGCAGCGGGAACACCCGCGACGACTTGACCGTGCCGTAGACGAGGCTCGTCTTCATCGAGCTGATGCCGGGAATGGCGTGCAGGCGCCCGCGCACGAAGCGCTCGTACTCCTCCAGATCGGCGACCACGACGCGCAACAGGTAGTCGGCCTCGCCGGTCAGCAGGTAGCAGTCGAGGATCTCGTCGATGCGCCGGATGCCGTGCTCGAAATTCGCGACCGCGTCGCGCTCGTGCCGCTGGAGCGCGATGCGGATGAAGGCGGTGATGCTCAAACCGCAGGCGCGCGGGTCGACGTCGGCCGAATAGCCGGTGATCACGCCGGCCTCCTCCAGCAGCCGCACCCGGCGCAGGCACGGCGAAGGCGACAGGTTCACCCGCGCCGCCAGCTCCTGGTTGGTCAGGCGGCCATCCTGCTGCAATTCGCGGATGATCTGCAAATCCTTGGCATCGATGTCCTTCATTTCATGTTCCTGTAGCCGATCCTGCCAATTTCCTGACCGATCGTGGCATCATTTGGCAGCACTTGCCAGCGCCTTCATGTCAGGCTGATGCGACTTCCGAAGCGTCCAGTCACGAAAGAGCCAGCCATGAACCCGCAGCGCCCCGCCGGCTTCGCCACCCGCGCCATCCATCTCGGCTACGACCCGATGCAGAACCAGGGCGCGCTGACGCCGCCGCTGCACCTGACCTCGACCTTCGCCTTCGACAGCGCCGAGGCGGGCGCGGCGATCTTCGCCGGCCAGACGCCGGGCCATTTCTACTCGCGCGTCTCCAACCCCACGACCGACCTTCTGGAGCGCCGCGCCGCCGACCTCGAAGGCGCGGAAGCGGGGCTGGCGCTGGCATCCGGCATGGGCGCGATCACCGCCGTGATGTGGACCTTCCTCGCGCCCGGCGACGAGATCGTCACCGACAAGACGCTCTACGGCTGCACCTTCGCCTTCTTCCACCACGGGCTGGCGAAGTTCGGCATCACCGTCACCCATGCCGACATGACCGACCCGGAAGCCGTGCGCGCCGCGCTGTCGCCGAGAACGAGGATCGTCTATTTCGAGACGCCGGCGAACCCCAACATGCGGCTGGTCGACATCGAGGCGGTGTCGCAGATCGCGAAGGCGCACGGCGCCAGGGTGGTGGTGGACAACACCTACGCCACGCCGGTGCTGACGCGGCCGATCGAGCGCGGCGCCGACATCGTCGTGCATTCGGCGACCAAGTATCTCGGCGGCCACGGCGACCTTGTCGGCGGCATCGCCGTCGGCTCGGCCGAGGACATGACGCAGGTGCGCCTCTGCGGCATGAAGGACATGACCGGCGCGGTGATGGCGCCGTTCACGGCCATGCTGGCGCTGCGCGGCCTCAAGACGCTGAAGCTGCGGATGGAGCAGCATTGCCGCAGCGCCATGGCGGTGGCGCGCATGCTCGAGGCGCACCCGGCGGTCGCCGAGGTGCATTATCCGGGGCTGGAGAGCTTTCCCCAGCATGCGCTCGCCGCGCGGCAGATGCCGGGCTTCGGGGCCATGATCGCCTTCGAGCTGAAGGGCGGGCTGGAGGCCGGCCGGGCGATGATGAACGCCATGGAGCTGGTGCGCCGCGCCGTCTCGCTCGGCGACACGGAAAGCCTGATCCAGCATCCCGCCTCGATGACCCACTCCACCTACACGGCCGAGGAGCGCGCCGCCCACGGCATCTGCGAAGGGCTGATCCGGCTTTCGGTCGGCCTCGAGGACGTCGAGGACATCGTCGCCGACCTCGCCCGGGCGCTCAACACGCTGCCGCAGGCCCAGGCCGGGCGCGCGGCGGCGTAGCCGCGCCCCCCGCGACGGCGCGATCTAGAGGAACGGGCGCTGCCTCGCCTCCTGGTCCTCCCATCGCGCGAGGCCCTTCAGGCCCTCGACGTCGAGCACCTCGCAGCCGCCGTCCGTCCAGCGCAGCAGCCCGCGCTGCGCCAGCTTGCGCACGGTCTTGTTGGTGTGAACGAGCGACAGGCCCAGCGTGTCGGCCATGTGCTGCTGGGTCAGGGCCAGCCGGGAGACCGCGTTCCCGGAGAGGAGGCCGGAGGTCCGCGCCCGGCCGACGAGGAAGGCGACGAGATAGGCCAGCCGCTCCACCGCGCTGCGGCGGCCGATGCTCAGCAGGTTCTCGTCCAGCATGCACTCCTCGCGGGAGGCGAGCCAGGTGATGTCGTAGGCGAGCGGCGGGTGCGCGCGGTAGAGCGTCATCAGCTCGTTGCGCTCGAACATGCACAGCGTCATCGGCGACAGCGCCTCGATCGAATGCTGCATCTCGCCCGTCAGCGTGCCCTGAAGCCCGATCAGGTCGCCCGGCATGACGTAGTTGACGATCTGGCGCCGCCCGTCCGGCAGGAGCTTGTAGCGAAATCCCCAGCCCGTCAGCACCGTGTAGAGGTGCGGATTGCTCGCGCCCTCGCACATCACCGTCGCGCCCCTGTCGACGAACAACTCGCCCTTCTTGAAGCCGGAGACGAAGGCCAGCTCGTCGTCGCTGAAACGTCGGAACGAGTCCCGATGCAGCAGCGGACACCGATCACACGGGTATTTGCGCTCGGATTGGGCGGTCGCGTGTGTCATGCGTCCCCGGCGTTCGCGGTGGAGCCGTCGGCTCGTTGCTCGTCCTGATGTCGAAACGCGGACGCGCGGAATACGTTCGCCTACGTCATTTTTAAATGACAAAGCCGCCGCATCGGCGGCCTACTGCCATATTATGGACAGTGCTCGATCGCAGGGAGAGGTTTGGTTGCACCGCGCTATTCTGCGAGGCGCCCGCGTCCTCGTTCTCGAGGACGAAAGCCTCATCGCGCTGGACATAGAGCAGGTCTGCCGCGACTTCGGCGCGGGCGACGTGGTCGTGGCGCGCACCGTCGACGGCGCCGAGGGCGAAGCGCTTGCGGGCGCGTTCGACATCGTGGTGCTCGACCTCATGCTCGCCGGCCATTCCACGGTCGGGTTCGCCTCCCGGCTGTCGGCGCGCGGCATCCCGTTCGTCTTCACCACCGGCTACAGCGACGTCGAACCGATGCTCGGCGACCTTGCCGGCGCGCAGGTCGTCGAGAAGCCGTTCCTCACGGAAGCGCTGGTCACCGCCATCGCGGCGGCGCTGGAGCGCCGCTGAGAGGCAGGCGGGCAGCCCGCTTCCAGGCCGGGCGCGATCATTGCCGGCTGGCCACGGCGCGGTTGCCGGCCAAAGCGTCGGGAAATGGCGACCCCGGCAGGATTCGAACCTGCGACCTACGGATTAGAAGTCCGTTGCTCTATCCGGCTGAGCTACGGGGCCGTGCCGGGACGCGGCGGGAAGCCGTTCAATGCGTCCAGGGCTGCCTGCGGTCGTACCGGAAATTCTCCGAATAGGAAATCTTCTGCCGGCGCGGCGCCTTCGGCTCCTGCACCCGGTAGGCGATGCCGTTCTTCTGCGCGTAGGCGACGGCTTCCTCGCGGGTCGGAAAGGTCAGCCTGATCTGGCTCTTCATGTCGCCCGAGGTGGTGTAGCCCATCAGCGGGTCGATCTTGCGGGGCTGCTCGGGGTCGAATTCGAGAACCCAGTGGCCGGTCCTGGCCGTGCCGGACTGCATTGCCGTCTTTGCCGGGCTGTAGATGCGCGCGGACATGTCTGCCTCGTTCCTTGCTCCTCGGCCCCGTCGGGCCTCCCGATGGTCGGAGCGGCAGGATTCGAACCTGCGACCCTCTGGTCCCAAACCAGATGCGCTACCAGGCTGCGCTACGCTCCGTGGCCATTTTCTCGCCCAATCTGCTAGTGGCTGGGCCGCGCGAAAGCAAGGGCTGTTTTGGCCCGCCCGCCTGTCACGCCGCCGCAGCGGCGGCGGCCAGCGCCGCCTCGAGGTCGGCCTTGAGGTCGGCCACGTCCTCCAGCCCGATCTGCAGCCGCATCACCGGCCCCTCATAGGCCGCGCCCAGCGCGCGGTCGTCGAGCTGCACGTACACGGCAAGGCTCTCGTAGCCGCCCCAGGAATAGCCGAGGCCGAAGATCGACAGCGCGTCGAGGAAGGCATGGGCCTGCCTGTCGCCGCCGCCGGCGAGCACGATCGAGAAGATGCCGCTGGTGCCGGAGAAGTCGCGCTTCCACAGCGCGTGGCCGGGGAAGCTTTCGAGCGCCGGGTGCAGCACGCGCGCCACGCCCGCGCGGCCCTCGAGCCAGCGCGCGATCTCCAGCGCGCTGCGCCCGTGGCGCTCGAGGCGCACGCCCATGGTGCGCAGGCCCCGCAGCACCTGGTAGGTGTCGTCGGGCGCCGCGCACAGGCCGAGCGCGGAATGCGTGGCGTGGAGCTGCCCCCAGCAGCGCGCGTTGGCCGAGACCGCGCCGAGCAGCACGTCGGAATGGCCGGCCGGATATTTCGTCAGGGCGTGGATCGAGATGTCGACGCCGTGGTCGAGCGGACGGAAATGGAGCGGCGTCGCCCAGGTGTTGTCCATCATGACGACGGCGCCGCGCGCATGCGCCTCGCCGGCGATGGCGGGAATGTCCTGCACCTCGAAGGTGTTGGAGGCCGGCGACTCGGTGAACACGACCTTCGTGTTCGGCTTCATCAGCGCCGCGATGCCGGCGCCGGCGAGCGGATCGTAGTAGACCACCTCGACGCCCATGCGCGAAAGCACCGTGTCGGCGAAGTGCCGGGTCGGGCGGTAGACCGAATCGGTGATCAGCACGTGGTCGCCGGGCGACAGGAACGCCAGAAGCGGCAGCGTCACGGCCGCGAGGCCGGACGGCACGAGCGCGGTGCCGGCCGAGCCCTCCAGCGCGTCGAGCGCCGAGGCAAGAGCGTCGGTCGTGGGCGTGCCGTGGGTGCCGTAGGTGTATTTCTGGGTGCGCCCCGCCATGGTCGCGGCGTCGGGATAGAGCACGGTGGAGGCATGGACCACCGGCGGCTGGATGAAGCCGAAGAAGTCGTGCGGGTCGTTGCCGATATGGGCGAGCCGGGTGTGGACGCCCCTGTCCTTGTAGGTGTCGCCGGCCATGGCCTCTCCTTCCCCCTTCAACCGCTCTTTCCGCGAAACGGCGAGCCTTAGCGGCCGTGCCGCCGCGCCGCAACCGCCACGGGCGGCGTCGCATATGGGACAGCGGGCGTGAGCGGCCGATTCGCCGCCCGCCGAAAACGCCAAGTCATGACAGTGACATAGGTTTTCCATCGCGCCGGGCGGCGCCATTCGCACTTGACCGGGAGTTAATTATCGCTTTCGATACATTTCGTGAGTGGGAGGTGGAGCGTGCGCCGCCTGCAACGTCAGGCATCGACACGACCCGACGACGATGCCGCTTCCACAAAGAACGATTCGGGACACGGTCCCGTGCAACAGGGGCTCAAGCCCCGAACAACAGAAAAGGGTAGTTGGTATGAAAAAGTTCGTGACGGGAATTCTCGGCTCGGCCGCGTTGGCGCTGTCCGCTTCGGCGGCCTCGGCTGCCACGCTGGACGACGTCAAGGCCAAGGGTTTCCTCCAGTGCGGCGTCAACACGTCGCTCGCCGGCTTCTCCGCGCCCAACGACAAGGGCGAATGGACCGGGCTTGACGTCGACTTCTGCCGCGCCGTCGCGGCCGCCATCTTCGGCGACGGCGAGAAGGTCAAGTTCACGGCGCTGAGCGCCAAGGACCGCTTCACCGCCCTGCAATCGGGCGAGATCGACATCCTGTCGCGCAACACGACGTGGACGATCAACCGCGACACGGCGCTCGGCCTCAACTTCGCCGGCGTCACCTACTATGACGGCCAGGGCTTCATGATCAACGCCAAGAAGCTGCCGGGCGTGAACTCGGCGCTGCAGCTCTCCGGCGCCTCGGTCTGCGTGCAGGCCGGCACCACGACGGAGCTGAACCTCGCCGACTACTTCAGCGCCAACAACATGGAGTACAACCCGGTCGTCTTCGAGAAGTTCGAGGAGACCAACGCCGCCTACGACGCCGGCCGCTGCGACGCCTACACCACCGACCAGTCCGGCCTCTACGCGGTGCGCCTGCAGATGTCCTCGCCCGACGACCACGTCGTTCTGCCCGAGATCATCTCCAAGGAGCCGCTCGGCCCGTCCGTGCGCCAGGGCGACGACCAGTGGTTCGACATCGTCAAGTGGACCTACTTCGCGCTGCTGAACGCTGAGGAGGCCGGCATCACCCAGGCCAATGTCGACGAGATGAAGAACAGCACCAGCCCGGACATCCGCCGCCTGCTGGGCAGCGAGTCCGAGACCAAGATCGGCACCGATCTCGGCCTCAGCAACGACTGGGTCGTCAACATCATCAAGGCGACCGGCAACTATGGCGAGATCTTCGAGCGCAATGTCGGCACCGGCAGCCCGCTGAAGATCGCCCGCGGCGTCAACGCGCTGTGGACCAAGGGCGGCCTGCAGTACGGCATGCCGATCCGCTGATTTGCGGCAGGCCGGAGAGGCCCCTTCGGGGAGCCTCTCCGGCCTCCGTTCCCGCCGGCGATAAAAGAAAACAGCCGGGCGGGCCAGACAACAGGTCAAGGGGAGCCATGTGTCACAACACGTTATCCGAGACGAGCCCGCGCGCGTCCCGCTGATCTACAACCCCCGGGTCCGCGGCATTGTCTTCCAGGTCCTGCTCGTGGCGCTGCTGGCGCTCGGCGTGTGGTGGATCGTCGACAACACCGTCGAGAACCTGCGCCGGTCGAACATCTCCACGGGCTTCGCCTTCCTGCGCGGCCGCGCCGGCTTCGACATCTCCGACAGGCTGATCGAGTACACGTCGGACTCGTCCTTCGGGCGGGCGCTCCTCGTGGGCATCGCCAACACGCTGGTGGTGGCTGCCGCCGGCATCGTCACCGCCACCATCCTCGGCTTCCTGATCGGCGTCGGGCGGCTGTCGAACAACTGGCTGATCCGCAAGCTGGCGACGGTCTATGTCGAGGTGTTCCGCAACATCCCGCCGCTGCTGGTCATCCTGTTCTGGTACCAGGGCGTGCTGGCGGTGCTGCCCAGCGTGCGCGACAGCCTTTCCCTGCCGTTCGGCTCGTATCTCAACAACCGCGGCTTCTACTTCCCCCGCTTCGTGTGGGGGGAAGGCACCGGGCTGATCCTGGCCGGCTTCCTGGCCGGCGTGGCGCTGAGCTGGTACGTGGCCCGGCGCGCCCGCGCGCGGCAGATGGCGACCGGCGAGCGCTTCCCGGTGTTGTGGACCAGCGTGGCGCTGATCGTCGGCCTGCCGCTGCTGGCCTTCTTCGTCTCCGGCATGCCGGTCTCGGTCGACTACCCGCAGAAGGGGACCTTCAACCTGACCGGCGGCACCAACATCAAGCCGGAGTTCCTGTCGCTCTACCTGGCGCTGTCGTTCTACACCGCCTCCTTCATCGCCGAGATCGTGCGCGCCGGCATCATGGGCGTGCCGCGCGGGCAGACGGAGGCCTTCTCGGCGCTCGGCATCCGCTCGCGCGACGGCATGCGCCTCGTGGTCATCCCGCAGGCGCTGCGCATCATCATCCCGCCGCTGACCAGCCAGTATCTCAACCTGACGAAGAACTCGTCGCTGGCCGTGGCGATCGGCTATCCCGACCTCTACGCCATCGGCGGCACCATCCTGAACCAGACGGGGCAGGCGATCGAGGTCGTGGTCATCTTCATGGTGGTCTATCTGAGCATCAGCATCCTGACCTCGCTGTTCATGAACTGGTTCAACGCCAAAATGGCACTGAAGGAGCGCTGAGCCATGCAGGAACACAGCATGTCCTTCGTGCGCACCGAGATGACGCCGGCCACGGCGGCGCCGCGTTCGCAGGCCGGGATCGGCGCATGGCTGCGCAAGAACCTGTTCTCCACGCCGCTCAACTCGGCGCTGACGCTCGTCGCCCTCTTGATCCTGGCCTGGGCGGTGCCGCGGATGCTGAACTGGCTGTTCTTCGACGCCATATGGGTCGGGGCCGACCGCACCGCCTGCCTGACCACCGAGCAGGGCGGCGAGCTGCCGGCCGGCTGGAGCGGGGCCTGCTGGCCCTTCGTCACCAGCCGCTTCGGCCAGTTCATGTTCGGCCGCTACCCGCTCGACGAGCGCTGGCGCGTGATGCTGACGGGCGCGATCTTCGTGGCGCTGCTGGTGCCGCTGATGATCCCGCGCATCCCCTGGAAGCGCCTCAACGCGGCGCTGTTCTTCGGCGCGTTCCCGTTCATCGCCTATTTCCTGCTGGTGGGCGGCGTCTTCGGCCTGCGCTACGTGGAGACCTCGCTGTGGGGCGGCCTGCTCGTCACGCTGGTGATCTCCTATGTCGGCATCGTGGTGTCGCTGCCGCTCGGCATCCTGCTCGCGCTCGGCCGGCGCTCGCACATGCCCATCGTCAAGCTGCTCTCCGTCGTCTTCATCGAGACGGTGCGCGGCGTGCCGCTGGTGACGGTGCTGTTCATGGCCAGCTTCATGCTGCCGCTGTTCGTGCCGCCGGGCATGACCTTCGACAAGCTGTTGCGCGCGCTGATCGGCGTGGCGCTGTTCGCCTCGGCCTACATGGCCGAGGTGGTGCGCGGCGGGTTGCAGGCCATCCCGCGCGGCCAGTACGAGGGCGCGGATTCGCTCGGCCTCGGCTACTGGCAGAAGATGGGCCTCATCATCATGCCGCAGGCGCTGAAGCTGGTCATCCCCGGCATCGTCAACACCTTCATCGGCATGTTCAAGGACACGACCCTGGTGCTCATCATCTCGATGTTCGACCTTCTGGGCGTGGTCAAGCAGAACATCTCCGGCGACCCGACCTGGGCCACCCCGCAGACGGCCAAGACGGGCTACATCTTCGCCGCCGCCATCTTCTGGATCTTCTGCTTCGGCATGTCGCGCTATTCGATCTGGATGGAGCGGCGGCTGGACACCGGGCACCGCCGATAGGCGGACGCGCCGGAAAACCGAAAGGACTTTACATGGCTAGCGAAAACGCAGTCGCCGCAGAGGAAATCGAGGTCAACCGCTCGCGCATGAAGGTCTCGGACACCGACGTGGCCATCGAGATCGTCGGCATGCACAAGTGGTACGGCGACTTCCACGTGCTGCGCGACATCAACCTCAAGGTCATGCGCGGCGAGCGCATCGTGGTGTGCGGACCTTCCGGCTCCGGCAAGTCGACGATGATCCGCTGCATCAACCGGCTGGAGGAGCACCAGAAGGGCAAGATCATCGTCGACGGCATCGAGCTCACCAACGACCTGAAGAAGATCGACGAGGTGCGGCGCGAGGTGGGCATGGTGTTCCAGCACTTCAACCTGTTCCCGCACCTGACCATCCTGGAGAACTGCACGCTGGCGCCGATCTGGGTGCGCAAGGTGCCGAAGAAGCAGGCCGAGGAGACGGCCATGCACTTCCTGGAGCGCGTCAAGATCCCCGAGCAGGCCAGCAAGTATCCCGGCCAGCTCTCCGGCGGCCAGCAGCAGCGCGTGGCCATCGCCCGCTCGCTGTGCATGAACCCCAAGATCATGCTGTTCGACGAGCCGACCTCGGCGCTCGACCCCGAGATGATCAAGGAGGTGCTGGAAACCATGGTGGGGCTGGCCGAGGAAGGCATGACCATGATCTGCGTCACCCACGAGATGGGCTTCGCGCGGCAGGTCGCCAACCGCGTCATCTTCATGGACCAGGGCCAGATCGTCGAGCAGAACACGCCGGCCGAGTTCTTCGACAACCCGCAGCACGAGCGCACCAGGCTGTTCCTCAGCCAGATCCTGCACTGACGACCCGAGGGGCTGACGGAGGCGGCTTGCTTCCGGCGCCCCCCCGTGGCGACCCTTCGCATGAAAAAGCCCGCCGCTTTCCTGGAGCGGCGGGCTTTTCGGTTGCGCATGCGCGCGCAAGCGCGAGGCGCTCTTGCGGCTCAGCCTTCCTTCTTCGGCGGCACCGGGCGCAGGTTGAGCTCGCGAAGCTGCGCCGGGGTGGCCTCCGACGGCGCGCCCATCAGGAGGTCGAACGCCTGCTGGTTCATCGGGAACAGGCTGACCTCGCGCAGGTTCTTCGCGCCGACCAGCAGCATGACGACGCGGTCGACGCCGGCGGCCATGCCGCCATGCGGCGGCGCGCCGTACTGGAAGGCGCGATAGAGGCCGCCGAAGCGCTCCTCGACCGTGGCGCGGTCGAAGCCGGCGACCTCGAACGCCTTGACCATGGTCTCGGGCAGATGGTTGCGGATGCCTCCGCTCGCGATCTCGAAGCCGTTGCAGACCATGTCATACTGGAACGCCTTGATCGACAGCGGGTCCTGCGAGGTCAGCGCCTCGATGCCGCCCTGCGGCATGGAGAACGGGTTGTGGCCGAAGTCGATCTTCTTCTCATCCTCGTTCCACTCGTAGAACGGGAAATCGACGATCCAGCACAACTCGAACCTGTCGCGGTCCACGAGGTTCAGCTCCTCGCCGGCGCGGGTGCGCGCCGCGCCCGCGAAGGAATGGAACTTCTTCGGGTCGCCGGCGACGAAGAAGCAGGCGTCGCCGTCGTCAAGGCCGAGCTGGGCGCGGATCGCCTCGGTGCGCTCCGCGCCGATGTTCTTGGCGACGGGGCCGGCGCCCTCGAGCGCCTCGCCCTCCTTGCGCCAGAAGATGTAGCCGAGGCCGGGCTGCCCCTCCCCTTGCGCCCACGAGTTCATGCGGTCGCAGAAGGCTCTGGAGCCGCCGGTCCTGGCGGGAACCGCCCACACCTCGGCCCGGGGATCGTTGGCGAGGATGTTGGCGAACACCTTGAAGCCGGAGTCGCGGAAGTGCTCCGACACATCCTCCATGACGATGGGGTTGCGCAGGTCCGGCTTGTCGGAGCCGTATTTGCGGATCGCCTCGTCATAGGCGATGCGCGGGAAGGACTGCGTCACCGGCTTGCCTTCGGCGAAGGTCTCGAACACGCCGCGCAGCACCGGCTCCATGGTCGACAGGATGTCCTCCTGCTCGACGAAGCTCATCTCGACGTCGAGCTGGTAGAACTCGCCGGGCAGCCGGTCGGCGCGCGGGTCCTCGTCGCGGAAGCAGGGCGCGATCTGGAAGTAGCGGTCGAAGCCCGACACCATGATCAGCTGCTTGTAGATCTGCGGCGCCTGCGGCAGGGCGTAGAACTTGCCGGGATGGATGCGCGACGGCACCAGGAAGTCGCGCGCGCCCTCGGGGCTGGAGGCGGTCAGGATCGGCGTCGAATATTCGGTGAAGCCGGCCTCGGCCATGCGCCTGCGCATCTCGGCGATGATCTTCGTGCGCGCGACGATGTTCCTGTGCAGCGTGTCGCGGCGCAGGTCGAGGAAGCGATATTTGAGGCGGATGTCTTCCGGGTAGTCGGGTTCGCCGAACACGGGAAGCGGCAGCTCCTTCGCGGCCGACAGCACCTCCATGTCGCGGGCGAAGATCTCGATCTCGCCGGTCGGCAGGTTGGGGTTGACGGTCTCTTGCGTGCGCGCCTTGACCTCGCCGTCGACGCGGATCACCCATTCGCCGCGCACGGTCTCGGCCGTCCCGAAGCAGGGCGAATCCGGGTCGGCGACGATCTGGGTGATGCCGTAATGGTCGCGCAGGTCGATGAACAGCAGGCCGCCATGGTCGCGCACGCGATGGACCCAGCCGGAAAGGCGGACGGTGGCGCCGACATCGGCCTTTCTCAACCCGGCGCAGGTATGGCTGCGGTAACGATGCATGGGACGGTCTTCCGCTTGTCCAGAGAGGTTGCAAAGGGCATGGCGTCCGCGAAGCGGCGGCCCCCCCCGAATTCGGCCGGAAAAGCGCATGAGCGTTGAGATTTGTCAAGGCGAGCGGCGGCGCCGGGGCGATGAAATGGAAGATGGCGGGCGCCGCGCCGCGGCCGCCCGCGCACGAACCTCTCGAGATGAGTGACCTCCATGCTCCGCGCCATTCCGTTCGCCGCCGCGCTCGCGCTGCTGTCCGTCCCGGCGCTTGCGGCCGACCACGCCGTAGAGATCAGGGGAACGAGCTTCGAGCCCGACGTCGTCGCGGTCGCCGTCGGCGACACCGTCACCTTCGTCAACACCAACCGGGCCGTGCACACCGCGACGGCCGACGACGGCTCGTTCGACACCGGCAGGCTGAAGATGGGCGAGACGGCGACGGTGACGGTGGAATCGGCCGGCACCGCCACCTTCAAATGCACGGTGCATCCGGGCATGCGCGGCAGGATCGAGGCGAAATAGCGCCCTCGCCCGCAGGCACGGACTGCAACGGGAGGACCGCACCGGCGGCCGGAGGCGCGCGGCCGCGGGGGTTTGCCGTTGCAGGGGGGCTGGCCCAGCAGACGCGCGTGCCTGCCGGTGGCGCGGGCCGCCTTCCGCGCCTATAGAGGAGGGCGGCATCCTTCCTCCCCGGCGGTGGCATGAACGGCCTGAGACCCCTCATCCCGATCCTCGTCGCCGCAGGCATCCTGCTCGGCGGCAACGGCCTCCAGGGCACGCTGATCGCGCTGCGGGGCGCGCACGAGGGCTTCACGCCGACGATCATCGGCTTCATGGGCACGGCCTACTACGCCGGCTTCCTGCTCGGCTGCCTGGCCATCGTGCGCATGATGCAGGCGGTCGGCCACATCCGCGCCTTCTCGGCGCTGGCGGCCATCGCCGCCTCGGCGACGCTGGTGATGGCCGTCGTCATCGACGCGACGGTGTGGACGGCAAGCCGCTTCCTGTCCGGCTTCTGCTTCGCCGGCCTGTTCACCATCATCGAAAGCTGGCTCAACTCGGGCGTGTCGAACGAGAACCGCGCCCGGGTGCTGTCGCTCTACCGCATCGTCGACATCGGCGCCGTCACCGGCTCGCAGTTCGTCATCCCCGCCGTCGGGGTCGAGGGCTTCGCCATCTTCGCGGTGATGACGATCATGATCACGCTGTCGCTGGTTCCGGTCTCGCTCGGCGACCGCTCCAACCCGGCCGCGCCGGAGGACGTCAAGCTCGACCTGAAGCGCGCCTGGGCGATCTCGCCCATCGCGGCGCTGGGCTGCATCGCCATCGGCGTCACCAACAGCGCCTTCCGCACGCTCTCGCCCGTCTATGCGGAGAAGATCGGCATGTCGACGGCCGACGTCGCCGCCTTCGTCAGCGTCTCCATCATCGGCGGCGCGCTGATCCAGTATCCGCTCGGCCACGCCTCCGACCGCCACGACCGGCGCACCGTGCTCCTGGTCACGACCGCGCTCGCCCTTGCCGCGGCGCTCGCGCTCGCGCTGTTCGCCGGCAGCGGCCGCCTCGTCAACTTCGCGCTGGTGTTCGTGTTCGGCGCATTCGCCATGCCGCTGTTCTCGCTGTCGGCCGCCCACGCCAACGACCGCGCCGCCAGCAACGAATATGTGCCGCTCAACGCGGCGCTGATGCTGTTCTACTCCTTCGGCGCCATCGTCGGCCCGTTCGCGGCGGCGGCGGCGATGCAGCGATTCGGCCCGCATGCGCTGTTCCAGTTCTCGGCCGCCGTCTACGTCGTCTTCATCGCCCTCATCCTGTGGCGCATGCGCGTGCGCGCGCCGGCGGCGGCCGAGGAGCGCGGCCGCTTCACCGCGCTCCTTCGCACCTCGACCGTGTTCGCCCGGCTCGCCGACTGGCGCAACACCGAGCGCAAAAGGTGAGCCCCCTTCGGCGCAAAAGGCTTGACGCGGCCGCCCGCGGCTGGAATTGAGGCGAAATCTGTCCGTTTGCGATACATCGATGCCGCTGATCACCCGCCAGGAAGACCTCGAGGACGCCATCGACCGGCTCGGCCGCTCCGATTTCGTCACCATCGACACCGAGTTCATCCGTGAGACCACCTTCTGGCCGGAGCTGTGCCTGATCCAGCTCGCCTCGCCCGGCGCCACGGCGCTGATCGACCCGCTGGCGTCGGGCATCGACCTTGCCCCCTTCTTCCGGCTGATGGGCGACGAAGGCATCACCAAGGTGTTCCACGCCGCAAGGCAGGACATCGAGATCATCTTCCATCTCGGCAACCTGATCCCGCATCCGGTGTTCGACACGCAGGTGGCGGCGATGGTGTGCGGCTTCGGCGACAGCGTCTCCTACGACCAGCTCGTGCAGAAGGTGACGGGCGCGCGCATCGACAAGTCCTCGCGCTTCACCGACTGGCGACACCGCCCGCTTTCCGACAAGCAGCTCGACTACGCGCTGGCTGACGTCACCCATCTCGTCGACGTCTACCGGCATCTCGCCGAACGGCTGGAGCGCGAGGACCGCGCCCACTGGCTGAACGAGGAGATGCAGGTGCTCACCGCGCGCGAGACCTACGACCCGCACCCCGACGACGCCTGGAAGCGGCTGAAGATGCGGGTGAAGAAGCCGCAGGAGCTGGCCGTGGTGCAGGCGGTGGCGGCGTGGCGCGAGCGCGAGGCGCGCGAGCGCAACGTGCCGCGCGGGCGCATCCTCAAGGACGACGCCATCTTCGAGATCGCCCAGCAGGCGCCGCGCGACAGCGCCGATCTCGGCCGGCTGCGCTCCACGCCCAGGGGCTGGGAACGCTCCTCGACGGCGGCCGCGCTCATCGGGGTGGTGAACGCGGCGCTCGACCTGCCGAAGGACCAGCTTCCCCGGCTGCCCAGGCACGCGCAGCAGCCGGAGGGCACCAGCGCGGCGGCCGAGCTGCTCAAGGTGCTGCTCAAGCTGGTGGCCGAGGAGGAAGGCGTGGCGCCCAAGGTGCTGGCGTCGGCCGACGACATCGAGAAGATCGCCGCCAGGGGCGAGGAGGCCGACGTTCCGGCCATGCACGGCTGGCGGCGCGAGGTGTTCGGCGAGCGCGCGCTGGCGCTGGTGCGCGGCGACGTAGCGCTGAAGTTCGACAACCGCCGCATCGCGGTGTTCGACACGAAATAGGCGCGCGCCCGTTCACGCGATCCGTTGGCGGATGCCCCGCCGGCGGGCGTGATCGCTCGCCGGCCGCGCCGAGGCGCCTCAGGCCCCGACCACGATCTCCATCGGCCTGTCGAGCACGCGGGCGAGGATCTCCATGCGCGAATCCGGGCGCTCGCCCATCAGGTCGGCATGGCTCGCCGGCACGACGAGCGACAGCTTGCGCCCCTCGCCCTGCCGCCATTTCAGCTTCGGCATCATGCCGGGCATCGAGGCCGAGAACAGGTAGACCACGCGCAGGAGCGCGCCCAGGATGCGCGCCCGCTCCAGATGGCGCGGCCCCGCCAGCGCCTTCATCGCCGGCGAGACGTCGTCCTCGTAGATGCCCTCGTGGCGGAACAGGTTGGCGAGCGCGATGAAGGCGCGGCCGGGATGGTCGATGCCGATGAAGGAGGCGTGGGCGATGATGTTGAGCGACTGCGTGCCGCGATATTCGGGGTGCGCGCGCCAGCCGATGTCCGCCAGCAGGCAGGCGGCGCGGCGGTAGCGCGCCTCCTCCTCGCTCTCCTCGATGCCGAAGGTGGCGAAGGCCTCGTCGGTCCAGGCGGCCAGCTCGCGGGCATGGGTGACGGAGCGCGCGCGCAGGATCGCCAGCTCCTCGGCGGCCGAGATCAGCGGATCGCGCCCGCGCTCCTTCTCGGGAAGCAGCGAGTAGAGATAGCCCTCGCGCACGCCGAAGGCCGAGATGACGAGGTTCCTCGGCTGCATCGCGTCGACGATCTCGCGCAGCACCGCCGCGCCGTAGGGCAAGAGCGCCCGGCGCGATTTCGAGATGCGCTTGATGCCGCGTATCCCCGAAAGGTCGCCGCCGGCGACCTGCCTGAGGAAATCGGCGATCCCGTCGAGGTCGGGCTCGTAATGGTGCATGACCGGCAGCGCGTAGGAGGTGGCGATCATGTGCAGGCGGGCGAGGTTTCGCCACGTGCCGCCGACGCAATAGAAGGTGCGGCCGCGCCCGCCGGCAAGCAAATCGGCGCGGCGCAGCTCGGCCCGCGCGATCCTGGCGGCGGCGGCCGGCGAATCCTTGGCCATCTCCTGCAATCTGAGGCCGCCGAGCGGCAGGGTGATGCCCTCGCCGATCTCCTCGCCGGCGATGTCGACCAGCTCCAGGCTGCCGCCGCCGAGGTCGCCGGCGATGCCGTCGGGACGGTGGAAGGCGCAGATGACGCCGCGCGCCGAATAGCCGGCCTCCTCGCGGCCGGACAGCACCTGGATCGGCACGCCGAGGATGTCCTCGGCGCGGCGCACGAAGTCCATGCCGTTCTCGGCCTCGCGGGCGGCGGCGGTGGCGATGGCGTGGAGCGAGACCGCGCCCGCCTGCTGCGCCAGCGCCCGGAAGCGGCGCAGCTCGTCGAGGGCGCGGCGCACGGCCTCCTCGTCGAGCCGGCCGGTGGAGACGATTCCGCGGCCGAGGCCGGCCATCATCTTCTCGTTGAACAGGATGGTCGGCGAGCGCGCCACGCCCTCGTAGACGACGAGACGCACCGAGTTCGACCCGAGGTCGATCACGGCGAGCGGCCGGCGATCCTGGAGCCGGCCCTGTGAGGAATGGATCATGCGGTGGGCGCGGCGCCGGACTTCCTGCGGCGCTTCGGCTGGACGATCCGCTTCGGCGCGCTGGATTTCAGGGCGTCGCCTCTGCCGGACAGGCTCGGATTCGTCATGAAGTACTCCTGCGCGTTGAACGGCTCCTCCCCGTCCTCGGGCATGATGCGACGCGAGGTGCCGTCCGCCAGTACTTCAAAACTCTGCTGGTTGTCCATGATGTTTCCAAGCATGATCTGGCCCAGCACCTGCTCGTGCACGGTCGGGTTGGTGATGGGCGCCAGCACCTCCACCCGCCGGTCGAGGTTGCGCGGCATCATGTCGGCCGAGCCGATATAGACGACGGCGGCGTCGGACGGCAGGCCGTGGCCGTTGCCGAAGCAGTAGATGCGGCTGTGCTCGAGGAAGCGGCCGACGATGGACTTGACGCGGATGTTCTCCGACAGGCCCGGCACCTGCGGCCGAAGGCAGCAGATGCCGCGCACCACCAGGTCGATCTCGACGCCGGCGCGGCTGGCGTCGTAGAGCGCGTCGATGACGATGGGGTCGACCAGCGAGTTCATCTTCATCCAGATCTGCGCCGGCTTGCCCTTCTGCGCGAAGCCGATCTCGGCGGCGATGTGGTCGAGGATGCGCTGGCGCAGGGTGAAGGGCGAGACCGCGATGCCCATGGCCTCGGCGGGCTCGGCATAGCCGGTGATGAAGTTGAAGACCTGCGCCACGTCGCGGGCGATGGCCGCATCGGTGGTGAAGTAGGACAGGTCCGTGTAGATGCGCGCCGTGATCGGGTGGTAGTTGCCGGTGCCCAGATGCACGTAGTTGCGCAGGCGGCCGTCCTCGCGGCGCACGACCAGCGACATCTTGGCGTGGGTCTTCAGCTCGATGAAGCCGAACACGACCTGCACGCCCGCCCGCTCCAGGTCGCGCGCCCAGCGGATGTTGGCCTCCTCGTCGAAGCGCGCCTTCAGCTCCACCAGCGCGGTGACCGACTTGCCGGCCTCGGCCGCGTCGATCAGCGCGCGCACGATGGGGCTGTCGTTGGAGGTGCGGTAGAGCGTCTGCTTGATCGCCACCACGTCGGGATCGACCGCGGCCTGGCGCAGGAACTGCACCACCACGTCGAAGCTCTCGTAGGGGTGGTGGACGATGAAGTCCTTCTCGCGGATGGCGGCGAGGCAGTCGCCGCCGCGGTCGCGCACGCGCTCGGGAAAGCGCGGGTTGTAGGGCACGAACTTCAGGTCGTCGCGCGGCAGGCCGACGATCTCGGAAACCTGGTTGAGCGCCAGCGGCGCCTTGAGGATCGAGACGCGCGAACCCGTCATGCCGAGCTCGCCGGCGACGAAATCGCGCAGCGCCGGCGGCATCTCGTCGTCGAACTCGATGCGGATCACCTGGCCGCGGCGCCGCCGCTTCAGCGCGCTCTCGAACAGGCGCACGAGGTCCTCCGCCTCCTCCTCGACCTCGATGTCGCTATCGCGGATGATGCGGAACGTGCCCGAGCCCTTGACCTCGTAGCCGGGGAACAGCCTGCCGATGAACAGGCTGACCGTGTCCTCCAGCGCCACGAAGCGCACGGCGGAGCGGCGATCCGGCAGGCGGATGAAGCGGCGCAGCGCCACCGGCAGGCGCAAGAGCGCCGTCATCTCGCCGCCGTCGCGCAGGTGGCGCAGTTGCAGCGCGATGGAGAAGCCGAGATTGGGGATGAACGGAAAGGGATGCGCAGGGTCGATGGAAAGCGGCGTCAGCACCGGAAACACCGCCTCCATGAAGTGCTCTTCCAGCCAGGCCTTCTCCTCGCGGGCGACGGCCTCGGCGCGCACCACCTCGACGCCTTCCTTGCGCAGAAGCGCGTTGAGGCGCGAATAGGCGGCCTGCTGGTCCTCCTGAAGGCGGCCGACCTCCAGCAGCAACAGCTCGAGCTGCTGCTCGGGCGTGCGCCCGTCCGGGCTCTTGATGGCGATGCCCTCGCGGATCTGGCCGGCGAGGCCGGCGACCCGCACCATGAAGAACTCGTCGAGATTGGCGGCCGAGATCGACAGGAAGCGCAGCCGCTCCAGAAGCGGGTGGCGGGCGTTCTGCGCCTCGTCGAGCACGCGGCGGTTGAACTGGAGCCAGGAGAACTCGCGGTTGACGAAGCGGTCGGGATTGCCCTCGGGCGCCTCGGCCAGCGCCTGCACCCTGCCCGTGAACTCGCTCTGCGCCGGCCTTGTCTCGTTCATCTGTCCACCCGAAGCATCCGACGGCGACTGCACCAGCAGGCGCGCATTTCGTCAAGCTGCCTCCTGACAGGCTTTTGTGACGGTTTCATATCGCGCCCTTGCCAAGGGCCGGTTTATGCTGCAAACGCTGGCGTCAGCACAAAGCGGCAGAGCATCCGGGAGCATGTCATGGCCGACCACCCGACGATTCCCCACTTCCAGAACGACGCCGGCCACGCCGTCATCGAGATCGGCGTGAAGGAGTTCAAGTGCGTGGGGGCCAACCCGCCCTTCGACCACCCGCACGTCTATCTCGACCTCGGCGAGGACAACGAGAAGGTGTGCCCCTACTGCTCGACGCTCTACCGCTACGATCCCGCGCTGAACGCGACGCAAACCAGGCCCGAAGGCGTGACCTACCGCCCGCGCGCGGCGTGACGAAACCGCCGGCACAGGCCGCATGAGCGCGCCGTCAAGGCAGATCGCCGTCGCGGGCGCGGGCATCGCCGGCCTCGCCGCCGCGCTCTCCTTCGCCCGCCGGGGCTTTTCCGTCAGGATTTTCGAGCGCGCCGGGCGGCTGGAGGAGGTCGGCGCCGGCATCCAGCTCTCGGCCAACGCCACCCGCATCCTCGCCCGCCTCGGCCTGCTGGAGGCCGTGGAGCAGACCGCCGTCAAGCCGCGCTCGGTCGAGCTGCGCCGTGCCGGCTCCGGCCGCGTCATCGCCTCGGTGCCGCTCGGCGAGGCCGCCACCCGCCGCTGGGGCGCGCCGTACCTGACCGTCCATCGCGCCGACCTGCACAACGTGCTCGCCGGGGCGGCGCTCGCCCATCCGGCGATCGCGCTCGAAACCGGCGCGAGCGTGCGCGGGGCGACCTTCGGACCCGGCGGCGTGTCGCTGACGGTCGAGCGCGAGGGCGCGACCGGGACGGTCGCCTGCGACCTCGCCGTCGGGGCGGACGGCGTGCGCTCCGCCCTGCGCGGCACCGGCAGCCTCGCACGGCCGGAGCGCTTTTCCGGCTACGTCGCCTGGCGGGCGACGGCCGCGCCGCACGCCTGCGGCGACCTCGTGCCGGCCGACCGGGTGAGCGCGTTCCTGCATCCGCGCTTCCACCTCGTCGCCTATCCGCTGCGCCGGGGCGAGATCGTCAACCTCGTCGCCATCGGCTGCATGCCCGCCCCTTCCGGCAGCATGGCAGGGGACGCGGGAGCCGGAGCGGCGCGCGGGATGCTGCCGCCAGCCGTCATTTCGGGCGCCACGGACGAGATCGACGCGCTTGCCGCCGGCCTCGACACCTGGCTGCCATGGCCGATCAACGAGGTGGACGCCGACGCGCCCTGGGTCGAGCCGGCCGGCCTGGCGCTGATCGGCGATGCCGCGCACGCCATGGGGCCCTACGCGGCGCAGGGCGCGGTGATGGCCATCGAGGACGCGGCCGCGCTCGCGGCCGCCGTCGCCGCGCGGCCGCACGACCTTGCCGGCGCGCTTCGCGGCTACGAGGCGACGCGGCGCGAGCGGGTGCGGCAGGTGGCGCGGCGCGGCGCGTTCAACCGCCTCGTCTGGCACGCGAGCGGGCCGGTCGCGCTCGGCCGCGACGCGGTGCTGGCGCTGCGCCGGCCCGAAAGCCTCGCCGCCGATCTCGACTGGCTCTACGGCTACGACGCCGAGGCCGTCTGAGCCGGATTCACGGGCCGGGGTCCGGCCGGCCCTCCTCCCCCCGTCCGGCCTCCATCGCCTCCACCACCTGCGCGGCGAGCGCGCGGGTGATGCGCGTCTTGCGCTCCAGCGCGGCGCGGTCGAGCCGCGCCACCGCCTCGATGGCGCTCGACAGCGAGCGCTCGATGCGGCGCACGAGGAACTGGACGACATGCGGCTCGACCTCGACCTGCCGGTCGGCGAACAGCTTGGTCGTCACCGCCGCGAGCAGCGCGTCGTCCGGCTCGTGGATCTCGACGGTCGCCGCCGCCTTCAGCCGCGAGACGAGGTCGGGAAGGCTCACGCCCCAGGCGAGCGGAAAGCGCCGCGACGTCATCAGCAGGAAGGTGTCGTGCTGGCGCACGGCGTTGACGAGGTGGAACAGGCCGGTCTCGTCGATCGGGGCGGCGTCGACGTCGTCGATCAGCACCGGCCCGCGGCCCGCGGCCTCGACCGCCTCCGGGCCGAGCCGGCCGGGCGGCAGCGCCGTCGCCCCGCTCGCCTCACGCCAGACGGCGGCGAGATGCGACTTGCCGGAGCCGGCCGGGCCGGCCAGCACCGCGACCGGCGACGGCCAGTCCGGCCAGCGGTCGACCAGCGCGGCGGCCTCGGCGTTGGACGGGCCGACCACGAGGTCGTCGCGGCTTCTTGCCTCGCTGTGGGCGAGGTCGAGCGGAAGCTGCCGCATGGCCGTCATGCCTTCCCGGACGGGCCGTGGCCGCGATAGAGCGGCGAGGCCAGGTAGCGCGACAGGCCGAAGCGCACCAGCACGCCGACCGCCGCCGCCGCCGGCACCGCGATCAGCAGGCCGACGAAGCCGAACAGCGCGCCGAAGGCGACGAGCGCAAACATCAGCCACACCGGATGCAGACCGACGCTCTTGCCCACGAGGTTGGGCTGAAGGATGTTGCCCTCGATGAACTGGCCGGCGAAGAAGATCGCCGCCACGGCCACCACCCAGTGCCATTCCGGCCAGAACTGAACGAGCGCCACGCCCACCGACAACAGCAGGCCAAGCAGCGAGCCGACATAGGGGATGAAGCTGACGAGGCCGGCGAACAGGCCGATCAGCAGGCCGAAATTCAGCCCCACCGCCGTCAGCCCGATGGCGTAGAGCACGCCGAGGATAAGGCACAGCGTGCCCTGCCCGCGCACGAAGCCGGCGACGGCGGTGTCGATGTCGCGGGCGATGGCGCGCACGGTGGAAAGATGGTCGCGCGGGATCCAGTCGTCGACCGCGGCGATCATCTTGTCCCAGTCGAGCAGCATGTAGAAGGCGACGACCGGGGTGATGACGAACAGGCCGACGAGGTCGATCAGCGTCTTGCCCGAGCTCCAGATCGAGGCGAACAGGGTGCTGAGGAACCCCGCGCCCTGCGTGAGCAGCGAGTTCACGCCCTCGCGCAGCGCGGCCGGATCGACGCCCAGCGTCTGGCTCAGCCAGTCGGGGTCGATCGAGGTGACGAGGACCTGCAACCGCGACAGGTAGTCCGGCAGGCGGGCGAGGAAGTCGGCGAGCTGCGTGACGAGGATGGGGATGATGAGCATCAGCGCCAGCGCCAGCACGATGATGAACATCACCAGGATGAGGATCGCGGCCGCCAGCCGCGACAGGCCGTGCTTCTCCAGCCAGTCGGCGATGGGGTCGAGGAAGTAGGCCAGGATCATGCCGGCCAGGAACGGCAGCAGGATCGCGGAGAAGACGTAGAGGAACAGGATGAGGGCGGTGACCGCCCCCAGCCAGAACAGCACCTGACGCCGCCAGCCGGCCGCGATGACGACCTCGGCGACCCGGCTCCTGATGTCGGCGTCCTTCTCGCTCATCGGCTGCCCATCTCAACGGCCCATATGCCTGAGCCACTGCACGAGATAGGCCGCAGTCGAAGCCACGGTCAAGAGTCCGGACAGGATCACCAGCGCCGGGCGCGCCGGGCCGAAGGCCGTTGCCAGGGCAAGCTCGGCGAGCACGGCGATGACGAGGCCGATCTGCACCGCGGTGTTGACCTTGGAGACCATCAGCGGCTTCATCTCGACGGGCTTGCCCATGACCGTCGAAAGGATGACGGCGGCGACGATCAGCCCGTCGCGGGAAACGGCGGCCACGACCAGCCACAGCGGCAGCTCGCCCATGAAGCCCAGCACCAGGAAGACGCTGACCACGAGCAGCTTGTCGGCCATGGGGTCGAGATAGGCGCCGAGCTCCGAGCGCTGGTCGAACTGGCGGGCGATGAAGCCGTCGGCGGCGTCCGACAGGCCGGCGACGACGAAGAAGGCGAGCGCCCAGCCGACGTCGCCCGACAGCAGCGACAGCACCACCGCCGGCACCAGCAGGAAGCGGAAGATGGTGATGAAGTTGGGTATGGTCACGGCACCTCGTCCCCTCACCCCGCCGTCTGCGTCCGGCCTCACGCGGCGCGCGGGCGATTCCCGCGCGGCAGCGCCCATAGATGGGGCGAACCGGCATGGCGATCAAGATGCCGGCCGGCCTCCCTCATCCCGGGCCCTCCTATCCCGGGGTTTTGATCCGCGCGGGGCCGCCGCCTGCTTGCGGGCGGCCGGTCTTCGTGCGAAGAGCCGGCTTTACGGAACGATGCCAAGGGGCGGCCGCGCCATGAGCGAAGACAAACCCGGTCTCACCTATGCAGCGGCCGGTGTCGACATCGACGCCGGCAACGCGCTTGTCGAGAAGATCAAGCCGCTGGTGCGCTCGACGCGGCGGCCCGGCGCCGATGGCGAGATCGGCGGCTTCGGCGGCCTGTTCGACCTCAAGGCGGCCGGCTTCACCGATCCGGTGCTGGTGGCGGCGAACGACGGCGTCGGCACCAAGCTCAAGGTCGCCATCGAGGCCGACCGCCACGACACGGTCGGCATCGATCTCGTCGCCATGTGCGTCAACGACCTCGTCGTGCAGGGCGCGGAGCCGCTGTTCTTCCTCGACTATTTCGCCACCGGCAAGCTCGACCCCGACCAGGGCGCGGCCATCGTCTCCGGCATCGCCGAGGGCTGCCGGCAGGCCGGCTGCGCGCTGATCGGCGGCGAGACGGCCGAGATGCCGGGCATGTACGGCAAGGGCGACTACGACCTCGCCGGCTTCGCCGTGGGCGCGGCCGAGCGCGGGCAGCTGCTGCCCACCGACGACATCGTCGAGGGCGACGTGCTGCTCGGCCTCGCCTCCTCGGGCGTCCATTCCAACGGCTTCTCGCTGGTCCGGCGCATCGTCGCCGGCTCGGGGCTGGCCTGGAGCGACCCCGCCCCGTTCGAGCCCGGGCGCACGCTGGGCGAGGCGCTGCTGACGCCGACGCGCATCTATGTGCGCGCGATCCTGTCGGCGATCCGCTCCACCCACGGCGTCAAGGCGCTGGCGCACATCACCGGCGGCGGCTTTCCCGACAACATCCCGCGCGTGCTGCCCGCGGCCTATGCCGCCGAGCTCGACCTCGACGCGATCGACGTGCCGCCGGTCTTCTCCTGGCTCGCCGCCACCGGCAACGTCGCGCCGACGGAGATGATGCGCACCTTCAATTGCGGCATCGGCATGGTGATGGTGGTGGCGGCCGGACAGGCCGCGCAGGTGGCGGCCGTGCTGGCGCAGGCCGGCGAGACGGTGACGACGCTCGGCCGCATCGTGCCGCGCCGCGAGGCCGGCGTCATCTATCGCGGCGAGATCGGGTTGTGAGCATCATGAGAAAGCGCGTCGTCGTCCTGATTTCCGGCCGCGGCTCCAACATGGCCGCGCTGGCCGAGGCCGTCGGCGACCCGGCCTATCCGGCCGAGATCGTGGCCGTCATCTCCGACAAGGCCGATGCGCGCGGCCTCAACGCGGCCGCCGCGCTCGGCATCGAGGCCAGGGCCATCACCCGCGCCGAGCATCCCACCAAGGCCGCGCTCGACGCCGCGCTCGACGCGGAGCTGACGCGGCTTCAGGCCGACATCGTGTGCCTCGCCGGCTACATGCGGCTGCTTTCGCCCGCCTTCACCGAGAAGTGGGCCGGCAGGCTCATCAACATCCACCCCTCGCTGCTGCCGCTCTATCCGGGGCTCGACACCCATCGCCGCGCGCTCGAGGGCGGCGTGCGCGTCCACGGCTGCACGGTGCATTTCGTCACCGCCGAGATGGACGCCGGCCCGATCATCGCCCAGGCGGCGGTGCCGGTGCTGCCCGGCGACACCGGGGAGACGCTCGCCCGCCGCGTGCTTCAGGCCGAGCACAAGCTCTATCCGCTGGCGCTGCGGCTGGTGGCGGACGGGCGCGCGAGGATGGAGGACGGCCGCGCCGTGCTTTCCGGCGTCCACGCCGGCGGCGTGCTCCTGTCGCCCGGGCCGGCCGGCGAGGACGTCGACATCGAGAGCCTGGCGCGCATGACGCCCTGACAGGCGCGGCCGCCGATGAACTACCGCCACGCCTTCCATGCCGGAAACTTCGCCGACGTCGTCAAGCACGCGGTGCTGGCGCGCATCGTCGAGTATCTGAAGCGCAAGCCGGGGGCGTTCCGCGTCATCGACACCCATGCCGGCATCGGGCTCTACGACCTTTCGGGCGAGGAGGCGCAGCGGACCGGCGAATGGCGCGGCGGCGTCGGCCGGCTGCTGGAGGCGAGGCTGCCCGCCGGGGCGGCGGCGCTGCTCGCCCCCTATCTCGACGCGGTGCGGGCGCTGAACCCCGAAGGCGGCGTGCGCTTCTATCCCGGCTCGCCGCTGGTGACGCGCAGCCTCCTGCGCGACGGCGACCGGCTGACGGCGATCGAGCTGCATCCGCAGGACGCCCTCGCGCTGAAGCAGCGCTTCGCCGGCGACTGGCAGGTGCGGGTCATCGCGCTCGACGGGTGGCTGGCGCTCGGCGCGCACGTGCCGCCCAAGGAGAAGCGCGGGCTGGTGCTGGTCGATCCGCCCTTCGAGAAGGAGGGCGAGTTCGACCGGCTGGCGGACGGCCTCGCAAGGGCCCACCGCCGCTGGCCGGGCGGCACCTACGCGCTGTGGTATCCGGTCAAGGACCGGGCGGCGGTGGAGCGGTTCCGCGACAGGCTGCGCGGGGCCGGCATCGCCAAGGTGCTCGACATCGCGTTCGAGATCAGGGCGCCCTCGCCCGAGCCGCGGCTGGACGGCTGCGGCATGGTGGTGGTCAACCCGCCCTTCGTGCTGGAGGACGAGATGGCGGCGTTGCTGCCGGCGCTGCGCGAGGCGCTCGGCGAGGACGGCGCCAGCGCGCGGACGGCGTGGCTGACGCGACAATGAGACCGCACGCGGCCGCTTGACCGCACCATCCGCTTTCATCAGACTGCCCGCGCCCCTGGATGCGCACGAGTCACCCACTGCCCGGAGAGAATCCATGACCCGCCTCGCCCGACTGCTGCTTGCTTCCACGCTCGCGCTCGCCGGCGGCGCGGCGGTGGCCGAGGCCGCCGATCCGGTCGCGGTCGCCATCGACACGCCGGGCATCTGCGGCCACGACGCCGTGCTCGACCGCATCGCCAGCCGCTTCCGCTACCAGGTGCATCACGTGCCGCATCTGGCCAATGTCGGGATCGCCGATTTCCACCACATCCGCGAGAGCCGGCACGAGCCGAAGATCGCCGACGAGCGGCCGATCGAGCGGCGCTACTGCCATGCCAGGGCCGACCTGACCGACGGGCGCAGCCGCGACGTGTGGTACGTGATCGAGCGGCCGATGGGCTTCGCCGGCATCGGCAGCAATGTCGAGTTCTGCGTGTCGGGCTTCGACCGCTGGAACGTCTATGACGGCCGCTGCCGGGTGCTGCGCCCCGCCCTGTGGTGATGCGCCGCACCGTCGCGCCCCTGATCCTGACCGCCCTGCTCGCCGCCTGCGCGCCGTCCGCCTCGAGCGAGGACGCGCCGCCGCGGGGCGAGGGCTACGACTTCCTCGTTCTGGCGCTGACGTGGTCGCCGAGCTATTGCGAGACCGAGGGCGAGAACGCCAACCGCCAGCAATGCGCCGACGGCCGCGACCTCGGCTTCGTCGTCCACGGCCTGTGGCCGCAATTCGAGAGCGGCTGGCCCGAGTTCTGCGCTCACAGGGGGCCGAACCGCGTGCCCGACTCGCTGGTGCGGCAATATCTCGACATCATGCCCTCGGCCGGGCTGATGGGCCACCAGTGGCGCAAGCACGGCTCCTGCACCGGCCTCGACCAGCGCGACTACTTCCGGCTGGTGCGCGCCGCGCATGAGCGCGTGGCCGTTCCCGAGCGCTTCGAGGCGCCGCCGCGCGCGCGCGGCATCGCGCCGGAGAGCGTCGAGGCCGCGTTCCTCGCCGCCAACCCCGGCATGAAGGCGGACGGCATCGCCGTCTCCTGCGACGGGCGCCACCTTTCGGAAGTGCGCATCTGCCTGACCAACGACCTCGAATTCCGCTCCTGCCGCGAGATCGACGCGCGCGGCTGCCGCCTGCCGCAGGCGGCCATGCCCGCGCCCGGCTGAGCGGCAGCCTCGCAACAGCGCCCAGGGAACACCGAAATGGCCGTCATCCTCTACTCCCCCGCCTCGCCCTACAGCGCCAAGGTGCGCATGGCCGCCGCCTGGTGCGGCATCGACGCGCAAGCCCGCATCGTCGATACCAACGCCCGGCCGGCCGAGCTCATCCGCGCCAATCCGCTCGGCAAGATCCCGGTCTTCGTCACAGACGAGGGCGAAGGCATCTTCGACAGCCGCGTCATCACCCAGCACCTGAACCGGCTGTCGGGCGGCGCGCTCTTTCCGCGCAGGGCGGACAGGCGGCTTCAGGCCGAGCGGCTGGAGGCGCTGGCAGACGGCATCTGCGACTGCCTGCTGGCCTGTGTCTACGAGCAGCGCAAGCGGCCGGCGGAGAAGATCCACCAGCCCTGGCTCGACGCGCAATGGGAGAAGGCGGCGCGGGGCCTCGATCTCGCCGAATCCGCCCCGCCGAAGCTCGGCAGGAAGGCCGACGGCGGGCAGATCGCGCTGCGCGCGGCGCTCGGCTATCTGGCGCTACGCTTCGAGGGGCGCTGGGAGCGCGGCCGCCCGAAGCTCAGGCGCTGGGCAAAACGCTTCGACGAGCGCTTTCCCGCGCTCGCGGCGCTGCTGCCGCACGCCTAGATCGTTTCCCGGAAACGGTGAAACGATCCATCTCCCTGTTTTCATGTAGTTCCAGGCCGCGGCCGCAACGAAAAAGGCCCGGATCGCTCCGGGCCTTTTCGGGTTCCGCAACCGTCGGGATCAGAACTTGATGCCGATGCCGAGGGTCACGCGGTGGTTGCTGGAGTCGATGCTCGGATTGCCGACGCCCGGCAGGTCGAACGTCTCGGAGCCGTAGTCGGAGTAGCGGTACTCCGCACGGGCGAAGACGTCGTCCGTCAGCTTGACGTCGGTGCCGGCGCCGACCGTGTAGCCGAGCATCATGTTGGTGTCGCTCTGGGCGGCCAACGTGTCGGTCACGCGCAGACGCTCGGCGGCGACACCGGCGGTGCCGTAGACGAGGACGTCGTCGTTGACGGCGACGCCGGCGCGGGCGCGCAGCGAACCGTCAAAGCGCGAGCGGGCATCGAGGCCGGCGTTCGAGCCGTCGACGCCGCTGTAGTTGACGTCGGCCTCGGCGCCGTAGACGAACTGGCCGTTCTGCATGTTGAAGCCGCCGAACGCGCCGCCGAGCCAGCCCTTGGTGCCGACGTCGTTGTTGTTCGTCTTGTCATGGGCGCTGCCGCCGAAGCCGTAGCCGAGGTGCAGACCGGCATAGGGACCGGCCCACGAGCTGACGGGCGCGGACTCGACGATCGGCGCCGGTGCCGGCGGCTCCTGATAGACGATGTCGGCGGCGAGCGCCGGGGCGGCCATTGCCGAAAGGCCCAGAACGGCGCCGGCCGAGAGGGCGAATCTCTTGTTGATGTTCATTGTTGTAACTCCTTTGCCGCAAGGAAGCAGGAACTCGCTTCCCCCTTGTCATGACGCCCCTGCCGCGATGGGAGGTGAACGACCGGCGGCGTCTGCGGTTCCCTATGTGCGGGCCGATTGAGGCCGAACCGCACCCGGAAATGGGTGATTCCCGGGCTGGAATGCGGCAGAACCGTGACGTTGCGATTGGGCAACACCTGCCCCCGCGGCAGGTGCGCGGCCGTCCCGCGGCTATGCGCCGCCGCGGCCTCCGGACAGCCTGACGCCGACATAATCGCAGTCGTCGAAGATGTCGGGCTTGCGGGTTTCGACCCGCGCGCGGCTGACGCCGGGGAGCGCCAGCGTGAATTCGAGCACGCGGCGCGCCACGGTTTCCTGCAACTCGACATGGGGGCGCAGCGACAGCGAGCGGATGAAGTCGCAGATGCGGTCGTAGTCGAGGGTGGAGCCGACGTCGTCGCCCTCGTCGCGGTCGCCGGGGATGGTCGCCTCGACGCTGACCAGCAGGCGCTGCGGCGCCACCTTCTCCCGGTCGTGGACGCCGATGGACAGGAGGATCTCCAGATTGCGCACGACGATCGTCTTTTCCGTGACCGCCATGTCATTCCACCACGAATGCGACGTCACGCTCGAGCGACATCAGGTGCTGCCCGCCGTCGAGGATGACGGTCTCGCCGTTGATGGAGGTCGTGTTCCAGATGAACTCGACGGTGGCGCCGATGTCGCGGGGCGTGGGGCCCGCTCCCGTCAGCGTGTGGCGCCAGCTCCTGCGGAAATTCTCCTCGCTCTGGTCCCCGCTGATCAGGGTGATGCCCGGGGCGATGCCGCAGACCCGCAGCCGCCCCCTGAAATGCAGGGCGAGCATGTCGACCCCGCCCTTCAGCGCGAACTTGCCGAGGCTGTAGCCGAAGAAATCGGGATTGGGCGAAAACACCTTGTTGTCGAGCATGTTGATCAAGAGCCCGCGGCCGGAGGCGACGGCGGCGAACTCGCGCGCCACCACCATCGGCGCCACGAGGTTGACGGCGAGAAGCTCCTTCATGCGCCCGGCGTCGAAGTCGGACGGCGTGTCGTGCTCGAAGACGGAGGCGCTGTTGACGACCAGATCGAGCGGGCCCATGCGCCCCGCCACCTCGCGCACCAGCGCGGCGGCGGCGTCGCTGTCGGCGAAATCGGCGCGGAACAGCTCGACGCGCCCGCCCGCCGGCTCCAGCTCGGCCTTCAGCGCCGCCGCATCGGCGGCCGAGCTGTTGTAGTGGACGGCGAGGTCGAAGGTGGGCGCCAGATGCCGGGCGACGGCCGCACCCAGCCGGCGCGCGCCGCCGGTGACCAGGCAGAGTGGCCGACCAGGCGACCGGCTGGGGCTGTCACTCAACGAAAGGCTCCTTCTGCTTGCCCGCCACCGCCCTTAGCATGAACGCGGGATCGCGCGCGACGAAAAGGCGCCCGTCCCGCCTGGCACTATGCCGGCGACGCCACCCTATATAATGATGCAGGCCTCGCCGCGATCCCGTCACGTCCCAATGCGCAAGAACATCGATCCCTCGCCCACCCCTTCCCCGCCCGACAACGCCGACGACGCGCCGCCCGCCGGCCTGCCCGCCGTCGAGTGGGACGGGCTGAAGGCCGAGGCCGGCGGCAAGGCCGGCATCGAGGTGATCCAGGCGCTGGTGAAGCGGCTGCCCAACGGGCCGGGCGTCTACCGCATGATGAACGCGGCCGGCGACGTGCTCTATGTCGGCAAGGCCCGCAGCCTGAAGAAGCGCGTCACCGCCTACGCGCAGGGACGCTTCCACACCAACCGCATCGGCCGCATGGTGCGCGACACGGCGACGATGGAGTTCGTCGTCACCCGCACCGAGACCGAGGCGCTGCTGCTCGAAGCCAATCTCATCAAGAGGTTGCGGCCGCGCTTCAACGTGCTGATGCGCGACGACAAGTCGCTTCCCTATATCCTGATCACCAACGACCACCCCGCGCCCGGCATCTTCAAGCATCGCGGCGCGCGCTCGCGCAAGGGCGACTATTTCGGCCCGTTCGCCTCGGCGGGTGCGGTCGACCGCACCATCAACGCCTTGCAGCGCGCCTTCCTGCTGCGCTCGTGCACCGATTCGTTCTATGCCAACCGCACGCGGCCGTGCCTGCTCTTCCAGATCAAGCGCTGCTCGGCCCCCTGCACCGGCGAGATCGGCCTTACCGACTACGCCACGCTCGTGGCCGAGGCCAAGGCGTTCCTGTCGGGCCGCTCCAGCCGGATCAAGGAGGAGATCGCGGAAGCGATGCGCAAGGCGTCCGAGGCGCTCGACTTCGAGCGCGCGGCCATCTACCGCGACCGCCTCGCCGCGCTGTCGCACATCCAGAGCCACCAGGGCATCAACCCGCAATCGGTCGAGGAGGCCGACGTGTTCGCCATCCACCAGGAGGGCGGGCAGAACTGCATCGAGGTGTTCTTCTTCCGCACCGGGCAGAACTGGGGCAACCGCGCCTATTTCCCCAAGGCCGACCCGTCGCTGGAGCCGGCCGAGGTGCTGGGCGCCTTCCTTGCCCAGTTCTACGACGACAAGCCCTGCCCGCGCGCCGTGCTGCTTTCGCACAAGGTGGAGGACCAGGCGCTGCTCGAGGAGGCGCTGAGCACTCGCGCGGGACGCAGGGTTACGGTGTCGGCGCCGCAGCGCGGCGAGAAGAAGAAGCTCGTCGACCATGCGTTGCAGAACGCGCGCGAGGCGCTCGGCCGCAGGCTGGCGGAAACCTCCTCGCAGGCGCGGCTGCTGGCGGGGCTCGCCGACACCTTCGGCCTGGAGCGCACGCCGCGCCGCGTCGAGGTCTACGACAACTCGCACATCATGGGCACCAACGCCGTCGGCGCGATGATCGTCGCCGGGGCGGAAGGCTTCGTGAAGAACCAGTACCGCAAGTTCAACATCCGCTCGACCGACATCACGCCCGGCGACGATTTCGGCATGATGCGCGAGGTCATGCAGCGCCGCTTCTCGCGCCTCATCCGGGAGCACGCCGCGCCGCAGGGCGAGGACCTGCCCGACGACCTGCCCGACACCGGAGCGCCGGACGACGACGACGATGACGACGCCTTCCCGGCCTGGCCCGACCTGATCCTGATCGACGGCGGCCAGGGGCAGATGTCGTCGGTGCGCGCCATCCTCGACGAGCTCGGCATCGCCGACAAGGTGGCCGCGATCGGCGTCGCCAAGGGCGTGGACCGCGACGCCGGCCGCGAGCGCTTCTTCGTCGCCGGCCGCGAGCCGTTCATGCTGCCGGTGCGCGATCCGGTCCTCTATTTCGTGCAGCGCCTGCGCGACGAGGCGCACCGCTTCGCCATCGGCTCGCACAGGGCCCGCCGCCGCAAGGAGATGGTGCGCAATCCGCTCGACGAGATCGCGGGAATCGGACCGACGCGCAAGCGCGCGCTGCTCCACCATTTCGGCACCGCCAAGGCCGTCAGCCGCGCCGCGGTCGAGGATCTGATGCAGGTTGAGGGCGTTTCCGAGCGGGTCGCGCGCATGATCTATGACCATTTCCATGAAAAGGGCTGAGCCAGAGGCCGCTTCTCCCGCTTATGGCGGCTTTGGTGGTTGACCGGCATCGACGCCTTCTGATTACTAGCCTCGGGAAAGACAGCAGGAAGCCATGTCCAAGCGCGCCTTCAATCTGCCGAACATGCTGACCTACGCGCGCATCCTCGCCGTGCCGCTGATCGTGCTGTGCTTCTATCTCGAGGGCCGCATCCGGCCGACCGACTGGTGGCGGTGGGCGGCCTTCAGCATCTTCATCGCGGCGAGCATCACCGACTATCTCGACGGTTACATCGCGCGCATCTGGAAGCAGACCTCCAACATCGGCAAGATGCTCGACCCCATCGCCGACAAGCTGCTCGTCTCGGCCGCGCTGCTGCTTCTGGCCTACGACCGCACCATCGACAAATGGTCGCTGTGGGCGGCGATCATCATCCTGTGCCGCGAGATCCTGGTCTCGGGCCTGCGCGAATATCTCGCCGCGCTCAAGGTGTCGGTGCCCGTCACCCAGCTCGCCAAGTGGAAGACGACGATACAGCTCGTCGCCATCGGCTTCCTGCTGGCGGGCCCGGCGGGCGACAAGGTGCTGCCCTACACCACCGAGATCGGCCTGGCGCTGCTGTGGGTGTCGGCCATCGTGACGCTCTATACCGGCTACGACTATTTCCGTGCGGGGCTCAAGCACATCATCGAGGAATAGGGGCCGCCCATGAAGCTCAAATACTTCGCCTGGGTCCGCGAGCGCATCGGCACGCCGGAGGAGGAGGTGGAGCTTCCGCACGAGGTGGAGACGGTGCGCGACCTGCTCGACTGGCTGAAGGCGCGCGGTGACGGCTATGCCGAGGCGCTGCGCTTCCCCGAAGCGATCCGCGTCGCCATCGACCAGGAGCACGTCCGGCACGACGAGCGGATCGCCGGCGCGCGCGAGATCGCGCTCTTCCCGCCGATGACGGGGGGGTGAGGCCGGTGGCGCCCGCGTTCGAGCCGGCGATCCGCACCCAGCGCGCGGCGTTCGACATCGCCGCCGAGACCGCGGCCCTGACGGCCGGGCGCAGCGACATCGGCGCGGTGGTCAGCTTCTGCGGCCTGTGCCGCGACGAGGACGGGCGGCTCGCCGCGCTGGAGCTGGAGCACTATCCGGGCATGGCCGAGGCCGAGATCGGCCGCATCGCGGCGCAGGCGGGCGACCGCTGGCCGCTCGCCGGCCTCGTCGTCGTCCACCGCTACGGCGTGATCGCGGCGGGCGAGGCCATCGTGCTGGTCGCGGCCGCCTCGACGCACCGGCAGGCCGCGTTCGAGGCCGCGTCCTTCATGATGGACTTCCTCAAGACCCGCGCCCCGTTCTGGAAGCGCGAGCACCTCGCCGACGGCACGCTCGGCGGCTGGGTCGAGGCGGCGGCGGCCGACGACGAGGCCGAGGCCCGCTGGAGCGCGTTTACGCCACGTTAAGCACTGCGTGCGTTTGCCGGGGTAAAAGGACAAAACATTAGCGGATTTGCAACGCCGACCGGCTATTTTCCCAACGGAACGGGCGGTGGTCGCAGCGATGTCGCAAGTCTTTTCGTCCTTTGTCGAAGGAGGGGCCGCAATCCCGTGGCTGCTCGCGGCCGGACTTCTTGCGCTGGCGGCGACGGGAGCTGCTTTCCACTTCCGCATGCTCTATCGCCGCAGCGAGGAAGAGCGGGAAAACCAGCGAGATCTGATCGAAAATCTTTACGAGGGCATCTATCGCTCGACGCCGGACGGGCGGCAACTGAGCGCCAACAGGGCACTGGTCAGGCTCAACGGCTATGACAGCGAGGACGAGATGCTGGCCAGCGTCGGCGACATCGCCACGGAATGGTACGTCCTGCCGACGCGCCGCGACGAGTTCCGCGCCCTGCTGCGCCGGGACGGCTTCGTGGAGAACTTCGTCTCCGAGGTCTACCGCCACAAGACGCGCGAGCGCATCTGGATCAGCGAATCGGCGCGCCTCGTCCGCGACCGCCGGACCGGCAGGACGCTCTTCTACGAGGGCTCGGTGCGCGAGATCACCGAGACGGTCAACCGGCTGAGCGCCGAGGAGCGGCTGCGCAAGCTCTCCAGCCAGGTCCCGGGCGGGCTGATCCAGTTCGTGCGCCGCGCCGACGGCACCTGCACCGTGCCCTTCATGAGCAGCGGCTTCCGCGAGATCTACGGTCTCCGCGAGGACGAGGAGATCCTGTCGCCCGGCGCGTTCATCGCCATGGTGCATCCGCAGGACCGCAAGGCGTTCCTCGAAAACGCGCGCGCGGGCATCGAGGCCGGCGGTTCGTGGGACCAGGAATACCGCATCAGCCTGCGCGACGGCACGATGAAGTGGCTGCAGATCAACGCCAAGGCCGAGCCGGTCGACGACGGCATCGTCTGGCACGGCTACGTCAGCGATATCACCGCCCGCAAGAAGACCGAGACCGAGATCGAGAAGCTCGCCTTCTTCGACCCGCTGACCGGCCTGCCCAACCGGCGCATGTTCATGGACAGCATGGCGCGCGCCCTCGCCTGCTGCCGCGAGCGCGACGCCAGCGGCGCGCTGGTGTTCATCGACCTCGACAACTTCAAGGTGCTCAACGACACGCGCGGCCACGATGTCGGCGACGCATTCCTCATCCAGGTCGCGGAGCGGCTGAAGGGCTGCGTGGGGCCGCACGACACGGTGGCGCGCATCGGCGGCGACGAGTTCGTCGCCATCCTGCCGGACGCCGGCCGCGACGGCGCGGCGGCGACCCGGGCGGCCATCCTCGCCGGCAACAGGGTGCTGTCGGCCATGCGCGAGGATTTCCTGCTCGGCGCGTCCAGGCACCGTTCGTCGGCCTGCGTGGGCGTCGTCGTCTTCGACGGCTCCAGCGCCTCGACCGACGAGATCCTCAAGCATGCCGACATCGCCATGTACCAGGTCAAGGCGGCGGGGCGGGACGGCATGGCGATCTACGACCACAAGTCGATGAGCGCGGAGTCCGAGCGCTACCGGCTGCTCGACGACTTCAAGGCGGCGCTGGCGGACAAGACGCTGGAGCTGCATTTCCAGCCGCAGGTGGACGAGAGCCGCCGCGTCGTGGGGGCGGAGGCGCTGTGCCGCTGGCGCCACCCGCAGCTGGGCATGCTGCTTCCCGCGCGGTTCGTGCCGCTGACCGAGCGGTTCGGGCTGATCCGCGAGTTCGGCAACGTCGTGCTGGCCAAGGGGCTGGCCGAGCTGGCGCGCTGGCAGGCGGACCCGGCGACGGCCGGCCTGCGGCTTTCCGTCAACGTCAACGTGCAGTGCTTCGCCTGCGAGGACTTCGTGCCCAACCTGGCGGCGCTGATCGAAAGCCACGGGCTCGACGCGCGGCTCCTGACGCTGGAGATGACGGAAGGCGTGGTGGCCGGGGGCCGCAAGGCGATCGCGCGGCGGATGCTGACGCTCAAGAAGCTCGGCGTGCGGCTGTCGCTGGACGATTTCGGCGCCGGCTACTCCTCGCTCGCCTACATCAAGCGCCTGCCCTTCGACGAGCTGAAGATCGACGGCGGCTTCATCGCCGACATCGAGCGCAGCGAGAGCGACCGCCAGCTCGTCAAGTCCATCCTCGGCACGGCGCGCACGCTGAAGCTGACGGCCGTTGCCGAGCATGTCGAGACCGTGGGGCAGGAGACGTTCCTGCGCGCCTTCGGCTGCGACTACTTCCAGGGCCACCTCTACAGCCCCGCCCTGCCCGCCGACGCCTTCGTCGCCTTCGTCGAGGCCCACAGGGGCGGACGGCCGAGGAACCGCGAATCCGCGTGAGAGCAGGAAAAAGGCCGCGGCGAGGGCCGCGGCCTTTTTTCGATCGATGCGGACGGCGCGGAAAGCGGTCCGCGGCCGGCGCTCAGCCGACGATCTCGGTGTCGGAGAACCAGTAGCGGATTTCCTGCGCGGCCGTCTCCGGCGCGTCGGAGCCGTGGACGGAGTTCTCGCCGATCGACAGCGCGTGGACCTTGCGGATGGTGCCCTCGGCGGCCTGCGCCGGGTTAGTCGCGCCCATCACCTCGCGGTTTTTGGCGATGGCGTTCTCGCCCTCGAGGACCTGCACCACCGTCGGGCCCGACGACATGAACTCGACCAGCTCGCCGAAGAAGGGGCGATCCTTGTGGACGGCGTAGAAGCCCTCGGCCTCGCGGCGGCTCATCCACACCCGGCGGGAGGCGACGACGCGCAGGCCCGCATCCTCCAGCATCTTGGTGATCGCGCCGGTCAGGTTGCGGCGGGTCGCGTCGGGCTTGATCATGGAAAAGGTGCGTTCGATCGCCATTGCTCGTCCTTCATCATTGTCGGAAAGGGAAAGTGGCGGGTCTATACAAGCGCGGCCCGCCGATGTGAAGAGGCAGGCGGCATTGGCGGATGCGCGCGGCTTGTGTAGTCGTGGCGCGCACGACAGCACGGACGGGATACGAGGCGGAAAGGACGACATGCGCCGGCATTTCCAGATGTTCGCGGCCTACAACCGCTGGGCCAACACGATCGTCTACGACGCGGCGGGCGAACTGTCGCCCGAGGAGCTTTCGCGCGACACCGGCGCCTTCTTCGGCCCGCTGATCGGCACGCTCAACCACATCCTGGTCGCCGACCGCATCTGGATGAAGCGCTTCACCGGCGAGGGCCCGGCGCCCGCCAGCCTCGACGCGATCCCGCATCCCGCGCTGCCGGCGCTGCGCGCGGCGCGCGAGGCCGAGGACGCGCGCATCGTCGCGTGGATCGACTCGCTTCCCGACGCCGCCTTCGCCGGCCGCTTCACCTATCTCACCGTCACCGACATGCGCACGATCAGCCAGCGGCTGGCGCCGGCGCTGGCGCATTTCTTCAACCACCAGACCCACCATCGCGGCCAGGCGCACGCCACGCTGACGGCGCTGGGCAAGCCCTCGCTCGCGCTGGACATGATCTATTTCCAGCGCACGGAAGAAGGCCGTCCCTTCGCCTGAGGCCCTTGCGTTTACGCCGCCGCGCGGTCCATAGAGCGCAGCCATGCTCATCATCGACGACATCTCGCTGCGCATCGCCGGCCGGCTCCTCCTCGACCACGCCTCGCTCACGCTTCCCGCGGGCTCGAAGGCGGGGCTGGTCGGGCGCAACGGCACCGGCAAGACCACGCTGTTCAAGGCCATCACCGGGGAGCTTTCGACCGAGACCGGCTCGATCTCCTGTCCGAAGGGCACGCGCATCGGCCAGGTGGCCCAGGAAGCGCCCGGCACCGAAGAGGCGCTGATCGACATCGTCCTTGCGGCCGACGCCGAGCGGCTGGCGCTGCTTGCCGAAGCCGAGACGGCGAGCGACCCGCACCGCATCGCCGAGATCCAGATGCGGCTTTCCGACATCGACGCGCATTCGGCCGAGGCGCGGGCGGCGACCATCCTCGCCGGCCTCGGCTTCGACGCCGAGGCGCAGAAGCGGCCGGCCTCGTCCTTCTCCGGCGGCTGGAGGATGCGCGTGGCGCTGGCCTCGGTGCTGTTTGCCCAGCCCGACCTCCTGCTCCTCGACGAGCCGACCAACTATCTCGACCTCGAAGGCACGCTGTGGCTGGAGAGCTACGTGGCGAAATATCCGCACACGGTGCTGCTGATCAGCCACGACCGCGACCTGTTGAACCGCGCCGTCAGCTCCATCGTCCATCTGGACAGCAAGAAGCTGACCTTCTGGCGCGGCGGCTACGACCAGTTCGAGCGCCAGCGCGCCGAGCAGCTCGAGCATCAGGAAAAGGCCCGCGTGAAGCAGGAAGCGCAGAGGAAGCACATGGAAAGCTTCGTCGAGCGCTTCCGCGCCAAGGCGTCGAAGGCGAGGCAGGCGCAGTCGCGGCTGAAGGCGCTGGAGAAGCTGAAGCCGATTTCCGCCGTCATCGAGGACAGCGTGCGGCCGTTCTCCTTCCCCGAGCCGGCGAAGACGGTGGCCTCGCCGATCGTCACCATGCAGGCGGGCGCCGTCGGCTACGCGCCGGGCAAGCCGGTGCTGAAGGGCCTGACGCTCAGGATCGATGAGGACGACCGCATCGCGCTGCTCGGCGCCAACGGCAACGGCAAGTCCACCTTCGCCAAGCTGATCGCCGGCCGGCTTTCGCTCGAAAGCGGCGGCATAACGATAGCGCCGGGGCTGAAGGTGGCGATGTTCGCGCAGCACCAGCTCGACGACCTGCGGCCCGAGGAAACCCCGGTCGAGCATGTGCGCCGGCTGATGCCCGACGCGCCGGAGGCCAGGGTGCGCGCCCGCGTGGCGCAGATGGGGCTTTCGACCGAGAAGATGGCGACGAAGGCGAAGGACCTTTCCGGCGGCGAGAAGGCGCGGCTGCTGATGGGGCTGTGCACCTTCGACGGGCCGAACCTGTTCATCCTCGACGAGCCGACCAACCATCTCGACATCGACAGCCGCGAGGCGCTGATGATGGCGCTCAACGACTTTCCCGGCGCCGTCATCCTGATCAGCCACGACCGGCACCTGATCGAGGCCACCGCCGACCGGCTGTGGCTGGTCAGGGACGGCACCGTCGCTCCTTTCGACGGCGACATGGCCGATTACCGCCAGCTCGTCACCGGCGGCGCGTCCGACCGGCGCGAGAAGCGCGAGGCCGACAAGGCCTCGAAGGCCGACCGGCGGCGCGAGGCCGCGGCAAGGCGCGCCGCGCTCGAGCCGGTGGCAAAGGAGATCAGGGCGACCGAGGGGCTGATCGAGCGCACGCGCAAGCGCATCGACGCGATCGAGGACCAGCTCGCCGACCCCGCCCTCTACGAAAGGGAGCCCGCGACGGCGACGAGGCTTGCCAAGGAGCGTTCGGACCTTTCCAATGCGCTCTCCCGCCACGAGGACAGGTGGCTGGAGCTTTCCGCGCAATACGAGGAGGGAACCGCCGAATGACGATCCGGGTCGACAAGGACGGCGAAACCGCCATCGTCACCATCGACAGGCCACAGGCGCGCAACGCCGTCGATCCGGCGACGGCGGAGGCGCTGTTCCGCGCCTTCGTCGAGTTCGAGCGCGACGCGGCCGCCAGGGTGGCGGTGCTGACCGGCGCGGGCGGCGCCTTCTGCGCCGGCTTCGACCTGAAGCACGCCGCGAACGCCATCGACGAGGCATGGTTCGCCGAGCACGACCTCGACGCCTCCTTCGACGGCCACGACGACCGGCCGCGCAAGGGGCCGATGGGGCCGACGCGGCTGACGCTGTCGAAGCCGGTGATCGCGGCCATCGCCGGCCCGGCGGTGGCCGGCGGCATGGAGCTCGCCCTGTGGTGCGACCTGCGCGTGATGGAGCGCACCGCCTATATGGGCGTCTATTGCCGCCGCTTCGGCGTGCCGCTGATCGACGGCGGCACGGTGCGCCTGCCGCGCATCGTCGGCCACGGGCGCGCCATGGACCTGATCCTGACCGGACGCCAGATCAGGGCCGAGGAATGCCACGAATGGGGGCTCGCCACCCGCCTGTGCGGCGAAGGCAAGGCGCTGGAGACGGCGCTGGAGCTTGCGCGCGACCTCGCCCGCTTCCCGCAGGGCTGCATGCGCGCCGACCGCGTCTCGGCGATCAGGCAGTGGTCTCTCGGGCCGGAGGCCGCGCTCGCCAACGAGTGGAGGAGCGCCGAGACCTTCCGCAAGGAAGGACGCGAGGGCGCGGGCCGCTTCGCGTCCGGCAAGGGCCGCGGCGGCGATTTCGGCGAGTTCTGAGGGCTTTGCGCCGCCCCTCAGCCCCTGCCCCATCTCGGCGGCGGCTGCGAGTTCGGGTTGTCGCGGCGGCGGCGGAAGCTCAGCACCAGCCCGACGAACCCGACGGCCATGAAGCCGTAGCCGAGCGGCGGCACGGCCTCGTCGATGTCCTTCGTGCCGCCGATCAGGATCAGGTCGACCGTGGCCATGTCGACCTGCTCGTCGCCGGGCCCGAAGATGAAGGTGTAGGGCTGCTCGCCCGGATAGTAGAGCGCGCCCGCGTCCAGCGTGTAGATGCGGCCGGGAAGCTGCGGGCTGACCAGCCGCGGCTCGACGCCGTCGAGCGAAAAGTAATGGGCAAGCTCCGTGCGGTCGTTGGAGGAGACCGTCAGAGTCATGACGGTCGATCGCTCGGCGTCCTCGACGGGTCTCGGCGTGGAAATCTCCGCCTTGACCAGGATCTGCTCCTGATCGGTCGGCAGCAGGATCTCGACCGGCTGGAAGCCGGAAACGCGGTCGTAGGCGCGCCAGCGGCCGATCTCGAAGCCGGCGCCGCCGGCCGCCCACGGATAGACGAGGCCCAGAAGCAGGCCGACGCCGAGGATGGCCAGGAAGACCAGCCGCAGGAACCAGCGCAGCAGCGTTCTCATGCCTTCTTCTCCCAGCGCCGTTCGGGCGTCTGCTGCCAGTAGGTCGCGCCGTGGCCGGCGGCCTTCACCGCCTTCCAGTGCTCGCGCGCCCGCTCGACCTGCGCGGCGTCGTGGCCGTCGAACATGAAGACGGCGCGCTCGTAAGGGCCAAGGTCCGGCGGGCTGGCGCCGTCGACGAGGAAGCGGACGCGCGCGCCGTTGGGGTTGGCCTCGCTACAGGTCAGAAGCACCGGCTGGAGCCGCGCGTGCTGGTCGTGCTCGGTGCCGTGGGCGAGGAAGGAATCGTCGCGATAGGTCCAGAGGTGCTGGTCGAGCGCATCGCGCCGCTCCTCGCCGCCGACCTGCACCACGACGCGCCAGCCGCGCTCCAGGCTCTTCTCCAGAAGCGGCGGCAGCGCCTCCTCCAGCGTCGACTCGGTCAGGTGGTAGAACAGCGCCTCGGTCATCGCGGCCCCTGCGTCACCCTTCGTAATGGTCGCTCACCAGCCTGTCGAGCAGCCGCACGCCGAAACCCGAGCCCCAGGACTGGTTGATCTCGGACGAGGGCGAGCCCATGGCCGTGCCGGCGATGTCGAGATGCGCCCAGGGCGTGTCCTTGACGAAGCGCTGGAGGAACTGCGCGGCGGTGATCGAGCCGGCGTAGCGGCCGCCGGTGTTCTTCATGTCGGCGTTCTTGGAATCGATCATCTTGTCGTATTCGGGGCCGAGCGGCATGCGCCACAGCTTCTCGCCGGTCTCGCGGCCGGCCGCCAGCAGCCGCTCCGCCAGCTCGTCGTCGTTGGAGAACAGGCCGGCATGCTCGGCTCCCAGCGCCACCATGATGGCGCCCGTCAGCGTGGCGAGGTTGACCATGAAGCGCGGCGCGAAGCGCTCGTTGGCGTACCACAGCGCATCGGCCAGCACGAGGCGGCCTTCCGCGTCGGTGTTGATGACCTCGATGGTCTGGCCCGACATCGAGGTGACGATGTCGCCCGGCCGCTGGGCGTTGCCGTCGGGCATGTTCTCGACCAGCCCGACGATGCCGACGACGTTGGCTTTCGCCTTGCGGGCGGCGAGCGCGTGCATCAGGCCGGTGACGGCGGCGGCCCCGCCCATGTCGCCCTTCATGTCCTCCATGCCGCCGGCCGGCTTGATCGAGATGCCGCCGGTGTCGAACACCACGCCCTTGCCGACGAAGACGACGGGCCGGTCCTTGGCCTTGCCGCCGTCCCAGCGCATGACGAGGAGGCGCGGCGGGCGGATCGAGCCCTGGGCGACGCCGAGCAGCGCGCCCATCCTGAGCTTGCGCATCTCCTTCTCGGTCAGGATCTCGACCTTGACGCCGAGCGCCTCCAGCTCCCTGGCCTTTGCGGCGAACTCCAGCGTGCCGAGCACGTTGGCGGGCTCGTTGACGAGGTCGCGCGCAAGCACCACGCCGTCGGCCACGGCCTGCGCCGTGGCGAAGGCGCGCTTGGCCGCGGCCGGATTGGCGCACAGGATCGTCACCCTGGCGGGGCCGGCGGCGGCCTTGCCGTTGTCCTTCTTCGTCTTGTACTTGTCGAAGGCGTAGGCGTTCAGGCAAACGCCCAGGGCGAGCGCCGCCACGTCCGCGGGCGACGGCTGCGCGCCCTCGACATCGGCGAGGATCGCGATTTCCTGCGCCTTCCTCGCCGCCGCGAACGCGGCCCCGCCGATGCGGCTCCACGCGCGCGCGTCGAGCGCGTCGGGCTTGCCGACGCCCACGGCCGCCAGCCGGTCGAAGGCGGCGCCGTGCGGGGCGAGCAATTCCAGCGAGGCGGCGAGCTTGCCGCTGAAGTCGGCGACCGAGAACGCCCGGGCGAGCTGCCCGCCGGCGTCGAGGGCGGCGGCCGGGCCCGCCAGCGCCCCGCCCTCGGCCGCCAGCACGACGACCGTGCCCTTCTTCGGCGTTGCGATCCTGGCGAATGCGATGGAGGGTCGGACGGACATGGGCTTTTCCGGGTCTCGGTTGGGGGGTGGCGAATGCGGACGAAAGGCCGGAAGCGGCGCCTTCCGCAGCGGTTTCGCGCATTTTCGCCCCGGCCGCAAGCCCGCGGCCACAGGCCCGCCGGGCACGGCATTGCGTGGAAGACGCGGCGTTAACCTTGTTTGTTGGCAGTTTATTCGCCAAAGTCGCCCACACTGCGCCCGACGGCAAAGGACGAACGACCTCGAAGGCACGGGATGCACCCCGGGGCGGCCGGATCGACGGGCTTCACGCCCGCCACGCCATGCTCCCGCCGCAAACGGACACCCTCTAGCGACGCATGACAGTCATCGAACGTTACATACTGCGCCGCACCGTCGCGATCTTCATGGCCACGCTCTTGTGGGTGCTGGCGATCGTCTGGACGACGCAGGTGCTGGTGCGCATCGACGTCGTCACCTCGAACGGCCAGTCCGCCGCAACCTTCTTCGAGATCGCGTGGCTGATCCTGCCGTCGGTCATCCCCATCGTCATCCCGTTCGCCGTCGGCATCGCGGTGGCGCAGACGCTGTCGACGATGAACACGGATTCGGAGCTGATCGTCATCAACGCGGCCGGCAGCCCGCGCATGGCCGTGATCCGGCCGATGCTGATCCTCGCCGTCGTTGCCTCGATCGTGTGCCTCGTCATCACCAACGCGGTCAATCCGCCGTCGCGCCAGCGCATGCGCGCGCTGCTGGCCGAATCGCGGGCCGACCTCATCACCACGGTGATCGAGGAAGGCGCGTTCCAGAAGATCGAGGACGGTCTCTACATCCAGATCGGCGAGCGCCTGCCCGACGGACGCTTCGGCGGCATCTTCGTCGCCGACAGCCGCGAGCCGGGCACGGAGCTGATCTACTACGCCAAGGAAGGCGCGACCGCGGAGGTGGACGGCAACCAGCTGCTGGTGATGCAGGACGGCACCATACACCGCAAGACCGAAGGCAACGTCTCCGTCGTGCGCTACTCCTCCTACGCCTTCGACCTGTCGCAGTTCACCGCCAGCGGCTCGACGCCCAATTTCGGCCCCAAGGACCGCGATCTCGCCTATCTGTTCAACCCCGATCCCAACGACTGGTACCAGAAGAAGAACCCGCAGATCTACCGGGCGGAGATCCACAAGCGCTTCAGCGAATGGCTCTATCCGCTGGTGTTCGCGCTGATCGGGCTCGCGGTCGCCGGCGATTCGCGCTCCTTCCGCGAGGCGCGCATCCATCCGCTTCTCACCGCCATGACCATCGCGCTCGTGTTCCGCTGGGCCGGCTTCTTCTTCGTCGAGAAGATCGAGACCTCGGCCGTCTACACGCCGGTCGTCTATCTCGTTCCGCTCGCGGCCTGCGCCATCGCCGTGTTCTTCATCGCCACCAACCGGATGATGGAGCTGCCGCTGTGGGTGATCGAGCGCGGGCAGGCGTTGTGGGGCCGGCTCCAGGCGCGCGCGCTCGCCCTCAGGCACCGCCGGTCGGGCTTCGGCGGCGCGGCGCCGGGAGGCCCGGCATGATCGGCTTCACGCTCGGACGCTACTTCTTCATGCGCTACGTCGCGCTCACCTTCTGGTTCTTCACCGGCGCGGCGGCCATCGTCTTCATCGTCAGCTTCACCGAGATCAGCGGCCAGATCGGCGCGGCCATCGAGGACTCGACCGCGATGGCCCTGACCATCGCCGCGCTGCAGACGCCGATGATCATGCAGCAGGCCGTGCCCTTTATCGGCCTCGTCTCCGGCATCGTGACGCTGGTGGCGCTCAACCGCAAATACGAGCTGGTGGTGGCGCGCGCGGCCGGCATCTCGGCATGGCAGTTCCTGATGCCGATCTGCCTCGGCGCGTTCGCCTTCGGGCTGGCGACGCTGTTCGCGCTCAACCCCGTGGCCTCGCTGGGCTTCGAGCGCGCCCAGGCGCTGGAGGTCGAGGCGCGCTCCAACGGCGGCGCGCCGGCCTCGCAGCCGTCCGCGCCGTGGATCAAGCAGCGAACCGACGAGGGCGAGACCATCATCGGCGCGCAAAGCACGCTCAACCAGGGGCTGACGCTGGTCGGCGCGACCTTCCTGCGGATCGGCGAGGACGGGCGGATCGCCGAGCGCCTCGACGCCGAACGCGCGCATCTGCGCGACGGCTACTGGGAGCTTCTGCGCGTCAAGCGCGTCCGCGGCGGCGCGCAGGCCGATTCGCTGGACACGGCGCGCATCGCCACCAATCTGGTGCCCGAATACGTGCTGGAGCGGCTGGTTCGGCCCGAGATGATCCCGATCTACGACCTGCCGCGCAAGATCGCGGCCGCCAACTCCTTCGGCGTGCGGGCGAACGCCTTCGCCACGCATTTCCACTCGCTCGTGGCGCTTCCGGCGCTGCTGGTGACCATGGCGCTGATCGCCGCGACGGTGTCGATGCGCTTTGCGCGCATGGGGCAGTCCGCGACGATTATTCTGGGTGGCGTCCTCGCCGGCTTTCTGCTTTATGTCGTCTCGGTTCTGGTAAAGGCGTTCGGCAGCGCCGGATTCGTGCCGCCCGTCGTGGCGGCGTGGTTCCCGGTTCTGGTCGCCGGTTTCTTCGGGGTGACGTTCCTGTTGTACAAGGAGGACGGCTAGGTGAGGGGCGGAAGTGCGATGAAGCGCAGATGCGCCCGCATCGCGCGCCTGGCGGGCGCGACCGCGCTGGCGCTCGCGGGCGCCGGCCTGCCCGGCGCCGCGCTGGCGCAGGACATCGACCTCGACCGCGCCGGCGTGTCGTCCGAGGCCGAGATGCTGCTCGAGGCCGACACCGTCATCTACGACAACGACCGCAACACCGTCACCGCCGAAGGCCGCGTGCAGATCGACTATGACGGCCACAGGCTGGTGGCGCATCGCGTCACCTACAACCGCGCCACGGCGCGGCTGCTGGCCAGCGGCGACGTCGAGATCGTCGACCGCGAGGGCACCCGCATCCACACCGACGAGATCGACGTCACCGACGATTTCCGCGACGCCTTCGTGCGCTCGCTGCGCGTGGAGACCGCCGACAAGACTTATTTCGCCGCCGACAGCGCCGAGCGCAGGGACGGCGAGGTCACGACCTTCGAATACGGCCTCTACACCGCCTGCGAGCCGTGCCGCGACAAGCCGGAAAAGGCCCCGGCCTGGCGCGTGAAGTCGCGCAAGATCATCTGGAACGGCAAGGAAAAGACGGTGCGCTTCCAGCATGCGCGCTTCGAGCTTTTCGGCCTGCCGATCGCCTACCTGCCGTTCTTCGAGATCCCCGATCCGACGGTCAAGCAGAAGTCGGGCTTCCTCATCCCCAGCTATCGCCATTCGACCGAGCTGGGCCACGGCGTCCACGTGCCCTATTATCTGGCGCTGTCGCCCACCTTCGACCTGACGTTCAAGCCGACCTGGTATTCGGGGCAAGGGTTCCTCGGCGAGGCCGAATGGCGCCAGCGCTTCAACAATGGCGGGTACTCGATCACCGCCGCCGGCATCAGCCAGCGCAACCCCGACGAGTTCCTTCCCGGCACCGGCCTGACGGCGGACACCTCGGCCGACCACGAGAAATTCCGCGGCATGATCGGCTCCAAGGGCGAGTTCCGCATCAATCCGCGCTGGACCTTCGGCTGGGACGTGATGGTCCAGACCGACAAGAACTTCGCCTATCGCTACGGCGTCGACGGCTATGACGACTACCAGCGCACCGACGAGATCTATCTCACGGGGCTGAACGACCGGAATTTCTTCGACCTGCGCTTCCAGAAGTTCACGGTGCAGGAACCGACCCGCGACAAGAACCGGCTGACCGGCGCGGACCTCGGCACGCGCAACGCGCGCCAGCCATGGGTGCTGCCGACGCTCGACTATTCCTACACGCCCGACAGCCCGGTCGCCGGCGGCGAGCTGAACATCGACGTCAACCTGCACAGCATCCACCGCTACACGATGGACGCGCTCAACTACGTCGGCTCGGTGGGGCCGCAGACGGCCGTGCGCGGCATCGACGGCAGTTCGACCCGGCTGACGGCCGAGGCGGAGTGGAAGCGCTCCTTCGTCACGCCGGGCGGGCTGATGCTGACGCCGATCCTGCACGCGCGGGCCGATGCTATCGGCGCCTCCTTCGACCCGTCCTCGGAAGCGGAGATCCTGAAGCTCGCGGCGCGCAACGGCACGACTGCCGACCTGAGCTCGTCCTACTACCGCTCGATGGCGACGGCGGGGCTGGAGGCGCGCTGGCCGGTGCTGTTCACCACGGCCAACACCAGCCATGTGATCGAGCCGATGGCGCAGGTCTTCGCCCGGCCCGACGCGCCGCACGCCGACAGGGTCGGCATCCCCAACGAGGACGCCCAGAGCCTGGTGTTCGACGCGACCAACCTGTTCGAGCGCGACAAGTTCTCCGGCTACGACCGCATCGAGGGCGGCGTGCGCGCCAATCTCGGCGTCCGCTATTCCGGCTCCTTCGCCAATGGCTGGGGAACCAACGCGCTGTTCGGCCAGTCCTTCCACCTGGCAGGCGACAACCCCTACACCGCGCCCGACCTCGTCCATGCCGGCGCCTTCTCGGGGCTGGAGAGCGACAGGTCAGACTATGTCGGCATGGTCGGCCTCTCGACCCCGGTCGGCCTGTCGGCGGCGGCCGGGGCGCGCTTCGACGAGGAGACGTTCGAGCTGCGCCGCACCGATATCAGCGCCGCCTATTCCTCGCGGCCGTTCAGCGTCTCCGGCGTCTACTCCTTCATCCAGGCCCAGCCCGACTACGGTTTCGCCACGGACCGCCGCGAGGTCCGCGGCAGCGCCAACGTGCGCATCCACGACAACTGGAGCGTGTTCGCCGACGGCACCTACGATCTGGAGAGCGAGATCATGGTCAGCAAGTCGATCGGCTTCGCCTATGACGACGACTGCTTCGCCTATTCGATCTCGATGTCGGAATACGAAGACCCGACCAACGGCGAAAAGTCGCGCAGCTTCGGCTTCAGCGTGTCGCTGCGCACCATCGGCGATTTCGGAACCACCTCGAACGCGCTAAACTGATCCTGCACGGGCGCATGGCCGCCGTCACGGTTTCGCCCCATAGACGCGTCAGGGAATGGCCGAGGGATCGGAGCCAAGGGAACCAAGGAGACGCACAAGCATGAAATCGGTCGCAAGCGCCCTGCGCCGCACCGGGTTCGCCGCGATGCTGGCCTGCCTTTCGCCGCTCGCCATGCCCCCGGCAGCCGTCCAGGCGAGCGAGATCCGCTACATCGTCAACAACGAGGCGATCACCAGCTACGACATCCAGAGGCGCGCGGCCTTCCTGCGCCTGCAGAACAAGCGCGGCAACCTGCAGCAGTTCGCCGCCGAGGAGATGATCGACCAGGTGGTGCGCAACGCCGAGGCCAAGCGTCTCAACATCCGCATCGGCGACGACCAGGTCGCGGGCGCCTATGAGCGCTTCGCCCGCTCCAACCGGATGTCGCCGGCGCAGATGGACCAGGTGCTGAACCAGGCCGGCGTGACCAAGGCGCATTTCCGCGAGTTCATCCGCTCGCAGATGGGCTGGGCGCAGGTGGTGGCGCGGCAGAACCGCTCCGGCGGCCAGATGAGCGAGCAGGACGTGGTGCGGCGCATGTTGCAGCAGGGCGGCGCCAAGCCCAAGGCCACCGAATACATGCTCCAGCAGGTCATCTTCGTCGTGCCGTCCGCGGAGCGCGGCGCAAAGCTCGGCGCGCGCAAGCGCGAGGCGGAGGCGATGCGGCAGCGCTTCCGCGGCTGCGACACCACCCGCGAGTTCGCCAAGGGGCTGATCGACGTCACCGTGCGCGACCTCGGCCGCGTGCTCGAGCCCGAGCTGCCGCCGGATTGGGAAAAGCAGATCAAGGCCGCCTCCGTCGGCACCGCCACCACCGTGCGCGAAACCGACCGCGGCGTCGAGTTCATCGGCATATGCAGCGCCCGCGAGGTCTCCGACGACCGCGTGGCGCAGATGGTGTTCGGCGCCGAGCAGGGCGGCGACGAGGATGCCGAGGGCGCGTCCAAGAAGCTCACCGACGAGCTTCGCGCCAAGGCGCAGATCGTCCGGCGCTGAGCCGCGCCCCATACCGAGGCCGGGATCGCCGGGGAGAGAGGGCGGCGTGCGCGCACTTGCGATGACAGCAGGCGACCCTGCCGGCATCGGGCCGGAAATCGCGGCCGCCGCGTGGCGGCTGCGGGCCGAACGCGCCGTGCCGCCCTTCTACCTGCTCGGCGATCCGGGATTGATGCGGGCGCGTGCGCCGGACGTGGACATCGCCATCGTGCAGCCGCAGGACGCGGCGCACGCCTTCGCCGGCGCGCTGCCGGTCGTTCCCCTGCGCGCGGCCTTCGCCGACCGGCCGGGCCGTCCCGCCCCGGCCAACGCGGCCGGCATCGTCGAGTCCATCGAGCGCGCGGTGGCGGACGTGAGGGACGGACGCGCCGGCGCGCTCGTCACCTGCCCCATCGCCAAGAAGCCGCTCTACGACGCCGGCTTCGCCTATCCCGGCCACACCGAGTTCCTCGGCCATCTGGCGGGCGGCGCGCGCCCGGTCATGATGCTGGCCGGCCCGGAGCTGCGGGCGGTGCCGGTGACGGTCCACATCGCGCTTTCGCAGGTGCCGCGCCTGCTGACGGCGGAAGACATCGTCGAGACGGCCGCCATCACCGCCGCCGACCTTGCGTCCCGATTCGGCATCGCGCGGCCGCGCCTCGCGGTCGCGGGGCTCAACCCGCATGCCGGCGAGGACGGCGCCATGGGCCGCGAGGACGAGGAGGTGGTGCGCCCGGCGGTCGAGGCGCTGCGGCGGCGCGGCATCGACGCGCGCGGGCCGCTGCCGGCCGACACGATGTTCCACGCGCGGGCGCGGGAAACCTACGACGCCGCCATCTGCATGTATCACGACCAGGCGCTGATTCCGGCCAAGGCGCTCGCCTTCGACGAGACGGTCAACGTCACGCTCGGCCTGCCCTTCATCCGCACCTCGCCCGACCACGGCACCGCCTTCGACATCGCCGGCAAGGGGATCGCGCGACCCGACAGCCTGATCGCGGCGCTGAAGATGGCGCGCGCGATGGCTGATTTGGGTGCCGGCGCGAAGGCGGCGGCGCGGTGAGCCTCGACGGCCTGCCGCCGCTGCGCGAGGTGATCGAGCGCCACGACCTGCGGGCGAGGAAGTCGCTCGGACAGAACTTCCTGCTCGACCTCAACCTGACCGGCAAGGTGGCGCGCGCGGCCGGCGAGCTCGGCGGGGCGACCGTCATCGAGGTCGGCCCCGGCCCCGGCGGGCTGACGCGGGCGCTTCTGGCCCACGGCGCGGCGCGTGTGGTGGCCATCGAGCGCGACGAGCGCTGCCTTGGCGCGCTTGCCGAGATCACGGCGCACCATCCCGGCCGGCTGGAGGTGATTTCGGGCGACGCGATGCGCACCGACTTCGCGGCGCTGGCGGCGCAAGCCGGCGGGCCGGTGAAGATCGTCGCCAACCTGCCCTACAATATCGGCACCGAGCTTCTGCTGCGCTGGCTGACCGTGCCCTCATGGCCGCCGTTCTGGGCGTCGATGACGCTGATGTTCCAGAAGGAGGTGGCGCAGCGCATCGTGGCCAGGCCGGGCGATGACGCCTATGGCCGGCTCGGCGTGCTGGCCGGCTGGCGCACGCGGGCGCGGATCGCCTTCGACCTGCCGCCTCAGGCCTTCACCCCGCCGCCCAAGGTCACCTCCTCCGTCGTCCACATCGTGCCGCGCGAGACCCCCCTGCCCGTCGAGGAGAGGAAGCTGGCGCGGGTGACGGAGGCCGCCTTCGGCCAGCGGCGCAAGATGCTGCGCCAGAGCCTGAAGGCCATCGGCGGCGAAAGGCTGCTGGCGGAAGCCGGCATCGACGGCACGCGGCGGGCCGAAACCCTGTCCATCGAGGAATTCGTGGCGCTGGCCACCCGGCTTTGAAGGCGGCCGCCCGCGGGCGCGTGACGCTCCCGCAGGCGGCGCCTCAGGGATCGGCTACGCCGCCGCCAGCGCGGCGGCGATCGCGTCCTTGATGGCGAGACGGCGCTTGCGGAATGCGACCTCGGCCTCGTCGCTGACCGGCTCGATGCGGCTCTCGGCCTTGTGGATGCGGTCGTTGACCTCGTCATACTCGTCGAGCAGGCGGGCGAACGCCTCGTCCTTCGCCTTCAGGGCATGGATGGCGTCGAGCTGGCCCGGGAACTCTTCTCCGAGCGTGTGAGGGGTGTTGGACATGGCCGCTCCTTGGCTGGTTTCTTTCCCACCATAGGGCGCGGCGCGGCCGCAACCTTGACCGCGATCAAGCCGTCCGCCGCAAGAGCGCTCAGTCGAGCTTCTCGTCCAGCAGCCCCTGGACGAAGTCGAACAGGCCCGGCCTGCGGTCGCGGCGCAGGCGCTCGGCGGTGACGACGGCCTCAACCTGCGCGAAGGCCGCGTCGAGGTCGTCGTTGACGACGACATAGTCGTAGTCGCGCCAGTGCCGGATCTCCGCCAGCGCGTTGCGCAGGCGCGCGGCGATGACCTCCTCGGTGTCCTCGGCGCGGCGGCGCAGCCGTCCCTTCAGCTCGCGCATGGTCGGCGGCAGGATGAAGATCGAGACGATGTCGGCGCGCATCTTCTCGCGAAGCTGCTCCGCGCCCTGCCAGTCGATGTCGAACAGCATGTCGCGGCCTTCGGCCAGCGCCTTCTCCACCGGCGCGCGCGGCGTGGCGTAGAAATTGCCGTGGACCTCGGCCCATTCGAGCAATTCGTCGGCGTCGCGCATGCTCTCGAACTCGCGGCGCGAGCGGAAATGGTAGTGGCGGCCGTCGATCTCGCTGGCGCGCCGCGCCCGCGTGGTGATGCTGATCGACAGTTCGAAGGACGGGTCGCTTTCGAGAAGGTTGCGCGAGATGGTCGACTTGCCCGCGCCGGACGGCGAGGACAGGACCAGCATGAGGCCGCGCCGGCGCACGGTGCGGTCGATGGCGGCGGTGGCGGGCATTTCTACTCCAGATTCTGAACCTGCTCGCGGAACTGGTCGACCACGGCCTTCAGCTCCAGCCCGATGGCGGTGACGGCGGCCGCGTTCGACTTCGAGCACAGCGTATTCGATTCGCGGTTGAACTCCTGCGACAGGAAATCGAGCTTGCGCCCGACCGGCCCGCCGGCGGCGAGCAGCGCCCGCCCGGAGGCGACATGCGTCTTCAGCCGGTCGATCTCCTCGCGGATGTCGGCGCGGGTGGCGAGGAAGGCGGCCTCCATGTGCAGCCGCGCCTCGTCGAGCGGCTGGGCCGCGTCGAGCAGCAGCGCCACCTGCTCGGCAAGCCGGGCGCGGATCGCCGCCGGCTCGCGCGAGGGGTCGGCCTCGGCACGCAGCGTCAGCGCCTCGATGGCGTCGAGATGGCCGAGAAGCACGCGCCCCAGTGCCGCACCCTCCTCGCGCCGCGCCGCCTCCAGCGCGGCGAGCGCCTCGTCGAGCGCCGACAGGATGGCGGCGTCGAGCGCGGCGCGCGCCTCCTCGTCCTCGGCCGCGTCCGGCGTCTCCAGCACGCCGCGCAGCGCAAGCAGCCCGTCGGCGGTGGCGGCAGCCACGCCGAACTGTTCCTGCAAGCGCCGGGCAAGCCCGGCCACGTCCTTCAGGAACGCCTCGTTGACGACGGGCGGCGCGGAAAGGCCGGCGCGCGACAGCGTCAGGCCCGCCTGCACATTGCCGCGCGAGAACCGTTTCTGGATGACCTGGCGCACCGGCTGCTCCAGCCGCTCCAGGCCCGGCGGCAGGCGCAGCCGTGCCTCCAGCCCCTTGCCGTTGACCGATTTCAGCTCCCAGGCGATGGCCGCGCCGTCATGGTCGGTCGCGGCGCGGCCGAATCCCGTCATGCTCTGCAAGCCCATAGGCGCTCCCCTGCCTGCTGCCGCCGCCGGCCGCTATTGCTGCCCGGCGGCGTCTTCCCCTGCCTTGTCGGCCTGCGCGGCCGCTTCCGCCGCCGCCCGCTCGCGCTCCAGCCGCCGCCAGCGCGCCACGTTCTCGTTGTGCTCCTCGAGCGTGGCGGCGAAGACGTGCCCGCCCGAGCCATCGGCGACGAAATAGAGGTCGTCGGTCTTGGACGGGTTGGCGACCGCCTCCAGCGAGGCGCGGCCGGGAATGGCGATGGGGCCGGGCGGCAGGCCGTTGATGGCGTAGGTGTTGTAGGGCGTCGGCGTGTCGATGTCGGAGCGGTAGATCGGCCGGTCGGCCGGCTTCCCCTCGCCGCCGAAGATGCCATAGATGATCGTCGGGTCCGATTGCAGGCGCATGCCCTTCTTCAGCCGGTTGATGAAGACGGCGGCGACGCGCGGGCGCTCGTCGGCGCGGCCGGTCTCCTTCTCGACGATGGAGGCCAGCGTGACGAACTCCTCGATGCTGTCGATGGGAAGGTCGGCCGAGCGGCGCGCCCAGATGCTCTCCACCAGCGCCTTCTGGTCGGCGACGAGGCGGTTGACCAGCTCCTGGCGCTTCATGCCGCGCGTGAAGCGCACCGTGTCGGCGGCGAGCGAGCCTTCCGGCGGCGCCTCGGCCGGCATCTCGCCGTCCAGCTCCTCGGCGGCGGCGATGCGGCGGAACGCCTGCGTCACCGTCAATCCCTCGGGAATGGTCAGCGAATGCAGGATCGAGCGGCCGGAGACCAGGAGGTCCATGATCTGGTGCATCGAGGCGGCGGCCTTGACCTCGTACTCGCCCGCCTGGACGCGGCTGTCGTTGCCATAGAAGCGCAGGCCGAGGCGGAAGATGCGCGCGTCGCTGATCATGCCGCGGCGCTCCAGAAGCTCGGCGATCTCGGCGACGCCGGAATTGGGGCGGATCAGCACCGTGTCGGAGGTGGCGAGCGGCCCCGGCCCCTCGAAGGTCGACTTGCCGAACCACACGGCCGCGAACGCGCCGATGGCGAGCAGGACCACGGCCGACATCAGGAAGTTGAGGAAGACCACCACCTGGCTGCGCGAGCGCTTCGAGCGGCTCGGCGGCGGGGTGCCCGCCTGGGGGCGCAGCGCCTCGCTCGCGGTCTTGGGCACGATCGGCCGCGCCGGCGCGGCCTGCGGGGTCTGGGCCAAAGCACCTTCGTCGGCGGTGTCGTTGGTCATGGCGCACGCACCCTTTCCTGAGCTCGTCGGTTCGCGGAACCGAAGCTAAGCCCGAATATGGCGAAATTGGCGGCGCGCGGCGCCGCCTCAGTCCTGCAAGCGGCGGAACACCAGCGAGGCGTTGGTGCCGCCAAAGCCGAACGAGTTCGACAGCGCCACGTCGATCCTGCGCTCGCGCGGGGCGTTGGGCACGAGGTCGATCGCCGTCTCGCGCTCGGGGTTGTCGAGGTTGATCGTCGGCGGCGCGACGTTGTCGCGGATGGCGAGCAGCGAGAAGATCGCCTCGGCGGCGCCGGCGGCACCCAGAAGGTGGCCGATCGACGACTTGGTGGACGACATCGACACCGTGGAGGCGGCGTCGCCGACCAGGCGCTCGACCGCGCCGAGCTCGATGGTGTCGGCCATGGTCGAGGTGCCGTGGGCGTTGATGTAGTCGACGTCGGCGGGGGCGAGCCCGGCCCGCTTCAGCGCCGCCGACATGCAGCGGAACGCGCCGTCGCCGTCCTCGGAGGGGGCGGTGATGTGATAGGCGTCGCCGGAAAGGCCGTAGCCGACGACCTCGGCGTAGATCTTCGCGCCGCGCGCCTTCGCGTGCTCCAGCTCCTCAAGCACCACGACGCCGGCGCCCTCGCCCATGACGAAGCCGTCGCGGTCGCGGTCGTAGGGGCGCGACGCCTTCTGCGGCTCGTCGTTGCGCGCGGTGGACAGCGCCTTGCAGGCGGCGAAGCCGGCCAGCGACAGCCGGGTGATCGGCGCTTCCGCGCCGCCGGCCACCATGACGTCGGCATCGCCGAACTGGATGAGCCGGGCCGCGTCGCCGATGGCGTGCGCGCCGGTCGAGCAGGCGGTGACGACCGCGTGGTTCGGCCCCTTGAGGCCGTGGCGGATCGAGACCTGGCCGGACACGAGGTTGATGATGTTGCCCGGGATGAAGAAGGGGCTGATGCGGCGCGGCCCCTTCTCCTTCAGGATCATCGCGTTCTCCGCGATGCCGTCGATGCCGCCGATGCCGGAGCCGATCAGCACGCCGGAGGCGCACTGCTCCTCGTAGGTGGTCGGCTTCCAGCCGGCATCCTCCAGCGCCATCTCGGCGGCGGCGATGCCGTAGACGATGTAGTCGCCGACCTTGCGCTGCTCCTTCGGCTCCAGGAAACGGTCCGGGTCGAAGGCCGCCTCGCCGCCGTCGCGCGGGATGACGTTGGCGATCTTGCAGGGAAGATCGTCAACCTCGAACGTGTCGATGCGCCGCGCCGCGCTTCTGCCGGCCAGGAGCTGTTTCCACGTATGCTCGGCGCCCACGCCGAACGGCGAAAGCAGCCCTATGCCGGTGACGACGACACGTCTCATCGCTTGCACGCTTGCGTGGCTGTTGGCGGGAAGGCCGGGCGGCGCGGCCTCAGGCCGACGCCTTCTCGATGTACTTGACGGCGTCGCCGACGGTCAGGATCGTCTCGGCCGCGTCGTCCGGGATCTCGACGCCGAACTCCTCCTCGAACGCCATGACCAGTTCGACCGTGTCGAGGCTGTCCGCGCCAAGGTCGTCGATGAAGCTCGCGCCCTCGGTGACCTTGTCGGCATCGACGCCCAGATGCTCGACAACGATTTTCTTGACGCGCTCGGCGGTGTCGCTCATTTGCAAACCCTCGACTTGGTGTTGGCCGGCAACCCGGCATTACGTTGGTCGGTCTTCGTTAGCGGCACGATTGCCGCTAATCAAGCTGAAAGATGGAACCCACAGGCGGCGGCAAAGCCCTGCCGTTGCGGAATGGCCCCGCCGTCAGATCATCGCCATGCCGCCGTTGACGTGCAGCGTCTGGCCGGTGACGTAGCCCGCCTCGCCGGAGGCGAGATAGAGCGCGGCGGCGGCGATGTCGCCGCCCGTCCCCATTTTTCTCATCGGGATGGCGCCCATGATCGCCTCCTTCTGCTTGTCGTTGAGCTTGTCGGTCATGGCCGATTCGATGAAGCCGGGCGCGATGCAGTTGACGGTGACGCCGCGGGTGGCGATCTCCTGCGCCAGCGACTTGGAAAGGCCGATCATGCCGGCCTTGGCCGCGCAATAGTTGGCCTGGCCGGGATTGCCGGTGACGGCGACGACGGAGGTGATGTTGACGATGCGGCCGTAGCGGCGGCGCATCATCGGGTGCGTCAGCTCGCGCGTCAGGCGGAAGACGGAGCCGAGATTGACCTCGAGCACGGCGTCCCAGTCCTGGTCGGACATGCGCACGAACAGGCCGTCGCGGGTGATGCCGGCGTTGTTGACGAGGATGTCGACGCCTTCGAGCCCGGCCTCCGCGTTCTGCGCCAGCGCCTTGACCTCGGCGCGGTCGGACAGGTTGGCGGGAAACACCTTCGCGCGCTCGCCGAGCTCGGCCGCCAGCGCCTCCAGCTTCTCCACCCGCGTGCCGTGCAGGCCCACGGTCGCGCCGGCGGCGTGAAGCGCGCGCACCACCGCCTCGCCGATGCCGCCGGTTGCGCCGGTGACGAGCGCCTTGCGGCCAGTCAGGTCGAACATGGGGGCTTCCTTTCTAAAAATGAGCGAATAGCGAACAGGGATGGGATGCTTTCCCTATTCGCTACTCCCTATTCGCTCAAGAACGCCTCGATATCCGCCGGCCCGCCGACGTTCACCGTCGCGACGGTGCGGTCGATGCGCCGGGCGAGGCCGGACAGCACCTTGCCGGCGCCGATCTCGTAGAGCGTGGTCACGCCGTTGGCGGCGAACCACTCCACCGTCTCGCGCCAGCGCACGCGGCCCGTGACCTGCTCGACCAGCCGCGCGGCGATCTCGTCGGGGTCGGTCAGCGGCGAGACGGTGACGTTGGCCACCACCGGCACGGCCGGCGCATGCTTTTTCACGCCGGCGAGCGCTTCGCGCATGGCGTCGGCCGCCGGCCGCATCAGCGCCGAATGGAAGGGCGCGGAGACGGGCAGCATCAGCGCGCGCCTGGCGCCCTTTTCGGTGCAGAGCCGCGCCGCGTGCTCGACGGCCGGCCTGGCGCCGGAGATGACGAGCTGGCCGCCGCCATTGTCGTTGGCGATCTGGCAGACGGAGCCAACCGCAGCCTCGGCGCAGGCGGCCTCGACGTCGGCCTGCTCCAGCCCGATGATCGCCGCCATCGCGCCCTCGCCCACCGGAACGGCCGCCTGCATGGCGTTGCCGCGGATGCGCAGGAGCCGCGCGGTATCGGCGACCGAGAAGGTGCCGGCGGCGGCGAGCGCCGAATATTCGCCGAGCGAATGGCCGGCGACATAGGCGATCTTGTCCTTGAGCACGAGGCCGCGCGCCTCCAGCACCCGCATGGCGGCGAGCGACACCGCCATCAGCGCCGGCTGGGCGTTGGCCGTCAGCGTCAGCGTCTCCTCCGGGCCTTCCCAGATGGTGCGCGACAGCTTCTCGCCCAGCGCCTCGTCCACCTCCTCGAACACGGCGCGCGCCTCGGGGAAGGCGTCGGCAAGGTCCTTGCCCATGCCCACGGCCTGGCTGCCCTGTCCGGGAAAGGTGAAGGCGATCGACATGGCGGTCTCCAAGCTCGTTCCTGCCCTTTGCGTGTGGCGCAAGCGCGGGATGAGGTCAAGAGGTGGCCGCACAGCATTGCCAAACCGGCAAAACCGTGTATAGAGGCCGCCCATCTGCCGGTCCCAGCCGGGGGCTGAACGGAGGGCGGCGGCTTTTCCCCGACGGGGACAGGCCGCTCGTGAAGGCAAATGCGCTTCCGCCTCCCGTGTCTCCGCTCTCGACCGTCTCGTCATGCTCCTTTCTTCGCCCGCCACAGGCGGGACAGAGAAGTTGCAGAGGCTCTAGCCGCCGGGACCGACAGGGTGAAACGAAGAAAGGCAAGCTGACATGGCTCTTTACGAACATGTGTTCCTTGCCCGGCAGGACCTGTCGCCGCAGCAGATCGAAGCCCTTGTCGAGCAGTACAAGGGTGTGATCGAGGCGAATGGCGGCTCCGTCGGCCGGGTGGAGAACTGGGGGCTGAAGTCCCTGACCTACCGCATCAAGAAGAACCGCAAGGCGCACTACACGCTGATGGACGTGACGGCGCCTGCCGCCGCCATCCAGGAGCTGGAGCGCCAGCAGGGTCTGTCGGAGGACATCCTGCGCTTCATGACCGTGCGCGTCGAGAAGCACGAGGACGGCCCGTCGGCGATGATGCAGAAGCGCGACGAGCGCGAGCGCGAGGGCCGCTTCGGCGACCGCCCCCGCTTCGGCGACCGCGATCGCGGCGAGCGCGGCGGCGACCGCGACCGTGGCCCGCGCCGCCCGCGCGAACAGGCTGAAGGAGCAGCGTGATGGTCGACATCAACCAGATCCCGACCCGGCGCCCGTTCCACCGCCGCCGCAAGACCTGCCCGTTCTCCGGCGCCAACGCGCCCAAGATCGACTACAAGGACGTGCGGCTGCTCCAGCGCTACATCTCCGAGCGCGGCAAGATCGTGCCCTCGCGCATCACCGCCGTCAGCCAGAAGAAGCAGCGCGAGCTCGCCAGGGCGATCAAGCGCGCCCGCTTCCTCGGCCTGCTGCCCTACGTGGTGAAATAAGCCATCCCAAGGGGGCGGTTCGCCGCCCCCTACTCCCTCCCCGCGTTCGGCGCGGTGGAGGCGGACATCAAATCCGAGTTGGGCCCAACGGCCCTAACTGCCGCAACGGGCAGGACAGCGACCCGGCCGACACGGCCCCCTGCTTCCAGCCCGTCTTCGAGAATCAACGGCCAAAGCGGCCGGCATGGAGACGAACATGGACGTCATTCTTCTGGAACGCATCGCCCGCCTCGGGCAGATCGGCGACACCGTCAAGGTCAAGGACGGCTTTGCCCGCAACTACCTGCTGCCCAAGGGCAAGGCGCTGCGCGCCAACGAGGCCAACAAGAAGAAGTTCGAGGGCCAGCGCGCCCAGCTCGAGGCGCGCAACCTGGAGCGCAAGTCCGAGGCCGAGAAGGTCGCGGAGAAGCTCGACGGCCAGTCCTTCGTGATCGTGCGCTCGGCCGGCGAGACCGGCCAGCTCTACGGCTCGGTCTCGACCCGCGACATCGCCGAGCTGCTGACCGCCCAGGGCTTCTCGGTGGCGCGCAGCCAGGTCGAGCTCAACCACCCGATCAAGACCATCGGCCTGACCAATGTCGCGATCGCGCTGCACCCCGAGGTCGAGGTGACGGTCACGCTCAACATCGCGCGCACCGCCGAGGAGGCCGACCGCCAGGCCGCCGGCGAGAAGCTCGACTCGGCGGAAGCGATCTACGGCGAGGACATCAACGAGAACGCCCGCCCCGACGCCTTCTTCGATCCCGAGGCGGAGGAGTTCGGCGAGGAGGCCTGACCCTCCCCGCATCGCGGACCTTATCGCAGCGCCCGGCCGGAGACGGCCGGGCGTTTTTCCTGCCCGGCTTCCTGGCCCACAGGAACCCGGCCGGCGGACCTTTACCTTCGGGCAAAGTTGCTACAATCTGCCGCATCGCATGCACAGGTGAATGCGATGAACAGGCTGCTGCTAGGCGTTGTCGGGCGGCTGGTGCGCACCGGCAACCTGACGATCACCGATCCCGACGGCACCCGCCACGTCTTCGGCGATGGCGCGGGCGAGCCGGTCGGCATCATTCTGCGCACCCATTCCGCACAGAACGCGATCGCGCTCAATCCGTGGCTCGGCGTGCCCGAAGCGTACATGGAGGGCGAGCTCGACATCGTCGAGGGCGACGTGCTGAGGCTCCTGCGCATCGCCTACGCCAACATCGAATCGGGCGCCGACGCGCCGGCCTGGACGAAGGTGTTCGACAACCTGCGCATCGGCCTGCGCCGGCTGCACCAGATCAACACCGTCGGCCGCGCCCGGCGCAACGTCCAGCGCCACTACAACCTGTCGGGCGACCTCTACCGGCTCTTCCTCGACGCCGACATGCAGTATTCCTGCGCCTATTTCGAGCGGCCCGACATGAGCCTGGAGGAGGCGCAGCTCGCCAAGAAGCGGCACCTGGCCGCCAAGCTGAACACCGGCGCGGGCCAGAAGGTGCTCGACATCGGCTGCGGCTGGGGCGGGCTCGGGCTCTATCTCGCCCGCACCTTCGACGTCGACGTGCTCGGCGTCACGCTGTCGGACGAGCAGCACGCCGTCGCCGAGGAGCGCGCGCGGCAGGAGGGCTTGCAGGAGCGCGTGCGCTTCGAGATCAGGGACTATCGCGACCTCGACGAGACCTTCGACCGCATCGTCTCGGTCGGCATGTTCGAGCATGTCGGCGTCAACCACTACCACACCTTCTTCGACCAGACGGCGAGGCTCCTGAAGCGCGACGGCGTGATGGTGCTGCACGCGATCGGCCGGTCGGGGCCGCCGGCGGCCACCGACACCTTCATCCGCAAATACATCTTCCCCGGCGGCTACATCCCTGCCCTGTCGGAGGTGCTTCCGCATGTCGAGCGCGCCGGCCTCGTCGTCACCGACGTCGAGATCCTGCGCCTGCACTATGCCGAGACGCTGAAGATCTGGCGCGAACGCTTCATGGCCAACCGCAGGAGGGCGGTCGAGATCTACGACGAGCGCTTCGCGCGGATGTGGGAGTTCTACCTCGCCGGCTCCGAAGCGGCCTTCCGCTGGCAGGACATGATGGTGTTCCAGATCCAGCTCGCGAAACGGAACGACACGCTGCCGCTGACGCGCGGCTACATCGCCGCCAACGAGGCCGCGATCGAGAAGCGCGAGGCAGAGGCCGCGCGGAAGGCCGGGGCGCCGAGGCGGACCGCGCCCGAAAAGGCACGCCGCAGGCCGGCGGAGGCCGGCTGAGCGGCCCGCCCCTTGCCTTGGGCGGCCGCGTGGCGGAAAACGGGCCGACGCCATCCGCCGCGGGAAACTCCATGACACTTCCGGCCATGACATTTCCGGTCTTCGCCGCCGCCGCGCTCGCCGAGATCGCCGGCTGCTTCTCGTTCTGGGCCTGGTGGCGGCTGGGAAAGTCGGCGCTGTGGCTGGTGCCGGGCGTGGTGAGCCTCGCCGCCTTCGCCTGGCTGCTGGCGCAGGCCGACAGCGACGCCGCCGGCCGCGCCTACGCCGCCTATGGCGGCGTCTATATCTGCGCCTCGCTCGCCTGGCTGTGGGCGGCCGAGGGCGTGCGGCCCGACGGCTTCGACCTCGCGGGCGCCGCGATCTGCCTCATCGGCGCCGCCGTCATCCTGCTCGGGCCCCGCGCGGCGTGACCGGCACCCAGATCTCGACCCCGCCATTGCCGCTCACCGGGTCGAACTCCGGGCCGTAGCGCTCCAGCAGCGCGGCGTCGGCGATCTCCCAGGCCGAGCCGGCGAGCCAGTCGCCCATGATCGCGTTCATCGTCGCCCTGATCCCCGAAAGGTGGCCGCCATGGCGGAACACGGCGTAGCGCTGCGGCGGCACGCGCAGGCGCGTCATCTGCGGGGCCGTGTCGGAAAAGTCCCGGACCTCGACGCCGCAGATGTAGTCGAAGCCGCCGGCGTCGGCGTTGACGCAGACGCCGTAGGTCGCACCGTCGCCGACTTCCGAGCCGATATGGCCGATATGCGGCGCCAAGCGCTGCCACTGGCCGGGAATCCCGTCCAGCGCGCCATATTCGTAACGCCGGCACAGCCCGGCGATCAGCATGGCCGCGCCATCGACGAAGCGGGGGGCGGCAAGTTTCGTTTCGGTCGTTTCCTGCATGAGATATGGCTCCACGAGCTCGAGCGTTTCGATCAGGCCGCCGCCGCGGACCGCCTCGGGCGTCACCCCGAACTGGTCCCGGAAGGCCCGGGTGAAGGCTTCATGGGAGCCGTAACCCACCTCCAGGGCGAGCGACAGGATGTCGGGCGCGCCGCCCGCCAGCGCCTTCGCGGCCTCGCTCAGCCGGCGGGCGCGCACATAGCGCACGACCGGCATGGCGACCGCCTCGCCGAAGGCGCGCGTCAGGTGGAAGCGCGACACGCAAGCCGCCTCGGCAATGTCGTCGAGCGCGATGTCGCGGCCGAGATTGCCTTCGATGAACCACAGCGCCCTGGCTACGGGATTCATTCGCCTTCTCCCATGAACCCCGCCTCCATGCCGCATCCGGCGCCGCTGCGCTTGATCGCCGTTGCGGTGCGGCCGGGCGCGGGCGATGAATTTTCTTGTTCCGTTCCACCGCGCGTCTAGACTGATGCGCGATTCGCCGAGTCAATCGGGAAGTATCCACCGAAATCTTCGCGCTGTGGATCGCGGGAACTATCGGCCGAAATCCGACATCGCGATGGCGGCTTTCTGATACCGGAAGGCTCGGGGATCGGAACGGGACAAACCATGGCTGACGCAATCCGCAAACTCGGCGCGGCGGAGACGCCGCTCTATCGCGAGGCGCCCAACAACGTCGAGGCCGAGCAGGCGCTGCTCGGGGCCATCCTCGTCAACAACGACGCCTTCTACCGCGTCTCCGACTTCCTGAAGCCCAACCATTTCTACGAGCCGCTGCACCGCAGGATCTACGAGGTCTCGTCCGAGCTGATCCGCATGGGCAAGATGGCCAATCCGGTCACCATCAAGACCTTCCTGCCCGCGGGCGAGAAGGTGGGCGAGATGACCGTCGCGCACTATCTCGCCCGCCTCGCCGCCGAGGCCGTCACCGTCATCAACGCCGCCGACTACGGCCGCGCCATCTACGACCTCGCCACGCGCCGCGCCCTCATCACGGTCGGCGAGGACATGGTCAACATCGCCTACGACGCGCCCGTCGACATGTCGCCGGCCGAGCAGATCGAGGACGCCGAGCGGCGCCTGTTCGAGCTGGCCGAGACCGGGCGCTACGACGGCGGCTTCGAAAGCTTCAACGACGCGGTCAAGACCGCCGTCGACATGGCCAACGCCGCCTATATGCGCGACGGGCACCTGTCGGGCATCGCCACGGGCCTGCGCGACCTCGACCGGCGCATGGGCGGCCTGCAACCCTCGGACCTCATCATCCTCGCCGGCCGCCCCGGCATGGGCAAGACGTCGCTGGCCACCAACATCGCCTTCAACATCGCCAACGCCTACGAGCCGGTGCAGCAGGCCGACGGCTCCTACAAGGCGGCCAATGGCGGCGTCGTCGGCTTCTTCTCGCTCGAAATGTCGTCGGAGCAGCTCGCCACCCGCATCATCTCCGAGCAGACGGAGATCCCCTCCTCCAAGATCAGGCGCGGCGACATCACCGAGAGCGATTTCGAGAAGCTGGTGGCCTGCTCGCAGATGATGCAGAAGCTGCCGCTCTACATCGACCAGACCGGCGGCATCTCCATCGCCCAGCTTGCCGCGCGCGCGCGGCGGCTGAAGCGCCAGCGCGGGCTCGACGTGCTGGTCATCGACTACGTCCAGCTCATGCAGGGAACGAGCGCCCGCGCGGCCCAGAACCGCGTGCAGGAGATCACCGAGATCACCACCGGGCTGAAGGCGCTGGCCAAGGAGCTGCAAACGCCGATCATCGCGCTGTCGCAGCTGTCGCGCCAGGTCGAGAGCCGCGACGACAAGCGGCCGCAGCTTTCGGATCTGCGCGAATCCGGCTCCATCGAGCAGGACGCCGACGTGGTGCTGTTCGTCTACCGCGAGGAGTACTACCTGAAGAACAAGGAGCCGAAGCCCGGCACCGACGAATACATCAAGTGGGAGGGCGAGATGGCCGAGGCGCGCGGCAAGGCCGAGGTCATCATCGCCAAGCAGCGCCACGGCCCCACCGGCACGGTCGGCCTCGGCTTCCAGGGCGAGTTCACCCGCTTCTTCGACCTGGCCGAAGACAGCCGCCTGCCCGAACGGTTCGAGTGACGCATGAGCGAATGGAAGACCTTCACGCACGACGCCGCCCATGACGGCGTCGACCCGCGCATCGCCGGCGGCCGGCTGACCGTCGATCTCGACGCTCTCGTCGAGAACTACCGCCTGCTCCAGCGTCGGGCGGCACCTGCGCGCGTCGCCGGCGTGGTCAAGGCCGACGCCTACGGGCTGGGCGCGTCGCGCGTGGGCCCCGCGCTGTGGCGGGCCGGCTGCCGCACCTTCTTCGTGGCGCTGCCGCAGGAAGGCATCGAGCTGCGCGCCGCGCTGCCGCAGGCCGACATCTATGTGCTCAACGGCACGTTCGGGCCGGAGGCCGCGCCCGCCTTCGCCGCCCACCGGCTGATGCCGGTGCTGGGCTCGCAGGCCGACATCTCGTGCTGGGAGGCCTTCGGCTGGAACGACGGCGGCACGCCGCGCCCCTGCGCCATCCATGTCGACACCGGCATGAACCGGCTCGGCCTGACGCCGGAGGAAGCGCACGCCTTCGCCACCGACAACGCGCTGACCGGCGCGCTGACGCCGCGGCTCGTCATGAGCCACCTCGCCTGCGGCGACGACGCCGGCCATCCGCTCAACCGGCGGCAACGGGAATCGTTTCAGGCGGTTAGCCGGCTTTTCGACGGCATCGAATCAAGTCTTTCAAATTCCGCCGGAATCTTCCTCGGCCCCGACTTCGCCTTCGACCTCGCCCGGCCGGGCATCGCGCTCTATGGCGGCCAGCCCTTCGACGGCGGCGACAACCCGATGCGCGCCGTGGCGACACTGGAGGCGCGCGTGGTGCAGGTGCGCCGCGCACGGGCCGGCGAGACGGCGAGCTACGGCGCGCACGGCGTGCTTTCGCGCGACACGGTGATCGCGGTCGTCTCGACCGGCTATGCCGACGGCTACCATCGCGCCTCGTCCTTCGCCGGCGTGCCGCTGCGCCGGGCCGTGCCGGCGGGTGGGCACGGCTTCGTCCACGGCCGCCGCGTGCCGGTGCTCGGCCGCGTCACCATGGACCTGACGCTGTTCGACGTCACCGATCTCGGGCCGGAGGGCGTCACCGTCGGCGACTGGATCGAGCTGTTCGGCCACAACGTCCCGGTGGACGAGGCGGCGGCCGCGGCCGGCACGATCTCCTACGAGATGCTGACCTCGCTCGGCCGGCGCTATCACCGCCGCTACGTGGGCGGCGATGGCTAAGGCGCGCAGCCAGTTCGTCTGCCAGAGCTGCGGCACCGTCCACACCCGCTGGGCGGGCAAGTGCGACGGCTGCGGAGAGTGGAACACGCTGGTCGAGGAAGGCACGACGTCCGGCGGCATCGGCGGCGGGCCGTCGGGTCTGCGCTCGGCGCGCAAGGGCAGGCCGGTGGCGCTGACCACGCTGTCGGGCGAGATCGAGGAGGCGCCGCGCATCGTCTCCGGCATCGGCGAGCTCGACCGCGCCACCGGCGGCGGCTTCGTGCGCGGCTCCGCGCTTCTGGTCGGCGGCGATCCCGGCATCGGCAAGTCGACGCTGCTGACGCAGGCGGCCGCGGCACTTGCGGGCAAGGGCCACCGTGTCGTCTACGTCTCGGGCGAGGAGGCGGTCGCCCAGATACGCCTGCGCGCGCAGCGGCTCGGCGCCGACACGGCGCCGGTGGAGCTTGCCGCCGAGACCAATGTCGAGGACATCCTCGCAACGATAGCCGACGGCAGGCGGCCCGACCTTCTGATCCTCGATTCGATCCAGACGCTGTGGACGGACATGGCCGATTCCGCGCCCGGCACGGTGACGCAGGTGCGCGCCTGCGCGCAGGCGATGATCCGCCACGCCAAGTCGACCGGCACGGCGGTGGTGCTCGTCGGCCACGTCACCAAGGAAGGCCAGATCGCCGGCCCGCGCGTGGTCGAGCACATGGTCGACGGCGTGCTCTATTTCGAGGGCGAAGGCGGCCACCACTACCGCATCCTGCGCACGGTCAAGAACCGCTTCGGCCCGACCGACGAGATCGGCGTGTTCGAGATGTCGGATCGCGGCCTGCGCGAGGTGCCGAACCCGTCGGAGCTGTTCCTGGGCGAGCGCAGTGCCGCAGCGCCCGGCGCCGCCGTCTTCGCCGGCATCGAGGGCACGCGGCCGGTGCTGGTCGAGATCCAGGCGCTCGTCGCGCCCGCCCCGCCCGGCTCGCCGCGCCGCGCCGTCGTCGGCTGGGATTCGGCGCGCCTGTCCATGGTGCTGGCGGTGCTGGAGGCCCATTGCGGCGTGCGCTTCTCGCAGCACGACGTCTATCTCAACGTCGCCGGCGGCTACCGCATCGCGGAGCCCGCGGCCGACCTTGCCGTGGCGGCGGCGCTGGTTTCGTCGCTGACCGGACTTGCCCTTCCCGTCGATTGCGTCTATTTCGGCGAAATCAGTCTCTCGGGTGCGATCAGGCCCGTCGCGCACGCCCAGCAACGCCTCAAGGAGGCGGAAAAGCTCGGTTTTTCGCAGGCGGTCATGCCCGCTTCGGGCGACGACAAGAGCGTCCAGGGCGCGCGGCGGGCGTTTCAGCCGGCCACGCTTTCCGATCTGGTGGCGCGCATCGCCGGGTCGCGGGCACGCGACGCGGCGGATTGAAGGGACCGAGGCGGCAAGCGGCTCACCGCTGCCCTGATGGAGTTGAGCCTGAATGCCCATCACCCTGCTTGACGGCGTCCTCGTCGGCTTCACCCTCGTCTCCGCCGTGCTCGCCATGGTGCGCGGCTTCTCGCGCGAGGTGCTGTCCATCGCCTCCTGGGTGGCGGCCGCGGCGGCGGCCTATTTCTTCCACCCCGCTGTATTGCCCTATGTCGCTCCCTATATAGACAACGACAAGGTGCAGCTTGCCGCGGCGGCGGCGATCGTCTTCTTCATCGCCCTGATCGTGGTCACGGTCATAACGATGAAGATCGCGGACTTCATCATCGACAGCCGCATCGGCGCGCTCGACCGCACGCTCGGCTTCCTCTACGGCGCGGCGCGCGGTATTCTCGTGGTGGCGGTCGGCCTGCTGTTCTTCTCGTGGCTGGTGGGCCCGAACCCTCCGGCATGGATCGCGCAGGCCAAGTCGCTGCCGCTGCTGGAAGGGGTCGGAGACTGGCTGGAGAGCCTGCTGCCGGACGACCCGGAGAACTCGATCCTCGACCGGCTGAAGCCGAACGACGACGCCGGCGCGCAGATCGAGAACTGACAGGCTGCCCTGCGAGCGGGCGGATCGAAACCGGAAACCAGGCGAGAGGCGTAGCCCCATGGCGGACGCAGACGACACCCCGTTTTCTTCCACGTCCGACGACCGCTTCCACGACGAATGCGGCGTGTTCGGCATCTTCGGCCGCCAGGACGCGGCCGCCATCGTCACGCTCGGCCTGCACGCGCTGCAGCATCGCGGCCAGGAGGCGGCCGGCATCGTCTCCTTCGACGGCCAGCAGTTCCACGTCGAGCGCCATGTCGGCCTGATCGGCGACACCTTCACCAAGCAGTCCGTGCTCGACCGGCTGAAGGGCCAGCGCGCCATCGGCCACACGCGCTACGCCACCACCGGGGGTGCCGGCCTGCGCAACGTGCAGCCGCTGTTCGCCGAGCTCGCCGACGGCGGCATCGCGGTCGCCCACAACGGCAACCTGACCAACGCCATGACCGTGCAGCGCACGCTGCAGAAGCAGGGCTCGATCTTCACCTCCACCTCCGACACCGAGACGATCCTGCACCTGGTCGCCACCAGCCGCGAGAAGGACATCAACTCGCGCTTCATCGAGGCGGTGCGCCAGATCGAGGGCGCGTTCTCGCTGGTGGCGCTGACGGCCAAGAAGATGATCGGCTGCCGCGACCCGCTCGGCATCCGGCCGCTGGTGCTGGGCGACCTCGACGGGGCGTGGATCCTGTCCTCCGAGACCTGCGCGCTCGACATCATCGGCGCGCGCTTCGTGCGCGACATCAAGCCCGGCGAGATGGTGGTCATCACCTCCAAGGGCATCGAGAGCCTCTATCCGTTCGAGCCGCAGAAGCCGCGCTTCTGCATCTTCGAATACGTCTACTTCGCCAGGCCCGATTCCACCGTCGAGGGCCGCAACGTCTATACGGTGCGCAAGAACATCGGCGTGGAGCTGGCGCGCGAGAACCCGGTCGAGGCCGACATCGTCGTGCCCGTGCCCGATTCCGGCACGCCGGCGGCCATCGGCTTCGCGCAGGAAGCCGACATCCCGTTCGAGCTCGGCATCATCCGCAACCACTATGTCGGGCGTACCTTCATCTCGCCGGGCGATTCGATCCGCCACATGGGCGTCAAGCTCAAGCACAACGCCAACCGCAAGATGATCGAGGGCAAGCGCGTGGTGCTGGTGGACGATTCCATCGTGCGCGGCACGACGAGCCAGAAGATCGTGCAGCTCGTGCGCGACGCCGGCGCGCGCGAGGTACACATGCGCATCGCCTCGCCGCCGACGATGTCGCCGTGCTTCTACGGCGTCGACACGCCGGAGAAGTCGAAGCTGCTCGCCTCGCGCATGTCGATCGGGGAGATGGCGGAGTTCATCCGCGTCGATTCGCTCGGCTTCCTGTCGATCGACGGGCTCTACCGCGCCGTCGGCGAGGCCGCCCGCAACGAGGAGGCGCCGCAGTTCTGCGACGCCTGCTTCACCGGGCAATACCCCACCCGCCTCACCGATCTGGAAGGTGCCAGCAACGTGCGCACGCTGTCGCTGCTGGCGAGCGGCGGCTAGGGCGAGACCAGCTTGAGGCCGACGATGCCGGCCGCGATCAGGCCGATGCAGGCGAGCCGCAGCGCCTCGGCCGGTTCCGAGAACAGCATCATGCCGAGGATGGCCGTGCCGATGGTGCCGATGCCGGTCCAGATGGCGTAGGCGGTGCCGAGCGGCAGCGCCCGCAGGGCCAGGCCCAGCAGGACGATGCTGACCGTCATCGAGGCCAGGGTGAAGGCGCTCGGCCACAGCCGCGTGAAGCCGTGGCTGTATTTCAGGCCGACGGCCCAGCCGATTTCGAACAGCCCTGCGAGAGCGAGATAGATCCAGGACATGGCCCGTCTCCTTCCGGTTAAAGGAGATGGGGCCGTCCCCATCGATTGCCGCGCCGCCAACCGGACGGCGCGCCGGGTCGTCCCGGCTGCGTCGATATGGGGCGGGGCGCGGAGCCGGTCAAGGGACGCCCGGGGGTTTCCCTCGCCCGCGCATTCGGCTAATGCGGCCGGGACGCGGCCGGTTGCCGCCGCCAGTCCGACCGAAGCAGGAGCCGCCATGTCAGCCGCACCGTCAACCGCATCGCCCGACACGCTCGACCTTTCCGGCCGCGTGGCCCTCGTCACCGGCGCGTCGCGCGGCATCGGCTACTTCGTGGCGAAGGAGCTCGCGGCGGCCGGGGCGCATGTCGTCGCCGTGGCGCGCACCGTCGGCGGGCTGGAGGAGCTGGACGACGAGATCCGCGCGGCCGGCGGCCAGGCGACGCTGGTGCCGCTCGACCTCACCGACATGGCCGGCATCGACCGCCTCGGCGGCGCGATCCACGAGCGGTGGGGCAAGCTCGACGTGCTGGTGGCCAACGCCGCCATCCTCGGCGTCATCGCGCCGCTCGGCCATGTCGAGGCCAAGGTGTTCGAGAAGGTGATGGCGGTCAACGTCACCGCCACCTGGCGGATGATCCGCTCGGTCGATCCGCTGCTCAGGCTGTCGGACGCCGGCCGCGCCATCGTCATGTCGTCGGGCGCGGCGCATTCGGCGCGCGCCTTCTGGGGCCCCTACGCCGCCTCGAAGGCGGCGGTGGAGGCGATGGCGCGCTCCTGGGCGGACGAGACGAGGAACACGCCGCTGCGGATCAACTGCGTCAATCCCGGCGCGACGCGCACGGCCATGCGCGCGCAGGCCATGCCCGGCGAGAACCCGCAGACGCTGCCGCACCCTTCCGACGTGGCGGCGAAGATCGTGGCGCTGGCCAGCCCGGCGCTGACCGAGACCGGCCTGATCCTCGACGTGCCGAACGGCCGCTTCGTGCGCTACCGCATGCCGGAATAGCCCGCCTTCCCCGCCGGCTATCGACGGGCCTTGCCCGGCATGCTAGAAACCACCATATCGATTGCCGCCCATCAGGATGCGGGATAGACCCATGGCCCTCACCTTCCGCCCGGCCGTCGCCGGCCTTTTCCTCGCCGCCGCGTTCGGCGCCACGCCCGCCCTTGCCGACGTGTTCAGCTCGCAGGGCTTCTCCGGCGAGACGACGACGCTGGAGAAGCTGCCCGGCGTCAATCTCGACGTCGTGCCCGGCTACGGCAACGGCGCCGGCAACTGCTCGGAAGAGGACACGATGTCGTTCGCCACGAGAGGCGGCCTGATGCCGCAGAAGGCGACGACCTGCCGCTTCGGCAATTTCTCCATCACCTCGAGCGGCTCGACATCGCCCTCGGCGCTCTACGACACCACCTATGGCGGCAATCCGCCGCCCTGGGTGCCGAACTGGCGGCCCTGACGCTCGCTGCCCGGCCGAAAGCCGGGCGGTTTCGTTTCGGGCGACGCCCGCTGTTCCTGGCCGCTACTCTTGCGCCGCGGCCGCCTCGCGCGCCTCGCGGCGATGATAGGCCCGGGCGCTGAACGGCAGGAAGGCGAGGAAGGCGATGGCCGTCGCGGCCATGGTGTGCCAGGTGTAGCTCGCCAGCAGCGCGACGTAGAGGACGGTGCCCAGGATCATCGGCATGACCATGTCGCGGCGCACGCGCACCCCGCTCTTGCCCGAATAGACCGGCACCTGGCTGACCATGAGGAAGCCGACCAGTACGGTGAAGGCGCTGGACGAAAGCGCGAAGGGCACGCCCTGCGGCACGCCGAGGAAGCCGAGATAGACCGGCAGCAGCACAAGGAGCGCCCCGGCCGGCGCCGGCACGCCCACGAAGTAGTCGGCCTTCCAGGCGGGGCGGTCGTCGTCCTCGAGCATGACGTTGAAGCGGGCGAGCCGCAGGCCGCAGGCGATGGCGAACATCAGCGCCGCGATCCAGCCGAACGCGCCCGCGCGCTCCAGCAGGTAGGCATAGAGCACCAGCGCCGGGGCGACGCCGAAATTGACGATGTCGGCCAGCGAATCCATCTGGGCGCCGAACTTCGAGGCGCCCTGGAGCAGGCGCGCGATGCGGCCGTCGACGGCGTCGAGCAGCGCCGCGATCAGCACCATGGCCACGGCGAGCTCGAAGCGGTGCTCGAAGGCGAGGCGCACGCCCGTCAGCCCGGCGCAGACCGCCAGAACGGTGATGAGGTTGGGCACCACCATGCGCAGCGGAATCTCGCGCAGCCGCGCGCCGCGGCGCGCGCCATTGGGGGTTTGGGGCGGGGTCGAAGCCATCGACCCTCAGGACACCCGCACCAGCGGCGAGGTCGCGCCGGTGCCGTATTCGGCGATGACGGTCTCGCCGGCGATGGCCGTCTGGCCGACCGCCACCTTCACCGTCGCGCCCGCGGGCAGGTAGACGTCGACGCGCGAGCCGAAGCGGATCAGGCCGAAGCGCTCGCCGACGGCGAGATCGGCGCCGGGATCGGTCCAGCACACGATGCGCCGCGCCACCAGGCCCGCCACCTGCACCACGCCCATGCGGCCGTTGGGGCTTTCGACGACGAGGCCGTTGCGCTCGTTGTCGGTGCTGGCCTTGTCGAGCTCGGCATTGAGGAACTTGCCCGGCCGGTGCTCGACCGCGCTGACGCGGCCGCGCGCCGGAGCGCGGTTCACGTGGCAGGAAAACACGTTCATGAACACGCACACGCGCGTCATCTCGCCCTCGCCGAGGCCGAGCTCGCGCGGCGGCACGGCCGGGCCGACCGAGGAGACGACGCCGTCGGCCGGGCTGATGACGAGCCGGTCGTCGATGGGGGTGACGCGCTCGGGGTCGCGGAAGAAATAGGCGCACCAGGCGGTGAGGATCAGGCCGATCCAGAACAGGTGGGTCGAGAACAGGCCGAGCAGGATCGCCGCGCCGGCGAAGGCGGCGACGAACGGCCAGCCCTCGCGGTGGACGGGCACCAAGGTGTTCCTGACGGTGTCGGCAAGGCTCATGCGGCGCAGCACTCCCGCGTTTCGAGGTTCGCCTGATACCCTATCGCACGACCAGCCGCAACGCGCGATTGGCCGCGTCGCCGGCGCGCAAGGGGATCGGGCGCGCCTACAGCTTCTTGCGGAAGAAGACGGCGCGCTCGGTCTCCTCGAAGCCGAAGGCGGCGTGGAAGCGGTGGCTGACGACATTGTCGAGCGCCGCGTCGGAGGCGAACTCGCGGCAGCCGCGCATCCTGCCCCACTCCGCGACCGCATCGCACAGGAGGCGCGCCACGCCTTGCCGGCGCTGGTCCGGCCGCACGAAGATGCCTTCGAGGAACAGGACGGGCGAGGTCTCGCAGCCGTTGACGTAGTCGCCGCGCAAGGTCGCCTCCGCGAAGCCGACAAGGTCGCCGGGCCCGCGCTCGGCGACGAACGCGGCCGCCCTTGCGTCGCCCGCCAGGAAGAGGCGCTCCAGCTCCAGCCGGTGCTCCCGCGCCGTCTCGCCGGGCCACAGCGCCGCGCGCAGCCGCGCCCACGGCTCGACATGCTCCAACGTGCCCGCGACGATCCTCATCGCTCCCAGGATAGGGCGCGGCCGCGGCGGCGCAATGGCCCGCGAGTCCGCTACGGCGGCTACGCCTTCGTCGCCCCGGTAAAGAAGCCTTCCAGCTCGGCGAAGCCCATGGCGCCTTTCGCGAAGCCGAAGCTGCCGTGCGCCCGCATCTCGCGCGCCGCGCCGACGAAGGCGCCATAGGCCAGACGCGCCAGGGCGGAGCCGACGCTGATGCGCCTGACGCCGGCCTCGGCCAACTCGGCGACGCCGAACGTCGCGCCCGGCAGGCCCATGACGACGTTGACCGGCTTCGTCACCGCCGCGCAGACGGCGCGGATCGTGTCGAGGTCGCCGAGCCCCGGAGCGTAGAGCACGTCGGCGCCCGCCTTCTCGAAGGCTTGCAGCCGCCGGATCGTGTCGTCGAGGTCGCGGCGCCCCCACAGGAAATTCTCGCAGCGCGCCGTCAGCACGAAATCGTGCCCGAGCGAGCGCCGCGCCTGCGCCGCGGCCTCGATGCGCTCGACCGCGAGGCCGAAATCGTAGATCGGCCGCGCGCGGTCGCCGGTGTGATCCTCCAGCGAGCATCCGGCAAGGCCGATGCCGGCCGCCGCGACCACGGTCGCGGCCGCGCTTTCCGGGCTGTCGCCGAAGCCGTTCTCGAGATCGGCCGAGACCGGCAGCGGCGTCGCCTCGACGATGGCGCGGCAATGGGCGAGCACCTCGTCGCGGGAGGCGGCGCCGTCGACCTTGCCGAGGCAGAACGCCATGCCGGCGCTGGTGGTGGCGAGCGCCGGAAAGCCCATGGCCGCGAGGATGCGGGCGGTGCCGACATCCCAGGGATTGGGGATGATGAAAGCCCCGTCGGCCTCGTGCAGCTTGCGGAACAGCGTGCGCCTGTCCTCCATCCGCCTTTCCCCTCCTGCGCCGATTCGTTGCCGGCAGCATGGCACGGAAACCGGAACAAATAAAGAACATATACGCAAGGCGGCGGACCCTCCGGGCGGCGGCGTGGCGCCGGCCGCCGGCAGGGGCTATTCGGCGGCCGGCTCGACCCCGGCCGGGGCGCGGCGCTCGACGATGCCGAGCTCGTCCTCCTCGCGCGCGCGGCGCAGCCGCTCCTCGGCCTCGGTGGCCTCGCGCTGGCGCGCCCACATCTCGGCATAGAGGCCGCGCTTCGCCAGGAGCTCGCCATGGCGGCCGCGCTCGGCGATGCGGCCGTCCTGCAGCACGATGATCTCGTCGGCCGAGATGACCGTCGACAGGCGGTGGGCGATGACCAGCGTGGTGCGGCCCTGGCTGACGAGGTCGAGCGCGGCCTGGATCTCCTGCTCGGTCCTGGTGTCGAGCGCCGAGGTCGCCTCGTCGAGCATCAGGATCGGCGGCGCCTTGAGGATGGTGCGGGCGATGGCCACGCGCTGCTTCTCGCCGCCCGACAGCTTCAGCCCGCGCTCGCCCACCATGGTGTCGTAGCCTTCGGGCAGGCGGGCGATGAAATCGCCGATCTGGGCGAGGTCGGCGGCGCGCTCGACATCCTCGGCGCTGGCGTCCGGGCGGCCGTAGCGGATGTTGTAGCGGATGGTGTCGTTGAACAGCACCGTGTCCTGCGGCACCATGCCGATGGCCGAGCGCAGGCTTTCCTGCGTCACGTCGCGGATGTCCTGGCCGTCGATGCGGATCGCGCCCTGCTGGATGTCGTAGAAGCGGAACAGGAGCCGCGAGATGGTCGACTTGCCGGCGCCGGAGGGGCCGACGATGGCGACGGTCTTGCCGGCCGGCACCTCGAACGACACGCCCTTGAGGATCGGCCGCGCGGGGTCGTAGGCGAAGTGGACGTCCTCGAAGACCACGGTGCCCTCGCCGACGGCGAGCGGCCGCGCGTCCGGCTTGTCGACCACCTCGGCCCTGACGTCGAGCAGGTCGAACATCTGCTCGATGTCGGTCAGCGCCTGCCGGATCTCGCGATAGATGAAGCCGATGAAGTTGAGCGGCACGGAAAGCTGCATCAGCATGGCGTTGACGAAGACGAAATCGCCTATGGTGTGGGTGCCGCGCGTCACCTCCCATGCCGACAGCGCCATCACCGCCGCCATGCCGACGCCGAAGATGACGCCCTGCCCGAAGTTCAGCCAGCCGAGCGAGGTCCAGGTGCGGGTCGCCGCGTCCTCGTAGCGCGCCATGGAGCGGTCGAAGCGCGCGGCCTCCATCTTCTCGTTGCCGAAATACTTCACCGTCTCGTAGTTGAGCAGCGAGTCGACGGCCTTGGTGTTGGCGTCGGTGTCGCTGTCGTTCATCTCGCGGCGGATGGAGATGCGCCAGTCGCTCGCCCATACCGTGAACCAGGTGTAGAGCCACACGGTGGCGGCGATGACGGCGACGTAGATCCAGCCATAGACCACCCAGAAGATCACCGCCGTCAGCGCGAACTCCAGCACCGTGGGCAGCGTGTTCAGGATGGTGAAGCGCACGATGGTCTCGATGCCCTTGACCCCGCGCTCGATGATGCGCGACAGGCCGCCGGTGCGCCGCTCGAGGTGGAAGCGCAGCGACAGCGCGTGGAGATGCACGAAGGTCCTGTAGCCGAGCTGTCGCACCGCATGCTGGCCGACGCGCGCGAACAGCGCGTCGCGAAGCTGGTTGAGCGCCACCTGGACGATGCGCACCACGTTGTAGGCCAGCACCAGCAGCACGGGCGCGACGAGGATGGCGGGGATGTAGGCCGGCGCGGCAAGCTCGCCGGTCAGCGCATCCGTCGCCCATTTGAAGAAATAGGGCACCAGCACAAGCACCAGCTTGGCCAGCACGAGGAAGACGGTTGCCCACACGACGCGCATCTTGAGGTCGGCGCGGTCGGCCGGCCACATATAGGGCCACAGATTGGCGAGCGTCCTCAAGGTGGAGCCGGAATCGGCGGAAACGGTCTTGTCGGCCACGGCGAAGGGTCCTGAAGAGAGAATGGGGTCAGCCGGCGCGCCCGGCGGGCGGATGCGCGCAGCACGAGACGAGAAGCCGGCCGACCGAATCGGACAGCGCGGCGAGCGCGGCGCGGTCGACCTCGTAGCGGGAGCGCGGCCGGCCCGGCGTCAGCCGCACCAGCCCGGCATCGACCAGCACCTTGAGGTGCTGCGAGACCGTCGACTGGGCGAGGTCGAGCCGCTCCACCACATCCTTGCAGCAGCAGGCCTCGACGCCGGCCAGATGCTGGAGGATGGCGATGCGGGCCGGATGCGCCAGCGCGCCCAGCCGCGCGGCGAGCGCGGCGGCGTCGCGGCAGCGGTGTTGCGGCTGGAAATCGTCGGGCTGGATGTTCATCGTTTATCGGCGATAAACGATGAACGCTCCGGGATCAAGAGGCGCAGGCCGGGAACCGCCGCCGGACCCGCCTATTCGTCGGCGGGCTGGCGGTCCTGCGGCATCACGGCCTGGTCGCCGATGGCGTCGAGATCGGCCCGCTCGCCCTCCGGCGTCTCGTGCGGCACGGTGAAGACCTGGCCCGGCCAGATGCGGTCGGGATTGCGGATCTGGTCCTGGTTGGCCAGGTAGATGGTGGAGTAGCGGATGCCGTGGCCGTAGACGCGGCGCGAGATGCGCCACAGCGAGTCGCCGCGCCGGATGATGACGGCCCCGTCGACGCGCTGGAGCGGCGGCGCGGTGGCCGCCTCCCCGCCGGCCGCCGGCGCGGCGGGGGCGACGGCAACCTGGGCGCCGGCCTGCGCCTCGCCGCCGGGCGCGCCGGCATCGGCCGCATCCGCTTCGGCTTCCTGCGCCGTCCCGGCCTGCGGCGCGGCGGCCGCGTCGTCCGTGTCGGCGGGCGCGGCGGGCGCGGGCGTGGCGGGAGCCACGGCGGCGATCGTCTCGCCCGGCTCGCGCTCGAACGGCACGGCCGCGCGCGCCAGCACGGCCCCGTCCTTGTCGAGCAGGTCGGCGCGGATCAGGTAGTTGCCGACCGCAAGCTCGCGCTTCGCCTCGACGAGGAAGCGGCCGCCATCGGAGGCGACGGCGTCGCCGAGATGCAACGCATCGGCATAGACGCGCACGGTGCGGCCGGGCTCGGCGCGGCCGGCGACGAAGATCGTGTCGCCCTCGATCTCGACCGCCTCGACGGCGACGGTGTGCGCGGCGGCGGGCAGCTGCTGGTCGGCGGGAGCGGCCGGCTCGTCCTCACCGGCCTGGGGCGCTGCCGCGACGGCGGCCTCGCCGGGCTGCTGCGCGGCGGCGTCGGCCTCGGGTTCCGCCGGTGTCCCGGCCTGCTGCGTCGCCGGCTCGGCGGGCGCATCGCCCGTCCCGGCAGCGGCCTCGCCGCCGGCGGACTCGTCCTGCCGCGCGGCGGCGCCGGCATCGTCGCCGGCCTGCGGCACGGTGATGAGCTGCGCCGGCGCGCCGGGCTCCTCGACCATGGCGAGCACCTGCCCGTCCTCGGCCTCGGGAACGGAGACGATCGCCGTGCCGGCCGACAGCACGGCCTCGGCGCCGGGCGCGGTCGCGCGCAGCGTGATGCGGTAGTCGCCGGGGGCCAGCGGCTCGTCGAGCACGACGACGAAATCGCCCTCCTCGCCGGCCGTGGCCGCGCCCAGCACGGTCTCGCCCGACAGCACCTCGACCGCCGCCTTCGAGCCGGCCTTGCCGGCCACCAGCACCGAGCCGTCGGGCTCGACGCGCAGGATGTCGAAGACGGGCGGAACGAGGCGGCCCTGCTTGGCGGTGGTGACCGGGTCCCCGGCCTTCTGCGCCTCGCCCGGCGCGGCTTCCCCGTCGCCCGCCGGCTGCCGGGCGGGCCCGGGGGCGGGCGTCTCGGGAGCGGGCGTTTCGGGAGCGGACGCTTCGGGCGCGACGGCGGCCGGCCGCGGCGCCAGCCACGGATCGAGCAGACCCGTCACATAAGCGGTGCCGGCGGCGGCAGTCACCCCGCCCAGCAAGAACAGAAGCGCCTTCACCCAACCCGCCATGTGCCCGTTTCCTTCGCCCGGCCTCTTTTTCCGGCTCTAGCCTGTTTTGCCGGCAGCGACAACAAAAAGCCCCGTCGCGCTTGACCGGCCGCGCCACAAGATCATCCAATCGCGCGATGAACCCGATTCGATCCATCTGCGTCTATTGCGGCTCCTCCCCCGGCCGCGGAGAAACCTATTCCAGCGCCGGCCGCGCGCTCGGCCGTTCCATCGCCGAGGCGGGCCTGCGCCTCGTCTATGGCGGCGGCACCAGGGGCATCATGGGCGCGGTCGCCCGCGGCACCATCGAGGCCGGCGGCAAGGTGACCGGCATCATACCGCGCTTCCTCATCAACAAGGAGGCGGCCCAGACGGCGCTGGGCGATCTCGACGACGTCGTCGTGACCGAGGACATGCACACCCGCAAGCACACGATGTTCGAGAAATCCGACGCCTTTGTGGCGCTGCCGGGCGGCATCGGCACGCTGGAGGAGGTGGTCGAGATCATGACCTGGGCGCAGCTCGGCCGCCACCGCAAGCCCATCGCCTTCGTCAACATAAACGGGTTCTGGAACCCGATGCTGGCGCTGCTCGATCACATGCGCGCCGAGGGCTTCGTCCATACCGGCCATCTGGTGCAGCCGCTGGTGGTGGACACGGCCGAGGCCGTGGTGCCGGCCGTGCTGACGCAGGCGGCCGCCGTGGCCGAGATCGCCTCCGAGGGCGACGCGCGCGTCATCGACCGGCTGTGAGGCGCGGCCCCCTCACGCCGTGCGCCTGAGCAGCGCAGACCAGGTGTAGAGCGCCAGCGCCACCCAGATCAGGCCGAAGGCGAGGAAGCGGACCGGCCCGAACGGCTCGCCGAACGCGAACACCGCCAGCAGCGCCATCATCGTCGGGGCGATATACTGCATGAGGCCGATGGTGGAGATGCGCAGCATCCTCGCCCCGAAGCCGAACAGGATCAGCGGCACGGCGGTGACCGGGCCGGCGAGCATCAGGAGGCCGGCATCGTGGCCGCCCGCGGCGGCGAAATGCCCCTGCCCCGTGGTCTCCAGCCACAGGATGTAGGCGAGGCACGGCGGCGCGAGCAGCAGCACTTCGAGGAAGAAGCCCTGGCTCGGGCCGATCGGCAGCGTCTTCCTGAGATAGCCGTAGGCGGCGAAGGTCAACGCCAGCCCCAGCGACACCCACGGCAGGCCGCCCGCCTCGACGGTGAGCACCGCGACGGCGGCGGCGGCGAGCCCGACGGCGACGAGCTGGATCCGGTCGAGCCGCTCGCCGAGCAGCGCCGCGCCCAGAAGCACGGTCACCAGCGGGTTGATGTAGTAGCCGAGCGCGCTCTCCACCGTGCGGTCGACGGCGATGGCCCAGATATAGATGCCCCAGTTGACGGAGATGATCGCCGCCGTCATCGCCGCCATGCCCAGCATGCGCGGCGAGCGCAGCGCCGCCGCGACGTCGGCGGTGCGCCCCAGCGCCACGAGCACGACGCCGGCTATCGGCACCGACCACAGGACGCGGTGGGCGACGACCTCGACCGGCGGGATGTGCGCCACCGCCTTCATGTAGAGCGGCAGCACCCCCCACATGAGATAGGCCGACAGCGCGTAGAGGAAGCCGCGCGTGGCCGCCTGCCGCGCTTCGGGCGATTGCTCGGCGGCGCCGGCCGCCGGTATGGCTCCATCCTGCATAGGTCTCTGCGCCCCGGGTCGTCTGGCCGGCCCGAAGCTCTATCGCGGCCCGGCATGCGCCACCAGCGCAAATTGCTGATCCAGCGATGCAGCGCCGTTGATGGATCGCCGCTATTCGGCCGCCGCCACGGCGCCCGCCCGCTCGCGGTTCCTGACCAGCTTGTAGACGATGGAGTCCATCAGCGCCTGGAAGGAGGCGTCGATGATGTTCTCCGACACGCCGACCGTCCACCAGCGCGCGCCGGTGGAATCGCGCGATTCGATCAGGACGCGGGTGATGGCGTCGGTGCCGCCGTTCAAGATGCGCACCTTGAAATCGACCAGCGCCATGTCGGCGATCTCGTCCTGGAAGCGGCCGAGGTCCTTGCGCAGCGCGATGTCGAGCGCGTTGACCGGGCCGTCGCCCTCAGCCACCGACATGCGCTGCTCGCCGTCGATGGTCAGCTTGACGATGGCCTCGGACACGGTGCGCAGATTGCCGTTGGCGTCGTGGCGGCGCTCGACCATGCAGCGGAAGGAATCGACGTCGATGAAGGCCGGAACCGTGCCCAGCGTGCGCCGCGCCAGAAGCTCGAAGCTGGCATCCGCGCCCTCGTAGGCGTAGCCCTGCGCCTCGCGCTCCTTGACCAGCGCAATCAGCGTGTCGAGCCGCGGATCGTCCCTGGCGACGGCGATGCCGCGCTGCTTCAGCTCGGCGATGAAGTTCGACTTGCCGCCCTGGTCGGAGACCATGACCCTGCGGCTGTTGCCGACCGCCTCGGGCGGCACGTGCTCGTAGGTCTGCGGCTCCTTCATGAGCGCCGAGGCGTGGATGCCGGCCTTGGTGGCGAAGGCGGAGGCCCCGACGTAAGGCGCCTGCGGCTCGGGCGCGCGGTTGAGCAGCTCGTCGAAGGCGTGGGACAGGCGGGAGATCCCTTTCAGCCTGTCGCGGGAGATGCCGGTGGAGAAGCGCTCGGCGAAGGCGGGCTTCAGCACCAGCGTCGGCACGATGGAGATCAGGTCGGCGTTGCCGCAACGCTCGCCGATGCCGTTCAGCGTGCCCTGGATCTGGCGCACGCCGGCCTCGACCGCCGCCAGCGAGTTGGCCACGGCCTGGCCGGTGTCGTCATGGGCGTGGATGCCGAGATGGCTGCCCGGAATGCCGGCCGCGATCACGTTCTCCACGACGTCGCGCACCTGCGACGGCAGCGTGCCGCCATTGGTGTCGCACAGCACGACCCAGCGCGCGCCGGCCTCGAAGGCCGCGCGGGCGCAGGACAGCGCGTAATCCGGGTTCGCCTTGAAGCCGTCGAAGAAATGCTCGCAATCGACCATCGCCTCCTTGCCCGCGGCGCGCGCGGCGGCGACGGAAGCCGAGATCGACTCGATGTTGTCCTCGTTCGAGCAGCCGAGCGCGACGCGCACGTGATAGTCCCAGCTCTTGGCGACGAAGCAGATCGCCTCGGCCTGCGAGGCGACCAGCGCGGCAAGGCCGGGATCGTTCGAGGCCGAGACGCCGGCGCGCTTGGTCATGCCGAAGGCGACGAACTTCGCCCGCTCGGTCCGCTTCTCGCGGAAGAAGGCGGTGTCGGTCGGGTTGGCGCCCGGATAGCCGCCCTCGACATAGTCGAAGCCGAACTCGTCGAGCATGCGCGCGATGACGATCTTGTCCTCGACGGAGAAATCGACGCCCGGCGTCTGCTGGCCGTCGCGCAAGGTCGTGTCGAACAGGAATATCCGTTCTTTTGCGGTCATGCCTTCCCCGCGAACTTGTCGGTGGCGTAGATCAGGCGGTCGAGGATGCCGGGCTCCGAATAGGCGTGGCCCGCGCCCTCGACCAGGAAGAACTCGGCGTCCGGCCAGGCCCTCGCCAGCTCCCAGGCGTAGCGCGCCGGGCACGGCATGTCGTAGCGGCCGTGGACGATCAGGCCGGGAATGCCCTTCAGCCTGTGCGCGTCGCGCAGGAGCTGCCCCTCCTCCAGCCAGCCGCCATGGACGAAATAGTGGTTCTCGATGCGCGCGAAGGCGAGCGCGAAATGGCCGTCGGCGAAGGGGTCGCTGGTCGCGGGCTCGGGCAGCAGCGTGATCGTCTCGCCCTCCCACAGGCTCCACGCCCTGGCCGCCTCGATGCGGGCGGCCGGGTCCTCGCCGGTCAGGCGCCTGCGGTAGGCGCCGATCAGGTCGCCGCGCTCGGCCTCGGGGATGGGGGCGAGGAAGCGCTCCCACTTGTCGGGGAACATCTCGGAGACGCCGAACTGGTAGTACCAGGAAAGCTCGGCCTTCGTCAGCGTGTAGATGCCGCGCACCACCAGCTCGCTGACGCGGCCGGGATGCGTCTGACTGTAGGCGAGCGCCAGCGTCGAGCCCCAGGAGCCGCCGAACACCAGCCATCTGTCGACGCCCATCGCCTGCCGCAGGCGCTCGATGTCGGCGACGAGGTGCCATGTCGTGTTCGCCTCGAGCTCCGCATGGGGCACCGACCTGCCGCAGCCGCGCTGGTCGAACAGCATCACGTCGTAGAGCGCCGGGTCGAACAGGCGCCGGTGGGCCGGCGAGATGCCGCCGCCCGGCCCGCCATGAAGGAAGACGGCCGGCTTCGCGCCCCTGGTGCCGACCCGCTCCCAGTAGATCGAATGGCCGTCGCCGACGTCGAGGAAGCCGGTCTCGAACGGCTCGATCTCGGGATAGAGGCCGCGCAGCCCGCTCATGGCCGCGACCTCCCGGCCGGCCATTGGTCGGTGTCGTGGTCGGGATGCTGGTAGCTCTCGATGGATGCGAGGAACGCGGCCGCCTCGATGTCGTCCTGCGTCGTGCGCGCCGGCAGGGTCGGGATGGCGTCGACGTAAGGAATCTTCGCCTCGACGCCGAACTGGATGGTCGGCGCGACCTCCTCCGGGTGGTCGAAGGCGCCGATGGCGAGCGCCACCCCGTCCTGCGCCTCGTAGGTCAGCGGCGTGCCGCATTCGCCGCAGAAGCCGCGCAGGACGTGGTTCGACGAGCGGTAGCGCTTCGGCTCGCCGCGCGTCCACGTCAGGCCGCCCCGCGGCGCGGTGGCGAGCGGGGCGTAGAAGCCGCCGAACGCCTTCTGGCACATGCGGCAATGGCAGACCGAGGCATTGGCGAGCGCGCCCTCGATGCGGAAGCGCACGGCCCCGCACTGGCAGCCGCCGGTGTAGATCGGCTTGTTGTCCAGGCTCACCTACCCCTCCTGTTGCGGACGGTGACAGACGGCTTCGATGTTGTTGCCGTCGGGATCGAGAACGAAGGCGCCATAGTAGTGCGCGTGATAGTGCGGGCGCAGGCCCGGCGCGCCATTGTCGCGCCCGCCGGCGGCAAGCGCGGCGGCGTGGAAGGCGTCGACCTCCGCTCGGCTCGCCGCGGCGAAGGCGTAGTGCCGGCCGGGGCCGGGCTCCCCGCCCTCGCGCAGCCAGAACTCCGGCTTGTCGCGGCCCCAGCCGCCGACCTTCGCGCCGCCGGTGAACGCCTCGGGAACCATGTGCAGGAGCTTCGCGCCGAGCGGCGAAAGCGCGGCGTCGTAGAAGGTCTTCGCCTTGTGCCAGTCGGCAACCGCAATGCCCGCGTGATCGATCATCGCCTTACCTCCCATGTCGTGACCCGCGCGCCGGTGGCGGGGTCCTTGCCGTCCTTCAACCGGATTCCTCGCGCGGCCAGCTCGTCGCGGATGCGGTCGGCCTCGGCCCAGTCCTTCCGCGCGATGAAAGCCAGACGCCGCTCGATGGCGGCCTCCAGCGCCGCTTCGTCCGGCGCCGTCGCGTCGCCGTCGCGCGGGCGCTCCCATTCGTGCGCCGCCATCGACAGGAAGCCGAGGAAGCGCAGCGAGCCGGCCAGCGCGGAAAAGTCCTGCGGCGCGCCGCGCGTCATCGCCTGCTTGCGCAGCGAGGCCAGCGCCGCCAGCATCTTGGGCGTGTTCAAGTCGTCGCTCAAGGCCGCGACCACGCTTTCGTGCGGGGTAGCGGGCGCGTCCTCGCGCCCCGCCAGCGCGTAGAAATCGTCCAGCGACTTCTGCGACGCCTTGAGGTCGCGCAGCGTCCAGTCGATGGGCTGGCGGTAGTGCGTCTTGAGCATGTTGAAGCGCAGCACCTCGCCCGGCCAGTCGCGCAGCGCCTCGTTGATGGTGACGAAGTTGCCTTCCGACTTCGACATCTTCTTCCCCTCGACCTGGAGGAAGCCGTTGTGCATCCACACCCGCGCCATGCGCTCGGTGCCGAAGGCGCAGCAGGACTGGGCGATCTCGTTCTCGTGGTGGGGGAAGACGAGGTCTATGCCGCCGCCGTGGATGTCGAAGACGTTCTTTTGCGGGTCGTCGCAGGAAAGGCCGCCGCCGAAGGGCTCCAGCAGCTTCGCCATCGACATGGCCGAGCACTCGATGTGCCAGCCGGGGCGGCCGAGCCCCTCGATGCCGGCGGGCGAAGGCCAGCCGGGCTCGCCCTCGCCCGAGGGCTTCCACAGCACGAAGTCCATCTCGTCGCGCTTGTAGGAGGCGACGTCGACGCGCGCACCGGCCAGCATCTCGTCGAGCGGGCGGCGCGACAGCGCCCCATAGCGCGGAGTGGGGCGCGGGCCCTTGCGCCGGTTCATCTCGGAAGGGGAAAACAGCACGTGGCCTTCCGCGACATAGGCGACGCCGAGCGCGACGAGCTTCTCGATCATCGCCTTCATCGCCTCGATATGCGCGGTGGCGCGCGGCTGGGCGGTCGGCTCCAGGCAGCCCAGCGCCTTCACGTCGGCCTGGAACTGGGCGTTGGTCGCCTCCGTCACCCTGGCGATGGCCTCGTTGAGCGGCAGGCCGGGAAAGTCGCGCGCGGCGCGCGCGTTGATCTTGTCGTCGACGTCGGTGATGTTGCGCACATAGGTGACGTGCGCCGCGCCATAGACGTGCCGCAACAGCCGGTAGAGCACGTCGAAGACGATGACCGGCCGCGCGTTGCCGATATGGGCGAAGTCGTAGACGGTCGGCCCGCACACATACATGCGCACGTTTTCCGCATCGATGGGAACGAACGGCTCCTTCGCGCGCGTCAGCGTGTTGTAGAGCCGGAGCCCGACATGCGGTGCAGACATGGTCTCTCCCTGGCCTGCTGGCCGGGGCGTTTTGCCTATCGGGGAAACGAGAGCGAAAACGGCCGGGCCAGCGGAAGCGCTAGCCGATAATGCAAATGCCGGTAATGGCGAAAGGCGTTTTCATCGCCCGCTTTATCGCTTTCCGCCCGGCCGGCGTCAAGGCTTCGCGGGCGCGGCGGCGGGCGGCGAGGCGGTTCGGTAAGATTTTATTAAACCTGTCACGGAAAAGCGACCGGCAACCCACTGAAATACCCCGTTGCCGACACCATTCCGTCGAAATCGGCGGCGATTCTCGGGCCATCAGCAACCCGCGCCGGAAAGGGGCGCCTCAGGGGACCGAAAATGCAACGCACCGCCGCCCAGCCAGCCATCGAAGCCGAACGCGAGCGTGCCCAGCGCGCGCAATACGCCAAGCTCACCGCCCATTACGGCAAGATCGGCTCGGCCGCGCTCAATGCCGCGCTGCTGTGCGCCAAGCGCAAGAAGGCGAAGACGCTAACCAAGCCCGCCTAGCAGGCTGGCGCCGATGGCGGCCATGACGAGGCCGATCAGGATGTCGAGCACCCGCCAGGCCGCGGGCCTGGCGAAGACGGGCTGAAGCAGCCGCGCGCCGTAGCCGAGCCCGAAGAACCAGACGAAGGACGCGATCACCGCGCCGGCGCCGTATGCGAGCCGGCCAGCGCCGTCATACTGCGACGACAGCGAGCCGAGCAGCACCACCGTGTCGAGATAGACATGGGGGTTCAGGAAGGTGAAGGCGAGGCAGGCCGCGACCGCCGCCCTGAGGTCGGTTCGCCCGTTCCCCGCCGCATGCAGCGCCCGCGGCCGCCACGCCCGGCGGAAGGCGATCGCCGCATAGGCGAACAGGAACGCCGCGCCGCCCGCCGTCACCGCCTTGATCAACGCCGGAGAGGACGAGACCAGGGTGCCGAGGCCGGCGACGCCGGCCGCGATCAACATCGCGTCCGAGGTGGCGCAGATCAGGCACAGCACGAAGACGTGCTGCCTGAGCAGCCCCTGGCGCAGGATGAAGGCGTTCTGCGCGCCGATGGCCACGATCAGCGACAGGCCGAGGAGAAAACCGGACAGGAAGGGAGCGGCGTCGTGCATGGCACCGCCCTGCCCCAACGGCCCGCCATGCGCAATGGGCCAGCAGGCCGGCAGCCGCGGTTCAGAACAGGCTGAGCTGGCCGCCCCCTGCCGTGTCCCGCGGCTCCTCCTCCCGCTCATCCGGCGCGATCTCGACCGGCTCCTGCAACTGCGGCCCGCTGTTGGCGACCTTGTTGACCAGGCCGGACACCGGGATCGCCTCGAAGAAGCCCGGCTCCACCGGCTGCACGATGTCGGCCACGTCGCGCGGCTCGCTGCCGACGCAGTCGAGCCAGCGGGAAAAATGCTGCGGCCGCACCACCACCGGCATGCGCTCGTGGATGTGAGCGATCTGGCTGTTGGCCGCGCAGGTCAGGATGGCGGCGGTGTCGATCTCGGCCCCGCCCGGCTCGGCCCAGGTCTCCATCAGCCCGCCAAAGGCGACGACGCCGCCGCCCTTCGGCCGCACCCAGTAGGGCTGGGCGTCCTTGCGGCCGGTTCCCTTCCACTCGTAGAAGCCGGAGGCCGGCACCAGCACGCGGCGGTGGCGCATGGCCGCCTTGAACGAGGCCTTGGCCGCCGCCGTCTCGACGCGGGCGTTGATGAGGAGCGGGAACCTGCCCGGCTCCTTCACCCATGCCGGCACGAAGCCCCAGCGCGCCAGGAGCGCCTGCCGCTCGGGCAGGTTGGAGCCCGGCTCGCGCCGCGGCCCGGCGGCGACGATCAGGATCGGCTGCGTGGGCGCGATGTTGTAGCGCGGCGGAAACGGCTCCACGCGGTCGAGGCCGAACGCCTCCTCCACCGTCTCCGGCCCCTGCACCAGCGCGAAACGTCCGCACATGGCCCTGCCCTTCTCCTGCTTCATCCGTGGCCTTGCCCTCGGCCGGGCAAGGCAGCAATGTGGGGCCGCACTGTGGGGCGCGAACGCCGCCCCCGCAACCCGCGCGGCGCAATGCGCACAGAAGAAGGCCCGTCATGACCGCATCGCCCGTCCGCGCCGTCTCGGCGGCGATCTACCACGAAGGGCGCTTCCTGCTGGTGCGGCGCGGCCGCGCGCCGGCGCGCGGCCTCTACGCCTTTCCCGGCGGCCGGGTCGAGGCGGGCGAGACGCTGATCGAGGCGGTGCGGCGCGAGGTGATCGAGGAGACCGGGGCGCTGTTGTCGGGCATCGAACACGTCGTCGACCTCGATCTCGTCTCCGAGCAGGATTCGGGGCGCATCGAGTTCATCCTGTCGGTGCATGCGGCCGGCTTCGCCGGAGGCGAGGTCGCGGCCGGCGACGACGCCGAGGCGGTCGCCTGGCTCACCGTCGAGGAGATGGCGCGCCTGCCGCTCGCCGGCTCGGTGCTGGAGATCGCCCGCCGCATCGCCGCCGCCGGCCGGGCGCCTTGCGCCGGCCACGATTCTTGGCCACAAGCCGGGCGATGAACCTTCGCCCCGCCCTTGCCGCGCCGGTCGCGCTCTGCCTCGCCCTTGCCGCGGGCACGACGGCGCGCGCCGCCGACTCGCCGTTCGAGGGCCAGCTCGTGCGGCTCGCCGAGATCCTCGGCTCGCTGCACTATCTGCGCAACCTGTGCGGCGAGACCGGGCAGGACTGGCGCGGCCGCATGGAGGCGCTGCTGGAGGCGGAAAACCCGGACGAGGCCCGCCGCGCCCGCTTCGTGGCGAGCTTCAACCGCGGCTATCGCAGCTTCGAGACCACCTATGCGGCCTGCACCGATTCCGCCATCGCCGCGATCGCCCGCTACATGAAGGAAGGCGAGGCGCTGTCGCGCGACACCGCCACGCGCTACGGCAACTGACACAAGGCTGTGGACGGCCGCGCGCGGGGATTGGGTCACGCTTAGCAATGCGTTAACTTTTACACGAATGTGGCAGGCTCGGCCGCATTTCATGTGCTACAAGCCTTAATGGGACATTAAGGGAGCCGTCGCGCCGGGGGTCGGCCACGGTCATGGGTGGAACGGATGGATCGAGGCATCAGCGACATCGACGTGCTGATTCGCGAGGAAAAGCGGCTGACGGCGGTCGAGAGCTACGAGGATGCGTGGGCCGAGGGCCGGGCTGCCGGCATCGAGCCCGACATCATGGCCGACGCAGCCATCGCCACCGCGCTCGAGGAGCTGGTGCGCGCCAATGGCGAGGCGGCGGCGCTGTCGCTGATGGAGCGCATGCGCGAGCGGCTGATGGCGGGCGAGTTCGACCCGGCGCAGCGCATCCACTGAACCGCGCCCTCCACCATCTTCCGGCAACCATTTTGTCGCGCCTGGGGCCTGTCGTCTCGCCGTGCATCGATTTTCCGTTATAGTGCGGCATCCCGACATCGAGAGCGGAACGGAGGCTGCCTGATGACGAGGAAGGGCGCTCCTCACCGACCGGATTTCGACGCGCTGCGCAACGGCGTGATCGCCGTCGCCCTCGCGCTCGCCGTCCTGCCCGCCCTGCCCGGCGCCGCGCTGGCGCTGAGCGAGCTGCCGCGCGAGGAGGTGCCGGTTCCCGAAGGCGCCGAAGACGGCGCGCAGGAGACCGACAGGATCGAGCGCCACGACCTGCCGCCCCCCGGCGAAACGGGCGAGCAGCCGCCGCAGGTGCAGGACAGCGGGACGGACGAGGCTCCGGCCGGCGAGACCGGCGAAACGGACGAGGCCGGCGGCGGGGAGCCGGGAGCCGAAGACGAAGCAGGGCCGCAGCAGGCGCAGACGCAGCAGGCGCAGACGCCCCGCCAGCCGGCCGTGACCGTGCCGCTGCCCGACCCCATCGTCATCCCGCGCGATCCCGAGCCGCAGCAGGCCGACGAGACCGAGGGCGCGGACGCCGACGACGAGCCGGTTCCCGACGTGCTCTACGACCTCGCGCTCCTGCCCGAGCCGGTGCGGCGCATGCGCGAGCTGATCGTGGAGGCCTGCCTTTCCGGCGACATCGAACGGCTGCGCCCGCTCATCAGCAGCGGCGAGGACGCGACGCAGCTTTCCTTCGGCGACATGCCCGGCGACCCGATCGCCTTCCTGCGCGAGCTTTCCGGCGACGAGCACGGCCACGAGATTCTCGCCATCCTCTACGAGGTGCTTTCGGCCGGCTATGTGCGGCTGGCGGAGGGCACGCCGGAGGAGATGTATGTGTGGCCCTATTTCTTCGCCGTGCCGCTCGACGCGCTGACGGGCCGCCAGCGCGTCGAGCTGTTCAAGATCGTCACCGCCGGCGACTACGAGGACATGAAGAACTACGGCGCCTACATCTTCTACCGCGCCGGCATCTCGCCCGAGGGGCGGTGGCTGTTCTTCGTGGCGGGAGACTGAGGGAAGAGAGCGAATAGCGAATAGCGAATAGCGAATAGCGAATAGAAAACGGGTACTTCCTGAATCCCTATTCGCTACTCCCTATTCGCTATTCGCTCGTTTCACACGGGCAGCGCCTCGGAAAACTCCACCGGCCTGCCCTGTCCCGGCGTCGCGATCTCGCCTTCCCACATCACGCGCATGCCGCGCACGATGGTGCCGACCGGCCAGCCCGTCACCTCCCGGCCGTCATAGGGCGTCCAGCCGGCGCGCGAGCCTGCCTGCGCGTTGGTGATGGTCTCGCGGCGCTTCATGTCCACCACCGTGAAGTCGGCGTCGTAGCCGGCGGCGATGCGGCCCTTGCGCGCCATGCCGAAGACGCGGTTGGGACCGTGGCTGGAAAGGTCGACGAAGCGGGCGAGCGAAAGCCGCCCGGCATTGACGTGGTCGAGCATGATCGGCACCAGCGTCTGCACGCCCGGCATGCCCGAGGGCGAGGCCGGATAGGGTTTCGCCTTCTCCTGAAGCGTGTGCGGCGCGTGGTCGGAGCCCAGCACGTCGATCACGCCCTGGGCGACGCCGCGCCAGACGCCGTCGCGGTGGCGGGCGGCGCGGACCGGCGGGTTCATCTGGATCAGCGTGCCGAGGCTGGCGTAGTCGTCGGCCGACAGCGTCAGGTGGTGCGGCGTCGCCTCGCAGGTGGCGACGTCCTTGTGGTGCTCCAGAAGCTCGATCTCCTCGGCGGTGGAGATGTGCAGCACATGGATGCGCGCGCGCGCCATGCGGGCGATGCGCACCAGCCGGTCGGTGCAGCGGATCGCCGCCGCCTCGTCGCGCCAGACCGGATGCGAGGACGGGTCGCCCTCGATCCGCTCGGAAAGCCGCTCGCGCAGGCGATACTCGTCCTCGGAGTGGAAGGCGGCGCGCCGGCGGGTGTGGCGCAGGATCTCGTAGACGCCCTCGTCGTCCTCGACCAGCAGCGCGCCGGTGGACGAGCCCATGAACACCTTGATGCCGGCCGCGCCCGGCAGGCGCTCCAGCTCGCCGGCGTCGGCCGCGTTCTCGCGCGTGCCGCCGACCCAGAAGGCGAAGTCGCAGTGCATGCGGCCGGTGGCGCGGGCGACCTTGTCGGCGAGCGCCGCCTCCCCGGTGGTGAGCGGGTTGGTGTTGGGCATCTCGAACACGGCGGTGACCCCGCCGAGCACGGCCGCGCGCGAGCCGGTCTCGAGGTCTTCCTTGTGCTCCATGCCGGGCTCGCGGAAATGGACCTGGCTGTCGACCACGCCGGGCAGGATGTGCAGGCCGGTGCAATCCACGGTCTCGCCGGCGTCGGCGCGCGACAGGTCGCCGAGGGCTGCGACGCGGCCGGCGACGACGCCGATGTCGCGCCGCCCCTCGCCGTCGTGGTTGACCACCGTGCCGCCCTTGAGGATCAGATCGAAGCTGCGTGTCATGGGAGCCATATCCTCGCGCGTCGCCGTTTCTCTTGCCCACGCCTGCCGCGGGGCTTACGTAATGGCCACGTCAAATGCAAGTTCGGACCGAGCCTCCCATGCCGACAGCACAGCTTGGCGACCGCACAGCGATCCTGATCGACGGGGCGGACGCCGGACATTTCCTCCAGAACATCCTCACCGTCGATCTCGACGGCTTGCGCGCCGGCGAGGCGCGACCGGGCGCGCTGCTTTCGCCGCAAGGCAAGATCCTGTTCGATTTCCTCGTCTCGCGCCGGGGCGGGCACGGCTTCCTGCTCGACTGCCGGGCGGAGCAGGCCGGCGACTTCGTGCGCCGCCTCATGCTCTACCGGCTGCGGGCCAGGGCGGAGATTTCCGTTTCCGATCAAATCCTTGTCTTCGCGCGCTGGGACGACGATTCCGCTTCCTCACAAACCGATTCAGGATGGCTCGCAGACCGCAGGTTCCCCGAGGAGGCCGGCGTCCTGCGCCGCTACGGCGAGGCGGTCGCGACGGACGCTTCCCCGGAAGACTTCGCGCGGCTGCGCATCGCCCACGGCGTCGCCGAAAGCGGGGCCGACTTCGCGGCCGGCGACGCCTTCCCCCATGACGTGCTGATGGACGAGAACGGCGGCGTCGGCTTCCACAAGGGCTGCTATATCGGGCAGGAGGTGGTGTCGCGCATGCAGCATCGCGGCACGGCGCGCCGGCGCGTGATGATCGCAACCGCCGAGGCCGACCTGCCGGAGGCGGGAGCGGCGGTGCTGGCGGGCGAGCGCCCCATCGGCGCGCTGGGCGGCGTGGCGGGGCGAAAGGGGCTCGCCATCGTGCGCGTCGACAGGGTGAAGGACGCGCTCGACGCCGGCCAGCCGATCACGGCGGGCGGCGTGGCGCTTTCGCTGTCCATTCCCGCCTGGGCCAGATACACGCTGCCGCAGGCGGCCGGCGCGGACGAAGCGTGATGGCCGCCGACACCCCGGACCCGACCCCTGCGGCCCGCGCCTGGCAGCGCATGCTGTCGGGCCGCCGGCTCGACCTGCTCGACCCCTCGCCGCTCGACGTCGAGATCGAGGACATCGCCCACGGGCTTGCCCGCGTCGCGCGCTGGAACGGCCAGACCGAGGGCGACCACGCCTTCTCGGTGGCGCAGCATTCGCTGGTGGTGGAGGCGGCCTTCTGCGCCGCCCGGCCGCAGGCCAGCCCCGACGAGCGGCTCGCCGCGCTGCTGCACGACGCGCCCGAATATGTCATCGGCGACATGATCTCGCCGTTCAAGGCGGTGGTGGGCGGCGGCTACAAGCTGGTGGAGAAGCGGTTGCAGCACGCTATCCACCTGCGCTTCTCGCTGCCGGCCGACCTGCCCGCCGGCCTGACCAGGGCGATCAAGCGCGCCGACCGGGTGGCGGCGTGGTTCGAGGCGACGCGGCTCGCCGGCTTCTCGGAGGCCGAGGCGCAGAAGTTCTTCGGCCGGCCGCGCGGCATCACCGGCGACAGGTTCGCGCTCGAGCCGCTGCCGACGCGGGCGGCGCAGACGGCGTTCCTGTCGCGCTTTTCCACGCTCGAGGCGCTGCGCGGCCGGCCGCGCATCCGCGAGGCGTCATGACCATGGCCCGCGCCGCGCTGCCGCTCGCCGCCGCGATCTGGCTCGCGGCCGGAGCCGCGCAGGCGGCCTGCCCGCAGCGGCTCGGCGTCAGCCACGGCGACACGCTGGAGTCGATCGCGCGGGCCTGCGGCATCAGCGTCGAGACGCTGCGCGGCGTCAATCCGGGCCTCGACGCCGGAACGCTGCGGCCGGGCACCTTCGTCGTCGTGCCGCGCCCGGCGCTGCCCTCGCCGCAACTGCCGGTCGGCCGCCGGTCGATCGAGGCGATGCCGCCGCTGGTGCCGCCCGCCACCGGCATCTCGCCGTCGACCACGGTGATCGCGCCGCCGAAGCCGCCGGTCTTTCCGCGCTTCGACATCCCCGGCATGGAGGAGCCGCCGGGGCACCTGCCGCCGCGTCCGGGGCATTTCCCGCCGGTCCGGTGAGAAAGCCGTTCCCGCTTCAACGGAATTGAACGGTTCATACGTTCAATTCATTTCCCAGCAACGCAAAACTCGACTAGCGTGCCGCTCCCTTTCTCTGGAAACCAGCGCATGCCTACGTCCTTTGCCTCCCAGCCCGCCGCCTCGCGGCTGCCGTGGCTCATCATCGTCTGCGGCTGCGCCATCGCGCTGCTCACCTTCGGCCCGCGCTCGGCGATGGGTTTCTTCCAGCTTCCCATGCTGGCCGACAAGGGCTGGGACCGCACCACCTTCGGCCTGGCGATGGCGATCCAGAACCTCGCCTGGGGCTTCGGCACGCCGGTCTTCGGCGCGCTCGCCGACAAATACGGCACGTGGCGGGTGCTGGCGCTGTCCGGCGCCATGTACGCGGTGGGCCTGGTGCTGATGGCGGCGGCCGATTCGCCGGCGCTGCTGCATGTCGGCGGCGGCCTGCTGGTCGGCCTCGGCGTGGCCTCGGGCTCGTTCGGCATCGTGCTCGCCGCCTTTGCCCGCAACGTGCCGCCGGAGCGGCGCAGCTTCGTCTTCGGCCTCGGCACGGCGGCGGGCTCGGCCGGCATGTTCCTGTTCGCGCCGCTGAGCCAGGGGCTGATCTCGGCCTATGGCTGGTACGACGCGCTGGTGGTCATGAGCGTGATGATGCTCGTCATCCCGGTGCTGGCGGTGCCGCTGCGGGGCAACTCGTCCTCGGGCAGCGCGGTGCAAGCCGCCTATCGCCAGACCGCGGCGGAGGCGCTGCGCGAGGCGCTGGGCCACCGCTCCTATCTGCTGCTCGTCGCCGGCTTCTTCGTCTGCGGCTTCCAGGTCGCCTTCATCACCGCGCATTTCCCGGCCTACATCTCGGACATCGGCATCGAGGCGCGCTACGCGGTGATCGCGCTGGCGCTGATCGGCTTCTTCAACATCATCGGCTCGCTGGCCTCGGGCGCCATCGGCCAGCGCTACTCCAAGCCGTATTTCCTCGCCTACATCTATCTGGCCCGCTCGGTGCTGGTGGCGACCTTCCTGCTTCTGCCGCAGACGCCGGAAACGGTCGTCGTCTTCGCCGTCGTCATGGGGCTTCTGTGGCTGTCGACCGTGCCGCCGACCAACGCGCTGGTCGCCATCATGTTCGGCACCGCGCATCTGGGCATGCTGGGCGGCGTCGTGTTCTTCTCGCACCAGATCGGCTCGTTCCTGGGCGTGTGGCTGGGCGGCTACCTCTACGACACCTTCGGCACCTACGATCCGGTGTGGTGGCTGGGCGTGGCGCTCGGCGTGTTCGCGGCCGTCGTCCACTGGCCGATCGAGGAGCGGCCGGTCGAGCGGCCGGCGCTGCAACCGGCCGAGTGAGGCTCACGCCTGCCCGGCCGCGTCGGCGCGGCTGGCCGGCAGCATGCGCTGGTAGAACATGCCGATGCCGATCAGCACCGCGCCCAGCCCCATGAAGGACAGCGCCCGCAGCACGCCTTCGAGCTCGCGCATGTCGTAGAGGAACACCTTGGCGACGGCGAGCACGACCAGCGCGGCAGAGCCGAGCCGCAGCCCGCGCGAGCCGAAGCGCAGGCCCGCGACCAGCACCGCGACGCCGAGGACCAGCCACGCGGCCGAATAGGTGTATGTCTCGACCGCGCCTATGCCCTTCCACGCGCCGATGAACTCGCCGTGGAACAGGCGGCGGATCGACAGGCTGACCCAGGCAAACGCAAGCGCGACCGCGCCGCAGGCAAGGCCCGCGACATACCAGCGGGGCCGCCGGCCGTGCGCGCGCCAGGCCAGCGCCGCCATGGCGACGGCCGGCAGGAGATAGGCCAGAAGCAGCAGGTTGAAGACCGGGATCGTCCCGGTCGGCTCGTTGGTGAAGAGCGGGTTCATCCGGCCCAGATGCGCCGGGACGACGGCCAGCAGCGAAAGCACCCCGAGCACGATGGAGCCGTTGCGGAACACCGGGCTCGGCGCGCGGCGGTCGAGCGCGAGCAGGATCGCGCCGCCGCCGATCATGATCAGGCTGTAGATCGACTGCTCGGCCAGCGACGGCTCGCCGGCGTCGATCACCCCGCCATTCATGGCGTGGCGCACCAGCATCGCCGCCCCCACGAGCGCGAACAGCGCCGAAAACGCCTCCATGGCCAGGCGTGGCCGGCCGCCGGTGGTGCGCGCAAGCTGCCATGCCGCGTAGGCCGCGGCCGCCGCCGGCACGAGATAGCCGGGCGTCAGCGCGTTGAGCACCGGGGTGGCGGAAAGGAAATCCCGCCCGGCGACGGTCGGGTCGACGCCGATGCGCGCCAGCACGACGGCGGCGAAGCCGGCCGAGGCCCAGCCCAGCGCCGGCCAGGCGCGCAGGCGCGTGGCGGCGGCGGGAAGCGCGGCGGCAAGGCCGGTGAGCACGGTGGTGAGCACCGGGCCGAAGCCGGCGAGGAGCGCATAGCAGAGCGCGGCGGCCGCGCCGGCGACCAGGCAGGAGACGGCGCGGCCGCCCGTCTGCGCTGGCATCTCCGCGCGGCCGACCAGCTCCGCGGCGACGGCAAGGATGGCGGCGATGGCGAGGCCGCCGGCGGCGAAGCGCCAGTCGACGTTGAGGTCGCCCAGCGACAGCCACGCCGTCGCCACCACCCACAGCGGCACGGCTGCCGCCCAGAACGCCCAGGCGGCGGCGCGTCCCGGCTCGGCCGGCACCACCAGCCGCGCGACGGCAACGCCGGCGGCGAGGAGCAGGCCGCCCAGCGCCAGCGACCACGGCAGGAACGGATCGCCGCCCGGCTGCAACCACACGCCGTCGAAAAGCAGGTCGCCATAGAGCACGTCGATGTCGATGCGCCCGCCGAGGATGGCGTGGCCGGCGACGAACAGCATGGCGAGGCCGGCGGCATGGAGAAGCGGGGCGGCGCGCTCGCGCCACGCCGCCGCGGCAAGGGCGGCCGCCAGCAGGCCCGCAGCCCAGTATCCGCCGCCGAGCGGCACACCGCCGATGCCGCGGGCGAGGAAGGTCGTCACCACGAACAGGAAGAAGGCGGCGATGAGCGAAGCCGGGTCCGGCCGGCGCTCGCCTTCGCCCGCCCGCGCCAGCCACAGGCCGGCGAGCACGGCGATGCCGAGGCCGTTGAGCACGGCCACGGGGGCCGCGTCCATCCCGAAGGAGGTGCCGAGATAGGCGAGGCTCCACAGGCCCGCGCCCAGGAACGCCGCGCCGGACAGGAAGCGCCAGCGCCGCAGGGAGGCGACCGCGACCGCGGCGGCCAGCACCAGGGCGAGGTAGGAGAAAAGCGTCCAGACGGCCGGCGCCTCCGAGGAAACGAGGACCGGCGTGGCATAGGAGCCGAGGAGGCCGAGGCCGGCCAGCGCCTGGCCGTGCAGCAGCGAAAGCGCCATCGTCGCCAGCGCGATGGCCGCGAGCAGGGTAAAGGCGGCGGCCGGCCCGATGAAGCCGTAGATGCCGTGGGCGGCATAGACGGCCGAGAACAGGGTGAAGGTGGCGGCGGCCGTCAGGATCGCCGGCACATAGGCGCCCGCGACGCCGGCGGCAGGCGCGCGAAACCCGCGCCGGCGCGCCACCTCGCCGGCAGCGGCCAGAGCCAAGCCGAAAAGTGCGGCCCCCGCCAGCCGCACGCGCGGGCCGAAGATGCCGGCCTCGATGGAATAGCGCACGAGGAAGACGCCGCCGAGCGCCAGCGCCAGCCCGCCGACCCACACCGCCCAGCGGGTGCCGAGCGCGGTTTCGAGGTCGCGCTTCGGGGCCGGCGCGGGGGCCCCGGCCGGGGCGGCGACGGCTTGCACCTCCGCCTCCTCGCCGGCGGTGCGCGCCGCCGCGGCCCACGGCCCGGCAGTATCGGCTTCGGCATCGTCGGCGACGACGTCTTCGACCGGGGAAGCGGCGGCCTCGGCCGCGGGCTCGTCCGCCACGGCAGCGGCGACGGGCTCGCCGCCCGAAAGCAGCGCGCGCAGGCCGGCCACGTCCCGCTCCAGCGCGGCGAGGCGCGTGTTCTGCCTGCGAAGGGTCACGGCCGCGACGACGAGGGCGATGATGACGATCAGTTCCATTGCGGCCCGCTTTCTTTATCGTGATCGGACATGCCCCCCGGCATTGCCTCAGCTTCGAGGCCGGATCACCTTTGCAGGCGCGACATCGGGAATATGGCGCAGGTCTCGGTGCCGAAGGCGAGCAGACGCCCCTGCCCGTCGACCAGCCGCGCCTCCGACACCGCCATCGTGCGGCCCTTGTGCACCACCTTGCCCTCGCAGGTGACAATGCCGGTCTGCGGCGTGATCGGCCGCGTGTAGTTGATCTTCATCTCGGCGGTGGAGAACGCCTCGCCGATGCCGAGCAGCGTGTGCACGCAGCAGCCGAGCGCCGAATCCATCACCGTCGCCGCCCAGCCGCCATGCACGCCGCCGAGCGGGTTCAGATGCCGCTCGCCCGGCAGGCCGCGAAACACAGCCCTGCCCTCCTCCACCTCGACGAGGGCGAAGTTCATCCGCGCCGCGATCGAGGGCGCGGGATAATCGCCCGCCACCACGCGGCGCAGGAGCTGGAGGCCGGAATATTCGGCGATGTCGGCATGGGGGATGCTGCCCAGGCCAAGCCGCGAGACATGGCCTGGGAAAAGCTCGATTTCACTCATGCGGCATCCTCTCCTTCACGATGCGATAGCCGGCGCCGCAGCGCCGCGATGAGGCCGGCGCGCGCCTCGGGGGCATCGAGGCCGCGCGGTTCGTAGACATGACGGGCAAGGAAGAAGCCGGTCAGCCGGAAGGCATCCTCCATCGCGGCGAGGTCGGGCCGGACGCCGGCCCCGCGCCGCAGGAAGGCGGGCAGCGCCAGCATCCTGTCCGCCCAGGGCGCGCCCGCCCCGCGGCTCACCGCACGGCCGGATTTCGGCGACACGAAGGCGAGGTCTTCGGCGCTCCCCGTCGCGGCGCATCGCGCAAGGTCGAGGCCGAAACCGAGCTCCTCCAGCACCAGAAGCTCGAAGCGCGCGATCAGCTCGCCCGCCGAGGACGGCTCGTCGAGATGGGCGATCATCAGGCAAAGCGTGTCGTAGAGGCCGGCATGCGGGTCGCGCTCGGGCAGGAGCCGCAGATGCGCGGCGATGGTCTGGAGGCCGTAGACGGCGCAGGCGCTGTCGAACAGGCGCGCGGCGTGAAGCTCCAGCGCCTCGACCTGCCACAGGCCCAGATGCTCGTCCAGGCGGGCGCGCCAGACGAGATCGACACGGTTTCCGGGTTGCAGCACCGGCTGCATGCGCCGCGAGCGGCCGCCGCGCACGAGGCCGAGATGGCGACCGTGGGCGCGCGTCATCACCTCGAGGATGGCGCTGGTCTCGCCATGCTTCCTCGTGCCGAGAATGATTCCCTCGTCGCGCCATTCCATTCCCGAAGCCTTTCACCAAGGCGGGGAGGAATTCAAGGCGGGCGCGGCGGCCTCTTGAAAGGGAGCCGATATAAGGCCAGGCTCCGGCCATGGAGACGAAGCAGACAGAAAGGGCGGCAGCGCCGGTCGAGATCGCAGGCGAGCCCGCCGACAGCGAGGACGCGGTGCGCTGCGTCGAAGCCTATTTCCGCGAGCTCGACGCGCGCTTCGAGCGCGGTTTCGACCCCGGGGCCGGCGGCTATGCGCGCGACGCGCCGAAGGACGAGGGCAAGGGCTGCTTCCTGATCGCCCGGATCGACGGGCGCGCGGTCGGCTGCGGCGCGCTCAGGGCGCTCGACACCGAAACGGGCGAGATCAAGCGCATGTGGATCGCGCCCGAAGCGCGCGGAATGGGTCTGGCGCGGCGGCTGCTCGATATGCTGGAGGAAGCGGCGCGCGGTTTCGGCATGAAGCGCGTGCGCCTCGACACCAACCGGGCGCTCGGCGAGGCGCAGGCGCTCTACCGCAAGGCCGGCTATCGCGAGATCGCGCGCTACAACGACAACCTCTATGCCGACTTCTTCTTCGAGAAGCAGCTCGTTCAGCCCGGGAAGTCGAGCCCCATCTCGCGGTAGCGCTCGGGATCGTCGCCCCAGTTCTCGCGCACCTTGACGAACAGGAACAGATGCACCTTCTGCTCGAGGATGTCGCCGATCTCCTTGCGCGCGGCCTGGCCGATGGCGCGGATGGTCTCGCCCTTGTGGCCGAGCACGATCTTCTTCTGGCTGTCGCGCTCGACATAGATCACCTGCTCGATGCGCACGGAGCCGTCCTTCTTCTCCTCCCACTTCTCGGTCTCGACATGGGAGGAATAGGGAAGCTCCTGATGCAGCCGCAGGTAGAGCTTCTCGCGGGTGATCTCGGCGGCGAGCTGGCGCATGGGCAGGTCGGAAATCTGGTCTTCCGGGTAGTACCACGGCCCTTCTGGCAGGCGCGTCGCCAGCCAGTCGAGGAGGTCGACGCAGCCGGAGCCGGTGAGCGCGGAAACCATGAAGGTGCGCTCGAAACCGACCCGCTCGTTGGCGTCGGCAGCCAGCTTCAACAGGCTTTCGCGCTTGACGCGGTCGACCTTGTTCAACACCAGCACCTTGGGCTGGCGCACGCTTTCGAGGCTCTCCAGGATGGTCGCGGCGTCGCCCTTGATGCCGCGCTCGGCGTCGATCAGCACCAGCACGACGTCGGCGTCCCTGGCCCCGCCCCAGGCGGTGGTGACCATCGCCCGGTCGAGCCGGCGGCGCGGCTTGAAGATGCCGGGCGTGTCGACGAAGACGATCTGCGCCGTCCCGTGCGTGGCGATGCCGCGCACCAGCGCGCGCGTGGTCTGCACCTTGTGGGTGACGATCGACACCTTGGTGCCGACAAGCTGGTTGAGCAGCGTCGACTTGCCGGCATTGGGCGCGCCGATCAGCGCCACGAAGCCGGAGCGGGTCGGCGCCTGTCCCCGGTCCTGCACGGTCTCGCTCATGCCTCGCGCTCCTCGCGCCACACGCCTTCACGCAACAGCACGGCGGCGGCGGCCGCCTGCTCGGCCTCGCGCTTGGAACGGCCGGTGCCGGTGGCGGGCTTCATGCCGTCGATGCGCACCGACACCTCGAAGACCGGGTCGTGGTCCGGCCCCTCGCGCTTTTCCACCGCATAGGCCGGCACTGCCCTGGCCACCTGATGCGCCCATTCCTGCAACTCGGTCTTGGCGTCGCGGCGCGCGGCCGTCGGCGCCTTCGAGCGGCCTTCCCAGTAGCGGCGGATGAAGCGCTGCGCCGCCTCCAGCCCGCCTTCGAGATAGAGCGCGGCGATCAGCGCCTCCATGACGTCGGCGCGCAGGTTGACGCGCTTGCGGCCGGTGAGCGTGCGCAATTCGCTGCCGGCCACGATCAGCCCGGACAGGCCGATCTCGTCGGCGATTTCCGCAAGCGTCTCGGCGTTGACCAGCGCGTTGAGCCGCAGCGACAGCTCGCCCTCGGGCGCGCGCGGGTTGGCCTCGAACACCATCTGCGCCACGACGAGGCCCAGCACCCGGTCGCCGAGAAATTCGAGGCGCTGGTAGTCCTTGCCCTCGCCGGCGCTGGCGTGGGTGAGCGCGCGGCGCAGCAGGGCCGTGTCGGCGAAGGTCAGGCCGGCGATCGCCTCGACCGCGGCGGAAAGGTCGGCGTCGCTTTGCGGCTTGGCGGCCATCACGCCCGGCCCGTCCTCACCGGACCATGTCGAACAGGCGCGAGCCGCGCAGCTCGGACGGCCAGCGCCAGATCTCGAGCGGGCTCGCGCCGCCGGCGATGGAGAAGAAGATGATGTTGGCGCGGCCGACGAGGTGGTCCTCCGGCACGAAGCCGACCGAGAAGCGGCTGTCGGTGGAGTTGTCGCGGTTGTCGCCCATCATGAAATAGTGGCCTTCCGGCACGACGAACTCGCGCGTGTCGTCGCCGATGCCGTTGGGGGTCAGGTCCAGCGTGTCGTAGGAGACGCCGTTGGGCAGCGTCTCGCGCCAGACCTCGACCGGGCGGTTCATCTCGGTGATGTCGGGATTGTCGATCTCGCCGACCTTCTCGCGCTTCACCGCCTCGCCGTTGATGAAGAGCTGGCCGCCGCGCATCTGGACGCGGTCGCCCGGCAGGCCGATCACCCGCTTGATGTAGTCGAGCGAGGGGTTGGGCGGGAACTTGAACACCGCGACGTCGCCGCGCTCGGGCTGGCTGCCCCAGATGCGGCCGGAGAACAGCTTGGGCGAGAACGGCAGCGAATGGTGCGAATAGCCATAGGCCCATTTGGTGACGAAGAGGTAGTCGCCCTCGAGCAGCGTCGGACGCATCGAGCCCGAGGGAATCGAGAACGGCTGGAACAGGAAGGTGCGGATGACGAGCGCGAGCAGCAGCGCCTGCACGATGACGCTGACGGTCTCGCCAAGGCCGCCGGATTTCTTCTGCGATTTGTCAGCCACGCTCATGCCGTCCTTCCGTGAAATGCGCTCCGTCTTAGCGGCTCGGGCGGCACGGGGCAACGCAATAGCGCGCGACAGCCGCGTCAGCCCCGCGCCGGCCTCACCTCGATGACCACGAATGCCTGCGCCAGCGGGTAGTCGTCGGTGATGGTCAGGTGGATGAAGGCCTCGTGGCCGTCCGGCATGATCTCGGCCAGCCGCACGGCGGCGCCGCCCGTCAGCCGCATGGTCGGCTTGCCGCCCGGCAGGTTGACCACGCCCATGTCGCGCCAGTAGACGCCGCGCGAGATGCCGGTGCCGAGCGCCTTGGCGCAGGCCTCCTTGGCCGCGAAGCGCTTGGCGTAGGAGGCGGCGCGCTCCTTGCGGCGCTCCGACTTCTCGCGCTCGATCTCGGTGAAGACGCGCGCGATGAAGCGCTCGGCGTGGCGCGCAAGCGTCTTTTCCACCCGCCTTATGTCGATCAGGTCGCTGCCGATGCCGACGATCATAGGCTGCGGCTACCCGGCTTCACGGGCGGAATTGCGGCAAGCTCCGGCGGCAGCGCGTCGGCGGGATAGGCCGGCACCTCGTACTCAGCCAGCGCCACCAGCTTCACGCCGACATCGGCCTTGCCGGCCGAGCGGTCGATGATGCAGCAGGCCGCCGCCACATCGGCCCCGAGCTTTCGCATGCAGTCCACCGTCTCGCGGATCGACAGGCCGGTGGTGACGATGTCCTCGACGATGACGACGCGCGCGCCGGGCTCGATCTCGAAGCGGCGCAGGCGGAACTCGCCGCCCTCGCGCTCGACCCAGATGGCCGGCACGCCCAGATGCCGCGAGGTCTCGTAGGCCGGGATCAGCCCGCCGACCGCCGGCCCGACGACGTAGTCGATCCGGCCCGGCACGTTTTCACGCACCCGCGCGGCGAGCGCCCGGCACAGGCGCTCGGTCTTGTCGGCGTGCATGAAGACGCGCGCCTTTTGCAGGAAGACGGGGCTGCGCAGGCCGGAGGTCAGTATGAAGTGGCCCTCGAGGATCGCGCCCGCCTCGCGGAAGATGCCCAGCACGTCGTCCCTGTCCATGTCGTGCCTGTCCATGTCGTTTCTCCGCTCGCGCCGTCAGCCGTTGACGCGCTTGGCCGCGCTGACGCTCGAATTGTCCTTGAGCTGCGAGAGCAGCCGGTTCAGGTGCTTCAGGTCCCAGACCTCGAGGTCGAAGATCATCTCGGTGAAGTCGGGCGCGGTGCGCGCCATCGACAGGGTGTGGATGTTGGCGTCGTTGGCCGCGATGGTCTGGGCGATCGAGGCGAGCGAGCCCGGCTCGTTGATGGCGGTGACGGAGATGCGGGCCGGAAAGCGTTCCCGCCTCTCCTCGTCGATGTCCCAGCGCACGTCGATCCAGCGTTCGGGCTGGTCGTCGAAGGCGGTGAGCGACGGCGACTGGATCGGATAGATGGTGATGCCCTTGCCCGGCTCGACGATGCCGACGATGCGGTCGCCGGGCACCGCGCCCTCGGGCGCGAAGAAGACCGGCAGGTCGCCGTGGGCGCCGCGGATCGGCACAGCGCCGCCGTCCTTGCCGCCGCCGCCGGCCTTGCGGCTGCGCAGGCCCGGGATCTGGAACAGCATGCCGGCGGCGTTGCGCAGGTTGAACCAGCCTTCCTCGCGCACCTTGGGCGAGGTGGCGACGCGGTCCTCCTTGTGGTCGGGGAACACGGCCTTGAGCACGTCGGGCGACGACAATTCGCCGCGCCCGACATCGGCCAGCACGTCCTCGACGTCCTTGCGCGCGAGCCGGTGCAGCACCGGCTTGATCGCCTCGCGCGTGAACGTCTTGCCGGCGCGGGCGAAGGCGCGCTCGAGGATGCGCACGCCGAGCCCGGAATACTGCTTGCGCATGGCGTTGCGCGTGGCGCGGCGGATGGCCGAGCGCGCCTTGCCGGTGACGACGACCGACTCCCAGGCCGCCGGCGGCACCTGGGCCTTGGAGCGGATGATCTCGACCTCGTCGCCGTTCTTCAGCTCCGTCATCAGCGGCATGACGCGGCCGTTGACCTTGGCGCCGACGCAGGTGTCGCCGACATCGGTGTGGACGGCATAGGCGAAGTCGATGGGCGTGGCCCCGCGCGGCAGCGCGATCAGCCGGCCCTTCGGGGTGAAGGCGAAGACCTGGTCCTGGAACAGCTCCAGCTTGGTGTTCTCGAGGAAGTCCTCGGGGTTGTCGCCCTCCGACAGCGCCTCGATGGTCTGGCGCAGCCACGCATAGGCCTTGGTGTCCTTGGAGACGGAGTGGCTGGCGCCGTTGGCCTTGTCGCCGTGATCCTTGTAGATCGAATGCGCGGCGACGCCGTATTCGGCCACCGTGTCCATCGCCTGGGTGCGGATCTGCAATTCGACGCGCTGGCGCGAGGGGCCGACGATGGTGGTGTGGATCGAGCGGTAGTCGTTCTGCTTCGGCGTCGAGATGTAGTCCTTGAAGCGGCCGGGCACCATCGACCACGCGGTGTGGATCGCGCCCAGCGCCCGGTAGCAGTCCTCGACATTGGCGACGATGACGCGGAAGCCGATGATGTCGGAAAGCTGCTCGAAGGAGATCGCCTTGGTCTCCATCTTGCGGAACACCGACCACGGCTTCTTCAGCCGGCTCTTCACCTCGGCATAGAGCGCGTGCTTGACGAACAGGTCCGACAGCGCGTGCTCGATCTCCTCGACCACGCCCCTGTTGCGTTCCACGAACTCGGCGAGCCGTTCGGTGACGGCATTGTACGCCTCGGGGTTGATGTACTTGAAGGACAGCTCCTCCAGCTCCTCGCGCATGTCCTGCATGCCCATGCGCCCGGCCAGCGGCGCATAGATCTCCATCGTTTCCTCGGCGATGCGCAGGCGCTTGTCGGGGCGCATGTGCTCCAGCGTGCGCATGTTGTGCAGCCGGTCGGCGAGCTTGACGAGGAGGACGCGCACGTCGTCGGAGATGGCCAGCAGCAGCTTGCGCAGGTTCTCCGCCTGCTCGGCCTTCCTGGAGACGAGGTCGAGCTTCTTGAGCTTGGTCAGCCCCTCGACCAGCTTGCCCATGTCGGGGCCGAACAGCGCGTCGATCTCGGCGCGCGTCGCGGTCGTGTCCTCGATGGTGTCGTGCAGCAGCGCCACCGCGATGGTGGCCTCGTCCATGCGCATGTCGGTCAGGATCGCCGCCACTTCCAGCGGATGCGAGAAGTAGGGATCGCCCGAGGCGCGCTTCTGGTGGCCATGCTTCTGCATGGCATAGACATAGGCCTTGTTGAGCAGCGCCTCGTTGACATCGGGCTTGTAGCGCTGGACGCGCTCGACAAGCTCGTATTGTCGCATCATGGAGGCTTTTCCCGTCGCTCAAAACAAGACATGCGCCCGGCGGCCGCCGGGCGCATGATCTCAATAGACGCGATTTGACCGCCGATAAAGTGGCGGACGCTGGGCCAGCCTCAGAAGTCGTCGCTCTTTTCCGGCGGCACCAGGCCCTCGATGCCGGCGAGGAGATCCTCCTCCGACATGCGGTCGAAGGCGACGACGTCGTCGTCGTCGGCCTCGGCGGCGATCACACCGGCGGGGGCGTCGGCGATCTCGGGCAGATCGACCTCGGGCTCGTCGACCTCGACGTGCTTCTGCAGCGAGTGGATCAGGTCTTCCTTGAGATCGTCGGGCGACAGCGTCTCGTCGGCGATCTCGCGCAGCGCGACCACCGGGTTCTTGTCGTTGTCGCGATCGACGGTGATCGGCGCGCCCTGGCTGATCTGGCGGGCGCGGTGGCCGGCGAGCAGCACCAGCTCGAAGCGGTTCTCGACCTTGTCGATGCAATCCTCAACGGTAACGCGGGCCATACGGCGCCCCTTTCATCGGATTTTCGGAGAGTCCGGCGGTCCATATCGCGAACGCACGCCAAATACAAGCTTTCGATGACGATGCGGCGCCGGAGCGCCCGCGCCTAGCGGCCTTTCCTCGCCAGCCACGCCCGCAGGAACGCGATCTCGGCCTCCTGCGCGGCGACGACCTCCCGCGACAGCTTCGTCAGCTCCGGGTCGCCGTCGCCGCTGTCCAGATAGGCCCTTGCCATGTCGATGGCGCTCTGGTGGTGCGGGATCATCATCAGCGCGAAGTCGATGCCGGGCTCGCCGCTCATCCGCATCGCCTCCATCGCCTCGTTCATCGCGGCCATGGCGTCCATATAGGCCTGCGAGGCGGCGCTGTGGCCCTCGTGCCCGCCATGGGCGTCCTGCGCCCGCGCCCCCGGCGCGGCGGCCACGCAGGCGGCAAGGGCGATTGCGGAAAACAGGGAAAGCGGGCGTGCCATCGGAACCTCCTTGGCATGGGTGTCGGGGCGGTTGCAGCGTCGATTCCTGCACCTTCCAGCCACGGGAAGGTCAACCGTCCCTCGCCGGCGGAGCGATCCCGAAATCGTGATGGCGGCAGCGCGCCGGCGCGCCGTAGAATCTTCGGCCGGCCCGCCCCGCGGCGCCCGCAAGATGCGCCGGACGGCCGGGGCGGCCTCTTGGAATGAACGGTTCGGAACGCTATTTCAGCGTTATTGAATCAAAGGAATTTTCATCATGTTCGATTCACGCGAAAAGATCGCCCTCTTCATCGACGGAGCCAATCTCTACGCCACGTCGCGCGCGCTCGGCTTCGACATCGACTACCGCAAGCTCCTGGCCAGCTTCCAGAAGCGCGGCTACCTGCTGCGCGCCTATTATTACACGGCGCTGGTGGAGGACCAGGAATATTCCTCGATCCGGCCGCTGATCGACTGGCTCGACTACAACGGCTACAAGGTGGTGACGAAGCCGGCGAAGGAGTTCACCGACTCCTCCGGCCGCCGCAAGATCAAGGGCAACATGGACATCGAGCTGACGGTGGACACGCTCGAGCTGGTCGAAATCGTCGACCATTACGTCATCTTCTCCGGCGACGGCGATTTCCGCACGCTGGTCGAGGCGCTCCAGCGCAAGGGGCGCAAGGTCTCCATCGTCTCGACCATGGCCTCGCAGCCGCCGATGATCTCGGACGACCTGCGCCGGCAGGCCGACCACTTCATCGACCTGCAATCGCTCAAGGCCGAGATCGGCCGCGACCCGGGCGAGCGGCCGGCCCGCAGGCCCGAGCCCGAGGTCGCCTACGACGAAGACGGGCAGTGAGCGCCGCCCCCGCCGCGCCGGCGGCCGAACCGCACCGCGACTGCGCGCTGTGCCCGCGCCTGCACGGCTTCATCGCCGGATGGCGCGGCCGCGAGCCGGGCTGGTTCAACGCGCCGGTGCCGACATTCCCGGCCGCCGCCGGCGACGACACGGTCAGGCTGCTGATCGTCGGGCTGGCGCCCGGCCTGCGCGGGGCGAACCGCACCGGCCGGCCCTTCACCGGCGACTATGCCGGCGAGCTGCTCTATTCGACGCTGTCGCGCTTCGGCTTCTCGCACGGCACGTTCCGGGCGCGGCCGGACGACGGCGTCGAGCTGGTCGGTGCGGCGCTGACCAACGCGGTGCGCTGCGTGCCGCCGGAGAACAAGCCGACCGGCGCGGAGATCGCAACCTGCCGCCGCTTCCTGACGGCCACCATCGCGCGCTTCCCCAACCTGCGCGCGATCCTGGCGCTCGGCACCGTGGCGCACCAGTCGACCGTGCGGGCGCTGGGGCTGCGCGTGGCCGACCACCCCTTCGCCCACGGCGCGCGCCGGCAGGCGGGCAAGGTGGCGCTGTTTTCCAGCTACCACTGCTCGCGCTACAACACCAACACCGGCCGGCTGACCGAGGCGATGTTCGTGGAGGTGTTCGCCGCGATCAGGGATTTCCTCGAACCGGCGCGGGACGCGCCGGAGCGCGCGAGCCGATGACGGCGCGGTAGACGGCCTCGGTGCCGCGCTCCATGGCCTGCGGCGACAGGCGAGCCGCGATCTCCCGCCGAGCGTTTTCCCCGACCTGCCGCAGCCTTTCGATGTCGCCCATGAGTTCGCCGGCAAGGCGCGCGAAGCCCTCGACATCGCCCTGCCCGACGAGGAAGCCGGTGCGGCCGTGCCCGACGATCTCGGGCAGGTTGCCGACACGGTAGGTCAGGACGGGGACGCCGTTGGCCATCGCCTCCAGCGGCGCGATCGGCCCCTGCTCCATGCGCGACACGAAGCCGAACAGGTCGAAGGCCGCCGTCAGCGCCGCGCCGTCGTCGCGCTGGCCGGCGAGGACGACGCGATGGCGCGCGGACGCCGCCGCCAGCGCCTCGTTCCAGCCCTGCATCGGCTCGCCGTGCGGCGGCAGGCCGCCGACGAGGACCAGCGTCACCGGCCCGAGGCCGTCGGGAAGCCTTGCCGCGGCGCGCAGCAGGTCGACCTGGTTCTTGCGCTCGCCGATCTCGCCGACCGTGCCGATCACGAATTCCGCCTCGCCGAGCCCCAGCGCCCGGCGCGCGTTCCGGCGCGCCGCGGCGAGGTCCGTGCCGGCGGGGGGCATGCGCACCGCGTTGGCGACCAGATGGATGCGCCGGCGCGGCACCCGGTTCACGCGCGCATGGTAGCCGGCCGTCGCCTCGCTCGGCGCGATGACGGCCGAGAACCAGCGCCACGGCAACTGGAACAGCGCGGCGTGGGCGGTGGCCACCACCGGCACCGGGCCGGCGAAACGGTAGACGAGGCCGTACTTGTTGGCGCGGCTGCCGTGGCAGTGGACCACGTCGCAGCCCCAGTCGCGGATGGCGTGGCCGACGCGGGCGATCTCGCGCGGCCGCGTCCTGAAGGCGCTTTCGAGCAGGGTGACGCCGCCGGGCTCGAGGTTCGCCGCCAGCCAGGACTGCGGCGTGACCGCGAGGAAGACGTCATGGCCGGCCGCGCGCTGCGCCTCGATCAGCGTGCGGCAGCTGGTGGCGACGCCGTTCAGCCCGCCATGCGACACCATATGCGCGATCCGCATGCGACAGTCCCCTTGCCCGCCGCGCCGGCGCTTGCGGAAAGCGCCCCGCGCCGTCTCCGCGCCGCCTATCCGCGCTCCTTGAGCAGCCGGCCCTTCTCGCGCGCCCAGTCGCGCTGCTTCTCGGTCTCGCGCTTGTCGTGCAGCTTCTTGCCGCGCGCCACCGCCAGCAGCAGCTTGGCGCGGCCGCGCTCGTTGAAGTAGATCTTCAGGGGCACCATGGTCATGCCCTCGCGCTCCACGGCCTGCGCCAGCCTGGCCATCTCCTTCTTCTTGAGGAGCAGCTTGCGGCGGCGGCGCGGCTCGTGGTTGAAGCGGTTGCCCTGGAGATATTCCGGCAGGTAGGAATTGATCAGCCACACCTCGCCGCCCTCGACCGAGGCATAGCTTTCCTGGATGTTGGCGTGGCCCTCGCGCAGCGACTTGACCTCGGTGCCGGTCAGCGCCAGGCCCGCCTCGTAGGTGTCGACGACCTCGTAGGCGAAGCGGGCCTTGCGGTTTTCCGCCACGGTCTTTCCGTTGGTGTCGGGCTTGCTCTTGTCCTTGGCCATGGTCGAGGAACGCGCGCGCGGCGCGTCAGTTCAAAAGCCCGGCGTGGCTCATCGCCGCGTCGATCTTTTCGGCCGTCGAGGCCTCGACGGTGACGAGCGGGGCGCGCACGACGTTCTCCACCCGGCCGAGCCGCGACAGGGCATATTTGGCGCCCGACACGCCCGGCTCGACGAAGATCGCCTTGTGCAGCGGCATCAGCCGGTCCTGCAACGCGATGGCGAGGTCCCTGTCGCCGGAAAGCGTCGCCGCCTGGAACTCGGCGCACAGGCGCGGCGCGACATTGGCCGTGACCGAGATGCAGCCGACGCCGCCATGGGCGTTGAAGCCGAGCGCAGTCGCGTCCTCGCCCGAAAGCTGGATGAAGTCCTTGCCGCAGGTCATGCGCTGCTCCGACACGCGCTCGATCTTGCCGGTGGCGTCCTTGACGCCGACGACGTTCCTGAAGTCGGCGGCGAGCCGACCCATCGTCTCGGGCGTCATGTCGACGACCGAGCGCGGCGGGATGTTGTAGATGATGATCGGCAGCGACGTCGCCCTGGCGACTTCGGCGAAATGCAGGTAGAGCCCCTTCTGCGTCGGCTTGTTGTAGTAGGGCGTGACGACGAGCACGGCGTTCGCGCCCACCTTCTCGGCGTGCTGCACCAGCGAGACCGCCTCGGCCGTGTTGTTGGAGCCGGCGCCGGCGATGACGGGCACGCGGCCGGCAGCGGCCTCGACGGCCAGCGCCACCACCTCGCGGTGCTCGGCATGCGACAGGGTCGGCGACTCGCCGGTGGTGCCGACGGGAACGATGCCGCTGGTGCCCTCCCCGATCTGCCATTCCACCAGGGCGCGGAAAGCGTCCTTGTCGAGGGCACCATCGCGCGTGAACGGCGTGACGAGCGCGGTCATGGACCCTCTGAACATGGTGTGTGCTCCCGGATGTCGCCTGGTCGGCGTGGTGATTTTCGTCTTCGCCGGCTTCTAGCCCAGACGAAGGCCGCGCACCATAGTCTTGCCGCTTGCGCGCGACAAGGGACGCGCAAGGCGTGGTCGCAAGAATTGCGACGGCTGCGCTAACCTTTCGTTTACGCCATCTTCACCGCCGGCGGCTAGGGTCGCGGCAAGCCCGTCCATCGTGTATCTTGTCCGGAACAGGGATCGACACGCCATGAAAGCCACCTCCCGCGTCCTTCCCCACGCTCGGCCGCGCGCCCGCGTGGCGCTCGCGAGCCTGGCGCTCATCGTCACACCCGGCCTCGCCCTCGCCGACACGGTGCTGCCCAGCGTGGGGCCGCTGCCGTTCGACCGCCCGCACACGGCCGCGAGCGCGGCCGCCATCGACGCCGCCATCACCACCGGGGCCGTCGCCGGGCAGGCCGCCGTCAAGGCCGGGAAACTGGCGACCGGCGGCTCCGTCACCCAGTTGAAGAACGGCCTCGACGCGCTCTCCTCCGGCGACATCGCCCGCGCGCGGCTGGTGCGCAACAACCTGCCGGCAAGCTCGCTCGACCGCGCCATCCTGATGTGGGCCATCGCCACCTCGGGCGCCGACGGCGTCTCGAGCGGCGAGATCGCCGACGCCGCCTATGCGCTTTCGGGCTGGCCGGGCATGGCGCGGCTCAGGACGGCGTCGGAGCGGGCGATGCACCGCGAGAACCCCGGCCCGCGCACGGTGCTGTCGGCCTTCGGCGCCTCGCGGCCGCAGACGGTGGAGGGCGCGATCCTGCTCGCGCGCGCCCATCTCGCGACCGGCAACACGGCGCAGGCGCGCGCCGCGCTCGCCGACATCTGGCGCACCGAGAAGCTGGAGGCCAGGGAGGAGCAGGCGATCATCCGCGAGTTCGGCAAGGTCATCCCGGCCGCCGACCACCGCCTGCGCATGGAGCGCATGCTCTATGCCGACCGCCTCGCCTCGGCCGAGCGGGTGGCCGGCCTTGCCGGGGCGCGCGAGCTGGCGAAGGCCTTCGCCGCCGTCACGCGCAACGAGAAGAACGCCAGGAGCCTGCTCGACGCCGTGCCGAAGGCGCAGCGCGGCGCGGCATGGACCTTCGCCGAGGCGCGGCGCCTGCGCCGGGCCGAGAAGCACCGCGAGGCCGCCGCCGTGATGCTGAAGGCGCCGAAGGACGCGGCCTCGCTGGTCGATCCCGACGCATGGTGGGTCGAGCGGCGGGTGCTGTCGCGCGAGCTGCTCGACCTCGGCGACGCCGCCACCGCCTACAAGCTCGCCGCCGCGCACGCCGCCGAAAGCCCGGCGCTGGCCGTGGACGCCGAATTCCACGCCGGCTGGTACGCCTTCCGCGGCCTCGGCGACGCCAGGACCGGCGCGCGCCACTTCGCCCGCATCGCCGAGATCGCCGACGGGCCGATCTCGCTGTCGCGCGCCCATTACTGGCTCGGCCGCGCGGCCGAAGCCGGCGGGCCGGGAAATGCGCGCCAGCATTACGAGCGCGCGGCGCAGTATGGCACCGCCTTCTACGGCCAGCTCGCCGCCGCCCGGCTCGGCCGCGACACGATCGCGGCCGCCTACCCCTCGCCCAGCGACGCCGACCGGCAGAATTTCGAGCGGCGGCAGGCGGTGCAGGCGATCCGCCGGCTGGAGCAGGCCGGGCACGCCCGTCGCGCCGAGGCGCTCTATCGCGGGCTGGCGCAGGAGCTGACCAGCGTCGGCGAGCTGGCGCTGCTGGCCGTCGCGGCCGAGCGGCAGGGCAACCATTTCCTGGCGCTGCGCGTCGGCAAGTGGGCGGCCGCGCGCGGCCTGCCCGTGGGCGCGCTGTCGCATCCGACCGGCGCTATCCCCGCCAACGCCAACATCTCGGGCTCCGGCAAGGCGCTCGCCTACGCCATCGCGCGGCAGGAAAGCGAGTTCAACGTTGCGGCGAAGTCGGGCGCGGGCGCGCTCGGCCTGCTCCAGCTCATGCCCGGCACCGCCAGGGAGATGGCAAGGAAGGCTGGGCTGGCCTATGCGCCGGCCAAGCTGACCAGCGATCCCGGCTACAACGCCACGCTCGGCGCGCATTATCTCAGCGAGCAGCTTGCGCGCTTCTCGGGTTCCTACGTGCTCACCTTCGCCGGCTACAATGCCGGCCCGCGCCGCGCCCAGCAGTGGGTCGAGCGCTACGGCGACCCGCGCGGCAAGTCGGTCGAGCAGGTGGTGGACTGGATCGAGCGCATCCCGTTCACCGAGACGCGCAGCTACGTGCAGCGCGTGATGGAGAACTATCAGGTCTACAAGATGCGGCTCACCGGCCGCATGGACATCGCGGCCGACCTCGTCAACGGCCGCTGAGGCGGGCGGTTCCTCGGGGCGGAGGAGACGTGGCGGCAGGCATCATCCCCATCATCCTGAGCGGCGGGGCCGGCACCAGGCTGTGGCCGCTGTCGCGCGCCGCGCGGCCCAAGCAGTTCCTGAGCTTCGGCCGCGAGGAAGCGGGCGGCCGGCATTCGCTGTTCCAGCAGGCGGCGCTGCGCTGCCGCGGCCTTCCCTTCGACCCGCGCCCGGTGGTGGTGGGCGCCGACGATCACCGCTTCCTGCTCGCCGAGAACCTGGCGCGGATCGGGATCGCGGCCGACATCCTGCTCGAGCCGGCGCCGCGCAACACCTGCGCGGCCGTCGCCGCCGGCTGCCTCCAGGCGCTGGCGCGCGCGCCCGACGCGCTGGTGGCGGTGCTGGCGGCCGACCACCACATCCCCGAAGGCGCCGCCTTCGCGCAGGCGATGCGCGAGGCCGCGCCCGATGCCCGCGACGGCCGGCTCGTCGCCTTCGGCGTCCGGCCCGACAGGCCCGCCACCGGCTACGGCTACATCCTGCCGGGCCGAAGGCTGCGCCGCGCCATGGCCGTCGAGCGGTTCGTGGAGAAGCCGGCGGCGGCGCGGGCCGAACGCTTCGTCGCCGAGAGCTGGCTGTGGAACAGCGGCAACTTCCTGTTCCGCGCCGACGCCTTCCTCGACGAGCTGGCGCGGCTCCAGCCGGCGATCCTCGACGCCGTGCGCGCGGCGCATGGCGGGGCACGGCCGGATCTCGACTTCCTGCGGCTCGACGAGGCGAGCTTCACGGCCGCGCCGGCCGTCGCGGTCGACCGCGCGGTGATGGAAAGGACGGACCGGGCCGCCGTGCTGCCCGTCGGCTACCGCTGGTCCGACGTGGGAAGCTGGGACACGGTCGGCGGCATGATCGACGGCGACGAGGCCGGCAACGCGGTCGTGGGCGAGGCGGCGCTGGTGGCGGCGAGCGGCAATCTCGTCCACTCCCCCGACCGGCTGACGGCGCTCGTCGGCGTGCGCGACACGGTCGTGGTCTCGACCCGCGACTGCCTGCTCGTCATGCCCAAGGCGCATGCCGGCGACGTCGGCGGGCTGGTCGAGCGGCTTGCCGCCGAGGGCCGGCCGGAGGCGGTGGAGACGTTGCTGACGCTGCGGCCGTGGGGCAGCTACGAGCGGCTCGACCGGGGCGACGGCTATCAGGTCAAGCGCACGGTGGTGGCGCCGGGCGGGGTGCTGTCGCTGCAAAAGCACACGCACCGCGCCGAGCACTGGGTGGTGGTGACGGGCGAGGCCGAGGTGACCATCGGCGGCCAGACGCGCACGCTCCTGCCCGGCCAGTCGGCCTATGTGCCGCAGGGCACGGTCCACCGGCTGGCCAACCGCGGCGCCGAGCCCGCGGTGCTGATCGAGGTGCAGACCGGCAGCTATCTCGGCGAGGACGACATCGTGCGGCTGGAGGACGTCTACAACCGCAAGGCCGGGGAATGAGCGAAGGCCCGCCACGGGCGGCGGGCCTCGGGTCAGGCAAGCATGCGGGAAGGCCGGGCGCCGGCTCAGGCCGCCTTCGAGGTCCTGGAGAAGGAGATGTCGCCGACCACCCGCACCCGCACGCGCCGGGCGTCGCCCGGCAGATAGGCGATCGGGATGTCCTCGGCCTCCAGCGTGACGATGGACGAGGGCCTCGCGCCCGCCTCCATCGCGCGCTCGCGGGCGATCTTCACGGCCTCGGCCAGCGCGGCGTCGCGCCCCATGCCGGAGAAGACCTGGTCGACCTCGCCCGACACCTGCGCCATGGCGGCGCCGAGCGCGTTGGCCACGCCGGCATGCTCGACGCGCAGCACCTCGCTCGCGCCCTTGAGCCGCTCGGGGATGAGGAAGGAGCCGCCGCCGACCGCGATGAGCCTGACGCCCTCGGCCGAGGTCTTCATGCGGTCGACATTGTCCTCGACCATGACCTCGATGCGCTTGAGCAGGTCGCGGACGACGCCCCGGTCGAGATGCCTCACCCGGTCGCGGTCGCCGATCTCGACCAGCCCGGCCGCGACGGCGACGTCCGTCGTGGTCAGCGTGGAGCCGCCGAACACCAGCGCCTCGCTGGTGATGCGGTAACCGACGCTGCGCGGGCCGATCGTGCCCTTGTCGAGGTCGATGATCGTGCCGCCGCCGAGCGCCATCGGCAGAAGGTCGGGCATGCGGAACAGCGTGCGCACGCCGCCCACCTCCACGACGTTGTTGGCCTCGCGCGGGAAGCCGCCGACGAGGCAGCCGATGTCGGAGGTGGTGCCGCCCACGTCCACGACCATCGCCTCCTTGAGCCCGGTCAGGAACGCGGCGCCGCGCATCGAGTTGGTCGGGCCGGAGGCGAAGCTGTAGACCGGGTTCGCCGCCGCGACCCGCGCCAGCACGACGGTGCCGTCGTTCTGCGTCAGGTAGAACGGCGCGTGGATGCCGGACTCGCGCAGCGCCTCGGCGAAGGCGTCGACGGTGCCCTCGCCCAGCCCCTGAAGGGCGGCGTTCAGCAGCGTGACGTTCTCGCGCTCAAGCAGGCCGATGCGCCCGAGCGTATGCGACAGCGTGATGCGCGCCTGCGGGATGACGGAGCGCACGATGTCGGCGGCCTCGGTCTCGCACTCGGTGGTCAGCGGCGAGAACAGGGCCGTGATGCCGACGGAGCGGATGCCGGCGTCGCGAATGCGCATCGCGGCCTCGCGCACGGCCTCCCGGTCCAGCGGCACGAGCGGGCGCCCGTCATATTCGTGCCCGCCCTCGACCATGAAGCTCATCGGGTCGACGGCCTCGCGCAGGTCGTCGGGCCAGTCCACCATGGGCGGCAGCGACGCGCCGGCCGGCATGGCGATGCGGATGGCGCCGACCCGCTCCAGGCGCGCGCGCTCGACGACGGCGTTGGTGAAGTGCGTGGTGCCGATCATCACGGCATCGACCGGGCTCGCGCCGCCGGGCTGGCGCGCCATGACCGAGCCGATGGCGTTGACGACGCCCTGCATCACGTCCGAGGTCGTGGGAAGCTTGACGGCGTCGAGCACCGTCTCGCCGTCGATCAGGACGGCATCCGTGTTGGTGCCGCCGACATCAATGCCAATGCGTTTCATGATGCGAATACCGATTTGAACTCGATGTCGTAGCCGAAGGCGCGCGGGCCGACATGCTCCAGCCCCTTGGGCGTCTGGAGCACGGCCGGCGCCGGCAGCGCCACGGCGGTGACGCGCTGCCCGTAGCGGACGGTTTCCGTGCCGATCGCCTCGCCCGAGACCGTGTCGAGAAGGCAGATCAGGTCCGGCGTCATGGCGATGGGCGCGCCGTCGCGGAAGGCGACCGCCCATTCGTTCTGGAACGAAAGCTCCAGCGTCGAGCCGCGGTCGCCGTCGAGCCCCTCGATCTTCGCCGCGCCGCGCAGGAAGCCGCCGGTCGTGGTGCGGTCGACGTCGACGACCTTGCCCCGGAACAGCTCGACGCCGCCCTCGTGATCGAGCACGGCCGCGACCGGGTCGGCGTGCGCCGCGCGCGCGCCGAGCACGGCGCGGCCGAGGCTGGTCGCCTTGGTCACGGTATGGAGCACGCCCCATTCCTTGACCTCCTTGCCGGTGCGCGGCGCCTTGCAGGTGGCCGAGGTGGAGCCGACCTCGGTGCAGATCTTGCGCGAGATGCGCTCCATCCATTTCCAGCTCGCCGCCCTGGCGACGATCGCCTCGTTGTCGCGGCAGTCGACGAGGGTGAGCGGGTACATCTGCAGGTCGCCGATGGCGAAGGAGGTCATCTGCGCTTCGGGGTAGGCCCGGCCCATCGCGTCGGCGTCCACCACGGGGATGTCGAGGACGGCGCCGGCCAGGAAGGGCGACAGCGCGTTGCCGCCGCCAATCTCGACGCTCATCACCGCGCGGAACGGCTTGCCGGTATATTCCTCCATCAGCCGCACGGCGCGGGCGAGATGGGCGGGATCGACCAGGCGCTCCTGCCCGACCAGCGGCGCGCCCATCTTCGACACCACCGCGACGGCGTCGCCGTCGTCGAGCGCCAGCGGATCGATGAGCTTGCAGCGACGGCCGTCGCGATAGAGCTTCTTCAGGTTGAGCTGGGCGAGATAGGGGCTGCCGCCGCCGCCGGTTCCCAGTATCCAGGCGCCTATGGCCAACGGATCGATCTCGTCCGCCGCGAAGTCACGGATCATGTTCACCTCCGAAAGATATGCTAGAAGCTAACGTCGGAGGCGCCGTGAAACATATAGGGGACTGCCCCTAGCTCGCGGAAGTGTGCGAAAGGAACGGCCGCAAGAACTGGCGAAGGAGTGCCTTTGGCGTCTGATGCGCACGATATAGAGCAGGAACCCTCGCAGGGCGACCACGCCGAACGGGTGCGGCGCGTGATGTTCGTGAGCGTGGGCCAGACGCCGCGCTCCGACCTGATCGGCGAGATGCTGTGCAATCTCGACATCCCCATCGAGGCGCTGGAGCTCGGCGCGCTGGACGGGCTGACGCCGCGCGAGATCGACGCGCTGCGCGTGCGCCCGGGCGAGACCAGCATCATCACCAAGCTCGCCGACAAGAGCCGGATCGTGGTGTCCAAGGTCCGCATCGGCGAGCGGATGGCCAGGCTCGTCGCCGGCTTCCGCTCGAACGAGTACGATCTCGTGGTCATCCTCTCGACCGGCCTTTTCCGCGACTTCGAGAGCACCTGCCCGACGGTCAACGCCCAGCGCGCGCTCGAATCCGCCGTCATCTCGCTTGCCGCGCAGGGCTCGTCCGTGGGCCTGATCCAGCCGCTGGCCCGCCAGATCAACGAGCTCGACATCCCGGCGCTTCAGCCATACCGCGTCACCGCCACCCACGCCGCGGAAGGCGACCGCGAATCGCTGGCGCGGGCGCTGCTCGACCTCGCCGAATGCGAGATCATCGTGCTGAACTCCGTCAGCTTCACCGAGGCCGACCGGGAGATGGTGGCCAAGGCGTCCGGCAAGCCGGTGGTGCTGGCCCGGCGCATCATCGCCAGCGCCATCCGGCTCCTGCTCTACCGCCCGCAGCGCATCAGCCTGCCGGGCCTTCCGCCGGAATTCTCCAAGCGGCTGATGCGCCTGACCCCGCGCGAGCGGCAGGTCATGTCGCTGGTCGCCGAGGGGCTGTCCAACAAGGCGATCGCCCGCCAGCTCGACATCAGCCCGAAGACGGTGGAGATCCACCGCTCCAACGTCATGAGCAAGATGGAGGTCACCTCCTCCGGCGCGCTCATCCGCATGGTGGTCTCCGCCGGCCATCCCTGAGCCCCCCGCCGGCCGCGACGAAGGCGGCCGCCATGCTCCTCCCCCTCCCCCCCGGCCGCCGCGCATCCTCGCGGCGGCCGACTAGGGAATACTCCCTATAGTGCGGATGCCTTTTCGGCGGTTACGCTCGATCTTCTGAATTCCACGCAAGGAAGACCGGAGCCGCGCATGGCCAGCGTTTCGCGCATAGCTTTCGTCACCATCGGGCAGACGCCGCGCAGCGACATCGTGCCGGAGATGATGGCGGAGATCGCCGCGGGACTGGAACGCGCCCCCGCCCATGAGGAGTTCGGCGTTCTCGACGGCCTCGACGGCGCCGGCCTCGACGGCTTTCGCGCCCGCGACGGCGAGCTGTCCTTCGCGACGCGCCTGAGAAGCGGCGAGGAGATCGTCGTCTCCAAAGAGCGCACGGAGGAGCGCCTCAACGCGCTTCTGGCCGAAATCGACGCCGCCGGCTTCGACCTGATCGTGCTATTGTGCACGGGCACGCGCATCGACCCGCTGAAGAACACGCTCGTGGTGGAGGCCCAGCGCATCGTCGATTCGACCGTGGAGGCGCTGGCCGCCTCCTGCCGGCAGCTCGGCGTCATCGTGCCGCTGGAGCGTCAGGTCGCGGAGTTCGCGAAGCGCCACGTGTTCGCCGGCGACCCCAAGGTCGTCTCCGCCTCGCCCTATGCGGGCGACGACATGGCGACGCGCGCCAGGGGCGTCGCCGGCTGCGACCTCGTCGTCATGCACTGCATGGGCTACTCCGACGCGATGCTTTGCGAGGTCCGCTCGGCGATCGACGCGCCGGTGCTGCTGTCGCGACGCCTCGTCGCCGGCGTCGTGCGCCAGATGATCTGAGAACGAACCAGGCCAACCTGTTCAAAATCAAGAGGGAACACTGACATGACGAGAAAGCTCCTCCTGTCCACGGTCGTCGGGGCCCTGCTCGCGGGCTCGATGCTCGCCGGGCCCGCCGGCGCGTTCGAGCGCACGCCCGACGGCAACATCATCGTGTTCGCCGGCCGCCAGGCCATCCCCGTGCTCGACCCGCATGTGCGCTACGACTGGTCGACGCGCATGGTCCAGCAGGCGGTCTACGACGCGCTCGTCAAGTACGAAGGCGACCCGGCCGAGATCAAGCCGTGGCTCGCCGAGAGCTGGGAGACCAGCGAGGACGGCAAGACCTGGACCTTCAGGCTGGTCGACAACGCCAGGTTCCACAACGGCGATCCGGTCACGGCGGAAGCGGTGCGCTATTCCTTCGAGCGCGGGCTCAAGCTCAACAAGGGCGTCGCCTGGATGCTGAAGGACTTCCTCGCGCCCGAGGGCATCAGCGTCGTCGACGACCGCACCGTGAAGTTCGAGCTGAAGGCGCCCTACGCGCCGTTCCTGTCGTTCCTGCCGTGGTGGTTCGTCGTCAACCCGGCCCAGGTGCAGGCCAACGAGGTCAACGGCGACTACGGCGAAGCCTGGCTGACCGAGAACGCGGCCGGCTCCGGCCCGTTCAGGATCGGCCGCTGGGAGCCGAACGTGCTCTACGAGCTCGAATCGGTCGCCGACTACTGGAAGGGCTGGCCGCAGGCCGACAAGCGCCCCGCCGGCGTCATCTACCGCATCATCCGCGAGCCCGCCGCCCAGAAGGCATCGTTGCAGCGCGGCGAGGTCGACATCGCCGAGGGCCTGACCTCGGACGACTACGTCCAGATCGCCAACGTGCCCGGCCTCGTCATCCAGGACCACAAGGGCATGACGACCTTCGGCATCAAGTTCAACACCCAGCAGGGCCCGACCGCCGACCTCAACCTGCGCAAGGCGATCGCCTATGCGTTCGACTACGACGCGCTGATCCAGATCTACAACGGCGCCGCCTCGCTCCAGACCAGCCCGCTGCCCGACGCCATGCGCGGCCACATCGCCGTGCCGGACATCCCGCGCAAGGACATGGCCAAGGCCAGGGAATACCTCGCCAGGTCGGCCTATCCCGACGGCGGCATCACCCTGCCCTACGTCCACGTCGCGGGGCTGGAGGAGGCGCGGCGCATCGGCCTCGTGCTTCTGGAGAACCTGAAGGAGCTGAACATCAATGTCGAGATCACGCCCGAGCAGTGGCCGAACATGGTCGCCAACGGCTCGCGCGTCGAGACCTCGCCGGCGATGACCTCGGTCTACGTCACCCCGATCTCGACCGATCCCGACGCGGTGGCCTACCAGTACCACAAGAACAGCTGGGGCCAGTATTACGCCATGGCCTTCTACGACAACGCCGAGGTGTCGCAGAAGATCGACCAGGCCCGCGCCAGCACCGACTGGGACGAGCGCGCCAGGCTCTACGCCGAGATCCAGACGCAGATCGTCGCCGACCAGCCGGAAGTGTTCGGCATGCTGCAGAACCGGCGCTGGGCCCATCGCGACTACCTGAAGGGCTTCCAGTTCAGCCCCGTGCGCTTCACCGGCGAGGTCGATCTCTACCCGCTGTGGATCGACGCCGAATAGCGCGACGGAACCCCGCGGGAAGGAACGCCCGTTCCTTCCCGCGCCGACGGAAGACCGACATGCTGAGCTTCACACTGCGAAAGCTGGTCACGCTGGCCGCCACGATGCTGGGCATCGCCGCGCTCACATTCCTCATCACGAATGTGGCGCCCGGCGATCCCGCCCGCCTCGTCGCCGGCCCCAACGCGACCGAGGACATGGTCGAGACCATCCGCGTCCAGCACGGCCTCGACAAGTCGCTGCCCGAGCAGTTCGTCGTCTACATGTCGGACCTGCTGCAAGGCGACCTCGGCATCTCGATCGTCACCACCCGGCCGGTCCTCGACGAGCTGATGCGCTATGCGCCGGCCACGCTCGAGCTGGTCCTCGTGGCCATGGGGCTCGGCATCGTCGTCGGCGTGCCGCTCGGCATCCTGTCGGCGGTCTACCGCAACAGCTGGCTCGACCACGCCACCCGCATCTTCTCGATCTCGGGCGTGGCGCTGCCGGCCTTCTGGTTCGGCATCCTGCTGCAACTGCTCTTCGCGGTCGAGCTCGGCCTGCTGCCGGTGTCCGGCCGGCTGCCGCTGGTGGCGCGGCCGCCCGAGCCGATCACCCATTTCCTGCTGGTCGACAGCCTGCTGCGCGGCCAGTTCTCGACGTTCTGGATGGCGCTGTCGCACATCATCATGCCGGCGGTGGTGCTGTCCTTCCCGTGCCTTGCCTCGATCCTGCGCGTCAATCGCGCCGAGATGGTCGAGGTGCTGCAATCCGACCATGTCGTGGCCGCGCGCGCCCACGGCCTGTCCTCGCGCCGCATCGTCGCGCTCTACGCGCTCAAGAACGCCATGCTGCCGACGCTGGCCATGATCGGCCTGCGCTTCGGCTGGATGCTCGGCTCCACCGTGCTGGTGGAGACCGTGTTCGACTGGCCCGGCATCGGCCTCTACGCCGTGTCGTCGGCGCTCGCCTCCGACTTCAAGCCGGTGATCGGCGTCACGCTGCTGATCGGCTTCTTCTTCATCATCGCCAACACCGTCGTCGACCTCGCCTATGCCTGGATCGACCCAAGGCTGAGGAATTCGGGATGACGCCGAGCCAGACCTCGTCGCCGCGTCCGACCTTCGGCGAGCGCCACGCCAGCCGGATCCGCCAGTGGCGCCTCTACGCGCACGTGTTCGCGGCGAGCTTCTCGTCCATGCTGGGGCTGGCGCTGGTGCTGCTGTTCCTGTTCCTGGCCGCGTTCGGGCCGTGGCTGGTGCCCTATCCCGAGCACACGACCGGCTCGTTCGACATGGCCAACCGCCTCCAGCCGCCGAGCGCCGAGCACTGGTTCGGCACCGACGAGATGGGCTCCGACATCTTCTCGCGCGTCATCGTGGGCGCGCGTACCTCGCTGTGGATCGGCATCCTGATCACCGGCCTGGGCGCCGGCATCGGCGTGCCGCTCGGCATCATCGCCGGCTACAAGGGCGGCCTGACGCGCGCGGTCATCATGCGCGTCACCGAGCTGTTCCTTTCCGTGCCGGGCCTTGCGCTGGCGCTCGCCATCGTCGCCGCGCTCGGCCCCGGCATCACCAACTGCGTGCTGGCGCTCGCCATCGTCTGGTGGCCGGGCTACGTGCGGCTGGTGGAGGCCAAGACGCTGTCGGTCAAGGAGGAGCTGTTCGTGGAATCGGCGCGCTCGATCGGCGCGCGCACGCCCTGGATACTGCGCCACCACATCCTGCCCAACTGCTGGTCGCCGATCATCGTCAAGATGAGCATGGACATGGGCATGGCGATCCTGTCGGCGGCGAGCCTCGGCTTCATCGGGCTCGGCGCGCGGCCGCCCTCGCCCGAATGGGGCGCGATGATCTCGGTCGCGCGCAGCTACATGCCGGACTGGTGGTGGTATTCGTTCTTCCCCGGCGCCGCCATCTTCCTGACCGTGCTCGGCTTCAACCTTCTGGGCGACGGCCTGCGCGACATTCTCGACCCGAGGAGCCGGGAGCAATGAGCGCGCTTCTCGAAATCCGCGACTACACGCTCGACATCGACACGTTCGACGGGCCCGTCCACGTCCTCAAGCACGTCAACCTGACGGTGCGGCGCGGCGAGACGCTGGGCATCGTCGGCGAATCCGGCTCGGGCAAGACGGTGCTCGTGCGCTCCGTCCTCGGCATCGCGCCGAAGCGCGCGCGCATCGTCTCCGGCTCGGTCCGCTTCGACGGCATCGACCTCGCCGCGCTCGACGACCGCGGCTGGAAGAAGATCCGCGGCGTGCGGATCTCGATGATCTTCCAGGACCCGATGACCTATCTCAACCCGCTGTTCTCGATCGGGCAGCAGATCGGCGACGTCATCGCCGCGCACAACCGCGCCACCGGCAAGACGATGCCGGCGGCCGCGCGCCGCGCCCGCGCGGAGGAGCTGCTCGACCAGGTCGGCATTCCCGACCCGGCCAGGGTGTGCGACCAGTACCCGCACCAGCTTTCGGGCGGCATGCGCCAGCGCGTGCTGATCGCCATGGCGCTGTCCGGCGAGCCCGATCTCCTGATCGCCGACGAGCCGACCACGGCGCTCGACGTGACGGTGCAGGCGCAGGTGCTCGAGCTCATCAACGAGCTGGTGGCGCGGCTCAACCTCACCGTCATCATGATCAGCCACGATGTCGGGGCGATCGCCATGGTCGCCAGGCGATGCGCCGTCATGTATCGCGGCGAGATCGTCGAGGAAGGCGAGACGCGCGACGTGCTGCGCGCGCCGCAGCACGAATACACCCGCCGCCTGCTCGCCGCCGTGCCGGACATCGACGGCCCGCTGCCGGCCCGGCCGGCCGGCGACGCCGCCGCGACGCCCGCCAGGCTTCTCGAGGTCAAGGCGCTGACGAAGATCTACGCCACGCCCAAGGGCGAGCTTCGCGCGGTCGACGCCATCGACCTTGACGTCGACGCCGGTGAAATCCTCGGCATCGTCGGCGAATCGGGCTCGGGCAAGTCGACGGTGGCGCGCCTGGTGCTGCGGCTGATCGAACCCAGCTCGGGCACGGTGCGCTTCGACGGCACCGACATCACCGCGCTGTCCGGCGAGCCGCTGCGGCGGATGCGCCGGCACATGCAGCTCGTGTTCCAGAACCCGCATTCCGCGCTCAACGGCCGCCATACCATCGGCGACGCCATCGGCGAGCCGCTGCGCATCCAGACCGGGCTGTCGCGCCACGAGATCGAGAGGCGGGTGGACGAGCTGCTCGACACCGTGCAGCTTCCGCGCGCGTTCCGCTACCGCTATCCGCACGAGCTGTCGGGCGGGCAGAAGCAGCGCGTGTGCATCGCGCGCGCCGTGGCGCTCAAGCCCAGGCTCCTGGTGCTGGACGAGCCGACCTCGGCGCTGGACGTGTCGGTGCAGGCGCAGATCCTCGAATTCCTGCGCGCGCTGCGCGGCGAGCTCAACCTGACCTATCTCTTCATCTCGCACGACTTGGCCGTGGTGCGCGAGCTGTGCGACCGCATCGTCGTCATGAAGCGGGGCAGGATCGTCGAGGAGGGCAAGACCGACGCGCTGTTCGCCGCGCCGCAGGATGCCTATACGCGCAACCTGCTCGAAAGCGGCCGCAAGACCTCGCGCTCGGCCCTGACGGCGGCGTGAGACGCGCGAGCGGCGATCGCCCGCCGTAAAGGGCCGCGCGCGCCGACATGCCCCCGCCCGTCTCGCGGCCTGCCTCCGCGATCATCTGATCCTCGTCCCGATGTGGAAACGGCACCGCATCAGGCCGTCCGGCAGCACAGCGGCGCCAGCGGCGGGGCATCCGCTGCCGCCGGCCCGCGCGGGGCAGCGGCGCCGCCGGCGGGCAACGCCCGGTTCCAGCGCCTGTTCACGCATCCGTTCGGCGCAACACTCAACGCCGGGCCGATGGCGGGAGGACGGCTACGCAACGTGGCGTCCGTCGCCACGCAGGACGCGGAAGCGGCGCATCGTTCGGCCGTCCCGTCGGGATCGAGAACTTCCCCTTTGTTTTCAGGGATTAATGGCGGAGCGGCTGACTCAGGCACCCAACTCTCTCCCGTGCCAAGTCAAATGGCACGGGAACGTTGCGAAATCCTGCGCGTCATTGGCGGACGGTAAATTCCGCCTCGTCAGGCGATGCTTCGCTGTCGCCGGGTTCATCGTCGACCGCCAACCGACGGACGGCCGCCAGCAGCTCCTCGATTGCCCGTTCGGCAGTCGCGAGCTTCGTAGCCGCCATGAGCTCCTCCCGCCCGGCCATTGCGAGGAACACCCCCAACACCTCGTCGGAATGTCGCGCCAGGGCGACCAGGTGCTCTCCGCTCGGACCGTATCTGCCGGCGAACCAGTTCTTCACCGTCTTCTCGTTGGCGCCGGTCCAGGAGGCGACGATCTTCGCCCCCGCCCGACTGTCCCCGAGTGATCGCTTCAGGGTAGATGCGATCTCAGCGGCGAACCAGTTGTCCGGCTCGTGACGACCATTCTCAGTATACCCGTTTTCTTTCGGAAAGAACTTGCCCTTTTTCGGAAACGACATTCCAGACTCCCTCGCGTTACATGGACACGGGGATTCAGCCGCAGCTTTGCGCGGACTGGAGGAATTTGCCTGGAATGACGAGGAGATGCGCGCGTGGGCGGTCGATGGACGACCAATTCGGAAGGGAGCGACGGGCCGCCCGAGATGGATGTGCCTGCGGTCGCTTACGTCCGGATGTCGACCGACCACCAAAAATACTCGACCGAGAACCAGCTCGACGTCATCCGCAAATACGCATCGGATCGCGGTCTTGAGATCCTGCGTGTCTTCGAGGATTCCGGTCGGAGCGGGCTACGCCTCGACGGCCGCGAGGCGCTGCAGAACCTGATGGCAGAGGTCGAATCCGGGCACGCCGACTTCAAGGCGATCCTCGTCTATGACGTCAGCCGCTGGGGTCGGTTTCAGGATGCCGACGAAGGCGCCTACCATGAGCATGTCTGCTCGCGCGCCGGGATCCGCGTCCACTACTGCGGCGAGCAGTTCGAGAATGACGGCAGCATCGGCTCGAACCTGCTGAAGACCGTGAAGCGGGTCATGGCGGGCGAATACAGCCGCGAGCTCTCGGTGAAGGTCTTCGCGGGCCAGTGCCGCCTCGTCGAACTCGGTTTTCGTCAGGGCGGCGCGCCCGGATACGGATTGCGCCGGGTGCTGATCGACGAGCACGGCAATCCCAAGGGCGAGCTGTCGCGCGGTGAGCAGAAGAGCCTTCAGACCGACAGGGTCATTCTCGTCCCCGGTCCCGAGGACGAACAGGACGTCGTCCGGCGCATGTATCGCATGTTCGTCGAGGACGGCCGATCCGAGCGCGAGATCGCGGATGCCCTGAACGCCGACGGACTGCGCACCGATCTCGACCGGTCATGGACGCGGGCGACAGTCCATCAGGTGCTGACCAACGAGAAATACATCGGCAACAACGTCTTCAACAAAATGAGAACGGCGGTGAGAAAGTCGACCACGGCAGCGGCGGGATAGTCCCGCTGCGGGCGGCGTAAAAGTCGTCCACTTTTTCCCTTTTCTGCGAGGCGC
>QEVK01000001.1 GCA_003577315.1 Hyphomicrobiales bacterium | reverse complement strand
GGTCGGGCTACGCCCTCCCGGCGTTCCCCAAATGCGCCGCCAAGTGGACTACTTTTGCGCCGCCCAATGGCCGACTTTTACTCCGCCGTTGACAATCCTCGGAAATTGGCCACGAGTCCTGAAGATAGGTCCGTAGTTGAGCGACGTTTTTCTCGAAGAGGGAGGGGAAATCGACGCTTTCGTTCATCACCAGAAACCAGTTGAGGCACTCCGCCAGCCGTCGTCTCGCGGAGCGATATTCACTTGTCCCGAGGGATGCCCGGTAGAGTGGCTTCCCGACAAGCGGCGCACATTGAACCGCGAAACGGGCCTGCATGAAATAGCGACCGTCGCGCCTCGCCAGATAGGAAGTACGTGCCATGACATCTCCGCGTACATTGGCGTGAGATGTCTCACAGTCTCCGAACCCCCATGGGGCCGTTAACTAGCTGATTTTCCTATTCGGGATCAATGGTAGCGGAGGAGGGACTCGAACCCCCGACACAAGGATTATGATTCCTCTGCTCTAACCGACTGAGCTACTCCGCCCCGGTGCGGCGCGCTTTCGGAGCCGGCGGAGCTCGTCCGCGGGCCGAGGCGGCCGCCAAGGTCGCGCGGATATAAGGTGGCGCCGCTCGGCCTGTCAAGTCGGCCCGTCGCGTCATCCTTCAGGCCGCCCTTCGCATCGGTGCGCCGCGCGCACGCGCCGATGCCGCGCCGGCCGCGATCCGCATTTTCGCGGGCCGCGGGGTTGAGTTCGCCCCGGCGCACGATTATGTCTCGGGCGCTAGGTCTTTCGGTCATACAATTCATGAAACCGCGTATCGCCGTCCTCGGATGCGGCTATTGGGGCTCGAACCACATCCGCACCCTCAAGTCCCTGGGCGCGCTCCACGCCGTTTCGGATGCCAATCCCGCGCGCGCCGAAGGCTTCGCCAGCGAGCAGGACTGCCTGGCCATCGAGCCCGACGTCCTGTTCGACCGCGACGACGTCGACGCCATCGTCATGGCGCTGCCGCCGCAGTTCCACGCCGAGGTCGCGATCCGCGCCGTCGAGGCGGGCAAGGACGTGCTGGTCGAGAAGCCGATCGCGCTGAACGTCGCCGATGCCGAGCGCGCCGTCGCCGCCGCCGAGGCCAACGGCCGCGTGTTCATGGTCGGCCATGTGCTGCGCTTCCACCCCGCCTTCGAGCAGCTCAAGCAGCTGATCGACGAAGGCGAGCTCGGCACGGTCAAGTACATCCACTCCCATCGCCTCGGCCTCGGCAAGTTCCACACCGAGAACGACGCGCTGTGGGATCTGGCGCCGCACGACCTGTCGATGATCCTGGCCATCACGGGGGCCGCGCCGACCGAGATCCGCGGCGAGGGGGCGGCGCTCCTCGATCATCTGAGCGACTTCGCGCATCTGCACATGCGCTTTCCCGGCGGCCTGCGCAGCCACCTGTTCGCCTCGCGGCTCAATCCCTATCGCGAGCGCAGGCTCACCGTCGTCGGCACCAGGGCGATGGCCGTGTTCGACGATGTCGAGCCGTGGGACCGCAAGCTCGCCGTCTACCGCCACGCCGTGTGGCAGGACAGCGGCCACTGGGCCTTCACCACCAACGAGCCGTCCTATGTGCCGGTGGCGTCGGGCATGCCGCTGACGCGCGAGCTGCAGCACTTCATCGGCTGCATCGCCACGCGCGAGCGGCCGCGCACCGACGGCGAGGAGGCGGTGCGGGTGCTGCGCATCCTCACCGCCGGAACCGTCACCCACGACTGAAGCGCGGCGGCAAGAAAGCCGCTTCGCGCCTCTTGCGGGGGCTATGCGCCGTGATGCGTGGCGGGCTGCGCCGCCAGCCGCGACAGCTTGGCCTCGGCCTCGCGGCTGCGCTGCGAGCGCTCGATGAAGCCGCCGCCCAGCACGCGCGCGTCGCCGCCTTCGTCGGAATAGAGGACGCAGGCCTGGCCCGGCGCCACGCCGCATTCGCCGTCGGCAAGCTCGACCCAGCTCGTCCCCGCCTCGTGATGCAGCACGGCCGGGCGCGGCGGGCGCGAGGAGCGCACGCGCGCGAACACCTCGAGCCCTTGCGCCGGCAGCGCCTCCAGCGGGCCGTCGCCGAGCCAGTTGGTGTTGCGCAGGAAGATCACCCGCGTCTCCAGCGCCTCGCGCGGGCCGACGACGACGCGCGCATGCTCGGCGTCGAGATGCACGACATAGAGCGGCTCGCCGGAGGCGATGCCGATGCCGCGGCGCTGGCCGATCGTGTAGCGCACGATGCCCTCGTGGCGGCCGAGCACCCGGCCGTCGATGTGGACGATCTCGCCCGGCGCCGCGGCGCCGGGCTTCAGCCGGGCGACGATGTCGGAATACTTGCCCTGCGGCACGAAGCAGATGTCCTGGCTGTCCTGCTTGGCGGCCACGACCAGGCCCATGGCCTCGGCGGCGGCGCGCACCTGCGGCTTGGACAGCGAGCCGAGCGGGAAGCGCAGGAAGTCGATCTGCTCCTGCGTGGTGGCGAACAGGAAATAGCTCTGGTCGCGGTCGGCGTCGACCGGGCGGTAGAGCGCGCGATGCGCGCCGTTGGGCTTCGAGCGGATGTAGTGGCCGGTGGCGAGCGCGTGCGCGCCAAGCTCGCGCGCGGTCTCCAGGAGATCGGCGAACTTGACGGTCTGGTTGCAGGCCACGCAGGGGATCGGCGTCTCGCCGGCGACGTAGCTTTCCGCGAACGGGTCGATCACCGCCTTGCGGAAGCGCTCCTCGTAGTCGAGCACGTAATGGGGGATGCCGAGCGTCTCGGCGACGCGACGGGCGTCGTCGATGTCCTGGCCGGCACAGCAGGAGCCGGCGCGGTGGACGCTGGCGCCGTGGTCGTAGAGCTGCAGGGTGACGCCGACCACGTCGTAGCCCTCGCGTTTGAGCAGCCCCGCCACCACGGAGGAATCGACGCCGCCGGACATGGCGACGACGACGCGCGTGTCCTGCGGCAGGCCGGGAAGATCGAGGCTGTTCATGGCGAGAGATTCCGCTCGCATAGGCTGTTGCTCCGGCGGCGCGGGGCCGCCCCCTGCGGCCCGGTCCGCCGGCGGCGGCCTGCCGCTGTGTCGCGGGCCGGGGATAATCCGACAACCGGATTCCACTTTTCGGTCCGCTGCTCTAATGCCCGCGCCCGCAATATAGGTCAAGGTCGCTGGCGCCGCCACATCGCGCCCCGCCGCGGGCTCCGGCGAGGGGAGAAGCCGGCATGTCTCGAATGCGAATAAAATGCGGCGCAGAATCCTAACGGCAGATTCAGATTTCTTACCTATGCATTAGAGGCCGCTTAGGCAAATTTTAAAGACGGCGCGGTAGCATCCCCGTCGATTGGTGCTTTGAGTAGATGTAGAGAGTACGATGACCGATCTGGTTAGACCGCGGGTGAAGTACGTCATCGGGCCTGACGGAAGCCCGCTCACCATAGCCGATCTGCCGCCTTCCAACACCAGGCGCTGGGTCATCAGACGCAAGGCGGAAGTCGTCGCCGCGGTTCGCGGCGGGTTGCTCAGCCTCGAGGAGGCGTGCCAGCGCTACAAGCTGACCGTCGAGGAGTTTCTTTCCTGGCAGGCCTCGATCGACGAATACGGCCTGGCCGGCCTGCGCACCACCCGCATCCAGCAGTATCGCCACTGAAACGACAGGTCGTTCCGGCATTGCCGGGGGCCGCGCGCCTGCCTCGTGAGGGGCGGGCGCGCGGCCGTCTGCGTCCGCGGCCGGCATTCGCGCGGCCTCCGGTCGCGGCGGGTGGGGGAAGGCGCGGCCCCGCGCGGCCCGGTCAGGCCGCGGCGCGGGCCCCGGCCTCGCCGGCCGACTGGCCGGACGGTTGCCATGCGGCGGTGTCGACAGGGCGATAGAGCGCGGTCCACGCGCCGGGTGCGGCGGCCGCCGGGGCGGGCGCCTTCAAGAGCGCCTCGAAGGCGTCGCGCCTGAGGATCGTGCCGCCCAGCGTCTCGACCCATGGCGACATGACCTGATGGTCGACGGCGGTGAAGCCCCATTCGGCCAGATGGTGGTAGAGCCCGACGATGGCGAATTTCGAGGCGTTGTCGGCGGTGTGGAACATCGACAGCGCGGAGAAGACCGGGCCGACGGTGAGGCCGAACAGGCCGCCCTCCAGCCCGCCCTCGGCGTTGCGGATCTCCACCGAATGGGCGTGGCCCTCGCGGTGCAGGCGCAGATAGAGCGCCTTGGCGCGCGGCGTGATCCAGGTCAGCGGCGTGCGTCCCGGTCGGGGCGCGGCGCAGGCGTCGAGCACGGCCGAAAAGTCGCGGTCGAAGCAAAGCTCGGCGTCGCTGGCGCGCATGGTGCGGCGGAAGCGCCTGGCGATGTGTACCTTGTCGAGCATCATCACCGCGCGCTGCGGCGGCGACCACCATTTCATCGGCCCGACATGGGAATGCGGATAGAAGCCGCGGCGCGCCGCCTCGAGCACGGTCGGCGTCGAGACGTCCCAGGCGATGCCGCCGTAGCCGGCCGGCCGGGCGGCGATGCGCGCGGCCTCCGGCGGCCCCTGGCGCCGCCGCAGCGTGTCGAGCACGATGCGGGCGGCAAGATGGGGCGCGTCGTGGAGACGGCCGGGCTTCAGCGGATAGAGCAGGCCGAGCGCGAGCTGCCGGGCGCGTGCCGAAAGCGTGGCGTCGGGAGCGGATGCGGCGGTATCGGACAACGGATCGGCCTTTCGGAACGGGACAGGGGGCAAGGGTTGCGCCGGGCAGGGCCGGCTGCGGCGGGGAGCGTCGTCCTCGCCGGCGCTGTCGCGCGGACGCGGCTCCAGAGCATCGGACCGGAAAGTGTATGCACTTTCCGGGTAAATCCGGTGCGCAAACAAGAGGCTAGGGCAACATTGCGCATCCGTCGGGATGCACGCGGCTCTAGCCGGCGGCGGCCGCGCGTCCGCCCTCGGCCTCGCGCCCGCGCCCGTCGCGCATCTCGAGCGCCTCCGCCTTGGCAAGCTCGGCCTCCGCCTCGTCCAGAAGCGCCTGCGCGCTCTCGCGCTGCTGCTTCAGGTCGGCCTGCGAATCGCGCAGGTTGTCGCGCCGCTGGCGGGCGGCCTTGGCGAAGGTCGGATAGGCGAAGTGGCTGACGTCGGTGATGCCGGCCTTCTTCTCCTCCGCGGCGATCTGAAGGTCCAGCTCGCCCGCCATGCGCTCGAACTCGGCGATCATCATGTCGAGCTGGGTGAGCTGCTTGCGCTTTTCATTGACCTGAAACCGCTTCAGCCGCACCAGGTTCTCTCGTGCCTTCATTACTCGCTACTCCCGAAACGCATACGCTTGCGCCCTTGAACGGCCGGCGCCGGCCCTTGTCTTCCTCCGGATCGGCGCTGCGCGGGCATGGGAAACAATTTCCTAAGCGCCGGCGCGGCCGGTAACCATTCGTTTACGCGCATTGTTAATCATAGCGGCGATGGCTTAAGGCCGGGTAAAGACGCCTTGGCCTGCCGGACGCGGCAAAACGACTCCCGATGAGTCGCTTATCTGCGTTTCCTGAACTATCGCATTAACTTTCGGTTTTTGCGATTTACGTTTGGATTCAACGAGGTGTAGGCGAAAGCTGAATGGATCGAATATCGCTTGCAATGGAGAATCATATTTTGTTAACCATTGCATGGCAGCCTCCGATTCAGGCAGTTGCCGCTGCGAAGCCGGACTCTCGCTGAACCCGGCCTGGCGGCGGGAAAGGGGACATAAATGCGCGTTCTGCTCATCGAAGACGACAGTGCGACCGCACAGAGCATCGAACTGATGCTGAAGTCGGAGAGCTTCAATGTCTACACGACGGACCTCGGCGAGGAGGGCGTCGATCTCGGCAAGCTCTACGACTACGACATCATCCTGCTCGACCTCAACCTGCCCGACATGTCGGGATACGAGGTGCTGCGCACGTTGCGGCTGTCCAAGGTCAAGACACCGATCCTGATCCTGTCCGGCATGGCCGGCATCGAGGACAAGGTGCGCGGCCTGGGCTTCGGCGCCGACGACTACATGACCAAGCCGTTCCACAAGGACGAGCTGATCGCGCGCATCCACGCCATCGTGCGCCGCTCCAAGGGGCATGCGCAGTCGGTCATCACCACCGGCGACCTGGTGGTCAATCTCGACGCCAAGACGGTCGAGGTCGGCGGGCAGCGCGTGCATCTGACCGGCAAGGAATACCAGATGCTCGAGCTGCTTTCGCTGCGCAAGGGCACGACGCTGACCAAGGAGATGTTCCTCAACCATCTCTATGGCGGCATGGACGAGCCGGAGCTGAAGATCATCGACGTCTTCATCTGCAAGCTGCGCAAGAAGCTCGACGCGGCGTCCGGCGGGCAGAACTACATCGAGACGGTGTGGGGCCGCGGCTATGTGCTGCGCGAGCCCGAGGACATCCGCGAAATCGCGTAGAAGCGAATAGCGAATAGCGAATAGTGGGCCGTTGACGTCGTCAGCGGCCTGTTCTGCTTTCTATTCGCTATTCGCTATTCGCTATTCGCTATTCGCTACGCCGCCAGATCCATGTCGCGGAAGCGCTCCAGAAGTTGCGAGCGGTTGAAGGGCTTGAGGATGTAGCCCCGGGCGCCGGCGCGCTTGGCGCGCATGATCGCGCCGACGTCGAACTCCGTCATGCACAGGACGATGTGCGGCCGAACGAAGGCGCTGAGCGCGACGAGCCGGCGGATCAGGTCCTCGGCGGCGATGTCGGGCAGGCGTGCGTCGACGATGACGATGTCGGGCATCTGCGCCGCGCACATGACGAGGGCGTCGCCGCCGGTGGCCGCCTCCTGGACGATCATGTCCGAGCCGCCGAGAATGCGGCTCGCGACCTTACGGATGACGCTCGAATCGTCGACGATCATGCAGCGCTTCATGTTCCACCCCCATGGCTCGCCGCCCACGGCCCGGACCGCCGGGCGCGTTCGCGGGCGCGCCGACAGCGGCCCGTCGCCTGTCGTCCGGGCGCGGATTTTCCGCTGTCCCGGGCCGCGCGACGGTCACGGGCGAAGATAGGGGCAGACGGTAAAGATCGCCGTAACCGGATGGCTGAATTTTCGGTAAACGCGGATCGGCCGGCCGCGCGGGCCGCCTATTGCGCGGTCAGGACGATCTCCTCGGCGCCGGCGCGGATCTCGATCGTCATGCCCGCCTCGCGCGCGAGGAGCAGCGTGTAGTAGGGCTGGACGGCGTGGGCGTCGATCGGCTCGTCCGGCTTCACGCCGGAATGGAGCTCGAGGAAGCGGGCGGGAACGCGCGTCATCGGCCCGCTCGCGGTCAGGGTGAAGCGCGGCGCGGTCTCGAGCCCGGCGAGCTCGACCGTGATCTTGCCGCCACGCGGGATGGCGGCGTTGGCGATCAGGATCAGGTTGAGCAGCAGCTTGACCTTGTTCTTGGGCAGGAGCGCGCGCGGCCCGCGCCACTCGAATTCGGGCTTCTCGTTGGCGAGGAAGGCGCTGGCCACCGCCTCGGCGTCGCCGGTGTCGATCTGCATGCCGGCCGAGCCGGCCGCGCCGAAGGCGATGCGGGCGAACTGGAGGCGGGCCGAGGCGTTGCGGGCGCTGGTGCGGATCAGGCGCATGGCGTCCTCGTCGGCGCCGCCCTCGTCGAGCAGCTCGAGGCCGTTGTTGATCGCGCCCACCGGCGAGATGATGTCGTGACAGACACGGCTGCACAGCAGCGCCGCAAGGTCCGGTGCGGAAAGGGTCAGGACATCGCTCATGATAGGCACCCCTCGTCGTGCGGATCGGTCTTGCCCGCGCAGCGGATTCCGGCGCCGGCGAATCACCCTTTTCAGGGTGGCGTATTGGTTACACAGCCCGGCGGCCGCCACAAGAAAGGCGGCGATCCGCCCGCCCGGTAATGGTTAATGGTTGGATAAGGTTTGCGTCATAGTTTGGCTGCGATCGACGCGGAAAAAGATGGCCGTCCGGGCCGCCGGCGTCGGAGGCGTGGCCGGAGCGGCCGATAGGGAGATCGCAAGCCATGTTGAGCAGGCTCTTTCCTCTTCTACCCGTGCGTCTCGCCGCGGCGTTGCTGGTCGTCGCGGCGGCGGCCGCGGCCGCGCCCGGGGCGGCGCGGGCCGACGCGGCCCAGGCCTATTCCGCGCAGGAGATCGTCGATTCCGGCCACCAGTTCTTCGGCGCGACGTCCGGCGGGCTGGCGAGCCTGATCGAGACGATCTTCTCCTCCTACGGCATGCCCAACGGCTACATCCTCGGCGAGGAGGGGTCCGGCGCGCTGATCGGCGGGCTGACCTATGGCGAAGGCACGCTCTACACCAAGAATGTCGGCGACCACCGGGTCTACTGGCAGGGGCCGTCGCTCGGCTGGGACTTCGGCGGCCAGGGCTCGCGCACCATGATCCTGGTCTACAATCTCGACAGCATTCCCTCGCTCTACCAGCGCTATGCCGGCGTCGCCGGCTCGGCCTATGTCATCGCCGGCCTCGGCTTCACCGTTCTCAAGCACGGCGATGTCCTGCTCGTGCCGGTGCGCACCGGCGTCGGCGCGCGGCTGGGCATCAATGTCGGCTATCTTAAGCTGACGCAGAGCCCGACCTGGAACCCGTTCTGAGGCCGGGTGCGGCCGCTTTTTCCCGGCCCATCCTTGCGCGCGGCACTGGATTCCCGCCATGTCGGCGTGGCAGATAGGGCGCGATGGCTGCCGCGCCCGCATCGGCGCGCGGCTCTGGCGAAGGCGGGCATAGGGCTGTGATCCAGGCGACGCTTATCTTCCTCCTCGGCTTTCTCGGCGCCGGCTTCCTGGCGGTGCTGGTCGCGCCGTCGATCTGGCGGCGCGCGGTCAAGCTGACGCGCCGGCGCATCGAGGCGGCGCTGCCGCTGTCTATGGCCGAGATCCGCGCCGACAAGGACGCGGCGCGCGCGCAATACGCCATGGCCACGCGCAAGCTGGAGGTGACGGTCGAGACGCTGAAGGAGGAGATCGCCGCGCAGTCGCTGGAGGTCGACCGCGCCCGCGACGAGACGCGGCGCGCGCTCCACGCGCTCGACGAGAAGGAAGCGACGCGTGCCGAGCTCGAACGGCGCGAGCGGGAGCTGCGCGCCGAGCTGCGGCAGGCGCAGGAGGAGGCGGCGCGCCTTTCCGAGGCGCTTGCCGGGCGCGACCGGGCGCTGGAGGAGCGGGCGGCCGAGCTTGAGAAGCTCGGCGCCATGTATGACGAGGCGAGCTTCAACGCCTCCGAGCGGCAGATCGAGCTGGTGGCGCGGGAGGCGGATGTCGAGCGGCTGACCGGAGAGCTTTCGACGCTGCGGGAAGAGCACCGGCAGGCCGATGCGCGGCTGCGCGAGGCGGGCGCGCAGATCAGGGAGCTGGAGCAGGCCTTGCGCGGCGAAAAGCGCCGGGTGGTCGTGCTCGAGCGCAATGCCGGGAAGCTGACGGCGGCGCTGTCGGACCGCGAGGAGAAGCTCGACCGGCGCGAGCGCGACCTCGACCGCCTGCGCGAGAAGCTGAAGGAGGCGAGCGAGTCCGGGCGCAAGCTTGCGGCGCGGCTGTCGGCCGCCCAGGACCGGCAGGCCAGGCTGGAGCAGGACCTTGCCGTCCAGGCGCGCGAGAGCAAGGCGCTGCGCGCCGTGCAGGACAGGAAATGGGGCGGCCCCGCCGCCGCCGGGAGCGATGGCGGGGGCGAAGGCGGCGCGGACCGCGTCGAGACCGCGCTGCTGCGCGAGCGCATCAACGACCTCGCCGCCGAGGTGGTCAGCCTGACGGCGCGGCTGGAAGGGCCCGATTCGCCGATCCACAAGGCGCTCGCGGCCGATGCCGGCGACGCCGGGGCGGGCGCGGCCGGCGGCGTCAGCCTCGCCGAGCGCATCCGCGCCCTGCAGAAGGCGGCCGGGGCGAAGACCGCCGGATAGGGATCGTCCGGCCGGGCCGGAGCCTATCGTTCGCGCCAGAGCCGGTGAAGCGCGATGGCGCCCGCCGTCGCCACGTTCAGGCTGTCGAAGCCGGCCGACATGGCGATGCGGGCGGTGCGCATGCGCGCCATGGTCGCGGCCGGCAGGCCGTGGCCCTCGCTTCCCAGCCACAGCGCGGTGCGGCCGTGGCGGCGGATGTCGGCGATGTCGTCGCTTCCCGCCGGCGACAGGGCGATCTGGGAAAAGCCGTGGCGGTCGAGCGCGGCAAACAGCGCCGCCTCGTCCGGCAGCGTCGCGAACGGCACCTTGAGCGCCGCGCCGACCGAGACGCGGATGGCCTTGCGGTAGAGCGGGTCGCAGCAGGTGGCGTCGAGAAGCACGGCATCGGCCTCGAAGGCGGCGGCGTTGCGGAAGATCGCGCCGACATTGTCATGGTTCGAGATGCCCGACAGCGCCACCGCCAGCGCGTCGGCCGGCAGGTCGGCGAGCAGGGCGTCGGCGTCCTCGTCCGGGCGCCGCAGGCCGAGCGCCAGCACGCCGCGATGGATGTGGAAGCCGGCGACGGCGTCCATCACGGCCTGCGAGGCGACATAGACCGGCATGCCGGCCGGCGCCAGCGCCAGCGTGTCCTTCATCCCCTCCAGCCGGCGGTCGAGCAAAAGCGCCGACTCCGCCTCGAAGCGTCGGGCGGAGAACAGCACGTTCAGCACCACCTTGCCCTCGGCGACGAAGCGGCGCCCGCGCCCGGCAAGGTCGCGCTCGCGGATGGCGCGGTAGCCGGCGATGCGCGGATCGTCCGGGTCGTCGATGCGGATCGGAGCGGCCGCCGGCATCAGCTTTTGCCGGCAAGCCGCGGCTTCCACCGCGTCAGCAGCGCCGAATTGGTCACCACCGAGACGGAGGAGAACGCCATCGCCGCGCCGGCGAAGGCCGGGGACAGCACGCCGAAGGCCGCGAGCGGAATGCCGATGACGTTGTAGACGAAGGCCCAGCCGAGATTCTGCGCGATGGTGCGCCGCGTCTTCTTCGCGATGTCGAGCGCGGCCGGCACCAGCCTCAGATCCGTGCGCATCAGCGTGATGGCGGCGGCCTCGCGCGCCACGTCGGCGCCCGACGACATGGCGATGCCGAGGCGCGCGGCGGCCAGCGCCGGCCCGTCGTTGAGGCCGTCGCCGACGAAGGCCACGCCCTTGTCGCCCAACTCGTCGGCGAGCCGCTTCACGGCCTCGACCTTTTCCTCGGGCAGGAGGCCGGCGCGGATGTCGGCGAAGCCGAGCGCGCCGCCGATCGCCGCGGCCGCCGCCTCGTTGTCGCCGGTCAGCATCACCGGCGACAGGCCGCGCCGCTTCAGCTCGGCCACCACGGAGGCGGCTTCCGGCCGGGCGGTGTCGGCGAAGCGTACCGCGCCGCAAAGCGCGCCGTCGACCAGGATGAAGGCGACGGTGCCGGCCTCGCCGAGACGGGCGGTGAGCGCGTCGAGGGCTTCGGCCTCCAAGCCCGCCTCCTCGGCCAGGCGGCGGTTGCCGACCGAAACGGTCTTGCCCTCGACGGTGCCCGACAGGCCCTTGCCGCGGATGGCGCGCACGCCGGCGGCGACGGGAAGGGGGACGCCCTGGGCGGTCGCCTTCTCCACCAGCGCCCTGGCCAGCGGGTGCTCGCTGTGGGCCTCGACGGCGGCGGCGAGCGAAAGCGTTGCGGCATCGGCCTCGGCCGCCACCACCTCGGGCTTGCCTATCGTCAGCGTGCCGGTCTTGTCGAAGGCGACGGCGCCGATCTCCTGCGCCCGCTCCAGCGTCTCGATGTCGCGGATCAGGATGCCGGCCCTGGCCGCAGCACCCGTGCCGGCCACCAGCGCCGTCGGCGTGGCGAGGCCGAGCGCGCAGGGGCAGGCGATGACCAGCACCGCGACCGCCGCCACCATGCCGCCGGTGGGATCGCCCAGCGCCAGCCACCAGACGAGGAAGGTGAGCGCCGCCACCACGAGGATGAGCGGCACGAAGACGGCCGAGATGCGATCGACGAGACGCTGGATCGGCGCCTGCCCGGTCTGGGCCTCCTCGACCAGCCGCGCCATGCGCGCCAGCCGCGTGTCGGGGCCGACGGCCGAGACCTCGATCTCCAGCGCCGCCTCGCCGTTGACCGTGCCGGTGACGACCGCATCGCCCGGCTCCTTGTCCACCGGCAGGCTCTCGCCGGTGACCAGCGATTCGTCGACCGCCGAATGGCCGCGCCTCACCGTGCCGTCGCTGGGCATGCGCCCGCCCGGCCGCACCAGCACCATGTCGCCCGGCTTCAGGCTCTCGACCGGCACGGTCCGCGCCGCACCGTCGGGGCCGACGAGCTCGGCCTCGCGCGGCTGCAATTTGTGGAGCGCGGCAAGGGCGGCCGAGGTGCCGCGCTTAGCGCGCGCCTCGAGATACTTGCCGAGCATGATGAGGGTCAGCACCACGGCCGCCGCCTCGAAATAGAGATGGGCGTGGACGTCGCCCGAAATCACCAGCACCAGCGAATAGACATAGGCGACCGAGGTGCCGAGCGAGACCAGCACCGCCATGTTGGCGCCGCCGCCGCGCACGGCAGCGAAGGCCTCGCGCAGGAAGCGGGTGCCCGAGACGAGCATGACGCCGGTGGCGAGCGCGGCCTGCGTCCACGGGCCGATCCAGGCATGGCCGGTGCCCAGCATCATCGGCAGCGTGCCGATCACCAGCGGCAGGGAAAGCAGCGCCGAGACGACGAAGCGGGCGAGCGTGCGCCGCTCCTCGGCGCGGCGCTCGACCTCGCGCTTCTCGTCGGCGGCGCGACGGCCGGCCTCGTCGGCGGCGCGCACGCTGGCGCCGTAGCCCGCCTTCTTCACCGCCGCCACCAGCGCCTGCGGCGCCACACCGTCCGCCACCTCGACCGTGGCGCGCTCCAGCGCCAGGTTGACCTCGGCGCGGTCGACGCCGTCGAGGCGCGACAGCACCTTCTCCACCCGCGCGGAACAGGCCGCGCAGGTCATGCCCGTAATGTCGAGCGCCACCGTCGTCATGGTCTTGCCTGCCTTGTACGTTTCGTTTCAGCCTTCGACGCGCGCGTCGTAACCGGCGCCCTCGACCGCGTCGGCCAGCGCCTGCGGCGCGACGCCGTCGTCGGCCGCCACCACGGCGCGGCGTTGCGCCAGGTCCACGCTCGCCTTGCGCACGCCGGGCTGGGCGGCCAGAAGCCGCTCCACCGAGGCCCTGCAACCGCCGCAGGTCATGCCTTCGATCTTCAGTACGATGTCCATTGTCCGGGCTCCCTTTCTGCTGTCGGCGACACAGATAGGGTTTCCAGTCGCTGGAAGGTCAAGGGGCTCGCGTCCCGCTTTCCGCGGTAAAAGAAGTGCCGGCCTAGCGGGCACCGGCCATGGCCGGAGCGCCGAAGATGTCGTCGAGCGTCGCCAGCACGCGGCGCACATTGGGGGAGGAGCAGGAATAGTAGATCATCTGCCGCTCGCGGCGCGTCTCGACCAGGCCCATATTGCGAAGCTTGGCAAGATGTTGCGACAGCGCCGACTGGCTCAGATCGACTTTCTCCGCGATCTCGCCCACGGACAATTCGCCGCACAACAGGTGACATATGATGGCGAGCCGTTTTCCGTTGCCGATGGCGGACAGAAACTCCGCCACCATGTCGGCATTGTCGACAAGTTGCTTTGAAATCATTTCTTCCCCATCGCCGCATCTTCCACCAGACGCTACGGGGGTACAAACGTCTGGTGGACCCCGCAGGTTGCATTCGAGCCGCTTCACGACCTGCCTGCAACCTAACGTAGTCCAAACTTCCCCAATCACAAGCCTTTGTCGGGAGTTTTTGGCAAGGGCACGGGGGCCGGTCAGCCTGGACCAATCGTTGCCCTGGCCTGGCGCGCCTCGATGGCCATGGCGACCAGCGTCTTGTGCATGTCGGGCGCGTCGGCGAGGGGTTTTTCGAAGAAGATGCGCAGCACGCGGTCGCCGGCGGCAAGGTCGAAGCCGTCGGCGTCGATGCCGGTCATGACCCAGCCCTCGTCGCCCCTGGCCTTGCCGAAATGCGAGGCGTAGTTGGCGATGGCGTCGGCATGGTCGCCGTTCATGTGCTCGATCGCGCCGCGCTCGGCGGCGGCGATGGCGTCGAGCCGGTCGCCGGCGGTCAGGAGATCCTGCCGCGTCAGGGCGAAAGCCTTGCCGAAGCCGCCGTTGAGGCTCGCGCGCTGCGGCTCCAGCCGGTAGAAGGCGAAGTCGCCGAGGCCGGCATAGAGCTTCGACTTGGGATTGTGCGACAGGAAGCGCCATTCGAGGCGGCCGTGGCGCGGGTCGTCCCTGGCGATCTTCTCGGCCAGGCAGGCGATGGTGACGCGCGCATGCGCCATAGCGTCGCCCTTGCCCGGCTCGCCCAAGAGCAGCGAGCAGCGCGGGTCGGCCTCGATCCCGCCGGTGTGGGCGGCAAGGCCGGAAACCAGGATCAGCGGCGCGCCGTCATGGTCGGTGGCGACGGCGACCCGGCTGGCCAGCGGCGCCCCGGTTCCCGGCTCCAGCACGGCGATGGCGCCGTGGCGCGCCGTGCGCAGGAGCGTGCGGGCGAGCCGGATCGCCTCGTCGTCGGTCGGGCGCAGGACGTTCCCGGTCTTCTCCCCCATGCGGGCCGCTCCAATAAGTTGAGCCGATTTGTCTCCTTATTGGCCGACAATGCCGTCCTTGGCAAGACGCGCGGCCTCGCCGGGCTCGATGCCGAAGGCGGCGAGCGTGGCGGCCGCGTCGCGCACGGCCTGCCCCGACAGCGCGCCTTGCGTGCGCGAGAAGCGCGGGGCGGGCGCGGGCCGCGTCAGGCCGCCTTCCGCCGTGGCGTGGGTGGCGCGGGCGCGGTTGTGCGGGTGTTGCACGGCTTCCGCGAGCGACAGCACCGGGGCGACGCAGGCGTCCGTCTGCTCGAACAGGGCGGCCCAGTGATCGCGCGGCTGCCCGGCGATGCGGGCGGCGATGGCCTCGCGCAGCGCCGGCCATCGCGATCGGTCGTACTGCGCGGCGACGAAATGGTCCGGCAGCGGCAGCAGCCGGCAGAACTCGGCGAAGAACTGCGGCTCGAGGCAGGCGACGGCGACGAAGCCGCCGTCGGCGCATTCGTAGGTGTCGTAGAAGGGCGTGCCGGAATCGAGCAGGTTCGAGCCGCGGCCCTCGCGCCAGATGCCGGCGGCGAGGAAGCCGAAGAAGGGGGCGGCGAGCATGGAGGCGCCGTCGACCATGGCCGCGTCGACCACCTGCCCCCTGCCGGAGCGGCCCTTCTCGATGAGCGCGGCGAGCACGCCGGCGATCAGGAACATGGTGCCGCCGCCATAGTCGGCGACGAGGTTGAGCGGCGGCACCGGCTTGCCGCCCCTGGGTCCGATGGCCGACAGCACGCCCGTCAGCGCCAGATAGGTCATGTCGTGGCCGGCGCGGTTGGCCAGCGGCCCGTCCTGGCCGAAGCCGGTCATGCGGCCGTAGACGAGGCCGGGGTTGCGTTCCAGCGCGATGTCCGGGCCGAGGCCGAGCCGCTCCATCACGCCGGGGCGGAAGCCTTCGAGCAGGATGTCGGCCTTCGCGATCAGGTCCAGCAGCAGCGCCGGCCCCTCCGGCCGCTTCAGGTCGACGCGCAGGATCTCGCGGCCGTGGCGGTCGAGGTCGAATTGCGGCGGCAGGTTGAGGAACGCCTGCTCCCTGGCCAGCCGCTCGACGCGCACCACGCGCGCGCCGAGCTCCGACAGGATGAGGCCGGCGAGCGGCACGGGGCCGAGGCCGGCCATCTCGACGACGGTCAGCCCGGCGAGCGGGCCGGTCCCGGCCGCAACGCCCTCGCTCATGGCTCAGCGCGGGGCCATGCGGATCGCGCCGTCGAGGCGGATCACCTCGCCGTTGAGCATCTGATTGTCGACGATGTGGGTCGCGAGCGCGGCATATTCCTCCGGCCGGCCGAGGCGCGAGGGGAACGGCACCTGCTGGCCGAGCGACTTCTGCGCATCCTCCGGCAGGCCGGCGAGCATCGGCGTCCAGAAGATGCCGGGCGCGATGGTCATGACGCGGATGCCGGAGCGGGCGAGGTCGCGCGCCACCGGCAGCGTCATGCCGACGATGCCGCCCTTGGACGAGGAATAGGCGGCCTGGCCGATCTGGCCGTCATAGGCGGCGACGGAGGCGGTGTTGACGATGACGCCGCGCTCGCCGCCCTCCAGCGGCTCCAGCGCCTCGGCGCGCACCGCGAACAGACGGATCATGTTGAAGGAGCCGACGAGGTTGACGTCGACCACCTTGCGGTAGATGTCGAGCGGGTGGGCGCCGTCCTTGCCCGTGGTCTTCATGGCGATGGCGATGCCGGCGCAGTTGACGAGGATGCGCGCGTCGCCGAGCCTCTCGGCCACCTCGGCGAAGGCGGCCTCGCCGCTGTCGGCGCTGGACACGTCGCACCTGACGGCGATGCCGCCGATCTCGGCCGCCACGGCCTGCGCGCGCTCGATGCCGATGTCGAACAGGGCGACCTTCGCGCCCCTGGCCGCGAGCATGCGCGCCGTCGCCTCGCCGAGACCCGAGCCGCCGCCGGTGACGATCGCGACCTGTCCGGATGGATTCATGGGATTCCTCCACAATATTGTTGTGAATTGAACAATTGCCGGCATCTTAGCGGCCCGACGGGGAGGGGCGCAAGGTGGCCGGGCGCGCCGGCGCCCGCGGTCCCCTGCGGTCTGTTGCCTCGCCGGGCCGGTCGGGGAGGGGGCGCCAGGGGGCAGGCAGGGGGCGTGGACGTGCCGGCGCGGCGCGCTATGTTGGGCCTGCGGGCGGCGCAAGAGGAGGCCAGGACATGACATCCGAGACATTTGCGGTCGACCCGAAGCTCGACTTGGTGCTCGAACGCGAGCTCGACGTGCCGGTCGAGCTCGTCTGGAAAGCGTGGACGACGCCGGAGCATCTGCGCCACTGGTTCGTGCCGAAGCCGTGGAGCATCGCCGCCTGCGAGATCGACCTGCGGCCGGGCGGCATCTTCAGCTCCACCATGCGCTCGCCCCAGGGGCAGGAGTTTCCGAATGTCGGCTGCTATCTCGAGGTGACGCCCAACAGGCGGCTGGTGTTCACCGACACGCTGCTGCCCGGATACCGGCCTTCGCCGAAGCCGTTCTTCACGGCGGTGCTGGAGCTTGCGCCGCGGGGCGAGGGCACGCACTACCGGGCGGTGGCCGTCCACGGCAACGAGGAGACGCGCAAGAGCCACGAGGAGATGGGCTTCCACGAAGGCTGGGGCACCGTGGTCGACCAGATGGTCGCCTACATCAAGGAGCACGGGGCATAGCGCGCGCTTCAGCGCCGCAGCACCGCGCCCAGCACGTCGGTGACGCCGATGGCGCCGACGAAGCGCGAGGCCTCGTCGAACAGGGCGACCGGGGCCGTGCGCGACTGGTGCATGGCCTGCATCACCGCCTTGAGCGAGGTGCCGGGCTTGGCCCAGTAGATGTGGTGGGCGGTGTCGGCGAGCGCCTGGAACGGGTCGCACGAGACCCAGACCGCCGGCTTGCCGTGGCGCTCGGCCGCGATGACCAGCCCGTTCTCGTCGAGGCGGAAGCGCGAGGTCCGGCGGCGGTCGAGCCAGACCCAGCCGTCGCCGGCGTCCTCCAGGTCGCGGCGGTCGCGCATGACGTTCCACGCCGTCAGCACCGACATCGGGTTCACGTTGGCGATGAAGTCGCGGACGTAGTCGTTGGCGGGGGCGAGCACGATGTCCTCCGGCGCGCCGGTCTGGACGATCCTGCCGCCCTCCATGATGGTGATGCGGTTGCCGATCTTCAGCGCCTCCTCCAGATCGTGGCTGACGAAGACGATGGTCTTCTTGAGCCGCGCCTGAAGCTCCAGAAGCTCGTCCTGCAACTTGGTGCGGATCAGCGGGTCGAGGGCGGAGAACGGCTCGTCCATCAGGAGGATCGGCGCCTCGGTGGCGAAGGCGCGCGCGAGCCCCACGCGCTGCTGCATGCCGCCGGAAAGCTCGTGCGCGTACTTGCCCGCCCATTCGGTGAGGCCGACGAGCGCGAGCTGCCTTGCCACGCGCTCCTTGCGCTCGGCCGGCTGCACGCCGGCCAGCTCCAGCCCGAAGCCGACATTCTCCTCCACCGTGCGCCACGGCAAAAGCGCGAACTGCTGGAAGACCATGGCGACGCTCTCGCGGCGGATGCGGCGCAGCTGCGCCTCCGGGCAGGAGACCACGTCGGTCGAGCGGCCGCGGTCGTGGACGATGACCTCGCCGCGCGTCACCGCGTTCAGCCCGTTGACGGCGCGCAGCAGCGTCGACTTGCCCGAGCCGGACAGGCCCATCAGCACCGAGATCTCGCCCTGCTCGACGGTGAGGGTGGCGCCGGCGCAGCCCACCACCGCGCCCGTCGCCTCCAGGATCCCGGCGCGGGTCGCGCCGGCGTCGATCATGGCGAGCGCCTTCGCCTTCTCCTCGCCGAACACGATGTCGACGTTCTTGAACTCGACGGCGGCGCTCATTTGCGCTCCTCCCCGCCGATGCGCGCCATGCGGTCGAGGATGATGGCCAGGATGACGATGGCGAGCCCGGCCTCGAGCCCGAGCGGGATGTTGACCGAGTTCAGCGCCCGCACCACCGGGCGGCCGAGGCCGTTGGCGCCGATCAGCGCCGCGATCACCACCATCGACAGCGACAGCATGATGCACTGGGTGAGCCCCGCCATGATGGTCGGCAGCGCCGAGGGCAGCTCGACCTTCCACAGCAATTGCCGCTTCGTCGCGCCGAAGGAGGCGCCGGCTTCGAGCAGCGGCTTCGGCACCGAGGTGATGCCGAGATAGGTCAACCTGATCGGCGCGGGGCTGGCGAAGATGACGGTGACGATCAGCCCCGGCGCGATGCCGAGGCCGAACAGGATCAGCACTGGGATCAGGTAGACGAAGGTCGGCAGCGTCTGCATCAGGTCGAGGATCGGCTGGAGCACGCGATAGACGCGCTCGTTGTGCGCGGCCCAGATGCCGATCGGCACGCCGATGGCCATCGAGCAGGCGGTGGCGGCCACCACCAGCACCAGCGTCTCGACCGTCTCCTTCCACAGTCCCTGATTGATGATGAAGGCGAGGCCGAGGATGACGCCCGCCGTCAGCGTCCACGAGCGCTTGAGAAGGTGGGCGAGCGCGGCGATCAGCGCCACGACCACGATGGGCGGCAGCCACAAGAGGCCGACGACGAGGCCGTCCAGCAGGCCGGAAAGCCAGGCGGCGAGCGTGTCGAAGAACCAGGCGAAGTTGGTCGTCAGGAAATCGAAGAACTCGCGGCCCCAGCGACCGACGGGAATCTTCCACCCGGCGATCCATTGCGAGATCGGATCCATGGTTGCTCCCCTCAGAAGGCTGCCGGCATCGAGGCGGAGGGGTCGGGCCTGCGGCGGGCGCGCCGCTCCTCACCTGCCTGCCGGCATCCTCTCCCCGCAATCGGGGAGAGGCAGGTTGGCCGCGACCTCGCCGCTTCTCCCATCTCCCCGTTCGCCGGGAGAAGGCGGCCCCGGGGACCGGACGAGGAGCGGCGCGACCGTGTCAATGTCAGAGGCCCAGCGCGGCCTTCACCGCCGCCGCGCCGTCGCCGCCGTCGAAGGTCGTCACCCCGTCGAGCCAGGGGCCGAGCGCGTCGGGGTTGGCCTTGAGCCATTCGGTGGCGGCGGCGTTCGGCTCCTTGCCGTCGTCGAGGATCGCGCCCATGATCTCGTTCTCCATCTCCAGCGAGAAGACGAGGTTGGTCAGGAACTTGCCGACGTTCGGGCATTCCTGGGCGTAGCCCTTGCGCGTGTTGGTGTGGACGGTCGCGCCGCCGTAGTCGGGGCCGAACACATCGTCGCCGCCGGCCAGATACTCCATCTCGATGTTGGCGTTCATCGGGTGCGGCTCCCAGCCGAGGAAGACCATGTGCTGCTGCGAGCGCGCCCCGCGCATGACGGCCGACAGCATGCCGGCCTCCGAGCTTTCCACCAGCTCGAAGCCGGAAAGGCCGAACTGGTCGGCCTCGATCATGTCGAGGATCAGGCGGTTGCCGTCGTTGCCCGGCTCGATGCCGTAGATCTTGCCGCCGAGCTGGTCGCGGAACTGGGCGATGTCCTGGAAGGTCTTCAGCCCGGCGTCGAAGGTGTATTTCGGCACGGCGAGCGTGTATTTCGCGCCGGTCAGGTTGGTGACGAGGGTCTCGACCGAGCCGTCCTCGCGATAGGGCGCGATGTCGGCCTCCATGGTCGGCATCCAGTTGCCGAGGAAGACGTCGATGTCGCCGCTCTTGAGCGAGGCGTAGGTGACCGGCACGGAAAGCACCTGCACCTCGGGCTGGTAGCCGAGCGCGGAAAGGATCACCGAAGCGGTGGCGGTGGTGGAGGTGATGTCGGTCCAGCCGACATCCGAGAAGGCGACGGTGCGGCAGCTCTCGGCCTCCGCGGCGGCGGCCGCGGTCGCGCCGAGCGCCGCCGAAAGCGCCAGAGCTGCCGAGATCGTTGCGATGCGTGACATAAAAGGTCTCCCCATTTGAAGCGGCGGCAATTTTTATTCTTGAGCCAAACACCATTTGTCCGCCGATTCAACCCGCGGGCGCGCCACAGGCGCCGCCGTGCACTTGTCTTTTGGCGACAGGCCCTGTCGTTTTCGACGGTGCGGCCGGCGGGCGCGGCCGCGCGATGCCGTCTTTCCATCGCAATTGGCGCCACCTATATTCGCCGCACCCTGTCGAGGCGAGCATCACGCCAAATCGTCACTGGAACCGGAGAGACAAGCGCATGGCCACGCTGCAGAATTTCGACGCCGAGATCGCCAGGACAAAGCGCGTGGTCGAGGACATGCGCGCCAGGATCGAGCAGTCGGGCGTGATGCTGGAGCAGTTCGCCCAGGCCGACGCCCGGATCGGCGCGGCCGACTTCGACATCGAGAACGCGCGCATCCAGGACGTGCTCAACCAGCAGAAGGTCATGGAGGGCAACATCGCCGACCTGATCATCGGGCTCGAGGACGCCACCAACGTCTTCGGCGCCGAGTTCGAGAGCATGAAGAGCTATACGACGTGGGAGAACCTCGTCGGCGTCTTCTCCGCCCAGCGCAAGCAGCGCATGCGCACCGAGCGCGTGCGCAACATGTCGCTGGCCGGCAACCTGCAGGAGCTTCTGGCCAAGTCCGACACCATCGTCGGCATCCTGAAGGAGCAGAAGAACGTCCTCGACCAGCGCTACAAGACCTCGGAGACCAGCCTTTCCCAGGTGATCGAGCGGCGCAAGCGCACCATCGAGGAGCTGACCGCCACCCAGAAGCGCATCGAGGAGCTGAACCCGCTGCTGCTCGACATCGAGAACCGCATCGCCGCCTCGACCAGCCAGACCGAGCGCACGGAGCTGGAGGGCGCGCGCTCGAAGCTCGCCACCGAATACAACGAGAAGCAGGCCAAGGAGCAGGAGCTCCTGGCCGAAAGCCAGACGCTGGAACGCTACACGGCGATGTTCCAGACCTTCGTCGACTCGCTCAACAACCAGATCGCCGCGCAGAACACGCTCATCAACAAGCTGACCATCGACACCGAGCAGCGCATCGTCCTGTACAAGGCGCTGGAGGATTCGCTGAAGACGGCGGCCCAGCAGGAGGTCGCCCACCGCATCAACACGCTGGGCAGCCAGGTCGACAACACCGCCGAGGAGACCATGGCCGGCATCGGCGCGGCCGCGCAGCGCCACATCGGCGACCTGCTCGAGCTGCACGAGAAGAACATGGTCACGACCGCCGACATCCAGCGCCGCAAGAAGCTGGCCGACGACGCCTTCGCCCGGCGCTTCGAGGAGGTGCTGCGCAAGCACAACGCGGCCGACTACGTGAAGCAGTAGGCCCGGCCCCGAGGGGTTTGCACGCATGGCTCCCGCCACCGACGCCGCAGCGCGCTATTTCGGAGCGATCTCCGCCGCGCTCGCCGGCCTCGACATCTTCCTGCGCGACGACCGCTCGCCGCTCTACCGCCACGACCTCGTCGCACGGGTGATGTCGGAATACATCGTGCGGCTGGAGAACTCGTTCTCCTGCTGGCGAAACCGGCTCGGCTTCATGGAATCCTTCCGCATCGGCCGCGCCGAGAGCGGCTATCCGGTGTTCCAGAACGTGCTGGAGCTGGAGAACGACCGCCGCACGGCCGACAAGCGGCTGGCGGCGATCCCCGAGCCCGGCGTGCTGCGCGCCGAGATGGCCGACTTCATCCTGCGCCGGCGCGCCATGCCGGAGGCGCTGCGCCGCTCGATGGCCGAGCGGCTCTATCTGGAGGAGGTCTCGTCGGGGCTGACCTTCGCGCCCTTCGTGCTGCCCAAGACGATCCGCGTCTCGGTCAATCCCAAGACGATGCGGCCGATCTGCGTCGTCCATTGGGGCGCGTTCGACGGCTCGGCCAACCTGCCGCTGGTCTATATGGCGACGATCGAGGATTCCTCGGAGAACGTGGTCAGGACGCTGGTGACGAAGGACGGCAAGCTCAACGAGAAGGTCAAGGTGCCGCTGCCGGTCGAGGGGCTGCTCAACCCCGAGCTCGCCCACCGCTTCGACGATTTCTGCGAGAAGAACTCGGCCTATTCGCTGACGCCGGCCACCATCGCCACCAATCTCGACAAGGATTTCGAGACGCTGCATCCCAAGCAGCTTCGCCGCGTCGTGCTGGGGCCGTTCTACTCGGCCGGCATCACCGAGCACAACTCGACCGTGGCCGAGGTGCTGTCCAAGGTGCGGCGCGAGGAGAACGCCTGGCTGCTGACCTGGACCGTGCAGGAGATATTCTCCAAGGCCGAGCAGCCGGCGCGCAAGGGCCTGTTCTCGCGCCAGCCGGCGCGCGAGGAGTTCTACATCAACACCGACGACCTGGAGGCGGCCCGGCAGGGCGTGTCCTCCTACGAGCGCCACGCGCTGATCCCGCACGAGGCCTATCAGGCGCTCTACGCCGCCGGCGAGGCGCAGGCGGTCTTCGGCGGCTATCAGGTGCACATCATCTCCAACGGGCAGGTCATCAGCGATGTGTAGCGCGACCCTGTCCGGGGACGAGGGGCGGCGAGCGCGCATCGAACGACGAGGAACGCCATGGATACCGGCCTGACCGCGATCCCCGAAGCCGACATCGAGAAGCACCGCGCGCTGGCGCACAGCTTCATCACCCGCATCGTGGTGCTGGAGGATTCCTCGCCGCGCTCGCAGACCGAGCTTGCCGGCACCGGCCGGCGCTTCGTCTCCACCGTTTCCACCGGCTCGGTGCGCCGCACGCGCGAGGTCGAGCTTGCGAAGACCGTGCAGGCCGTGCGGCCCGACGACCAGCTTCTTTCCATCGCCCAGCACACGGCGCTCTATCGCGCCCGGCGGGGGTTGGCCGTCGCCATGGCCGTGGCGGACGTGTTCGCCCGCTCGACGGCGCTCGAGGACCTTCAGGCCAGGAACGCGCGCTCGCCGCTGGAAGGCGAGGACGTCGCCGCCTACAAGCGGCTGCTCTCAGCCGCGGCCTACGTCGCCGCCTTCACCTTCGCCTCCTACCTCACACAGACGGTCGAGAGCGACGCCGAGGCCCCGGGCGACATCCGCGAGCCGGACTACGTCTTCGACACCCAGCAGGATGCGCTGAAGGCGCTTGTCGCGGGGCTGGACGCCGCGCTTGCGGGCGCGAAGGACGATGCCGACCTCGCCCCGCGCATCCGCGCCTTCGCCACTACGGCCATCGAGGGGCTCTTGACGCGAAAAGGCCGGTTCGACGCGCTGGGCGGCTTCGAGAACGCCCATATCCGCGTCGAGAAGGACGACTTCACCCTCGACGGCTTCGACGTCGCGCCCGGCCGCAAGGTCAAGCCGCTGTCGATGACCTTCAGGAAGCCCGAGGAGGTGGTCGGCAACCACATCGCCAAGTACCAGTCGCTGAAGCTCGCCAAGATGCTGATGGCCTACGATTTCGACCGTCAGCTGAACCCCTTCGTCGAGCTCGGCGGCTTCCTGTTCACCTTCATCGGCGACGGCGCGCCCGGCACCGGCAAGACGACGCTGATCCAGATGATCGCCGGCCTCGTCCACGGCTATGCGCAGGTGGCGGGCGTGCCCTTCCACTACGAGAATTTCGGCGTCGACCAGATTTCCTCCTATCAGGGCAAATCGGGCCAGAACTGCCGCCAGTTCATCAACAACGTGCTCAACCCGCGCTCCATCGGCTTCGGCACCATCGACGACATCGACCAGGTGGCGGCGCGCCGCTCCGACGACCGCGCGTCCGCCGGCCAGCAGGAGATCACCGGCGTCTTGATGGACGCCTTCGCGGGTGCCGCCACCGTGGTGCGCGGCAACTCGACCTTCGGCATGTTCTCCAACTATCCCGAGAACGTGGACGACGCCTTGCGCCAGCGCGCCGGCGCGCGCTGGCTGGTCGACGGGCCGCAGACGCGCGACGACTACATCGACATCTTCGTGCTGCTGGCCGGCAAGAACCACAAGATCCCGCTCGGCGACCACACGCTCTATGCGGCGCAGGAAATCCAGCGCGCCGTCGAAACGGCTTATGAAAACCATGCGCGGCCGCAGGAGGACGGACTTAAAAAGGTCTACGACCGCTTCATGGACGAGCGCGGCGAGCCGAAGACGCTGGCCGACATCGGCGACTATCTCCACCGCATCAAGGAGGCGGAGCCGCGCTTCACCGGCCGGGCGATCAAGAACGTCACCGACGCGATCAAGATGCGCGCGATGGACATCGAGCTTCCCGACGAGTGGTTCGAGACGCGCGAGGCGTTCATGGGCAAGAGCTACGACGAGAAGAAGGCGATGATCGAGGAGCTGCGCCGGCCGTTCACGATGGACATGGTGATGCAGGAGATCAACCGCTACGCCGATTCGGAGTTCCGCTATTCCGACAGGTCGGACGATTCGGCGGTCGAGAAGATCGTCCGTGACGCGCGTCTGCGCGAGCGGGCGCTGGCCGAGATCGAGGCGCTGAAGCAAAAGGGTCTCTGGAGCGCCTGATGGACCTTCTGCGCGACAACGAGCTGATCTACGGCAGGCTGCTGCCCATCGAGGAGCCGCACCTGATCGAGCGCTACAACAAGGCGCTGCGCGCCTTCGGCCTGCCGGCGACCGCGCGCGAGAAGATCTCCATCGACCGCACCGGCTTCTCGCCCGAGGTCGCGGAGGACCTCGGCGACATCCACTATCTCGACCCGAACCAGATCAACCGCCGCTTCATCATCCTGACGCCGCAGCAGGTGTCGCTGCCGGTGGTGCATACCGCCTTCTCCAACACCTCGCAGCTCCTCTACGAATTCCTGACGGCGAACGCCCGCGTCATCAACGCGCTGACGATCAAGGACGTCATCTACGGCGAGATCGAGGATTCGGTCGCCAGCGTCGAGGACATCGAGGACCTGCTTTCCATCAACCAGGTCGAGTTCAAGGTGCTGTCGGCCGAGGACGTGACCGGCAAGGCGACCGAGCTCGCCGGCCTGATCGACCGGCTGAAGCAGGAGCCCGACCTGTGGCGCGACACGGCCGCGCTGGAGCACATGGTCGAGCTCGCCAGGGTGACGGGCGACATCCGCGAGAACGCGCTCGTTCCCGAGCAGGTCGTCTTCCGCCACAACGCCTACTGGACCAGCCATTTCGGCGGGCTCTACGTGTTCGTCGATCCGGGCATGACGACGGTCATCTCCGACCCGTCGGCCCCGGGCTTCCGCCGCTCGCGGCCGTGGCAGGTCAGCTATCTTTCGCTGCGCGACCCGAGCCGCGTCTACGACTTCCTGGTCTCGACCGGCCGCATCGAGCTGCCGCGCGCCTCGTGGATCGAGGCGTCGAACTATCTGGAGCACCGCGCCGAGATGGTGGTGCGCGGGCTGATCCACCGCGCCGAGCCCGGGCGCGACCTCGGCGGGCTCGACCGCGTGTGGCTCCAGACCTGGCTGCACAACCATGCCGAGCTGATCGGGCGCGACGGCACCTTCCCCTTCCTCAACGCCGCCAAGCGCGAGATCGCCCAGCTCGGCCAGATGCGGATGGAGGAGGTGGCGCCGGCGCGGCGGTTCCTCGTCGTGCGCGCCCGGCCCGGCCACCCCGACGCCTGGCTGACCAACCGGCTGATCTCGGACTTCGTGCCGGACGACTTCGTCTCGCGCTACGTGTTCAACAAGCAGGGCTTCTATCGCGACTACGAGGCGTTCGATCCGCTGTGGCGGCGCCATGTTGTCGACACGCTCAAAGACACGTATCTGAGGGACAAGGCCGCCTTCCGCGCGCGGCTCTACGGCCTGAGAGACTGAAAGGACCTCACCGATGCTCGATCCGATCGTCTCGTTCTTCGCCCGCGTCTTCCAGGCCGTCGGCCGCGGCATCGGCCTCCTCATCGGCGCGCTCCTGTGGCCGTTCCTGTGGCTGGCGCGTTGGTACGGGCGGCGCGGCTGGATCCTGCGCGGCGCGGTCGGCGCCCTGCTGGCCGGTCTCGTCGCGCTCTACGGCTACTTCTTCTACGTCACCCAGTTCTGGACCGATTTCGATCCCGACTATCCGGCCTCGCTGGTCGAGGCGCGCGGCACCGCCGGCGCGGGCGACCCGGTCTCCGGGCCGGCCGGCGCCGCGTCGGGCGCGCAGCCGGCGCAGAGCTGCAAGCCCTCGGCCATCGCGGCGATCGCCGCCGACCTGATCGACTTCAACGTCAACAAGAACGCCTGGATCTCCTCGATGCTGGTGTCGAAGGCGGGCCTCCTCGGCATCGAATGGCGCAACACGCCGTTCTTCGACAACAAGGCTGCCTTCCAGCTCGGCATCAACCAGGTCATGCGGCGCACCACGACCGAGCTGGTCGACACGCTGGGGCGCATCCGCGGCACGTCGCAGATCGACCAGAACCTGCAGGACGCGCGCACGGCCATGGCCTGGGCCGAGACCGCCTGGTACATCGGCTGGCGCGGCCCGACGCGGCCGACGCCCAGCGTCTACCGCGAGGGCATCGAGAAGCTGCGGGCCTTCAATTCCAGCCTCGAGCGCTGCCAGGCGACCTTCGACGCGCGCGCCGACAACCTGATGCAGTTCCTCGACCGCATCGCCGGCGACATCGGCTCGACCTCCGACATCCTGCGCCAGCGCATCGAGCTGTCGGACGCCGGCTGGTTCGACCTGAGGGCCGACGACCGCTTCTGGTTCGCCTACGGCCAGCTCTACGCCTATTACGGGATCCTCGTCGCCGCGCGCTCCGACTTCGCCTCCGTCATCGCCGAGCGCAACCTGACGGCGCTGTGGACCCGCATGGAGCAGAACCTGCGCAACTCGCTCGACGTCCAGCCCTGGATCATCTCCAACGGCAACGAATCGAGCGCGATCTTCCCGTCGCATCTGGCGACGATGGGCTTCAACCTGCTGCAGGTCCGCTCCAACCTGGTCGAGCTGCGGTCGATCCTGGACAGATAGGAGGCGGCGGGGCCGGCGTCGCAAACCGCGCATCGCGCGACCGTTTCGGGCAGGTGAGGCGAGCGGCCTTGCGCTTTATTCCCCGGGAGGCAGGAACGAGGAGGGGCGCATGAGCGAATCCAGGTCCGACATCGAGATCGCCCGCGCGGCCGACAAGAAGCCGATCACGGAGATCGGCGCCAGGCTCGGCATCCCGGCCGCCGAGCTTCTGCCCTACGGCCACGACAAGGCCAAGGTGTCCGCCGGCTTCATCCGCTCGCTGGCGGACCGCCCGGCCGGCCGCCTCGTCCTCGTCACCGCGATCAACCCGACGCCGGCCGGCGAGGGCAAGACCACGACGACGGTCGGCCTCGGCGACGGGCTGAACCGCATCGGCAAGCGCGCCGCCGTCTGCATCCGCGAGGCCTCGCTCGGCCCCAATTTCGGCATGAAGGGGGGCGCTGCCGGCGGCGGCCATGCCCAGGTGGTGCCGATGGAGGACATGAACCTCCACTTCACCGGCGACTTCCACGCCGTCACCACCGCGCACAACCTGCTTTCGGCGCTGATCGACAACCACATCTACTGGGGCAACGAGCTCGGTATCGACACGCGCCGCATCGCCTGGCGGCGGGTGATGGACATGAACGACCGGGCGCTGCGCCACATCGTGTGCTCGCTGGGCGGGGTCGCCAACGGCTTTCCCCGCGAGGCCGGATTCGACATCACGGTGGCGTCGGAGGTGATGGCGATCCTGTGCCTGGCGGCCGACCTGGAAGACCTCGAGCGGCGGCTGGGCGACATCATCGTCGGCTACCGCCGCGACAAGAGCCCGGTCTTCGCCCGCGACCTGAAGGCCGACGGGGCGATGGCCGTGCTCCTGAAGGACGCCATGCAGCCGAACCTCGTGCAGACGCTGGAGAACAATCCCGCCTTCGTGCATGGCGGGCCCTTCGCCAACATCGCCCACGGCTGCAACTCGGTCGCGGCCACGACGACGGCGCTGAAGCTCGCCGACTACGTGGTGACGGAGGCCGGCTTCGGCGCCGACCTCGGGGCGGAGAAGTTCTTCGACATCAAGTGCCGCAAGGCCGGCCTGCATCCGTCCGCCGCCGTCATCGTCGCCACGGTCAGGGCGCTGAAGATGAACGGAGGGGTGAAGAAGGACGACCTCGGGCTCGAGAACGTCGAGGCGGTGGCCAGAGGCTGCGCCAATCTCGGCCGCCACATCGAGAACGTGAAGCAGTTCGGCGTGCCGTCGGTGGTGGCGATCAACCATTTCGCGACCGACACCGGGGCCGAGATCGCGGCCGTGAAGGCCTATGTGGCCGAGCAGGGGACGGACGCCATCGTCTGCCGTCACTGGGCGGAAGGCTCGGCCGGCATCGAGGAGCTGGCGCACAAGGTGGTGGAGCTCGCCGAAGGCGGCGGCGCACAGTTCGCGCCGCTCTACCCCGACGAGATGGGGCTGTTCGACAAGATCGACACCATCGTCAAGCGCGTCTATCGCGGCTCGGAGGCCATCGCCGACAAGAGCGTGCGCGACCAGCTCCACCAGTGGGAGCGCCAGGGCTACGGCCACCTGCCGGTGTGCATGGCCAAGACGCAGTATTCGTTCTCGACCGACCCCAACCTGCGCGGCGCGCCGACCGGCCATGTCGTGCCGGTGCGCGAGGTGCGGCTTGCGGCCGGCGCCGGCTTCGTCGTGGCGATCTGCGGCGAGATCATGACCATGCCCGGCCTGCCGAAGAGCCCGTCGTCCGAGCGGATCTTCCTCAACGAACGCGGCGAGATCGAGGGTCTTTTCTAGAGCAACATTGCGCATCCTTCGGGATGCGCGTCGCTCTATCCTTTTGTTTGCGCATCGGATTTATCCGGAAAGCGCATAAACTTTCCGGTCCGATGCCCCGGCCTCGCCGGGTCGGGCGGGCGCGTTTCCTTCACGACATCGGCGGCCGGCGGCGTTTTCGCCGCGCCGCCTTGCGCGGACCTTCCGGCATGGGCCTGCCGGGAGCGGCGCAGTGTGGCCATTTTCCCACACCGCGCGCGCTGAAAATACTTGATTCAAAAACTCACCTTTTAATACTTGACTCATATAATCATGTTTTTTAAACGCCTGAAATGTGACCGGAACAAGCCCCTCCGGCCACCTCGACGAGATTTGACAGGGCCCGACGGACCGGCGCGCTCCTGCCGTGCCGGCACCCTTTCGCGCGCCCTGAACCGGAGAAGGAACCGATGACATGAAGGCTTGGCACTCACGCTCCGTCCTCATGGCCTGCACGGCCATGGCAATGCTGCCCTTCGCCGTGCCGGCGGCGGCACAGGACGGCGCGGCCGGTCAATCGACGCAGCTCGGAACCATCGAGGTCAAGGGCAGGAAGGCGGCGGCGGGCACGGCATCCGACACGCCGCTGGCGACCCAGACCACGGCCGGGGAGCTTGCGAAGAAGGAGATCGACTCGATCTCCGACCTCGGCAACACCCTGGAGCCCGGCGTGGACTATGTGGAGACGCGCCCGGGCGCCGCCGGCGGCATGTTCATCCGCGGGCTTGGCGGCCCGCGCATCGCCCTGGTCGTCGACGACATCCCGATCCCGTATCTGGAGACCCTGACGCGGACCGACACCCAGTCGCCGACCACCGGCATCTCCGACAGCGCCAACGCCTTCGACTTCGCCTCGCTTGCGGCGATCGACGTCCTGCGCGGCGCCGATTCCAGCCGGATCGGCTCCGGCGGGCTGGCCGGCGGCGTGCTGATGCGCACTCTCGAGCCCGACGACCTGATCGGGGAGGGGCGCGACTGGGGCCTCCTTTCCCGGCTGGGCTACGACAGCAGGGACAGCGGCGTCTCCGGCTCGCTGGCCGGCGCCTACAGGTTCGGCAACACCGCCGTCCTGCTCCAGGGCTCCTACAGGAAGGCCGAGGAGACCAGGAACAAGGGCACCGACGACATCATCGGCTCGTTCCGCACCCTGCCGAACCCCGCCGACGTCGACCAGAGCAACATTCTGTTCAAGGTCAGGCACGACATCGAGGGCGGCCACCGCGTCGGCGTGACCGCCGAGCGGTTCTCGCTCGAGTCCGACATCGATCTCAAGACCTTGCAGAACGGAACGACCTACAGGCCCGGCTTCTACTGGGGCTTCGACGACACGAAGCGCGAGCGGGTGTCGCTGGACTACGACTATGTGGCGCCCGGGACCGGCGGCCTGTTCGACTCCGCCAAGCTCGTGCTGTACTGGCAGCGCCTGACCAAGGATGCCGGCTCCAATGCGACCCGTTTCGCTAACGGCACGCCCGCCGCGGCCTCCTGGGCCTACGACCGCGAGAACATGACCCGCGAAAGCGCGTTGGGCCTGACCGGCGGGGCGGTGTCCAGCTTCGAGACCGGCACGCTCGGCCACACCGTCAGGATCGGCGGAACGCTCAATGCGTTCCGCTACGACCAGCTCGTGACCTCCATAGGCGGGACGTCGGTCACCTCTCCTTCGGCCTCGCAGGCCGACGTTCCCAATGTCGACGGCACGCGGCTCGGGCTCTACGTCGACGACAGGATTTCCTTTGCCGGCTCCGCATTCAGCCTCACGCCGGGCCTGCGCTTCGACTGGCACAGATACGAGCCGAAGCTGAGCGACGCATTCCAGGCCAATACCGGGTTCAACCGCTTCGGCCTCGCCGGCGGCAATGACGGGGCGAGGCTTTCCCCGAAGCTGCTGCTCGAATACCAGGCGAGCGAGCGGCTGGGGCTGTTCGCGCAGTGGTCGATGGCCTACCGCGCGCCGACCGTCACCGAGCTCTACAGCAACTTCACCAATATCATGGGCGGCTATTCGGTCCTCGGCAATCCCGACCTGAAGGCCGAGACCGGCCACGGCTTCGAGATCGGCGCCAGCTACGAATCGGCGGATCTGAACGGCCGCGTGACGCTGTTCCACAACCGCTACCGCAACTTCATCAGCCCGGTGGAGGTCTACACCGACGCATTTCCCGCCGGCTATTTCCCCGAATACCTCATCAACACCTGGGAAAACCTCGACCGCGTGGCGATCTCCGGCATCGAGATCAAGGCGCGCAAGGACTTCGACAACGGCCTCTACGTCCGCGGCTCGCTCGCCTATGCCTATGGCAAGGACACGGGCAACGACGCGGTGCTGCGCACCGTCGCCCCGTTCAAGTCGATCCTCGGCATCGGCTATGCCCGGGAGACCTGGGGAGCGGAGCTGACCGGCGTCCTCGTCGGCAAGATGCGCGACGACAACGATCCGACCACCTTCGACGCGCCCGGCTACGCCATCGCCAATCTGGAGGCGTGGTGGGAGCCGGAGCAGGTCGAGGGCCTGAGGTTGCAGGCGGGCGTCTACAACATCTTCGACAAGACCTACTACAACGCGCTCAAGGTCAGGAACATCGATCCCGGCACCGCGTTCTCGACCAACCAGCCGCTGTCGTTCTATTCGGAGCCCGGCCGGACCTTCAAGGTCTCGCTGACGCACAAGTTCTGACCCTGTGCCGCGAGGCCGGGAACGGCGGCGCTTGCGCCGCCGTTCCCGTTTGCGCGACATCGAATCCGCTTGCCGGCCCCGCCGTTCGCCGCTAAGGATTGCGCCATGACCATGACGTCGACCCCGAACCTGTGGTGGTGGGGCTGCTCCTAGCGGCCGGTCGATGCGCGTGCGCGTGAAACTTGGGTGGCCGCAACGGATTTCCGGGCGGCCATTTTGTTTTCAAGCTGGTCCGGGACCGTGAGGCGGGAACGGATGGAGACGATGGAATGACGGTCGAGTTGCTTGAAGACGGCGCGGAGCGCTTCGTGACGCAGGGCGGGGTGGCGATCACGCGCAGCCGCCACGACACCCCCTATGACGGCGCCATCGAGGCCTATATCGACGGTCTCGATTCGCGGCGCGGCTGCGTCTTCTCCTCCAACTACGAGTATCCCGGCCGCTACACGCGCTGGGACACCGCTATCATCGACCCGCCGCTCGCCGTTTCCGCGCGCGGCCGCGCCATGCGGATCGAGGCGCTGAACGCGCGCGGCGAGGCGCTGCTGCCGGTCGTCCGCCGCGCGGTCGAGGCGCTGCCACAGGTGACGGTCGGCGAGGCTTCCGACCGGCTCGTGGCGCTCGATGTCGCGGAGCCGACGCGGGTGTTCACCGAGGAGGAGCGCAGCAGGGCTCCCACCGTCTTTTCCGTGCTCAGGGCGCTCACCGACCTGTTCCGCTCGCCCGAGGACGCCAATCTCGGCCTCTACGGCGCGTTCGGCTACGACCTCGCCTTCCAGTTCGACCGGGTCGAGGAGAAGCTCGCGCGCCCCGCCGGCCAGCGCGACCTCGTGCTCTACCTGCCCGACGAGATCCTCGTCGTCGACCACCATCAGGCCAGGGCGTGGCGCGACCGCTACGACTTCGCGGGCGAGGGCTTTTCCACGAAAGGGCTCGCGCGCGGCGGGACGGACGAGCCGTTCCGCCCGAGCGAGCGCGTGCCGCCGCGCGGCGACCACGAGCCCGGCGAATATGCGCGGCTGGTGGAGAAGGCCAAGGAGAGCTTCCGCCGCGGCGACCTGTTCGAGGTGGTGCCGGGGCAGATGTTCTTCGAGGCATGCAAGTCGCGGCCGTCCGAGATCACGCGCCGGCTGAAGAAGATCAACCCGTCGCCCTATTCCTTCTTCATCAATCTGGGCGAGCGCGAGTACCTGATCGGCGCCTCGCCGGAGATGTTCGTGCGCGTCAACGGCCGCCGCGTCGAGACCTGCCCGATCTCCGGCACCATCCGGCGCGGCGACGACGCCATCTCCGATTCCGAGCAGATCCTGAAGCTGCTCAACTCCAAGAAGGACGAATCGGAGCTGACCATGTGCTCCGACGTCGACCGCAACGACAAGAGCCGGGTGTGCGAGCCGGGCTCGGTGCGCGTCATCGGCCGCCGCCAGATCGAGATGTATTCGCGGCTGATCCACACCGTCGACCACATAGAGGGAAGGCTGCGCGAGGGCATGGACGCCTTCGACGCCTTCCTGTCCCACGCATGGGCGGTGACGGTGACCGGCGCGCCCAAGCTGTGGGCGATGCGCTTCATCGAGAACCACGAGAAGAGCCCGCGCGCCTGGTATGGCGGCGCCATCGGCATGGTCCACTTCAACGGCGACATGAACACGGGCCTGACGCTCAGGACCATCCGCATCAAGGACGGCATCGCCGAGGTCAGGGCGGGCGCGACGCTGCTCTACGATTCCGACCCCGCCGAGGAGGAGGCCGAGACCGAGCTGAAGGCGTCGGCCATGCTTTCGGCGATCCGCGAGGCGTCGGCCGGCAACGCCGCGGCGGCCGAGCGTGAGGGCGCGAAGGTCGGGCAGGGCGTGTCGATCCTTCTGGTCGACCACGAGGACTCGTTCGTCCACACGCTCGCCAACTACTTCCGCCAGACCGGCGCGACGGTCGCGACCGTGCGCACGCCGGTGGCGGACGAGGTGTTCGAGCGGCTCGACCCCGACCTCGTCGTGCTGTCGCCCGGGCCCGGCATGCCGAAGGACTTCGACTGCAAGGCTACCATTGACAGGGCGCGGGCGCGCGGCCTGCCGATCTTCGGCGTCTGCCTGGGCCTGCAAGCCCTGGCCGAGGCCTATGGCGGCGAGCTGCGCCAGCTTCGCGAGCCGGTGCACGGCAAGCCCTCGCGCATCCGCATCTCCCGGCCGGGCACCGTCTTCTCCGGCCTGCCGAGGGAGGTGACGGTCGGGCGCTACCACTCGATCTTCGCCGACCCGGCGCGGCTGCCCGAGGCGTTCGTGGTGACGGCCGAGACCGAGGACGGCGTCGTCATGGCCATCGAGCACCGCGACGAGCCGGTGGCGGCGGTGCAGTTCCACCCCGAGTCGATCATGACGCTCGGCCAGAACGCCGGCATGCGCATGATCGAGAACGTGGTGGCGCATCTGCCGCGTCGGGCGAAGGTGAAGGCGGCGTGAGCACTCGCGCCGGGAGCGGCGAGGTGGCCGGCAAGCGGACGATACGCCGTCTTGCCGCCTGGTCCATCGTCGTCGCCCTCGGCGTCATGGCGCTGAAGTTCGTCGCCTGGCGGATGACCGGCTCGGTCGCGCTCTATTCGGACGCGCTGGAATCGATCGTCAACGTGCTCGCGGCCACCGCCGCCCTGTGGGCCATCGCGGTGAGCCACAAGCCCGCCGACAGCGACCACCAGTTCGGCCACCACAAGGCCGAGTATTTCTCGGCCGTGCTCGAAGGCGTGCTGATCGTGGTGGCGGCGCTCCTCATCATCGCCGAGGTGTGGCGGGCCTGGCAGAACCCCGCGCCGCTGACGCAGGCATGGGAGGGGCTTGCCGTCAACGGCGTGGCGGCGGCCGTCAACGGCGTCTGGGCGCTGGTCCTGATCCGCGCCGGCAGGCGTGAGAAGTCGCCGGCGCTGGAGGCCGACGGCCGCCACGTGATGACCGACGTCGTCACCTCCGTCGGCGTCATCGCCGGCCTGATCGGCGCTGTGCTGACCGGCTGGCACCTGCTCGACCCGCTGCTGGCGCTGATCGTGGCGCTCAACATCCTGTGGCAGGGCTGGAAGGTGATCGGCTCCTCGCTCGACGGGCTGATGGACAGGGCGGTGCCGGTCGAGGAGACGATGCGCATCCGCGACATCATCTCGGCCAATTCGAGGGGCGCGCTGGAGGTCCACGACCTCAAGACCCGCATCGCCGGCCGCGCCACCTTCATCGAGTTCCACATGGTGGTCGAGGCCGCCATGTCGGTGGGCGACAGCCACGCCATCTGCGACCGCATCGAGGACGCGCTGAAGGCGGAGATTCCTTCCGTGCGCGTCGTCATCCATGTCGAGCCGGACGACGAGGCCAAGCTGCCCCTGGGCACCGGCGCGGTGCCGTTCGCCTGAACGGCGCGCCGATCATAATCGCGTGAACGAAAGGCGCGGATCGCCGGAACCTTGACCGGGCGCAAGGTCGGCCGCATCCGCCCCGCCTATGGTGCCGGCACGGCGGGGCCAATCGAAGGTGAGACACATGAAGACATCCGCAAGGTCGTTCGCGGCGGGGCTCGCGCTGCTGCTTTCCTCGCTCGGCGCGGCGGCCGGCGAGGCGGTCACCGTCTACAAGACGCCGTGGTGCGGCTGCTGCCACGAATGGGCGCAGGCGCTGGAGAAGGCCGGCTACAGCGTGAAGGCCGTCGACCTGGAGGATCTTTCGCAGGTGCGCAAGCAGGCCGGCGTGCCGGCCGACATGCTGAGCTGCCACGTCGCGGCGGCCGGCGGCTACTTCCTGGAGGGCCATGTGCCGCTGGAGGCCATCGCGACGCTCTTGTCGCAGCGGCCGGACGTCGCCGGCCTCGCCGTTCCGGGCATGCCGCAGGGATCGCTCGGCATGGGCGGCGAGCCCGAGCCCTACGAGGTCTATGCCGTGCCGCGCGACCCCAGGGCGCAGCCTTACGTCTTCCACCGCGTCGGCGGCTGAGGCGGCAAGCCGCCCGGCGGCAGATGCCGGGCGCGCATGAGGTCATCCGCATTCATCGGTTTGCATCGCCGGGGAAACGGCGAAAATCGGCGCATGCGCAACGATCCCCTTTCGCACGGGCTGTGGGAGAAGACCGCGCCGGCCGCGCCCGATACGGCGCCGCTGGCGGGCGACCTGCGCGCCGATGTCGTCATCGTCGGCGCGGGCTATACCGGGCTTTCCGCGGCGCTGCACCTGGCCGAGGCCGGCGTGTCGGTCGCGGTGCTGGAGGCGGCCGGGATCGGCTTCGGCGGCTCGGGCCGCAATGTCGGCCTCGTCAATGCCGGGCTGTGGATCATGCCCGACGAGGTGCCGGACATCCTCGGCCGCGAGCATGGCGAGCGCCTGATCGCGGCGCTGGGCGAGGGGCCGGGCGTCGTCTTCGAGCTGATCCGCCGCCACGGCATCGACTGCGAGGCGGAGCCTGCCGGCACGCTGCACTGCGCCGCCGACAAGGCGGGGCTCAGGGAGCTGAGGGAGCGCGAGCGGCAGTGGCGGGCGCGCGGCGCGCCGGTGCGGCTGCTCGACGCCGCCGAGACCGCCGCCCGCGTCGGCACCGGCGCCTATCGCGGCGCGCTGCTCGACGAGCGGGCCGGCACCGTCCAGCCGCTGGCCTATGCGCGCGGCCTCGCCCGCGCCGCCATCGCGGCCGGCGCGCGCGTCTTCACCGGCTCGCCGGCTGTGTCGTGGGCGCGCGAGGGAAGCGGCTGGCGCGTCGCCACGGCGGGCGGCAGCGTCGCCGCCGACTGGGTGGTGGTGGCGACCAACGCCTATACGACCGCGCCGTGGCCGGCGGTGCGCGAGGAGATCGTGCACCTGCCCTATTTCAACCTCGCCACCGCGCCGCTTCCCGATGCCGCGCTCGAGCGCATCCTGCCGGGGCGCGAGGGCGCGTGGGACACCAGGACGGTGCTGAGCTCCCTGCGCCGCGACCGGCAGGGGCGGCTGGTCTTCGGCAGCGTCGGCGCGCTGCGCGGCACCGGCCTGGCGGTTCATCGCGCCTGGGCGCGGCGGGCGCTGGCGCGGCTCTTTCCCTTCCTCGGCCCGTTCCTCGACGAGGTGGCCTTCGAGAGCGCCTGGTACGGCAAGATCGGCATGACGGCCGACGCCACGCCGCGTTTCCACCGCTTCGACCGCAACGTCGTCGGCTTTTGCGGCTATAACGGCCGCGGCATCGCGCCGGGAACGGTGTTCGGCCGCTATCTGGCGCGGCTGATCGGCGGCGAGATCCGCGAGCAGGATCTGCCGCTGCCGGTCACCGACCCGCGCGCGCAGAGCCTGCGCCGGCTGCGCGAGGGCTATTACGAGGCCGGCGCGCAGATCGCCCATGCCTTCGGCGCGCGCCTGTAGCTGCCGGCTGTCCTCTCACAGCCTGGTTCCGACCTGCGTGTGCAGCCACGCCCCGAACGCCTGCGCCAGCCTGTGCTCGCGCTTGCTTTCGGGGAAGACGACATAATAGCTGTTCTCGGTGGTGATCGGCCGGTCGAAGGCGATGCGCAGCCTGCCCGAGGCAAGCTCGCTCTCGATCAGGTAGAGCGGCAGCAGCGCGAAGCCCATGCCGCTGGCCGCGGCCTCGATGATCATGGCGAACTGGTCGAAGCGGTTGCCGCGATAGGCGTCGGCGCCGTCGAGCCCGTTCATCTCGAACCACTGCGCCCACTGCTTCGGCCGCGTGGCCAGGTGCAGCAGCGGCTGGCCGGCAAGGCCCTGCGGGCCGTCGAGCGCGGCCGCCTCGATCAGCGCCGGCCGGGCGACCGGCAGGATGGTCTCGCTGCACAGATAGGTGCAGCTGGCGCGCGCCCAGACCGGCTGGCCGTAATGGATGGCAAGGTCGAAGCCCTCGGCCTCGAAGTCGAACGGCGCGGCGCGCGAGGCGACGTCGATGACCGTGCCGGGATGGCGGGCCATGAAGCCCGGCAGGCGCGGCACCAGCCAGCGGCTGGCGAAGGTGGGCAGGCAGGCGAGCGCGAGCGTGTCGGTGGCCTGCGCCGAGGCGCGGGCGCGCACCACCATCTCCTCCGACTGGTGCAGCAGCCGGCGCACCTCGGGCAGCAGCCTGCGGCCGTGCTCGGACAGCACCACGCGCTTGCGCACCCGCTCGAACAGGAGCAGGCCGAGCTGGTCCTCCAGCGTCTTGATCTGGCGGCTCACGGCGCTCTGCGTCAGGCTGAGCTCGGTGGCGGCGAGCGTGAAGTTACCGTGGCGCGCCGCGCACTCGAACGCCTGGAGCACGGCAAGGTCGGGGATCAGGGTCCGGCTCAGCTTCATTCCCGCCTCGCATCAAGACAGTCGGATTCGTCGCAACCGGGGGCCTCGTGGCCCCGGTATGATTTCAGGATAGAATGACCTGCGGATTCTTTCCAACCGCTTGCGGCGACCGTCGCGGGCGTCGGAATCATGGGAGTTGTGAACGTGACCAAGACCGTCGATGTGAAAGAGGAAACGGCGCGCCTGCTCGATGCGCTCGGCGTGGAGCGCAGGGCCTGGACGAAGGGGGCGATGCCGTCCTTCAGCCCGGTCAGCGGCGAGGAGATCGCCCAAGTCGAGGTGACATCGGCCGCCGATGCCGGCAAGGCGATCGACGCCGCGCACGAGGCGTTCAGGGCGTGGCGTCTGGTGCCGGCCCCGCGGCGCGGCGAGCTGGTGCGGCTGCTGGGCGAGGAACTGCGCGCCCACAAGGCCGAACTCGGCCGCCTCGTCACCATCGAGGCCGGCAAGATCGCCTCCGAGGGCCTGGGCGAAGTGCAGGAGATGATCGACATCTGCGATTTCGCCGTCGGGCTCTCCCGCCAGCTCTATGGCCTGACCATCGCCACCGAGCGCGCCGGCCACCGCATGATGGAGACCTGGCACCCGCTCGGCGTCGTCGGCATCATCTCGGCCTTCAACTTCCCCGTCGCGGTGTGGTCGTGGAACGCCGCGCTCGCGCTCGTCTGCGGCAATTCGATCGTGTGGAAGCCGTCGGAGAAGACGCCGCTCACCGCGCTCGCCACCCAGGCGATCCTTCAGCGCGCCATCGCCCGCTTCGGCGACGACGCGCCGGAGGGGCTGTCGCAGCTGCTGATCGGCGACCGCGCGGTCGGCGAGGCGCTGGTCGACAACCCGAAGGTGGCGCTGGTCTCGGCCACCGGCTCGACGCGCATGGGCCGCGAGGTCGGCCCGCGCCTTGCCCGGCGCTTCGCCCGCTCGATCCTCGAGCTCGGCGGCAACAATGCCGGCATCGTCTGTCCCTCGGCCGACCTCGACATGGCGCTGCGGGCCATCGCCTTCGGCGCCATGGGAACGGCCGGGCAGCGCTGCACCACGCTGCGGCGCCTCATCGTCCACGAGAGCGTCTACGACACGCTCGTGCCGCGGCTGAAGAAGGCCTATGAGAGCGTGTCGGTCGGCAACCCGCTCACGACCCCGGCGCTGGTCGGGCCGCTGGTCGACAAGGCCGCCTATGACGGCATGCAGAAGGCGCTCGCCGCGGCGAAGGCCGAGGGCGGCATCGTCACCGGCGGCGGCCGCGTCGCCGAGGCCGGCGGGGACACGGCCTGGTACGTGCGTCCGGCGCTGGTCGAGATGCCGAGGCAGGCCGGCCCGGTGCTGGAGGAGACGTTCGCGCCGATCCTCTACGTCATGAAGTACAGCGATTTCGACGAGGCGCTGGCGCTCCACAACGCGGTGTCGGCGGGGCTTTCCTCGTCGATCTTCACCCTCGACATGCGCGAGGCCGAGCGCTTCCTGTCGGTCGAGGGCTCGGACTGCGGCATCGCCAACGTCAATATCGGCACCTCGGGCGCGGAGATCGGCGGCGCCTTCGGCGGCGAGAAGGAGACCGGCGGCGGCCGCGAATCGGGCTCCGACGCCTGGAAGGGCTACATGCGCCGCGCCACCAACACGGTGAACTATTCGACCGCGCTGCCGCTGGCGCAGGGCGTGTCCTTCGACATCGAGTAGGCGCGCGCGGAAGCGGGCGCAGGCGGCCGGGCGCGGGGATTTCGCCATCCCCGCGGGGAGGCGGGCACGGGTTCCGCCTCCGTCCCGCATCCTTGCGACCGCGGCCCGCGCGACGTTTCCGTTCATTGACATCGGTCAAACAGGATCGGCGGACCGGCCGCTAAGCTGGCATCGTCGCCGTGGTGGCGATGCTGGGATGCCGGCGATGGTCGATGCAGGAAACGCAATGGCGGGATGGGTGCGCATCGTGTGCGCCGTCGCGCTGTTGTGCGTCGGCTTCGCGCACAAGCCGCCGGCCCTGGGCGCGCAGCCGCTCCCGCCCCTCCTGCTCGCGCAGTATGCGTTCCCCGACGGCACGCTGCCGGTGCTGTGCCTGCCCGGCGACGACGGCGACGACGGCGGCGATGCGCACCGCCACGGCTTCGGCACGGGCTGCGAGGCCTGCCGGCTCGCCGCCGACATCTTCCTGCCGAGGCCGGCCTCCTCCTCCTCCTCCTGGCTGCTTCCCCGCCCCGCCGGCGGCGTGCTGGTGCCGCGGATCGAGGCGTTCAGCCGCCACCTGTTCCCGCCGAGTTCGTCGCCGCGCGCGCCTCCGTCCGGTCAGGCAGCCTGAGCCTGCCGCTGCCGTGGCAGCGGTCCTTTTCAGCCCGCGCCGCACGGTCTCCGCCCAGCCGGAGCGCCGGCGCCAGACCGGACACCGATCCATGATGTTGGACAGCACGATCCATGGCGCAGACGCGCCGCCGCCCGCTCCCTTCCTCCTCGCCGAGCCGAAATATCTGCGCCGGCTGGAAACCCGGCTCGTCACCGCCGGAACCCCGCTCTTCGTCGAGGGCCTGCGGCGGGGCGAGACCGCCCGCATCGTCGACGGCAGCGTCTGCCTCTACCGGCAGATGCCCGACGGCGCCCGCCAGATCCTCGACGTGCTCGGCCCCGGCCACCTCGTCGGCTCGTTCCTGACCGACCTCGCCCACTGCAACGTGATGGCGCTGACGCGCACGCGCCTTGCCGCGCTCGCGCCGGCCGAGGAGGCGGCCAAGGTGGCGGAGGCGACGCGGCACATGCTCTTGCGCGCCCAGTCGCACGCCATGCTGCTGCGCCGGAACGCCGTGTCGGAGCGCGTCGCCAGCGGCCTGCTCGACCTTGCCGACCAGTTCGGCGGCCGCCGCTGCCCCGGCGTCGACGGCCGGGTGACGTTCACCCTGCACCTGACGCGCGCCGACCTCGCCGACTGGCTCGGCCTGACGCTGACCAGCGTCAGCCGCGGCCTCAACGCCTTCAAGCGCGCCGGGCTGATCGCCTTCGACCATCCCAAGGTCATCACCATCCGCGACCGGGCCGGGCTGGAGGCGCTGGCCGCCGGAATGGGCGATCCGGCGCGCAGGAAGCTGCCGCAGGGCAAGTCTCCGGCGCGGGCCTGACGGCGGCGCGCCGCTGCCCGGCCCTCGGCCTTTCCGGCGGCTGCGGGAAAGGGTTGCGCCGGAGGCGGGGAAAGACGAGCATGGCCGGATCGGGCAGGGGCGGCGAGGCTCCGCGCCGTTCGGGACGTTCGCTTTCATCCGCCATGGCCTTCACCTTCCGCCAGCTCCAGTATTTCGTGGCCGTCGCCGAGCAGGGCGCGGTCAGCCGCGCCGCGCAGCACCTGTCGATCTCGCAATCCTCCGTCACCGAGGCGATCAAGGAGCTGGAAAGCGACCTGGGCGTCGAGCTGTTCGAGCGCCATTCGCGCGGCCTGTCGATCACCCACAAGGGGCACCAGTTCCTGCGCCACGCCACGCGCATCCTGGCGAGCGTGTCGGACGCGCGGCAGGCGTTCTCGGACGATGCGGCCGCCGGCGGCGGGGCGCTGCATCTGGGCGTCACCTCGCTGGTGGCCGGCTACGTGCTGTCGGACCTGCTCGCGCGCTACCGCCGCGCCTGGCCGTCGGTCTCGGTCACGGCAATAGAGGACAATGGCGACTATCTGGAGCACCTTCTGGTCGGCGGCGAGCTCGACGTGGCGGTGATGGTCATCTCCAACCTGCGCGACCGCATGGCGTTGCAGGCCGAGATCCTCGAGGTCTCGCCCTACCGGCTGTGGCTGCCGCTCGGCCACCGGCTGGCGGCCGCCGAGATCATCTCCATCGAGGACGTGGCGCGCGAGCCGCTCATCATGCTCACCATCGACGAGATCGAGGAGAACACCGGCAAGCTGCTCACCGCGCTCGGCCAGCGGCCGCACGTCGCCTTCCGCACCCGCTCGGTCGAGGCCGTGCGCAGCCTGGTGGCGACGGGGGCGGGCGTGGCGCTGCTTCCCGACCTCGTCTATCGGCCGTGGTCTCTCGAAGGCGACCGCATCGAAAGCCGCGACATCTCCGGCTCGTTGCCGGTGGTGCAGGTCGGCATGGTGTGGCGGCGCGGCTCCGGCCTGTCGCAGCAGGCGCGCCACTTCATCGGCGTGGCGCAGGGCCAGCGCGCCGTCCGGCAGGGGCGCTGATCCTTGGTATCGGATTTTCCGATACAGCCTTTCTGACAAATGAATTTGCGAACGCTGCGATTTCGGCTCACGTTTCGTTTCGAGGGTGCAACCGCCGTTGGGAGAGCGGTGCCCGAATGGGAGACGTTGCCATGAGATCATTCCTGAAATCCTGTACCGCCTTGACCGTCGCCGCCGGTTTCGTCGCGCAGGCGGCGGCGCAGGAGATGAAGACCGAGGTCGGCGAGGGCGAGGGCCGGCTCAACGTCGTCGCCTGGGCCGGCTTCCTCGAGCGCGGCGAGACCGATCCGAAATTCGACTGGGTGACCAAGTTCGAGGAGGCGACCGGCTGCAAGGTCTCGGTCAAGACCGCCAACACCTCCGACGAGATGGTCGCGCTGATGAACGAGGGCGGCTTCGACCTCGTCACCGCCTCGGGCGACGCCTCGCGCCGGCTGATCGCCGGCAAGCGCGTGCAGCCGATCAACATCGACCTGATCCCGAGCTGGGGCAAGCTCGACGACCGGCTCAAGGAAGCGCCGTGGCACACGGTCGACGGCGTCCACTACGGCGTGCCCTATGTGTGGGGGCCGAACGTGCTCGCCTACAACACCGAGGTCTTCCCCGAGCCGCCGACCTCGTGGAGCGTGGTGTTCGAGGAGCAGACCCTGCCGGACGGCAAGTCGAACAAGGGCCGCGTCCAGGCCTATGACGGGCCGATCCACATCGCCGACGCCGCGCTCTACCTGATGACCCACAAGCCGGAGCTGGGCATCAAGAGCCCCTACGAGCTCAACGAGGACCAGTACAAGGCCGCCCTCGACCTGCTTCGCGGCCAGCGCCAGCTCGCCAGCCGCTACTGGCACGACGCCTTCATCCAGATCGACGACTTCAAGAACGAGGGCGTCGTCGCCTCCGGCTCGTGGCCGTTCCAGGTCAACCTGCTCAAGGCCGACGGCGCGCCGGTGGCCTCCGTCTTCCCGCAGGAAGGCGTCACCGGCTGGGCCGACACCTCGATGATGCACGCCGATGCCGCCAACCCCAACTGCGCCTACAAATGGCTGGAGCACACGCTCAGCTCCAACCTGCAAAGCGACCTGTCGCTGTGGTTCGGCGCCAACCCCTCGGTGCCCTCGGCCTGCACGGACGGCTCCGGCATGCTGACGGCGGAAGTCTGCGAGCAGAACGGCTCGAACGATTTCGAGAAGGTCCGCTTCTGGCAGACGCCGATCACCCAGTGCGAGAGCCAGGGCGAGTGCGTGCCCTACTACCGCTGGGTGTCGGACTACATCGCCGTCATCGGCGGGCGGTAGGCTCGCCTTCGAGGCAAGGCGCCGCCCCTCATCCGCCTGCCGGCACCTTCTCCCCGCGAGCGGGGAGAAAGGGGATTGGCAGAGACGGGTGAGGGGCAGCGCGACCCTATCCCGTGAATGGGAGCAACAATGACCACAGCCGTCTCCTTCCAGGAAGTCTCGCGCCATTTCGGCGCGGTGCGGGCGGTCGATCGCGTGGACCTCGACATCCGCGAGGGCGAGTTCTTCGCCATGCTCGGCCCCTCCGGCTCCGGCAAGACCACCTGCCTGCGCCTGATGGCCGGCTTCGAGCAGCCGACCGCCGGCCATATCGAGATCTTCGGCGAGACGGCCGAGGGCGTGCCGCCCTACCGGCGCAGCGTCAACACCGTGTTCCAGGACTACGCGCTGTTTCCGCACCTCAACGTGCTCGACAACGTCGCCTACGGGCTGATGGTGCGCGGCGTGGCCAGGGCCGAGCGCCACGCGCAGGCGGAAGCCGCGCTCGACCTCGTCAAGCTGCCCGGCTATGGCGGCCGCAAGCCCGGCCAGCTCTCCGGCGGCCAGCGCCAGCGCGTGGCGCTCGCCCGCGCGCTCGTCAACCGGCCCAAGGTGCTGCTCCTCGACGAGCCGCTCGGCGCGCTCGACCTCAAGCTGCGCGAGCAGATGCAGGAGGAGCTGAAGTCGTTGCAGAAGGCGCTCGGCATCACCTTCGTCTTCGTCACCCACGACCAGGGCGAGGCGCTGTCGATGGCCGACCGCATCGCCGTCTTCTCCGAGGGCAGGATCATGCAGATCGGCACGCCCGAGGAGGTCTACAAGCGGCCGCGCTCGCGCTTCGTCGCCGATTTCGTCGGCTCCTCCAACGTGCTGCCGCCCGACTTCACCGCCCGCCACGGCGGGGCGCGGCAATGGGCGAGCCTGCGGCCGGAGGCGCTGCGCCTGGCCGAAGACGGCGTCGGCATCGCCGCCACCGTCGTCGGCCGCGCCTATCTGGGCGCCTCGACCAGGCTGATCCTCGACGCCGAGGGCGAGCGCATCCATGCCGTGCTGCCCGCAGGCGCCTCGCTTCCCGGCGACGGCGCGGCGATCCGGCTCGCCTTCGACAAGGCCGACCTCCACGTCATGGAGGACCAGTCATGACCATGGTCGCGGCGGCCGACCCCATCCGGCCGGGGCGCGGCGGCTTCTTCGGCGCGCTGTCGGACGTCCTGTGGCGCAACCCGCGCCTGACGCTGTTCCTGATGCTGACGCCGCCGCTGCTGTGGCTCGGCATCATCTATCTCGGCTCGCTGTTCGCGCTGCTCCTGCAAAGCTTCTTCTCTATCGACGAGTATTCCGGCCTGATCCGGCGCGAGTTCACGCTGTCGACCTATGCGGAGCTGCTCAACCGGGCCAACATCGACATCATCGTGCGCACGCTGGTGATGTCGGCCTCCGTCACCGTCGGCGCGGCGATCGTCGCCTTCCCCATCGCCTATTTCGCGGCGCGATACGCGCGCGGCAAGTGGAAGGCGCTGTTTTATCTCGGCATCATGCTGCCGCTGTGGTCGAGCTATCTCGTCAAGGTCTATGCGTGGAAGCTGATCCTGGCGCGCGAGGGCATCTTGAACTGGCTGTTCGCCAAGCTGCACCTGACATGGCTGCTCGACGCATGGCTGGCCATCCCCGTCGTCGGCGGCAACTCGCTGTCGGTCAGCCACACCGGCACCTTCCTCGTCTTCCTCTATGTGTGGCTGCCCTACATGATCCTGCCGGTCCAGGCCGCGCTGGAGCGCGTGCCGGGCAACCTCGTGGAGGCGTCGGCCGATCTCGGCGCCTCGCCGCGCCAGACCTTCTCCAACGTGCTCTTGCCGCTGGCGCTGCCGGGCGTGATCGCCGGCTCGATCTTCACCTTCTCGCTGACCATGGGCGACTACATCATCCCGCAGATCGTCGGCACCTCGCGCCGCTTCATCGGCCAGGCCGTCTACGCGCACCAGGGCACGGCCGGCAACATCCCGCTCGCCGCCGCCTTCACCGTCGTGCCCATCGTCGTCATGGGCTTCTATCTGTGGTTCGCCAAGCGCAGGGGGGCCTTCGATGCGCTCTGATGCCGCACACCGCTCGCCGCCGGGCCTGAAGATCGCCGCCGGGCTCGGCCTCGCCTTCCTGCACCTGCCGATCCTCTTGATCTTCGTCTACGCCTTCACCACCGAGGAGCGCAGCTACCAGTGGCCGCCGCCGGGCTTCACCGCGCGCTGGCTGGCGGTAACCTGGAACCGGCCGGACGTGTGGGAGGCGCTGGCGCTGTCGGTCAAGGTGGCGTCGATCTCCACCGTGATCGCGCTGGTGCTGGGCACCTTGTGCGCGGCCGCCGTCTCCGGCTCGCGCTTCTTCGGCCGCGAGGCGATCTCGCTGCTCGTCATCCTGCCCATCGCGCTGCCCGGCATCATCACCGGCATCGCGCTGCGCTCGGCCTTCAGCCTGGCCGAGATCCCGTTCTCGTTCTGGACCATCGTGCTCGGCCACGCCACCTTCTGCGTCGTCGTGGTCTACAACAACGCCATCGCCCGCTTCCGCCGCACCTCGGGCTCGCTGATGGAAGCCTCGATGGACCTCGGCGCCGACGCCTTCCAGACCTTCCGCTACGTCATCCTGCCCAATATCGGCACGGCGCTTCTGGCCGGCGGCATGCTCGCCTTCGCGCTGTCGTTCGACGAGGTCATCGTCACCACCTTCACCGCCGGCCAGCAGCAGACGCTGCCGATCTGGATGCTGGAGGAGTTGGTGCGCCCGCGCCAGCGCCCCGTCACCAACGTCGTGGCCATGGTGGTCGTCCTGGTGACGTTCCTGCCCATCCTGGCGGCCTATTACCTGACCCGCGACGGCGACCAGGTCGCCGGCGGCGGCAAATGATCCCCCAAGGAGGAAACCTGATGCAAACGCAGATGCTGATCGGCTCGCGGTTCGAGGCCGGGACGGAGGTTGAGGAGGTGATTCTGAACCCGCGGACGGGGTCGGCGATCGTGTCGGTTCCGGAGGCCTCGCAGGGCCAGATCGAGGCGGCGGTGGCGGCCGCGCGCGCCGCCTTCGCGGGCTGGTCGCGCACCACGCCGGCGGAGCGGGCGGGCTATCTCTTGAAGATCGCCGAGCGCATCGAGACCGAGGGGCAGGCCTTCGCGGCGCTGGAGGCGCTCAACTGCGGCAAGCCGATCAACGCCGCGCTGAACGACGAGATCCCGGCCATCGTCGACTGCTGGCGCTTCTTCGCCGGCGCAGTGCGCACCATGCCCGGCGCCATCGCCGGCGAGTACCTTGCCGGCCACACCTCGATGATCCGCCGCGATCCGATCGGCGTCGTCGCCTCGATCGCGCCGTGGAACTACCCGTTGATGATGATGGCGTGGAAGCTGGCGCCCGCACTCGCCGGCGGCAACACGATCGTCTTCAAGCCGTCGGAGCAGACGCCGCTGACGGCGCTCAAGCTGGCCGCCATCCTCGCCGAGGTGCTGCCCGAAGGCGTGGTCAACGTCGTCACCGGCCGCGGCGAGACCGTCGGCAACGCGCTCATCAACCACCGCGAGGTCGACATGATCTCGATCACCGGCGACGTGGCGACCGGCAAGAAGGTGTTGCAGGCCGCCGCCAAGTCGGTCAAGCGCACGCATCTGGAGCTGGGCGGCAAGGCGCCGGTGGTGGTGTTCGACGATGCCGACCTCGACGCCGTGGTCGCCGGGCTGCGCGCCTTCGGCTACTACAATGCCGGCCAGGACTGCACGGCCGCCTGCCGGGTCTATGCCGGGCCGAAGATCTACGACCGGCTGGTGGCGGACCTGTCCTCGGCGGTGTCGACCATCAGATACGGACTGGCCGACGATGCCGACAACGAGATCGGGCCGCTGATCTCGCGCCGGCAGCAGGACCGGGTGGCTTCGTTCGTGGAGCGGGCCGCGGAGCTGAAGCACATCGCCATCACCGCCGGCGGCAAGCCGGGCGGGCAGGGGTTCTACTATCAGCCCACGGTGGTGGCGGGCGCCTTGCAGGAGGACGAGATCGTGCGGCGCGAGGTGTTCGGCCCCGTCGTCTCCGTCACCCGCTTCTCCGACGTCGATCAGGCGGTCGATTGGGCCAACGACAGCGACTACGGGCTTGCCTCGTCGGTGTGGACGAGGGATGTCGGCCGGGCGATGGCCTGCGCGGCGCGGCTGCGCTACGGCTGCACCTGGGTCAACACCCATTTCATGCTCACCAACGAGATGCCGCATGGCGGCCTCAAGCAGTCCGGCTACGGCAAGGACATGTCGCTTTATGCGCTCGAGGACTACACCGCGGTCCGGCACGTCATGGTCGCCCACGGTTGAGGCATGGCGCTGTGCCACCCGCCGCCCGGCGCTGTTTCTTGCGCCGGCGCGGCGGGGATGCGAAATTTCGCATCGGAGCTCTCGCGAGGGGAGCCGAAAGACGAACGCTTTCCTGAAACGGGGTTCATCATGGCAGACAGCAATCTCGCCGACCGGCGCGGCGCGGCCATTGCGCGAGGCGTGGGCGTGGCTACCCAGGTCTATGCTGAACGGGCGGAGAACGCCGAGATATGGGACGCTTCGGGCCGGCGCTACATCGACTTCGCCGCCGGCATCGCCGTGGTCAACACCGGCCACCGCCACCCGCGCGTGCTCGCCGCCGTCAAGGAGCAGATCGAGAAGTTCACCCACACCTGCCACCAGGTCGTGCCCTATGAGAGCTACGTGGCGCTGGCCGAGCGGCTGAACGCGCTGGCGCCGGGCGACTTCGCCAAGAAGACCGTCTTCGTCACCACCGGCGCCGAGGCGGTGGAGAACGCCGTCAAGATCGCGCGCGCGGCGACGGGCCGCACCGGCGTCATCGCCTTCGGCGGCGCCTTCCACGGCCGCACCTTCCTCGGCATGTCGCTGACCGGCAAGGTCGCACCCTACAAGAGCGGCTTCGGCCCGCTGGTGGGCGACGTCTACCGCATCCCGTTCCCGGTCGAGCTGCACGGCATCGGCGTCGCCGATACGCTGGCGGCGCTGGAGCGGCTGTTCAAGGGCGACATCGAGCCGGCGCGCGTGGCGGCCGTCATCATCGAGCCGGTGCAGGGCGAGGGCGGCTTCTACCCGGCGCCGCAGGCGCTGATGACGGCGCTGCGCGAAATCTGCGACCGCCACGGCATCGTCATGATCGCCGACGAGATCCAGACCGGCTTCGCCCGCACCGGCAGGCTGTTCGCCATGGAGCGCTACGGCGTCGCGCCCGACCTCGTCACCATGGCCAAGGGGCTCGGCGGCGGCTTCCCGATCGCGGCGGTCACCGGCAAGGCAGAGATCGTCGACGCGGTCGGCCCCGGCGGGCTCGGCGGCACCTATGGCGGCAACCCCGTCGCGGTGGCGGCCGCGCACGCCGTGCTCGACGTCATCGAGGACGAGGCGCTGTGCGCGCGCGCCGAGCAGCTCGGCGCGCGGCTGAAGCAGCGGCTCGAGGGGCTGCGCGAGGCCGTGCCGCAGATCGCCGACATCCGCGGCCCCGGCCTGATGGTGGCGACCGAGTTCAACAGGCGCGGCGAGGCCGTTCCCGACGCGGCCTTCGCCGAGGCGGTGCGCGCCACGGCGCTGGAGAAGGGGCTGATCCTTCTGACCTGCGGCACCTACGGCAACGTCATCCGCTTCCTGCCGCCGCTGACCGTGGACGACGCCACCTTCACCGAGGCGCTCGACCTTCTCGAGGACGCGATGGTGGCGGCCGCCGCCGCGCAGTGATGCCTGCGGCCATTGCCCCCGACCTCGCAAAGCCGGTAATGGATACCCATCGCGCCGCGGAACCGCGGCGCCTCCGCACGCATTCCTGGAGGACCGCATGACCCAGACCGTCAACCGCCGCATCGTGCTCGCCTCGCGCCCGGTCGGCGCGCCCGCGCCGGAGAATTTCCGCCTCGAGGAAGTGGCGCGCCCGGCTCCCGCCGGGGGGCAGGTGCTGCTGCGCAATCTCTTCCTGTCGCTCGACCCCTATATGCGCGGGCGCATGAGCGACGGGCCGTCCTATGCCGAGCCGGTCGCCATCGACGCGGTGATGGGCGGCGGCACGGTCTCGCGGGTGGAGGAATCGCGCCATCCCGGCTTCAGGCAAGGCGACCTCGTGCTCGCCTTCGGCAACTGGCAGGACTACGCGCTGTCCGACGGGACCGGCCTTGCGAAGCTGCCGCCCGACATGGCACAGCCGTCCCATGCGCTCTCCGTGCTCGGCATGCCGGGCTTCACCGCCTGGTACGGACTGCTGAGGATCGGCGAGCCGAAGCCGGGCGAAACCGTCGTGGTGGCGGCCGCCAGCGGCGCGGTCGGCTCGGTCGTCGGCCAGGTGGCGAAGCTCAAGGGCTGCCGCGTGGTCGGCATCGCCGGCGGCGCCGACAAGTGCCGCTTCGTCCTCGACGGGCTCGGCTTCGACGCGGCGATAGACCGGCGCGACCCCGACTTCGCGAAGAGGCTGAAGGAAGCCGTGCCGGGCGGCATCGACGTCTATTTCGAGAATGTCGGCGGCGCGGTGTTCGACGCGGTGCTGCCGCTGATGAACGTCCACGGCCGCATCCCGCTGTGCGGGCTGGTCGCCGCCTACAACGCGACGTCGCTGCCGCAGGGGCCGGACCGGATGCCGCTCCTCCAGCGCGCGCTGCTCGTCAAGCGCATCAGGATGCAGGGCTTCATCATCTCCGACCATTATGCGAGCGACTATGCCGCCTTCGCGCGCGAGATGGGCGAGTGGGTGGCGCAGGGCAGGGTGAAGATCCGCGAGGACATGGTCGAGGGGCTGGAGAACGCGCCGCGCGCCTTCGCCGGGATGCTGGAAGGCGAGAATTTCGGCAAGGTCGTGGTGAAGATCGCGCCGCTATAGGCCCGCCGCCGCGCATCGGAGAGGCGTCGCCGCCCTTGCCGGGGCCGCGAAAAAAACGCCGCCCGGCATACTTGGTGTTTGCCGCCGCCGCTGGTAGTCTGTCCGCGACACAAGAGATGAAGGTGCCTGCTGCGTCCGTTCAGGTGCGCGCGGCGCCGAAGGACGGACCAGTGAAAGACCCCGATCGAGGCGCGGACGCGCCGAAGGGCGGGGCGACCGGCGGCGGGGAGGGCGAAGGCCCTGCCGCGTTGCTTGCGCGTGGGGGAGCTGCCGGCCCGGACAGGGACGGCTCGAGACCCGCGCGCTCCGGCCGCCATTCCCGCCGCGCCAAGGGCCGGCCCGACAGGCCGCGCCAAGGCCCGCACCGGGGTCAGCCCGAGGGGCTGGCCGACGGCGAATCCCAGGCACAGCAACCGAGAAAGAGGCGCAAGCGCCGGCGCGGCCGCAAGGTCTTCGCCCGCGACGGCGCGGCCCAGCCGCCGCAGCCGCAGGCGACGGGCGAATCGGCTCAGGCCCAGTCGCGGCCGAACGGCGCCGCCGGCGTCGAGGCCCCGCGGCCGCGCCAGGCGGCCGAGGCCGCCTCGCCGGCTAGGTTTTCCGGCGGCGGGGAGCGTCCGGCGCAGCGCAACGGCCAGTTGCCGGTCTATGCCGCGCTCGATCTCGGCACCAACAACTGCCGGCTGCTGGTGGCCGTGCCCGGCCGGCCGGGCCAGTTCCGCGTCATCGACGCCTTCTCGCGCATCGTGCGGCTGGGCGAGGGGCTGTCCTCGACCGGCCGCCTCGGCCAGCCGGCGATGGACCGCGCCGTCGAGGCGCTGAAGGTGTGCGCCGACAAGCTCGGCGCGCGCAAGGTCAGGAAGGCGCGGCTGATCGCCACCGAGGCCTGCCGCTCGGCCGAAAACGGCGCGGAGTTCCTCGCCCGCGTCGAGGATGAGGCGGGGCTGAAGCTGGAGATCATCGACCGCAAGACCGAGGCGCGGCTGGCCGTGTCCGGCTGCGGCCCGCTGGTCGAGCGCGGCACCGACGGCGTGGTGCTGTTCGACATCGGCGGCGGCTCGTCCGAGATCGCGCTGATCGACGTGTCGCGCCACCGCACGCCGCGGCTGGCCAACCACATCGTGTCGTGGACCTCGCTGCCGGTCGGCGTGGTCTCGCTCGCCGAGCGTTTCGGCGGCCGCCACGTCACGCCGGCGGTGTTCGAGGCGATGGTGGTCGAGGTGGCGCGGCTGCTCGACGGCTTCGAGGGCCGCGAGCGGCTTGCGCATCTGGCGTCGGGTGCGGGCTTCCACCTGCTCGGCACCTCGGGCACGGTGACGACGCTCGCCGGCGTGCATCTGGGGCTCGAACGCTACGACCGCCGCCGCGTCGACGGCCTGTGGATGGACAACGGCCATGTCGACGCCATGATCGAGCGGCTCTTGTCGTGGGATTTCGACCAGCGCGTCGCCAATCCCTGCATCGGCGCCGACCGCGCCGACCTCGTGCTCGCCGGCTGCGCCATCCTGGAGGCGATCCGCCGCCACTGGCCGAGCCAGCGGCTGCGCGTGGCCGACCGCGGCCTGCGCGAGGGCATGCTGTCGGAGCTGATGGCCGACGACGGGGTGTGGCGGCGCAACCGGCGGGAGGCCGTGGCCAGATGAAGAAGCCGACGAGGGGCGGCAGCGGCGCGCGCGCGCTGACGACGCGGGTGAAGAAGAAGAGCGGCCTCAAGGAATCCTCGCGCCGCTGGCTGCAACGCCACCTGAACGACCCTTACGTCCACCGCTCCAAGGCGGAAGGATACAGGTCCCGCGCCGCCTTCAAGCTGATCGAGATCGACGACAAGCACAAGCTGCTCAAGCCCGGCCAGAAGGTGATCGACCTGGGTGCTGCGCCCGGCGGCTGGCTCCAGGTGGCGGCGGCGCGGGTCAAGTCGCGCGAGGATGCGCCCTCCGTCGTCGGCATCGACTATCTGGAGATGGACGCGGTGCCGGGGGCGACCGTGCTGCAGATGGACTTCCTCGACGATGCCGCGCCCGACCGGCTGATGGAGGCGCTGGGAGCCGCGCCCGACATCGTGCTTTCCGACATGGCCGCGCCCACCACCGGCCACCGCCGCACCGACCACATCCGCACCATGCACCTCGCCGAGGTGGCGGCCGACTTCGCGGTCAGGGTGCTGAAGCCCGGCGGCCATTTCCTCGCCAAGACCTTCCAGGGCGGCACGGAGGGCGGGCTGCTCGACATGCTCAAGCGCAATTTCCGTTCCGTCCACCACGTCAAGCCGCCGGCCTCGCGCGAGGAATCGGTCGAGCTCTACATCCTCGCCAAGGGCTTCAAGGGCCGGCCGGACGAGACGGACGCCGCCTCACTCGACTGAGCTTCGCGCCGTCGCGGCGGATCGCCCCGCGCCGTTGTGGCCGGAGACGGCGCGGCCGGCATCTGGCGCGAGCCTGAGGATTGGCAGCACCGAGGAGGCGGCGAGCGCGGCGACGCCGAGAAAGGCGACGAAGAAGGCCGAAAGGCTCGCCTCCTCGCCGGTCGCCATGTGGTGCGCCTCTAGGAACAGGCCGGCGATGGCCACGCCGAGCGCGACGGAAACCTGCTGCGCCACGGCGGCGATGGCGGTGGCCTGGCTCGCCTGGCGGTCGTCGATCTCGGCGAAGACGAGGGCGTTGCTGGAGGTGAAGAACAGCGAGCGGGTGAAGCCGGCCGCGATCAGAACCACGATGATAAGCCAGTGCGGGGTGGCGGGCGTGAAGAAGGCGTTGGCCGCCATCAGCGCCGCGCCCGACAGCGAGGCCACGATCAGCACCGTGCGGAAGCCGGCCAGCCGCAGCGTCGTCGTGGCGATGAACTTCAGCGCGATGGCGCCGATGGCGCTGGCGAAGGTGAGCAGGCCGGAGGCGAACGGCGTCAGCCCGAAGCCGAGCTGGAACAGGAGCGGTAAAAGGAACGGCACCGCGCCGAGGCCGATGCGGAACAGCATGCCGGAGGCGAGGGCGATGCGCGGCACCGGGTTGTCGAGCAGCCTGAGGTCGAGGATCGGATTGGCGGTGCGCCGCGCGTGGCCGACATAGGCGAAGGCCGCCGCCACGCCGAGCGCCAGCGTGGAAAGCCCGACCGCCGGCGGCAGCGCCGGCAGGCTGACGACCGAGAGGCCGAAGACGATGCCGGCCGAGGCGACAGCCGCGAGCAGGAAGCCCTTCCAGTCGATCCTGCCCACCGGCACCGGCGGCATCTCGGGCAGGACGCGGCCGGCGACGAGGACGCCGGCGAGCCCGATCGGCACGTTGATGATGAAGATCCAGTGCCAGGAGAAATAGGTGGTGATGAAGCCGCCGACGGGCGGGCCGACCAGCGGGCCGACCAGCGCCGGCACGGCCAGCCACGCCATGGCCGCGACCAGCGCGCTGCGCGGCGTCGAGCGCACCAGCACCAGCCGGGCGACCGGCGTCATCATCGCCCCGCCCATGCCTTGGAGGAAGCGCGCGCCGACGAATTCGACCAGCGAGCCGGAGGCGGCGCAGGCGACGGAGCCGGCGACGAAGACGAGGATGGCGGCCCGGAAGACGCGCCTGGCCCCGAAGCGGTCGGCCATCCAGCCCGAGACCGGGATGAACACGGCGAGCGCCACATAGTAGGCGGTCAGCGCCAGCTTCAGCGTGATCGGGCTTGCGCCGATGTCGGCCGCGATGGCCGGCAGCGACGTCGAGATGACGGTGGAGTCCATGTGCTCCATGAACAGCGCGACCGCCAGGACGAGGGGAATGGTGCGATTCAACGGATCGATCCGGCAACTGGTCCGGCGCGCGCGGCGCGGCGGGAAGGCCGCCGCCGGGCGACGCGGCACGCCGGCCGGGTAGCACAGGCGGCATGCGCCTTCAATCCGCCACGCGGCCTTGCGCGTCGATCCGTTCGCCGCCTTGCCCTGTCAAGTTGCCGTGAGGTCGCCCGCGAGGCCCTTGTGGGCGCGGCACGCGGCTTCCATTCTGGGCTCCATCCATCGCAGGAACAGGAGGAGAAGATGACGATTGCAACAGATCGCCGGTCCGTCCTCAAACTGGGCCTTGCCGGCGGGGCCGCCCTTGCCTCGCCGCAGATCATGGTGCGGGCCGCGCATGCGCAGGCCGCGATGCCCGACGTGGACAATCCCGGCTTCAGCCGGTTCCGGCTCGGCGGCTTCGAGGTCACGGCCATCAACGACGGCCTGCGGCCGGGAGACGGCGTCCACACCATCTTCGGCGTCGACCGCGAGGAAGCCGAGGTGACGGCGCTGCTGGAGGAGAATTTCCTTCCCCGCGACCGCTTCGTCAATTCCTTCACGCCGACGCTGGTCAACACCGGATCCGAGCTGATCCTGTTCGATACCGGCCTCGGCGCCGGCGCGCGCGAGGGCGGCCTCGGCCGCCTGCGGGAGCGGCTGGAGGCGTCGGGCTACGGCGCGGACGACGTGTCGGTCGTGGTCGTCACCCATTTTCACGGCGACCATATCGGCGGGCTGATGGAGAACGGCGCGCCGGCCTTTCCCAACGCGCGCTATGTGACGGGGCAGGCCGAGTACGATTTCTGGACGGCGCAGGAGCGCCTGTCGGGGCCGACCGGGAACGCCGCGCGCGCCGTGCAGGCCAATGTGACGCCCCTTGCCGACCAGACCACCTTCATCGGCGACGGCGACGAGGTGGCGCCGGGCATCACCGCCATGCTGGCCGCCGGCCACACGCCGGGCCACATGATCTTCCACCTCGAATCGGAAGGCCGGCGGCTGCTGCTCACCGCCGACACCGCCAACCACTACGTCGCCTCGCTGCAACGGCCGGACTGGCATGTCAGCTTCGACATGGACAAGGAGGCGGGCGCGGCGACGCGCCGGCGCGTGTTCGACATGGTGGCGGCCGAGCGCATCCCCTTCCTCGGCTACCACATGCCGTTCCCGGCGGCGGGCTTCGCCGAGAGGCTGGACGGCGGCTACCGCTTCGTGCCGGTGAGCTACCAGTTCCTGCTGTAGGCCCGCCTCAGGTGACGAGCTTGCGCTCGCAGAAGCGGTCCTCGCGCCACAGGCCGCCCGCCATGATGGCCTCCAGCGTGGCGACCGCGCCCCACACGTCCTCGAAGCCGACATAGAGCGGCGTGAAGCCGAAGCGCAGGATGTCGGGGGCGCGGAAATCGCCGACCACGCCGCAGGCGATCAGCGCCTGCATGATCGGCCAGCCGCTGTCGTGCGTCAGCGCCACCTGGCTGCCGCGGAGCGCATGCTCGCGCGGCGTCAGAAGCGAGAAGCCGTGGCCGGCAAGCCGTGCCTCGACGAGCGCGATGAAGAAGTCGGTCAGCGCCAGCGACTTTTGCCGCAGCGCGGCCATGTCCGTTTCCTCGAACACGGCGAGGCTTTCCAGAAGCGGCAGGAAGGACAGCACCGGCGGCGTGCCGACGCGGAATTTCTCCATCGTCTGCGCCGGGCGATAGTCGATCTCGAAGCCGAAGGGCGCGGCGTGGCCCTGCCAGCCGGTGAGCGGGTTCCGCGCCGCGTCGAGATGGCGGCCGGCGACGAACAGGAAGGCCGGGGCGCCGGGGCCGCCATTCAGGTATTTGTAGGAGCAGCCGACCGCGAAATCCGCCTCGCAGGCGTTCAGGTCGACCGGCAGCGCGCCGAGCGAATGGCACAGGTCCCAGATGACGAGCGCGCCGGCCTCGTGGGCGGCCCTCGTCACGGCCGCCATGTCGCGCAGCCGGCCGCTCCTGTAGTTGACGTGGCTCAGGCACACCACCGCCGTGTCGGCGTCGAGGAGCGACAGCACCGAGCCGTCGTCGTCATCGGCCAGCGCGAGTCGCGCGTCGGGGAAGACGTTGGCGATGGCCCCTTGCAGGATGTGGACGTCGGTGGGGAAATTGTTGCGCTCGGAGACGACCTTCTTCCTGCCCGGCCGCAGGCGCATGGCGGCGCAGAACGCCTTGTAGAGGTTGATCGAGGTGGAGTCGGCCGCCAGCACCTCGCCCTTTCGCGCGCCCATCAGGGGAGCCAGCCGGTCGCCGGCCGTCACCGGCAGGTTGTGCCAGTCGCGGCCGTTCCAGCTTCGAATCAGATCCCGCGCCCAACCTCCTGTCAGCGCTTCGTTCATCGCCGCCGGCACCGTCCTCGGCATGGCGCCGAGCGAGTTGCCGTCGAGATAGATCTCGCCGGCCGGCAGGTCGAAGCGGGCGCGCAGCGGCGCGAGCTTGTCCTGCCGGTCGAGCTCGCGCGCACGCTCGCGTTCGGGCGTGCCGGCCTGCCGCGCGGCGATCGCCGCCTCGACGCCGGCGCTCATGCCAGCACCGACACGACCCTGGCGGCAAGCTCGTCGAGCCGGTCGCCGGGCAGGCCGGCGACGTTGAAGCGGCTGTCGCCGACGATGTAGACGCCGTGCTCGTCGCGCAGGCGCCTCACCTGCTCCTGCGTCAGCCCGAGGCGGGAGAACATGCCGCGCTGGCCGGCGATGAAGTCGAAGCGGTCGGAGTTGGACGCCCGGCGCAGCGCCTCGGCGAAATCGCGGCGGAGGTCGAGCATGCGCGTGCGCACGGCCTCCAGCTCCGCCTGCCAGTCGGCGCGCAAGGCCGCGTCCTCCAGCACGATGCGCACGCAGGCCGCGGCGTGGTCCGGCGGCATCGACCAGATGCCGCGCCCGACCCCCAGCAACTGGCTGAAGGCGGTATCGGCCTGCGCGGCGTCACGGCCGAGCAGGATCGCGGCACCCGCGCGGTCGCGGTAGACGGAGAAGTTCTTGGAGCAGCTTGCCGCCACCAGCATCTCCGGCGCCTTGCCGGCCATGAGCCGCAGGCCGGCGGCGTCCTCGTCCAGCCCCTGGCCGAAGCCCTGATAGGCGATGTCGACGAAGGGCACGAGGCCGCGCCCGGCCATGAAGTCGGCGAGCGCCGCCCACTGGTCGAGCGAAAGGTCGGCGCCGGTCGGGTTGTGGCAGCAGCCGTGCAGCAGCACCACGTCGCCGGCGGCCGCGCCCTTCAGCGACTCGATGGCGGCGTCGAAGGTGATGCCGGTCGCCGCGTCGTAGTAGGGGAAGGAGGCGATCTTCAGCCCCGCGGCGCGCAGGATCGGCAGATGGTTCGGCCAGGTCGGGTCCGGCGCCCAGACCGTGGCGTCGGGGCGGGCGAGCCGGATCAGGTCGGCCAGCATCCTCAGCGCGCCGGTGCCGCCCGGCGTCTGGGCGGCGCGCAGGCGGGCGCGGTCGGCGTCGCCGCCGAAGACGAGGCCGATCATCAGGCCGTTGAAGGCCACGTCGCCGGCAAGGCCGAGATAGGTCTTGGTCGCCTGGCTCTCGTGCAGGCGGCGCTCGGCCTCGCGCACGGCGCGCATGACCGGGGTGCCGCCGCTCTCGTCGCGATAGACGCCGACGCCGAGGTCGATCTTGCCGGCGCGGGGATCGTCGCGATAGAGCGACATCAGCGCGAGAATGCCGTCGGGCGCGGCGGGCTTCAGCGTCTCGAACATGGGTCTTCCTCCACGGATCGGGCCACAGAAAGCCCAAAACGGGCGGCAGCGCAACAGATTAGGCACCTTGCGCCATTGTGCCAACGCGGCAAGCCCGTGTAGACCGCTTCGAGGCTGGTTCCGGCGTTGGAGAGGCGAAGGTGAAAGGGCGCTATTCGGCATTCGCCCTGCTGCGCGAGGGGGTTCGCGGGCATACGGGCTGGCGGCCGGCATGGCGCTCGCCGGAACCGAAGCCGCGCTACGACGCCGTCATCGTCGGCGGCGGCGGCCACGGGCTGGCGGCCGCCTACTATCTGGCGAGGAACCACGGCATCACCGATGTCGCGGTGGTGGAGAAGGGCTGGCTCGGCGGCGGCAACACCGGCCGCAACACCAGCACCATCCGCTCCAACTATTTCTATCCCGAGAGCGTGGCGCTCTACGACTTCTCGCTGAAGCTCTACGAGGGGCTGTCGCGCGCGCTGAACTACAACGTCATGTTCTCGCAGCGCGGGGTGCTCACCGTCGCGCATTCGCCGGCCGAGATGGAGATCGCCGCCCGCACGGTCAACGCCATGCAGCTGAACGGCACCGACGCCGAGCTGCTCGACCGCGAGGCAGTGCTTGCGAAGGCGCCGCTGCTCAACACGGCCGACGCGGCGCGGTTTCCGGTCTTCGGCGGCACCTGGCAGGGCAGGGCGGGCGTCGCCCGCCACGACGCGGTCGCCTGGGGCTATGCGCGCGCGGCCGACGCGCTCGGCGTCGACATCGTGCAGGGCTGCGAGGTGACGGGCTTCGTGGTCGAGAACGGCCGCTGCGCCGGCGTCGAGACCTCGCGCGGCACGATACGGGCCGGCGCGGTGGGGCTGGCGACGGCCGGCCATTCGAGCGTGATGGCCGAAAAGGCCGGCTTTTCGCTGCCGATCCGCTCCTATTCGCTTCAGGCGATGGTGAGCGAGCCGGTCAAGCCGTGCCTCGACACGGTGGTGCTCTATCCCGGCACCGGCACCTACCTGTTCCAGTCCGACAAGGGCGAGATCGTGTTCGGCGGCGGCATCGACCGCACGCCCTCCTACGCCCAGCGCGGCAATCCGCCGATGCAGCAGGCCGTGGTCTCCGGGCTGCTGGAGATGTTCCCCGCCTTCGGCCAGCTCAAGCTGATGCGCCAATGGGCCGGCGTGGTCGACGTGGTGCCGGATTCCTCGCCGATCATCGGGCCGTCGCCGCTGCCCGGCCTCTATCTCGACTGCGGCTGGGGCACCGGCGGCTTCAAGGCCATCCCCGCCGGCGGCTGGCTTCTGGCGCATCTGATCGCCACCGGCGAGCACCACGCGATCAGCCGGCCCTTCGACCTCGACCGCTTCGCCGCCGGACGGCTGATCGACGAGGCCGCCGGTTCCGGCATCGCGCACTGAGGAGGCGGCCATGCAGCTTTTTTCCTGTCCCTTCTGCGGCCCGCGCGACGAGACCGAGTTCCTGTTCGGGGCCGAGGCCGGAAAGCGGCGGCCCGAGCCCGCCGCCGAGGTTTCGGCGCGGGCATGGGGCGAGCATCTCCATTTCGCCGGCAACCCGAAGGGGCCGGCGCGGGAAATCTGGCTGCACCTGACCTGCGGCGAGTTCTTCGCGATGGAGCGCGACACTGTCAGCCACGCCGTTTCCGCCACGCGGGCGCTGCGCGGGGGCGGGCAATGAGCGCGCGGCGCATCCGCGACGCCGGCCGGCGGCTCGGTTTCACCTTCGACGGCAGGCGCTACGAAGGCCGCGAGGGCGACACCATCGCGTCCGCGCTTCTGGCCGCCGGGGTGCGCGTCGTCGGCCGCTCGTTCAAGTATCATCGCCCGCGCGGCATCTTCGGCGCGTGGACGGAGGAGCCGAACGCGATCCTCGACGTGACGCTCGGCGGCAGGACGACGCCGAACCTGCGCGCCACGACCGAGATGCTGGCCGAGGGCATGGCGATCCGCTCGGTCAACGCGACGCCCACGGCCGAGGCCGACCGCTTCGCCCTGCTCGACCGCGCCGCGCGCTTCCTGCCGGCCGGCTTCTACTACAAGACCTTCATCTGGCCCGACTGGCACCTGTTCGAGCCGCGCATCCGGGCGATGGCCGGGCTCGGGCGGCTCGATCCGGCGAACGCGCCGGCGGCGGAAAATTCCGTCCTCAATCTTTCCTGCGGCGTGCTGGTGGTCGGCGGCGGACCGGCGGGGCTTGCCGCCGCGCTCGACGCGGCAAGGGCCGGCGAGAACGTCGTCCTCGTCGACGACGGTCTCGTTCCGGGCGGCTCGATGCTGCATCGCGACGCGGACGGGCCGGAGCGCGCCGCCTTTCTCGTCGCACGGATCGAGGCGGCGGGCGGGCGCGTGCTGCCGCGCACGGTGGCCTGGGGCGTCTACGACCACAACCTCGTCTGCTGCTGGCAGCGCCCGGAGGGCATGCCCGACCGGCAGTTGCGCATCCGCCCCGGCCGCATCGTGCTCGCCACCGGCGCCATCGAGCGGCCGCTGGTGTTCCCGGACAACGACCGGCCGGGCGTGATGTCGGCCGAGGCCGCGCTCGTCTACCTGCGCCGCCACGGCGTGCTGGCGGGCGAGCGGATCGTGCTCGCCGCCAACAATTCCCACGCGCTCGCCGTCGCCTTGCCGCTGCGCGAGGCGGGAGCACAGGTGACGGTGGCCGACCTGCGCGAGGGCGCCTCCATCGACGCCGTCCACGGCGGCAAGGGCGTCGAGGCCGTCACCGTCCGCGGCCGGCGGGTCGAGGCCGACTGCCTGCTGGTCTCCGGCGGCTTCACCCCGACCGTCCATCTCTACTGCCAGGCCAGGGGCAGGCTGCGCTACGACGAGGCGATCTGCGCCTTCGTGCCGGGCGAGCCGGTGGCGGGCATGTCGGTCGTCGGCGCGGCGGCCGGCGATTTCGGCGACTATGCCATCGTGCCGGCATGGCCGAAGCCGCAGGCGAAGGGCCGCCAATGGATCGACCTCCAGAACGACGTGACGCTGAAGGACGTGGCGCTGGCGGCGCGGGAAAACTTCCGTCCGGTCGAGCACCTGAAGCGCTACACCACGCTCGGCATGGCAACCGACCAGGGCAAGACCTCGAACATGAACGGCCTCGCCGCCATGGCGGCGCTGACCGGCAAGGGCATCGCGGAGACCGGCACCACGACCTATCGGCCGCCCTTCGTGCCGGTGCCGCTGCCGGTGGTGGCGGGCAGGCGGCGCGGCGAGCTGTTCAACCCGGTGCGGCGGCTGCCGCTGGAAGCCGGGCATCGCGCGGCGGGCGCCGTGTTCCGCGAATATGGCGGCTGGCTGCGCCCGGCCTTCTACGGCGCCGGCGACGCGGAGGCGGAAATCGCCCGCGAGGCAGAACGGGCGCGCCAGACGGTCGCCATCTTCGACGGCTCGCCGCTCGGCAAGATCGAGGTGATCGGGCCGCAGGCCGGCGACCTTGTCGACTACAACTCCTACCAGACGATCTCGACGCTGAAGGACGGCCGCATCCGCTACGGCCTGATGCTGACGGAGGGCGGCGCGGTCTACGACGACGGGGTGACGGTGAAGCTCGCCGACGATCACTATGTCGTCTCCTGCTCGTCGGGCCATGTGCCGAACGTGGCGCTGAGGCTGGAGGAATGGCGGCAGGACCGCTTCGACCCGGCGAAGGTGTTCGTCCACAACCTCACGCCGCACTGGGCGACGCTGACGGCGAGCGGCCCGCGCGCGAAGGCGCTGGTCGGGGCGCTTTCGCTCGGCGTCGAGCTGGACGACACGGCGCTGCCGCACATGGCGGTGGCGTCGGGCAGCTTCGGCGGAGGACCCGCGCGGGTGGCGCGCGTCAGCTTCACCGGCGACCGTTCCTACGAGGTTTCGGTGCCGGCGGCGGCGGCGCCGGCGCTGTGGCGGGCGATGATCGAGGCGGGCAGGGCGCTCGACGCCGTTCTGCTCGGCTCCGAGGCGCTGCTTCTGCTGCGCGCCGAGAAGGGCTTCGTCGTCGTCGGCAAGGACACCGACGGCACCACCATGCCGCACGATCTCGGGCTTTCCGGCCCGCGCGACAGGCGCAAGGGCGAGTTCGTGGGCAAGCGCTCGCTGTTCACCGACGAAGCTGTGCGACCGGATCGGCGGCAGTTGATCGGCCTCACGGTGGCCGACGGCGGGCCGCCGCTGCCGACCGGCGGCCACGCGGTCGAGACCGCGCAGGGCAGGCGGCGCTCGGCCGGATATGTCACGTCGAGCTATTCCAGCCCGACGCTTTCCCGCCCCATCGCGCTGGGACTCGTCGAGCGCGGGCTCGAGCGCATCGGCGAGGAGATCGACGTCTTCCATCTGGGCGGCATGCGGCGGGCGGCGATCGCCGTTCCCTGCGCGCTCGATCCGGCGGGAGAGCGGCTCGATGCCTGAAGCCATGCACGATCGGGGCAGGTTCTGGACGCCCGCGCCCGACTGGCGGGCCGCGAGCCTCGAAGGCGAGGGCTGGCGCGCGCGCCGCATCCACGGGCTCGGCCAGACGCTCGTTTCCGGCGACCTCGACGCCGCCCGCGCCGCGCTCGCGCCGGGCGCGGGAGAGGTCGGGCTGTGGGGCGTGGCCGGCGAGGGGGCCGGGGACGGCGCGTATGCGGCGCGCATCGCCCGCGACCGGGCGCTGCTGGTGACGCCGTCGCCGCTCGCGGCCGCGCCCGGCTGGCGGGACGGCTTCGCCGTCAGCCCCTGCGACGACCTTTACGCCGCCGTCGAGATCTCCGGGCCGGCGATGCCGCAGCTCGTCGCCGAGGGAACGGCGGCCGACCTCGAGGCCGGCAGCCGCTCCGCCGCGGTGCTGTTCTCGGGCGTTTCCTGCCTTCTCTACCGCGCCGGGCCGGAGCGCGCGCGGCTTCATGTCGAAAGCCCGTTCGCCGCCTACATATGGACATGGCTTCACGGTTGTGTCGGCCGGGCGCCGAATCGCGGCGCAACGCTTCAGGGAGCATGAGCATGAACGGGACGGCGCTTTCGCGGGTGGTGATCGTGGGCGCGGGGCACGCGGGCGTCGAGACCGCCGCCGCGCTGCGCCAGCACGGCTTCGCGGGCTCGATCACTATCGTCGGCGAGGAGCCGGACCTGCCCTACCAGCGGCCGCCCCTGTCCAAGGAGTTCCTGAAAAGCGTCGAGGACACCTCGCTGCCGCTGAAGGGCGAGGCGTTCTACGTCACGGGCGACATCGACCTGCGGCTCGGCACGGTGGCCGAGCGCATCGACCGCGACCGGCGCGCGCTCGTTCTGGCCGGCGGCGAGCGCATCCCCTACGATCATCTGGTGCTGGCGACCGGCGCGCGCAACCGCTTCCCGCCCGTGCAGGGCCTCGATCCGTCGCGGGTGCTGGAGCTGCGCACGCTGGCGCACGCCCGCGCCCTGACGGCGCGGCTGCCCGATCTCAGGCGCGTCGCCGTCATCGGCGGCGGCTTCATCGGGCTGGAGGTGGCGGCGCTCTTGCGCCAGCGCGGCATCGAGGTCGACGTGCTCGAGGCCGCCGGCCGGCTGATGGGGCGCGTGCTGTCGCCGGCCATGAGCGACGCCTTCCGCACCTTCCACGAGGAGATGGGCACGCGGCTGCGCCTCGGCACCGTGGCCAGCGAGATCGCCCCGCGCGGGGACGGCTTCGCGCTGACCCTGTCGGACGGGCAGGCGCTGGAGGCCGACGCGGTGGTGGTGGCCGCCGGCGTGGTGCCCAATGTCGAGCTGGCCGCGGCGGCCGGGCTGGCGATCGACAACGGCGTCGTGGTCGATGCGCTGCTTCTGACCTGCGACCCCGCCATCTCGGCCATCGGCGACTGCGCGGCGCACCCCAACCCCTATGGCGGTGACGGCCCGATCCGGCTGGAATCGGTGCAGAACGCGGTCGACCAGGGCAAGTGCGTCGCGGCGCGGCTGACCGGCGACGCCCGCGCCTACGACGCGCTGCCGTGGTTCTGGTCGCATCAGGGGCCGATCAAGCTCCAGATCGCCGGGCTGGCGACGGGGGCGGACGAGACCGTGACGCGCGGCGACCCGGCAGGCGGCAGGTTTTCCGTCTTCGTCTATCGCGAGGGCAGGCTGATCGCGGTCGAAAGCGTCAACAGCCCGGCCGATCACATGGTGGCGCGCCGGCTCATCGCCGCCGGCCTTTCGGTGCCGCCGGCGGTGGCGGCCGATCCGGCGACCGACCTGAAGGCGCTGATCCCCAGGGCGGCGTGACTCCCGGCGTTTGACATGGCTTCGGGCCGCGGCATAATCGCGGCCGGGCCCGGGCGAGCCGGCCCTTGCGCGGATTAAGGGGGCTGGTTCGTGAGGCTTTTCGCCGGGTTTTTCTGCGCCGTCCTTCTCGTCGCGGCGACGGCGGCTGCCCGCGCCGAGACGCGCATCGCGCTCGTCGTCGGCAATTCCACCTACGTCCACGCGCCCCGCCTCCAGAACCCGCGCAACGACGCGCTCGCGCTGATCGACAGGCTGCGCGGGCTCGGCTTCGAGGTGATCGAGGGCCTCGACCTCGACAGGGCGACGTTCGGCGAGAAGCTGAAGGAGTTCGGCGAGCGCAGCGCTTCGGCCGAGGTGGCGCTGTTCTACTACGCCGGCCACGGCATCCAGGTCGACGGGCAGAACTACCTCGTGCCGGTGGAGGCGCAGGTGCGCTCCGAGTTCGAGGTGTCGATCGAGCTCTATTCGCTGGGCACGGTGCTGCGCCAGATGGAGCGCGGCAGCCGCACCAACATCATCTTCCTCGACGCCTGCCGCGACAACCCGTTCAGGGACAGCCTGGCCGCGTCGAGCCGCTCGGCCATCGCGCTCAGCAAGGGGCTGGGCGAGGTCAGGGCCGCGCGCAGCACCTACATCGCCTTCGCCACCGAGCCGGACAAGGTGGCGCTCGACGGGGCTGGGCGGAACTCGCCCTTCACCGAGGCGCTGCTGAGGCACATCGACACGCCGGGCGCGTCGATCCAGGACATGATGATCAAGGTGCGCCGCGACGTGGCGGCCGCCACCAACGGCCAGCAGACGCCGTGGGACTCCTCGTCGCTGATGGAAACCTTCTCGTTCGCGCCGGCTGCCGCCGCCGTCGCCGCGACGCAGCCGGCGCCCGCCGCCGCGCCTTCGGAAGCGCCGCAGCAGCTCGCCCTTTCGATGCGCGCGGTGCGTCCCGCCGTCGCCTGCTCGGCCGGGCCGGACGGGGTGCGCTATTGCGCGACGTCGGTTCTGGGCGCGATCAAGGGCAACCACTACGACCCGTCGATGCTGTTCGACGGGCGCGGCGACACCGCCTGGGTGGAGGGCGACGCCGAGGACGGCATCGGCGAGACCGTGACGCTCGAATTCGGCCGCGTGCGCCGGCTCGCCGGCTTCGAGATCAGCAACGGCTACGACAAGGACCAGCGCATCTGGTCCAGCAACTCGCGGGTGCGCGCCTTCGATCTCCACTTCCCGGACGGCCGCTCGCTCGCCGGCGAATTGCCGGACCGGCGCGGCGTCAACAGGATCGAGTTCGCCGCCCCCGTCGCCACGAGCGCGTTTTCGCTGACGATCCGCGAGGTCTATCGCGGCACGCGCTACCGCGATACCGCGATCAGCGAGCTGCGGCCGATCTTCGCCGATTGAACGCCCTCATCGCGCCGTGACGGGGAAGTCGAAGGCCCGGTCGGGATAGGGCTCGTCGCGCAGCGTGTAGTGCCACCACTCGCCCGCATAGTTGCGGAAGCCCGCCCCGGCCATCGCCTCGACAAGCAGGCGGCGGTGGCGGCGGGCCTCAGCCGTCGCCGAACCGCTCGCCGTGCGGCTCGCCGGATCGAAGCAGTCGAAGCCGGTGCCGAAGTCGAGCATTCCGGGAGCGCCGGCGCCGCAGGCGGGCGATGCGGCGGCGGCCCGTCCGTCTAGCGCCACGATGGCGAGGTCTACCGTCGAGCCGCGCGAATGGGCCGAGCGCGAGGCGATGTAGCCGCGGCGGATCAGGTCGTCGCGCCGCGTGGCCGGATGCCATTGCGGGTCGGGCGGCCCGCCCTGCCGCGCCCAGCCTGCGAAATCGGCGACGGCGGCCTTCGGGCGATAGCAGTCGAACACCACGAGCCCCAGCCCCTGCGCCGCCAGCCTTTCGTGAACCTGCGCGACGGCGCGCGCGGCCTTTTCGGTGAGGATGCAGGATGCCGCTTCATAGCCTTGCGCGCGGCGGCCGAGGAAATTTTTCGTTCCGGCATAGCGGATGTCCTGGGCGATGCCGGGATCGATGTCCGCCAGATGCACGAAGCCGGCGGGCAGGGCGGGTTCCTGCGCCCCGGCCGCGCAAGCGAAGAGAAGGGCGGCGGCGAGGGCGGATCGTCTCATGGCGCGGCCATCGCCTATTCGATGAACACCCCGACGCTTGCCGTGCGGCCGGCGGCGTCGATGACGGTGAGCGTCGAGAAGCCGGCGCCGTCCGGCTGCCAGCTCGCCTCGCGCCGGCGCGAAAGCCCGTCGAGCGGCCGGCCGTTGGCGAGCCAGCGGAAGGGCGCGCGCCCGCCCTGCAATTTCAGCGCCAGCTTCATCTCCTCGCCCAGCTCGACGCGCGCGCCCTGCGGCGGGAACACGATCTGCGGCGCGGGCTCGGCCACCCGCGCGTCGTCGGGCGTCTCGCGGCCGGAGGAAAAGCGCCTGAGCGTCACCGGCAGGTCGGCGCGGGCGGTGCGCGTCGCGCCCGCCGGCGGGCGCGGCAGGGCGGCGACGCCGATGCCGGAGCGGGCGAAGGCGTCGAACAGGATCGGGGCGGCGGTGGCGTAGCCCGAAAGGCCCGGCACGGCGGCGCCGTCGGGCCGGCCGACCCACACGCCCAGCACATGGCGGCCGTCGAACCCGACCGACCAGGCATCGCGGTAGCCGTAGCTGGTGCCGGTCTTGTAGGCGATGCCGCGCTGGCTCGCCCCTTCCGGCGGCGCGACGCCGGCCAGCATGTCGGCCACCTGCCAGGCCGCGCGCGGGTCGAGCAGGGCGGCGGCGCTTCGCGGACCGGGCCGGTCGGAGATCTCCGTCGAAAGCCCGCGATTGGCGAGCCCGGTATAAAGGCGGACGAGATCGCGCAGCGACACGCCCGCGCCGCCGAGCGCGATGGCCAGCCCCGGCGCCTCGCCGCGCGGCAGGGCGAGCTCGACGCCGGCATGGCGCAGGCGGCTCGTCAGCCGCGCCGGGCCGACCGCGTCGAGCAGATGCACGGCCGGCACGTTGAGCGACATCTGCAAGGCGGTGCGCACCGACACGTCGCCCTGATAGGCGAGGTCGAAATTCTTCGGCCGGTAGCCGGAAAAGCTCGACGGCCGGTCGGCGATGATCGTCTCCTGCGCCACCATGCCCTGCTCGAAGGCGAGGCCGTAGATGAAGGGCTTGAGCGCCGAGCCGGGCGAGCGCACGGCGCGCGTCATGTCGATCCAGCCGAAGCGGGCCTCGTCGAAGAAGCCGGCCGCGCCCACCTCGGCGAGGATGTTGCCGCTTTGCGCATCGGCCAGCACCATCGCCACCGACAGGCGCGGCCCGAGCCGCTGAGCGGCCTCGCGCGCCACGCGCTCCAGCGCCTCCTGCGCCCGGCGGTCGAGGGTGAGTGCGACGCGGCCCTCGCCGGGGTGGTCGCGCAGGGCCTGCTCGGCCGCATGCGCCGCGAGGAAGGGCAGCGGCCGGCGGGCGGCGGGCGTCGCATGCTCGCGGCCGCGCGCAGCTTCCGCCGCGTCGATCAGGCCGGCGGCCACCACGCGCTCCAGCACCCGGTCGCGCGCGGCCTCGGCGGCTTGCGGGTGGCGGTCGGGGCGGCGGCGCTCGGGCAGTTGCGGCAGCGCCACCAGAAGGGCTGCCTCGCCCAGCCCCAGCCGCTTCGGCTCCTTGCCGTACCAGGCCAGGCTCGCGGCGCGGATGCCCTCGAGGTTGCCGCCATAGGGGGCGAGCGTCAGGTAGCGTTCGAGGATCTCGCGCTTGGAGAGCCGGCGCTCGATCTGGAGCGCGCGCGCCATCTGGCGCAGCTTGGCGGCGATGGAGCGCTCGGCGCGCGGCTCCGCCAGCCGGGCGAGCTGCATGGTGATGGTCGAGCCGCCCGAGACGATGCGACCAAAGGCGGCGAGCTGGACGGCGGCGCGGGCGACGGCCAGCGGATCGACGCCCGAATGGGCGAAGAAGCGCTTGTCCTCGTAGGCGACGAGCATGTCGAGGAAGCGCGGATCGACGTCGTCGAGCGAGACCCTGAAGCGCCACGCGCCTTGCGGCGTCGCCAGCGCGCGCAGCAGCGCGCCGTCGCGGCCGACGACCTCGACGGAGGTCGCCGGGGGATCGAGCGGCGGCGGAAAGGCGCGGTCGAGCGCGTCGAGCCCGGCCATCCCCGCCGCGCCGGCGAGCGCGGTGAGGTATAGCGCGGCGAGGGGGCGCTTCCAGCGCATCATCGCGCCGCCGTCACCTCCATCATGCCGGCGGCCGTGCGGGCGTTGAACTGCGGCCGGTACATGTCCTCGACCACCGCCGCCGGATGGGCGTAGACGCCCGGCGTCACCGCGCGCACCACATAGGCGGCGGTGAAGTCGCCCGCGCCCTCGGTGTCGAAGGCGGCGACGAAGCGGTCGTCGCGGAACTCGCTGTGCGCGGCCGTCGGGTCGCCCAGCCACTCGAAAGCCGCCAGCTCCGCGCTGCCGACGAGGCGCGGGTTGTCGATCTCGAAGCCCGCCGGCAACAGGTCGGTGATGGCGAGGCGCGCCGGCCATTCGTTGTGTTGCTCGACATCGAGCACGACGACGAAGCGGTCGTTCTGCGCCGCCTCGGTGACGTTCGCCTCCTCGCCGTCGAGCGTGTAGTAGGTGCGGGTGATCGCGAAGCCGTCGCCGCCGGCCGGCAGCGGATCGGCGGGCGCGGCCACGGTGGTGATCACGGCGTCGACCGGCTCGCCGCCGCGGTTGGCGACGGTTATCGGGCTTTGCAGCAGTTCCGCCCCGGTGACGCGCCTTGCGAAGCTGCCCTCGTGCGGCGCGCCGTCGACATCGAGGCGGATCGCCTCGCCGGACGCCGCGACGGCGCGGGCGGCCAGCACCAGCCAGACCTGCTCCTGCGTGCTCAGCCACGCCTTGCCCTCGCGCTCCTGCGCGACGAAGCGGGCCAGCGCCGGCACGATTGCCGGCGCGGGCTTCACCTCGGCGGCGAGCGCCAGGATCGCCGCGCCGTCGCGCAGCCTGGAGCCGTAGTCGGAGCGCGAGAAATCGGTGCCGGGCGCGGCCTGCGCCTGCCGCAGGGCCGAGGCGAAAGCGGCTTCCGCGCGCTGGTTGTCGCCGTAGAGCGCGAGGCTGGCGGCGATCTGCGCCCGCGCCATCGGGCTCGCGAACTCGCCGATGCGGGCATCGGCATAATAGCGCAAGTCGCCGACCGAGGCGCGGCGGTTGCGGGCGAGCACGTAGAGCGCATAGGCGATCTCGGTGCCGCGCCCGGCGACGTCGTCGGTGTAGGCGAGCTGGTTCTGGAGGTTCTCCAGCGCGCTGGAGAAGCCCTGCGCCGGCACGGCGTAGCCCGCCTCGCGCGCCCGCGTCAGGAACTCGCCGACATAGGCGTCGAGCCACAGATCCCCCCAGCCCGGCCCCCACAGGCCGAACGAGCCGGAGGAGGACTGGAAGGTCATGATGCGGGCGATGGCCTTCTCGACCTTCTCCCTGAGGCCGGGATCGGCGTCGAGCCCGGCCGCCGCCGACAGCTCGGCGGCGTAGAGCAGCGGCAGCGCGCGGCTGATGGTCTGCTCCGAGCAGCCATAGGGGTAGCGGTCCAGTGTGGTGAGCAGCGACGGCAGGTCGAAGGCGGCGGTGCGCGTCACGCCCACGGCGACGGATGTGCCGTCGAGGATGGAGTCGGCGATGAGCCCGCCGTCGATCCTGAGCGAGCCGCCGTTCGCCGCGAGGCTGACGATGCGCTGGCTGGTCACCGGCATGGCCGGCTGGCGCACCGGCAGGTGAAGCGTGCGCGCGACCGCCGTGCCGTCCTCATGCGTCAGCGAGACGGTGACGGCGGCGTCGCCCGTGGCGGTCGCGGTGACGGGCAGCGACACGGTCGCGCGGCCGTCGGCGGCCAGGGCCACGCTTTGCGGGGCGGCGGCGAAGTCGAGCCCGGCGTTGCCGGCGGTGTCGATGGCGAGCGCGTAGTCGCCGGCCGGGCCGTCGGCGTTGTGGATGTCGAGACGGATCTCGGCGCGGTCGCCGAGGGCGAGGAAGCGCGGCTGGCCGGCGGTGACGACGACGGGATCGCGGATCACCACGTCGGCGCTGGCCTGCCCGACAGCGCGCTTCGACCAGGCGACCGCCATGACGCGCGCCGTGCCGTTGAACTCGGGGATGTCGAAGGAAACCGTGGCCTTGCCGTCGTCGCCGACCTCGACCGGGCCGGAGAAGAAGGCGACCAGCGCCTCGGTCGGCGGGCTGCCCTCGATGGCCATCGCGCCGCCGTCGCCGCCGGTGCGGATGCGGCCGAACGCGCCGGCCGAGCCGTCGATCAGCCGGCCGTAGAGGTCGCGCAGCTCCAGCCCCAGCCGGCGCTGGCCGAAATACCACGCCGACGGGTCGGGCGCGGCGTAGCGGGTCAGGTTCAAGATGCCGACATCGACGGCCGCGACCGTGACCCAGGCTTCCTCGCCGGGCTCGAGGCCGGCGAGCGTGACGGGGATGGAAAGGGGCGCGCGCGGCTCGCTGCGCTCGGGTGCCGCGAGGCCGACGTCGAGCGTGCGACCCTCCGGCTCGACGGCGAGCCACTTCAGCCCGATGGCGCGGGCGGGCAGGCGGCTTTCGGCCGCGTCGCCGGGGCGGTAGAGGGTGGCGGTGACATAGGCGCCGGCGCCCCAGTCGTCGCCGACCGGGATCTCGATCTCGGCGCCGTCCGCGGGCACGCTGGCGTCGAGCGTGGTCAGGAGCCGCTCGGCGCCCACCGCGACGAGAAGCTCGCCGGCGAAGCGCGGCGACACCTTCAGCCGCGCCACGTCGCCCGGCTTGTAGCGCTCCTTGTCGAGCGCGATCTCCAGCCCGTCCGGCGTCTCCGTCGAGGCCGCCTCCACGAACCAGCCGGCGTCGAAGGCGAGGCTGGCGACCGGGCCGGCGGGGTCTGCCGTCTCGACGTCGAGGCGGTAGCGGCCCCATTCGACCGGGACGGAGAGCGCGGCGGGCTCGCCGGCGGAAATGTCGATGCGGCCGCCATCGATGCGGCGCTCGACCGTCACCGCCTCGTAGTTCCAGGAATTGTTGCTCCTGTACCACTGGTAGTTGCGCTCGATCTTCGTCAGCGTCCAGCGCGCGCCCTCGAGCGCCAGCCGCTCGCCCTGCGGCGAGGCCGCGATGACGCGGAAGCCCGCCGTCGAGTTCTCGGCCACCTCGTCGCCGGAGAAGTCGGGCCTGATGCCGATCACCGGCCCCTCGGGGCGGATGGCGAAGGCGGCCGTGCGCTCGACGGCGCGACCGCCGCCCTCGCGCATGCGCACCGTGACCTTGCCGTCGTGGAGCCTGGTGGTGGCGGGCAGCATGTCCACCGCCGCCTCGAACGTGGCCTTGCCGTCCTCGTCGGTCGGGTCGAGGGCGAGCGGCACGGACACCGCCTCCACCTCCTCGTCGGCGAGGCCGAACAGGAAGCCCGGGAAGCGGTCCCAGTCGCGTCTGGTGCCGACGGTGACCTCGCCTTCCATCCCGAGCCCGGCAGCCGGCGCGCCGTAAAGGTAGCGGCCGTCGACCGCGACGCCTGCGGCCTCGCCGGGGGCGATCTCGGGCGTCGCAACCGTCAGGTCGAACTCGATGCGGTCGGGCACGAACTGCTCGACCAGGAAATTGAGGCGCGCGAGCGCCGCCGCCTTGGGATCGGTGTGGACGGCGAGCGTCCAGGTGCCGAGCATGGCGTTGGGCTGGAGGGTAAACGGCACGTGATGGCCGCCGAGCGCGCGGCCGTCGCTGACGGCGCGGCGCTCCTCGACGCCGTCGGGCCGGGTGAAGATGAAGGTCAGCGGCAGGTTCTCGACCGCCTCGGCCTTGTCGTCGCGGGCAAGGGCCGCGGCATGGACGGTCTCGCCGGCGCGGTAGATGCCGCGCTCGGTGAAGGCGAAGACGTCGAGCGCGCCGGGGGCGGCGCGGCCGGCGACGCCGCGGTCGGAAAGGTCGAAGCCGGCCCGCGTCATGTCGAGGAAGACGAAGTCGCCGTCCGCGCCCTTCGCGGTCAGCGCGGCAGGCGCGAGGCCGGAGGCGCCGCGCATCAGGCCGGGCGTGAAGGTGGCGCGGCCGCGGGCGTCGGTCACGGCCTCGCCGAGGATCTCGTTGTTGCGGGCAAGCAGTTGCAGCGTGGCGCCGGCCAGCGGCCGGGCGCTGGAGAGCGCGCGGGCGAACACGGTCAGCCCGTCCTCGCCGGCATAGGTCGAAAGGCCGATGTCGGAGACGACGAACCATTGCGTCGCCTTGCCCTGCCACGATTCGCTCCGGTCGCCGTCGGGGATGGCCGTCAGCACGTAGACGCCGGCCTTGCGCTCAGGCAGCGCCTCGTCGACCGGGAAGCTCGCCATCACCTCCTCGTTCAGCGCGCCGGGAAGGTCGATCTCGCCCTGCCACACCTGTTCGCCGCTCTCGGCGAGCTGGTCCATGTCGTACTCGCTCAACTGGCGCAGGAAGTTCCAGCCCGAGAGCAGGCCGGCAAGGCCGCGGTCGCCGATGCGGTGCAGCCTGAGCTTCACGGTCGGCGCGTTGACGCCGACCATGGGGATGCCGTGGCGGCCGGTGGCCGGCAGCACGAAGTTCTCGCCCGAGAAGCGGACGGCGGGCGCGCGGTCGCGGACATAGACCGACAGCGACACCGGGCTTTCGGTGACCTCGCCGATCGCCGCCGGCAGGCCCTGGCGCACGGCGATGCGGTAATGGTTGCCATGCTCCAGCCCGCCGACGCAGATCTGGCGGCCGCCGGCCTCGACCGCCGCGGGCGCGGCCTCGTCGACGGTGACGTAGGAGGCGTAGTCGACGCCCGACTTGACCAGATCCTCGGAGAACTGCACGCACACGCGCGGCTCGGCGAGATCGGCCTCGACCGAGTGGTTGACGACGCGGAAGCCCTTGCGCGCCTTGAGGTCGAGATAGGCGGCGCGCACGGCAGCGTCGTTGACGAGGGCGAGGCTGGCCTCGTAGGCGGTGAGCGCGGCGCGGTAGACGTCGCGCCGGTCGAGCGCCTGGCCGAGCGCGGCGAGGCCTTGCGCGCGCGGCGTAGCGGAACGGGCTAGGCCGTAGGCGATCAGCGCCGCCGAGGTGCCGTCGCGGGCGAGCGTGGCGCGCTCGCCGTAATTGTCGGTCTCGACGGCGAGCAGGGCGCGCGACAGGCTGGTCCACAGCGCCGGATCGTCCTTCTCGACGGCGATGGCCGCCTTGAACGAGTCCACCGCCTCGCGGGCGTTGCCGGCGCGCAGCGACAGCGTGCCGGCCGACGACAGGAAGACGAGGCCGGCATCGGCCTGCGGCTCGGCGTCGGCGAACTGCGCGCGGTAGCGCCTCGCGTCGACCTTCATGTGGTCGGGCACGTAGGAAAGCGCGGGCGGCGCGCCGAGGTCCGGCTCGTCGGCGGCGACCACGACCTTGCCCGCCACCGCGCCCGCAAACGGGTTCATCGTGCTGTAGTCGGACTTCAGGAAGCACCATTGCGCGCGGGTGTTGTAGGTGAAGGCGCGGCAGGCCGGGTCGGCCAGGCACACCGCCTCGCAGGCGTCGAGCGACACGTCCCTTTCCGTCCTCAGGTCGAAGCCGAAATAGTCGGCGTCCTGCGTGGTGACGACGGAGCGCGCCTGCTCAGCGCCGGCGGGGCCGGCCAGGACAGCGAGCGCAAACGCAAAGGCAGGCAAGTGACGGGCCGCGCGCATGAACATGAACGTCTCCGGATGCTGCTGTCCCCTGTCGCCAGATGAGCAGCGCCGGGGCTTCGTTGTCAACCTGTGGCCCGGCAATGCGACAGGATCGCGACGGGAGCGGGGCCGTAATAACATGACTGTTTTTATCATGTTTTTAGACAGGAAAATCAACGGCTTGGCAAAAATTTGACCGATTGATAAAAAACAGGATCGTGCTAGCATTTTCCCCAAAACCATAAACGGGGAATATCGCCATGGCGCAGAGCCAGCACAGGGAGGGCATAGCCGCCGGCCGGCTTGCCCCGCCGCAATATGCCGACAACTTCTCCGACCTGCACCCGCCGCTCGACCGCCACGAGGCGGTGGTGGAGGCCGACCGCTGCTATTTCTGCTACGACGCGCCGTGCATGCAGGCGTGCCCGACCGAGATCGACATTCCGCTGTTCATCCGCCAGATCGCGACCGGCAACCCGCTGGGGGCCGCCCGCACCATCTTCGACCAGAACATCCTCGGCGGCATGTGCGCCCGCGTGTGCCCGACCGAGACGCTGTGCGAGGAGGCTTGCGTGCGCGAGGCGGCGGAGGGAAAGCCGGTGCAGATCGGCCGGCTCCAGCGCTACGCCACCGACGCGGCGATGGCGGCGGGCCGGCAGTTCTACGAGCGCGCGGCGCCCACGGGCAGGAGGATCGCGGTGGTCGGCGCGGGGCCGGCGGGGCTGGCCTGCGCCCACAGGCTCGCCGTGCGCGGCCACGACGTGACGATCTTCGAGGCGCGGCCGAAGCCCGGCGGCCTCAACGAATACGGCATCGCCGCCTACAAGGCGACGGACGACTTCGCCCAGGCCGAGGTCGACTACGTCACCGAGATCGGCGGCATCGCCATCGACTACGACAAGGCGCTCGGGCGCGACTTCTCGCTGGCGGAGCTGGTCGCCACCCATGACGCCGTCTTCCTCGGCATGGGCCTTGCCGGCGTCAACGCGCTCAACGCCGGGGGCGAGGCGGCGCAGGGCGTGGGGAACGCCGTCGACTTCATCGCCGAGCTTCGGCAGGCGAGCGATCTCGCCGCGATCCCGGTCGGCCGCCGCGTCGTCGTCATCGGCGGCGGCATGACGGCCATCGACGCCGGCATCCAGTCGAAGCTGCTGGGCGCGGAGGAGGTGACGATCTGCTACCGCCGCGGCAAGGAGCACATGAACGCCTCGCAGATGGAGCAGGATCTCGCCGCCTCCAAGGGCGTGCTGATCCGCCACTGGCTGCAACCGAAGCGTGTCCTGACCGAAGGCGGCCGCGTCACCGGCATCGAGATGGAATACACCGGGATGCGCGACGGCCGGCTGGCCGGCACCGGCGAGACCGTCGTCATCGAGGCCGACCAGGTGTTCAAGGCCATCGGCCAGAGCTTCGACCCCGCGCCGCTGAACGGCAGCGGCAACATGATCGCGCTCGAAAGGGGGCGCATAAAGGTCGACGCGGAAGGGCGCACCTCGATGGCCGGGGTCTGGGCGGGCGGCGACTGCGTCGCCGACGCCCGCGAGGACCTCACCGTCGCCGCCGTCGCCGCCGGCCGCGACGCCGCCGAATCGATCCACCGCACCCTGACCGCTGACGGGAGGGCATGAGCATGGCCGACATCCGTTCCGATTTCGTGGGGATCAGGTCGCCGAACCCGTTCTGGCTCGCTTCCGCGCCGCCGACCGACAAGGCCTACAACGTCATCCGCGCCTTCAAGGCGGGCTGGGGCGGCGTGGTGTGGAAGACGCTGGGCGAGGAGGGGCCGCCCGTCGTCAACGTCAACGGCCCGCGCTACGGCGCGATCTGGGGCGCGGACCGGCGGCTGCTGGGCCTGAACAACATCGAGCTCATCACCGACCGCGACCTCTACGTGAACCTGCGCGAGATCAAGCAGGTCAAGCGCGACTGGCCCGACCGCGCCATGGTGGTGTCGATCATGGTGCCGTGCGAGGAGGCCGCGTGGAAGGCGATCCTGCCGCTGGTCGAGGAGACGGGCGCCGACGGCATCGAGCTGAACTTCGGCTGCCCGCACGGCATGAGCGAGCGCGGCATGGGCTCGGCGGTGGGGCAGGTGCCCGAATATGTCGAGATGGTGGTGCGCTGGTGCAAGCAGAACACGCGCATGCCCGTCATCACCAAGTTGACGCCGAACATCACCGACATCCGCAAGCCGGCGCGCGCCGCCTTCGCCGGCGGCACCGACGCGGTGTCGCTCATCAACACCATCAACTCGATCACCGCGGTCGATCTCGACAATTTCTCCCCGGAACCGTCCATCGACGGCAAGGGCACGCATGGCGGCTATTGCGGCCCGGCGGTCAAGCCCATCGCCATGAACATGGTGGCCGAGATCGCCCGCGATCCCGAGACGCGCGGCCTGCCGATCTCCGGCATCGGCGGCATCACCACCTGGCGCGACGCGGCCGAGTTCATGGCGCTGGGCGCGGGCACGGTGCAGGTGTGCACGGCGGCCATGACCTACGGCTTCAAGATCGTGCAGGAGATGATCGACGGCCTGAACAACTGGATGGACGCCAAGGGCCATTCGAGCCTCGACGACATCGTCGGCCGCGCCGTGCCCAACGTCACCGACTGGCAGTTCCTCAACCTCAACTACGTCGCCAAGGCGCACATCAACCAGGATCTGTGCATCAAGTGCGGCCGCTGCCACATCGCCTGCGAGGACACCTCGCACCAGGCGATCACGGCCGTCGTCGACGGCGCGCGCCACTTCGAGGTCAAGGAGGAGGAGTGCGTCGGCTGCAACCTGTGCGTCAACGTCTGCCCGGTCGAAGGCTGCATCACCATGGAGCCGCTGGCGGCGGGCGCGCTCGACAGGCGCACCGGCATGCCGGTCGAGCCGGTCTACGCCAACTGGACGACGCATCCGAACAATCCGGCGGCAAGGCAGGCCGCCGAATAGTTCCTCCCGAGGCGCGATGGAGCCGCCCGCGTTGCGTATCGGCGGCTCCATCGCCGCCTTCCTCCGCCCCTGCGCCGTGTTCGTTGCCGCCGCGTTCCGGGCGCCGGCTTCCATGCCGCGCAGCCGCGCGCGCGGGCCATAGATCAACCGATCCTTAACCCAAATCGGCAAGCCTCGCGCAAGGTTCGCAGGACGCGGAAGAGGCGGAGGCTGCATGATCGTCATCAAGGCCAGCGGCGCGCCCGACGTGAAGGCCCTGCGCCGGCTCGCGACCGAGCTTTCGGCGACCTCGCTCTCCGCGGACGACATCGACCTCGCGCCGGAGGCGGTGACGCCCCCGCCGCCGCGCCGCCGCCGCGGGCCGACGGTGAGCACGCTGCCGGCGGCCGCCATCTCGCCGCAGACGCAGGCCGCCCTTCTCGATCTCAAGCCCGTCGCGATCGAGGAAAGCGGCGAATACCTGCTGTAACAACGGCCGCGGGCCCCTTGCGCCGCTATCCCTTCGGCTTCAGCCCGTCGAGATAGAGCTGCTCGAGGAAGCGCGCGGCGTCCTCGAAACGGCCGTCGCCGCCGCGGCGCGGCCCGAGCACGGCGCGCACCTGCACGTCGAAGTCGGCATAATGCTGGGTCGTCGCCCAGATCGAGAAGATCAGGTGGTAGGGGTCGGTGCGGGCGATGCGGCCGGCCGCCATCCAGCCGCGAATCACGCTCGCCTTCTCGTCCACCAGCGCCTTCAGCTCGCCCTCGATCATCGGCATGATGCGCGGCGCGCCCTGCAATATCTCGTTGGCGAACAGCCGGCTCTCGCGCGGGTAGTCGCGCGCCATCTCCAGCTTGCGGCGGATGTAGCCGCGAAGCTCCGCCATCGGGTCGCCGACGTCGTCGAGCTCCTTCAGCGGCGCGAGCCAGGTCTCCAGCAGCCGCTGCATCAGCGTGACGTGGATCGCCTCCTTGGAGCGGAAATAGTAGAGCAGGTTCGGCTTGGACATGCCGGCGGCCTCGGCGATCTGGTCGATGGTGGCGCCGCGGAAGCCGTGCTGCGAGAACACCTCCAGCGCCGCCTCGAGGATGACCTCGCGCTTCTGCGTCTGGATGCGGGTGCGGCGCTTTGGCCTTGCGGCATCCGTTGCGGCGTCCATGTCGCGATCCTCTCCCTGGCTTTGCCCGCGCCGTCCGGTTTCTGGACCAATCGTCTGGACCAGCCATCCCCCGGCCGTGGAGCGCGCCCCGCGCCGGGCACCTGCGCTAGTAATCGCTTGACCGCCCGTCTGGCGATGCTAACGTTTGTCCAATCGGTCAAAAATGCGTAGCACAGCTACGCGCGAAGAACCAAGCGTTGGCCGCATAACGAGGGGCACTCGAAAACCGAAAAGGAAAGGCTTGGTCATGTCCAACAGGCTCAACGTCGCGCCGAACGATCTCAGCGCATTCTGGATGCCGTTCACGGCGAACCGTCAGTTCAAGCAGGCACCGCGAATGCTGGTCGGGGCCAGGGACATGCACTATACCACCGCCGACGGCCGCAAGGTGCTGGACGGCACGGCCGGCCTGTGGTGCGTCAATGCCGGCCACTGCCGGCCGAAGATCACCGAGGCGATCCAGCGCCAGGCCGCCGACCTCGACTACGCGCCTGCCTTCCAGATGGGCCATCCGGTGGTGTTCGAGCTGGCCAACCGGCTGGTCGACATCGCGCCGCAGGGCATGGACCACGTCTTCTTCACCAATTCGGGCTCCGAGTCGGTCGACACGGCGCTCAAGATCGCGCTCGCCTATCACCGCGTGCGCGGCGACGGCTCGCGCTTCCGCCTGATCGGCCGCGAGCGCGGCTATCACGGCGTCAATTTCGGCGGCGTCTCGGTCGGCGGCATCGTCGCCAACCGCAAGATGTTCGGCACGCTGCTCACCGGCGTCGACCACCTGCCGCACACCCACATTCCGGGCAAGAACGCCTTCACCCGTGGCGTGCCGGAGCACGGCGCAGAGCTTGCCGACGAGCTGGAGCGGATCGTGGCCCTGCACGACGCCTCGACGATCGCGGCGGTGATCGTGGAGCCGGTGGCGGGCTCGACCGGCGTGCTCATCCCGCCGAAGGGCTATCTCCAGCGCCTGCGCGAGATCTGCGACAGGCACGGCATCCTCTTGATCTTCGACGAGGTCATCACCGGCTTCGGCCGCCTCGGCACGCCGTTCGCGGCCGACTATTTCGGCGTCGTCCCCGACATCATCACCACGGCCAAGGGCGTGTCGAACGGCGTCATCCCGATGGGCGCGGTGTTCGTGAGGAAGGAGATCCACGACGCCTTCATGACCGGGCCGGAGCACCTGATCGAGTTCTTCCACGGCTACACCTATTCGGGCAACCCGATCGCCTCGGCCGCCGCGCTGGGCACGCTCGACACCTACAAGGAGGAAGGGCTTTTGACGCGCGGCACCGAGCTCGCGCCCTACTGGGAGGACGCGCTGCACTCGCTCAAGGGCGAGCCGAACGTCATCGACATCCGCAACATCGGCCTCGTCGGCGCGGTCGAGCTTCAGCCTATCGCCGGCCAGCCGGCCAAGCGCGCCTTCTCCGCCTTCATCAAGGCGTTCGAGAAGGGCTTCCTGATCCGCACCACCGGCGACATCATCGCGCTGTCGCCGCCGCTCATCATCGAGAAGGGCCAGATCGACGAGCTGGTCGACGGCGTGCGCGCCGTGCTGCGGGAGGTCGAATAGGCGATGGCGGGGCGTGCGCAGGCAACCCATGAAGTGCTCGTCGACGACGACAGGGTCCGCGTCACGCGCTGGGACTTCGCGCCCGGCGCGCAGACGGGCTGGCACCGGCACGGCATGGACTACGTCGTCACCACGCTGACGCCGTGCCACATGCTTCTGGAGGAGCCCGGCGGGGGAAGCCGCCGGGCCGACATGGAGGCCGGCGTCGCCTATCGCCGCAGCGAGGGCGTCGAGCACAATGTCGTCAACGCCGGCGATGCGCCGATGTCGTTCGTCGAGGTCGAGCTGAAACCGCGATAGAGGAAGTCGAATGGCTGCACCGGGCGAGAACCTGCGCATCAATGCGGACCGTCTGTGGGACGCGATCCACGAGATGGCGGAGATCGGCCCGGGCGTGGCCGGCGGCAACAACCGCCAGACGCTGACCGACGAGGACGGCCAGGGCCGGCACCTGTTCAGGCGCTGGTGCGAGGAGGCCGGCCTGACGATGGGCGTCGACAAGATGGGCACGATGTTCGCCACGCGGCCGGGCGCCGACCCCGACGCGCTGCCGGTCTATGTCGGCTCGCATCTCGACACCCAGCCGACCGGCGGCCGCTACGACGGCGTGCTCGGCGTGCTGGCGGGGCTGGAGGTGGTGCGCACGCTCAACGACCTCGGCATCAGGACGAGGCACCCGATCGTCGTCACCAACTGGGCCAACGAGGAGGGCGCGCGCTTCGCGCCGGCGATGCTCGCCTCGGGCGTGTTCGCCGGCGTTCATTCGCTCGACTACGCCTATGGCCGCAAGGACCTCGACGGCAAGACCTATGGCGAGGAGCTGAAGCGCATCGGCTGGCAGGGCGACGAGGAGGTCGGCGCGCGCAGGATGCACGCCTATTTCGAGTACCACATCGAGCAGGGGCCGATCCTCGAGGCCGAGGACAGGCAGATCGGCGTCGTCACCCACTGCCAGGGCCTGTGGTGGCTCGAATTCACGCTGACGGGCAAGGAGGCCCACACCGGCTCGACGCCGATGGCCATGCGTGTCAATGCCGGGCTCGCCATGGCGCGCATCTTCGAGATGGTGCAGGAGGTGGCCATGGCCGCCCAGCCCGGCGCGGTCGGCGGCGTGGGCCAGGTCAAGTTCTCGCCCAACTCGCGCAACGTCCTGCCCGGCACGGTGATCTTCACCGTCGACATCCGCACGCCGGACCAGGCCAAGCTCAACCGCATGCGCGCCGAGATCGAGACGCGGGCGGCGGCGATCTCGGCCGAGCTCGGCGTCGGCTGCTCGGTCGAGGCGGTCGGCCATTTCGATCCCGTCACCTTCGACCCGGTGCTGGTGGAGCGCGTGCGCGCGGCCGCCGACAAGCTCGGCTACTCGCACATGGACATCGTCTCGGGCGCGGGACACGACGCCTGCTGGGCGGCCAAGGTGGCGCCCGCGACCATGGTCATGTGCCCCTGCGTCGACGGGCTGTCGCACAACGAGGCGGAGGACATCTCGAAGGAATGGGCGGCGGCGGGCGCGGACGTGCTGTTCCATGCCGTGGTCGAGACGGCGGAGATCGTCGAATAGGGATGGCCGGTCATGGACGTCGAGGGATTGCTGCAGAATGTAATCCGGTTCTCGAACTTCATGACCTCGAGGCTGATCGTCTCCGGCCTCGTCTTCTACGTCGCCTCCGGCTTCACCGAGGTCGGCAGCGCCTCGGAGGGCTTCCTGCCGGACATCGAGCTGCTCAACCAGGTGGTGCAGAACTACCAGACGATCTTCGACGTGCTCGGCGTGTCCGATTTCGCGCTGCTGCTCATCCTGTTCATGTTCCTGACCACGATCCACATCATCTACGTGGTGTTCGAGCGCATCGGCCAGTACCTGCCGCCGGCGATCCTGCCGCTGCCGGGCTGGTCGGCCATCGACGAGATGACGCTGAAGGCGTTCGACATCCTCGGCGAGGCGCGCGGCGAGGAGCACACGGACGAGGAGAACCAGCGCCTCTACGAGTTCAAGAAGAAGCTGCGCGAGATCGAGCAGCAGATCGAGGACAAGTACCGCCGCGAGCTGGAAGGCATCAATGCCGGCTTCCGCATCGCCAAGACCTTCGTCGTCTTTTCGGCGCTCGCCTGGCTCTACGCCGTCGCCTCGGGCCGCTACACGGGCGACCCGACCTTCCTTCTCATCATATTCGGCCTGTCGATCCTGACCGCGCTCTACGCGGCCTTCTCGATCTTCCGCGCCAACCACTCGCGCATCCTGAACCTGCAGGAAGACGTCGTCGTGCAGTTTCTGGGTTTCGCGCGCATCTGGCTTACGCCACACTATCAGGAACGGATCGCGGGCGTGTGCCGCCGCGACGGACACCACTTCAAGTCGGCCAGCTTCGCGGTTGTGGTGCCGATCTACGGCACGCTCGATGCGCTGATAAGGGACATCCGCACCCGGCGGCCGCGCCGGATGCGGGAGAACAGGGGAACGAAATGACAAAAGTCATCAAGAACGGAACCATCGTCACCGCCGACCGCACCTGGAAGGCCGACGTGCTCATCAAGGGCGGCAGGATCGCGGCAATAGGGCCGGACCTGCACGGCGACCACGTGTTCGACGCCACCGGCTGCTACGTCATGCCGGGCGGCATCGACCCGCACACCCACCTCGAAATGCCGTTCATGGGCACCTATTCGGCCGACGATTTCGAGAGCGGAACGCGCGCGGCGCTGTCGGGCGGCACCACCATGGTGGTCGATTTCTGCCTGCCCGCGCCCGGCCAGTCGCTGCTCGAAGCCATGCAGATGTGGGACAACAAGTCGGTCAAGGCGTGCTGCGACTACTCCTTCCACATGGCGATCACCTGGTGGGGGAAGGAGGTGTTCGACGAGATGCCGCAGGTGGTGGAGCGCGGCATCACCTCGTTCAAGCACTTCATGGCCTACAAGGGCGCGCTGATGGTCAACGACGACGAGATGTTCGCCTCGTTCCAGCGCTGCGCCGAGCTCGGCGCGCTGCCGCTGGTCCATGCCGAGAACGGCGACGTCGTCGCCGCGCTCAGCCAGAAGCTGCTTGCCGAGGGCAATGACGGGCCGGAGGCGCACGCCTATTCGCGCCCGCCCGAGGTCGAGGGCGAGGCGACCAACCGCGCCATCATGATCGCCGACATGGCGGGCGTGCCGCTCTATGTCGTCCACACCTCGTGCGAGCAGAGCCACGAGGCGATCCGCCGCGCGCGGCAGAAGGGCATGCGCGTCTTCGGCGAGCCGCTGATCCAGCATCTCGTGCTCGACGAGACCGAATATTTCGACAAGGACTGGGACCATGCGGCGCGGCGCGTCATGAGCCCGCCCTTCCGCTCGAAGCTGCACCAGGATTCGCTGTGGGCGGGGCTGGCCGCCGGCTCGTTGCAGGTGGTGGCGACCGACCATTGCTCGTTCACCACCGAGCAGAAGCGCTTCGGCGTCGGCGACTTCACCAAGATCCCCAACGGCACAGGCGGGCTCGAGGACCGCATGCCGGTGCTGTGGACCTTCGGCGTCAACACCGGCCGGCTGACGCCCAACGAGTTCGTCGCCGTCACCTCGACCAACATCGCCAAGATCCTCAACATGTACCCGAGGAAGGGCGCCATCGTCGAAGGCGCGGACGCCGACATCGTGGTCTGGGATCCCGAGCGCAGGAAGACCATCTCGGCGAAGTCGCAGCAGTCGGTCATCGACTACAACGTCTTCGAGGGCGTCGAGGTCAGGGGCCTGCCGCGCTTCGTCTTCACCCGCGGCGAGCCGGCGGTGGAGGACGGCGCGGTCAGGGCGAAGCCCGGCCATGGCGAGTTCGTGGCGCGCGAGCCGCACATGGCGGTCAACAAGGCGCTGTCGACATGGAAGGAGGTCGTCGCCCCGCGCAGGATAGAGCGCAGCGGCATCCCGGCGAGCGGGGTCTGAGCCTCGCCCATGAACGCTCCCGCCAGCCATATAGAGCCAGCCGTCCAGACCCTCGCCCCGGTGATCGAGGCAAGCGGCCTCGGCCTGACCTTCGCGACCAATGACGGCCCGGTCAACGCGCTCTCCAGCGTCGATCTCGCGATCGGCAAGGGCGAGTTCGTCTCCTTCATCGGTCCGTCCGGTTGCGGCAAGACCACGTTCCTGCGGGTGATCGCCGATCTCGAGCAGCCGACGGAAGGGACGATCCTCGTCAACGGCATGTCGCCGCGCGCGGCGCGGCAGGCGCGCGCCTACGGCTATGTCTTCCAGGCCGCCGGCCTGTTCCCGTGGCGCACCATCGAGCGCAACGTGGCGCTGCCGCTGGAGATCATGGGCTATCCGAGGCGCGAGGTCGACGAGCGCATCGCCCGCACGCTGGCGCTCGTCAACCTGACCGGCTTCGAGAAGAAGTTCCCGTGGCAGCTTTCGGGCGGCATGCAGCAGCGCGCCTCCATCGCCCGCGCGCTCGCCTTCGACGCCGACCTTCTGTTGATGGACGAGCCGTTCGGCGCGCTCGACGAGATCGTGCGCGATCATCTCAACGAGCAGCTTCTGGAGCTGTGGGCGCGCACGCAAAAGACGATCTGCTTCGTCACCCACTCGATCCCCGAGGCCGTGTATCTTTCGACCAAGATCGTGGTGATGTCGCCGCGTCCCGGAAGGGTGACGGACGTGATCCACTCGACGCTGCCGCGCGAGCGGCCGCTCGACATCCGCGAGTCGCCCGAGTTCCTGTCCATCGCCGCGCGGGTGCGCGAGGGCCTGAGGTCGGGGCACGGCTATGAGGACTAGCGCGGCAGCTCCCGTCGCCGCGGCCGCGCCGCAACAGGAGGGCGTGCTTTCCCGCCTCGCCGCCGGCAATACGCTGCCGATCGTGATCGTCGTCGCGGCCATCGTGGTGGCGTGGTACGGCTTCGCCGTATACCTCAACATGCCGTGGCAGCTCGGCGTCTACGAGCGCTCCGGCACGACGTGGACCTTCGCCGACCTCGTGCGCGACACGCTGGCGCAGGAGCGGCCGGTGCTGCCGAGCCCGCATCAGGTCTTCGCCGAGATGTGGCGCACCACGGTCGAGGTCGCGCCGACATCGCGGCGCAGCCTGCTCTACCACGCCTGGGTCACGCTGTCCTCGACGCTGCTCGGCTTCGCGCTCGGCACGCTTCTCGGCATCCTGCTCGCCGTCTTCATCGTCCACAACCGGGCGATGGACAAGTCGGTGATGCCGTGGGTGGTGGCCAGCCAGACCATCCCCATCCTCGCCATCGCGCCGATGATCATCGTGGTGCTCAACGCCGTCGGCCTGACCGGGCTTCTGCCCAAGGCGCTGATCTCGACCTACCTGTCGTTCTTCCCGGTGGTGGTGGGCATGGTCAAGGGCCTGCGCAGCCCCGAGCCGATCCAACTCGACCTGATGCGCACCTATTCCGCCAGCGCCGCCCAGACCTTCTGGAAGCTGCGCTGGCCCTCGGCCATGCCCTATCTCTTCACCTCGCTCAAGGTGGCGGTGGCCATCAGCCTCGTGGGCGCCATCGTCGGCGAGCTGCCGACCGGCGCGGTGGCGGGGCTCGGCGCGCGGCTGCTCGCCGGCTCCTATTACGGCCAGACGGTGCAGATCTGGTCGGCGCTGTTCATGGCCGCCGCCTTGGCCGCGATCCTGGTGGCGGTCATCGGCGCCGGCCACCGCATGGTGCTCAAGCGCATGGGGATGGCGCAATGACCAACCCGTTCATCCTGGCGCTGCTGTTCTGGATCGCGGCATGGGCGCTCAACGAGTGGCTGGTGAGGCTGTCGCCGCGCCCGGCGGCGATGCGCCGGCTGATCGACGTCCTCGTGCCGCTCGTCTTCGGCATCGCGGTGCTGGCGATGTGGGAGGGCGTGGTGCGCGGCTTCGCCATCCCTTCGGTGCTGTTGCCGCCGCCCTCGATGATCTGGGCGCGCATCGTGAACTCGGTGCCGATCCTGTGGGCCGATTTCCGCCAGACCTTCCTCAAGGCGGTGCTGATCGGCTACGTGCTGGGCTGCGGCGCCGGCTTCCTCGTCGCCATCCTGATCGACCGCTCTCCGTTCCTGCAACGCGGGCTGCTGCCGCTCGGCAACTTCGTCTCGGCGCTGCCGATCATCGGCATCGCACCCATCATGGTGATGTGGTTCGGCTTCGACTGGCCGTCCAAGGCCGCCGTCGTCATCATCATGACCTTCTTTCCCATGCTGGTGAACACGGTGCAGGGGCTGGCGGCGTCGAGCGCGATAGACCGCGACCTGATGCGCACCTATGCCGCCGGCTACTGGCAGACGCTTTTCAAGCTCAGGCTGCCGGCGGCGGCGCCCTTCATCTTCAACGCGCTGAAGATCAACTCGACGCTGGCGCTGATCGGCGCCATCGTGGCCGAGTTCTTCGGCACGCCCATCGTCGGCATGGGCTTCCGGATATCGACCGAGGTCGGCCGGATGAATGTCGACATGGTCTGGGCGGAGATCGCGGTCGCCGCGCTGGCCGGCTCCGTCTTCTACGGGGTCGTGGCCCTCGCCGAGAGGGCCGTGACGTTCTGGCATCCGTCTGTCCGCGGTGGATAGACGAACTTCAGAGGGTGAAACAATGAAAACGACGACAGTTGCATTTCTCGCCGGCGCGATGTCGCTGGCCGCCTTTCAGGCCATGGCTGCGGACAAGGTCACGCTCCAGCTCAAATGGGTGACGCAGGCCCAGTTCGCCGGCTACTACGTGGCCAAGGACAAGGGCTTCTACGAGGAGGAGGGGCTCGACGTCGAGATCAAGCCCGGCGGGCCGGACATCGCCCCGCCGCAGGTGATGGCCGGCGGCGGCGCCGACGTGATCGTGGAGTGGATGCCGGCGGCGCTCGCCACGCGCGAGCGCGGCGTCCCGCTCGTCAACATCGCCCAGCCCTTCAAGTCCTCGGGCATGATGCTGACCTGCCTGAAGTCCACCGGCATCACCGGGCCGGACGACTTCAAGGGCAGGACGCTCGGCGTCTGGTTCTTCGGCAACGAGTATCCGTTCATGAACTGGATGAACAAGCTCGGCATCTCCACGCAAGGGGGAGCGGACGGCGTGACCGTGCTCAAGCAGGGCTTCAACGTCGACCCGCTGCTCCAGAAGCAGGCCGACTGCATCTCGGTCATGACCTACAACGAATACTGGCAGGTCATCGACGCCGGCATCGCCGAAGACGAGCTCGTCACCTTCAAATACGAGGACCAGGGCGTCGCCACGCTGGAGGACGGCCTGTGGGTGCTGGAGCAGAACCTCGCCGACGAGGCCTTCGTCGACAGGATGGCGCGCTTCGTCAAGGCCTCGATGAAGGGCTGGAAATACGCCGAGGAGAACCCGGACGAGGCGGCCGAGATCGTGCTGGAGAACGACGAGACCGGCGCGCAGCAGGAGCACCACCAGAAGCGCATGATGCGCGAGGTGGCCAAGCTGACGGCCGGCTCCAACGGTTCGCTCGACCCGGCAGACTTCGAGCGCACGGTCGAGACGCTGCTGACCGGCGGCGACGACCCGGTGATCTCGAAGAAGCCGGAAGGCGCCTGGACGCACGCCGTCACCGACAAGGCGTTCGGCGGCTGATGCTTTCCTCCCGCCCGCGGCCGGAGCCGGCCGCGGGCACGAGAAGGGGCGGGTGACCGCCCCTTCTTGCGTCCGCAGGTCCGACGGGCGCGGGTGCCACGCGGCTGCACGGACAAGATGGGGACGCGCCGGGGCGGCGGCGCGGGCGAAAGGTTGAGCGGCTGAAGGGGGTCTGCCCGTTCATTGACCGGCCGGACGGTTTATGTAAACTCGCGGGGCAACGGGAGAGGGAGGAGATCGCATGGCGCTGTCGCCGGAGGAGATCGCGCGTCGGAGCGCGGAGGCCATGTGGGCGCGCGACGACGCCTCGAAATGGCTCGGCATGAGCCTCGACGCGGTGGGGCCGGGCACGGCGACGACGTCGTTCACCGTGGAGAAGCACCACACCAACGGCCACGACATCTGCCACGGCGGCTACATCTTCACGCTGGCGGATTCGGCCTTCGCCTTCGCCTGCAACTCGCACAACCGGCTGGCGGTGGCGCAGCACAACTCCATTACCTATGTCGCGCCGGGAAGGCTCGGCGACCGGCTGAAGGCGGAGGCGCGCGAGATCGCGCTCTACGGCCGCTCGGGCATCTGCGACGTGCGCGTCACCGATCAGGACGGCAGGCTGGTGGCCGAGTTCCGCGGCGCCTCGCGGACGCTGGAAGGCAAGCACTTCGAGGAGTGAGCCGGGCGGTCGGCGGTCGGCCTGCCGCCCCGCATCGTGTCCGCCGCTCCAGCCACCGCGACAAGAAAGGCCCGCCGCTCGGGGGAAGCGGCGGGCCTTCGCGTTCGGGACCTTCGCGTTCGGGCAGGGCCTTCGGGGCTGCCGGACGCCTAGAGGCCGGCGGCGACCGCCGGCCACACCTCCAGCGAGCCGCGATAGATCATCTCCAGCGCGACGTAGAGGATGATGGCGAGGCCGACATAGGCGATCCAGCGGTGCTTCTCGAGCAGGCGCGCGATGTAGCCGGCGGCGATGCCCATCAGCGCGATCGACAGGACGAGGCCGATGATGAGCACGGTCGGATGATCGCGCGCCGCGCCCGCCACCGCGAGCACGTTGTCGAGCGACATCGACACGTCGGCGATGATGATCTGGACCGCCGCCTGCTTGAGCGTCTTGCGCGGCGCGCCCTCGGCGATGCCGCCGCTGGCGTCGAGATCCTCGCCGGCCAGCGCTTCCTGGGCGGCGTGGATCTCGTGGTGCGGCGTGCGCAGCTCGCGCCACATCTTCCAGCACACCCACAAAAGCAGCAGGCCGCCGACGAGGAGCAGGCCGATGATGTTGAGAAGCTGGACCGTGACGCTGGCGAAGGCGATGCGCAGCACGGTGGCGGCGATGATGCCGATCAGGATGGCCTTGGCCCGCTGGCTGGCCGGCAGGCCCGCCGCCGCCAGGCCGATCACGACGGCGTTGTCGCCGGCGAGAACAAGGTCGATGGCCATCACCTGCAAAAGGGCGGTGAAGCCCTCGGGCGTGAAGATTTCCATATTATGTCCCACTCTTTATGAAAATGCGGCGCCGTCCACGCCGCATCGCGCCCGAAGTCGGAGAATTTCCGCAGGCAATTTTACATGGGGATGGCGGCGGGGCGGTTCAAGACACGGCGACGGAATTTTGCGGTTGCGGCCGGGGGCCCTGTGCTGGCATCTGTCGCGGCATGGACAGCACCGCTCCGCCCGCCGCCGTTCTCGAGGCGCTGACCGACCGCCTCCACGAGCGCGGCCGGCTGCGGGTGTGGTCGCTGGTCGTCACCGTGTTCGGCGACGCCATCGTGCCGCGCGGCGGGCGGGTGGCGCTGGCGGTGTTGCAGGAGCTTGCGGCGCGGCTGCGCGTCGAGCCGGGGGCGCTGCGCACGGCTTTGTCGCGGCTGGCGGGCGACGGCTGGGTGGAGCGCGAGCGGCAGGGCCGCAATTCCTTCTTCAGCCTGGGCGCGCAGGGCCGCCACGCCTTCGACCTCGCCACGCGGCGCATCTATGCCGGCGGCCCGCCGGCCTGGGACGGGCGCTGGACCGTGGCCATCGCGCCGCCGGGGCAGGGCGAGGCCGGCGCGGCCGAGCTTCAGGCGCTCGGCTTCGTGCGGGCGGCGGCCGGCGTCTACCTGCGGCCGGATTCCGAGGGCGCGCCCGATGCCGCCGGCGCGCTTTCGGGCATGCTGGTGGTGCGCGGCGAAAGCGCCGCGCATCCCGAGGCGCTGCGCGAATTGTGGCCGTCGCGCGAGACGGCCGCCGCCTACGACGCCTTCATCGCCGCGTTCTCGCCGCTTCGGGCGCGGCTTGCCGGCGGGGCGGCGCTGCTGCCGCTCGACGCGATGGCGGCGCGCACGCTGCTGATCCACGAATGGCGGCGCATCGTCCTGCGCGATCCCGGCGTGCCGCCGGCGCTGTGGCCGCGCGACTGGCCGGGCGAGGCGGCGCGCGGGCTGGCGCGCGACATCTATGCCGCGCTGCTGGCGCCCAGCGAAAGCTGGCTCGACGCCGCCGGCCTGCCGCCGGTGAGCGACCCCGTCCGCTTCGCGTGGCGCTGGCGGGCCTGAGGCCCGCGGCTTTAGCGGCCCTCGCGGATGTCGGTCAGCGTGCGGGTCGGCGTGATCGCCTCGGGGTCGAGCCTGACCTCGACGATGGCCGGCTTGCCGCTGCTGCGCGCGCGCTCGAAGGCGGCGGCGAATTCGGCCGTCTCCTCCACCGTCTCGCCATGGCCGCCATAGGCGCGGGCCAGCGCCGCGAAATCCGGGTTCTTCAGCATCGTGCCGCAAACGCGGCCGGGATAGTCGCGCTCCTGGTGCATGCGGATGGTGCCGTAGATGCCGTTGTTCAGGATGACGACGACGATCGGCAGGTCATATTGCACGGCGGTGGCGAACTCCTGCCCGTGCATCATGAAGTCGCCGTCGCCGGCCCACACGATCACCTCGCGCTCGCGGAACAGGTGCTTGGCGGCGACGCCGGCCGGCAGGCCGTAACCCATCGAGCCCGAGGTCGGCGCCGCCTGCGTGTTGTTGCGGCGGAAGCGGTGGAAGCGGTGCATCCAGGTGGCGAAGTTGCCGGCGCCGTTGCAGATGACGGCATCCTGCGGCAGCACCTTCTCCAGATGCTCCATGATCGGGCCCATCAGCACCTTGCCGGGGCCGGTCGCGGGCGGGGTCGACCATTTGAGGTAGGACTGGTGCAGCTCCTCGGTGCGGTTCGCCCATGACGGCGTCGCCTTCGGCCCGGTGGCGCGCAGCGCGGCGGCGAAGGCCGCCGGCGTGGCGTTGATCGCCACGGTCGGGCGATAGACGCGGCCGAGCTCCTGCGGGTCGGGGTGGACATGGACCAGCTTCTGGTCCGGGTAGGGGCTCTTGAGGAGCGTGTAGTCCGACGACGGCATCTCGCCGAAGCGGCCGCCGACCAGCAGCACGAGGTCGGCCTGCCTGATGTAGGCGGCAAGCTGCGGGTTGGCGCCGATGCCGATGTCGCCGGCATAGCAGGGGTGGAGATGGTCGAACAGCTTCTGCCGGCGGAAGGAGCAGCCCACCGGCAGCGCCCAGCGCTCGGCCGCCTCGCGGATGTCGGCGACGGCCGCGTCGCCCCAGCGCGTGCCGCCGAGGATGGCGATGGGCCGCTCGGCCGTCTCCAGCAGCGCGTGCAGCGCCTGCATCTCCGGCTCGCCGGGGCGGGTCTCGACGGGAACGTGCGGCAGCGGCGCGGGCGCCTCGACCTCGTCGGTCAGCATGTCCTCCGGCAGCGAGACGACCACCGGCCCCGGCCGGCCCGAGGTGGCGACGGCGAAGGCGCGGGTGACCAGCTCCGGCACGCGGGCGGCGTCGTCGATCTCGACCACCCATTTGGCGATCGAGCCGTAGAACGCCTTGTAGTCGACCTCCTGGAAGGCCTCGCGCTCCTTGATGCCGCGGCCGATCTGGCCGATGAACAGGATCATCGGGATCGAATCCTGCCGCGCGATGTGGACGCCCGCCGAGGCGTTGGTGGCGCCGGGGCCGCGCGTGACGAAGCAGATGCCGGGCCTGCCGGTCAGGCGGCCGTAGCAGTCGGCCATCATCGCCGCGCCGCCTTCCTGGCGGCAGACGACGGTCTCGATCTTCGAGTCGTGGAGCGCGTCGAGCACGGCGAGATAGCTCTCGCCGGGCACGCAATAGAGCCTGTCGACGCCGTTCGCCTCGAGCGCGTCGACGATGAGCTGTCCGCCGGTCCTCATCGGCCGTCTTCCTCCAGTTCCGCGAGAATTTCTTCTGTGTGCTGGCCGAGCCGCGGCGAGGGGCGCTCGTAGACCAGCGGCGTGGCGCTCATCACCATCGGCGCGCGCACGGAGGGCAACGTGTTGCCCTGTCCGTCGTCGAGGGCAAGCCGCATGCCGCGCGCCTTCGTCTGCGGGTCGTCGAACATCTGGCCGATGGTGTTGATGGGCGAGGCCGGCACGCCGGCCTTCTCCAGCGCCGCCAGCAGGGCGTCGCGCTCCCATGTCCGCGTCGCGGCCACGACCTCCTCGCGCAGCCGCACGCGATTGGCCACCCGCAGCGCGTTGGTGGCGAAGCCGGGATCGGCGGCGGCCGCGTCGAGGCCCGCGACGGCGCAGAAGCGCTGGAACTGGCCGTCATTGCCCACCGCAAGGATGATGTGGCCGTCGCTCACCGGCACCACCTCGTAGGGCGCGATGTTCATGTGGGCGTTGCCCATCTGAACCGGCGACTTGCCGGAGACGAGGTAGTTGAGGTTCTGGTTGCCCAGCACCGAGATCTGCGTGTCGTAGAGCGCCATGTCGATGTGCTGGCCCTCGCCGGTGGCCTCGGCGTGGCGAAGTGCTGCCTGGATCGCGATCACCGAATAGAGGCCGGTGAAGATGTCCGAGACGGCCACGCCCGCCTTCTGCGGCTCGCGGCCCGGCTCGCCGGTGATCGACATCAGGCCGCCCATGGCCTGGATGATGAAATCGTAGCCGGCGCGCGGCGCATAGGGGCCGTTCTGGCCGAAGCCGGTGATCGAGCAGTAGACGAGGCGCGGGTTGACGGCGCGCAGGCTTTCCCAGTCCAGCCCGTACTTCTTCAGGCCGCCGAGCTTGAAGTTCTCGATCAGCACGTCGGCGCCGGCGGCCAGCCGGCGCACGATGTCGGCGCCTTCAGGCGTCGAGAAGTCGGCGGCGATGGAGCGCTTGCCGCGGTTGCAGGAGTGGTAGTAGGCGGCCGACAGGTTCTGGCCGTCGTGGCTCTCGACGAAGGGCGGCCCCCATTTGCGCGTGTCGTCGCCGCCGTCGGGATGCTCGACCTTGATGACGTCGGCGCCGAGGTCGGCCAGCATCTGCCCGGCCCAGGGGCCGGCGAGGATGCGGGCGAGCTCGATGACGCGAATGCCCTTGAGCGGCGGTTGGGCCATGGCAGAGCAGCCTCCGTTGCGGGTTGCCAGAGGCCTACCAGATCGGGGCGCGGCAGGTAATCCGAATTCTCGGCATGGGGTTATGCGCGCCCCTCATGATCCCGCCCGGGAGGGGCGACGCGCTCGGCCCAGCGGGCGAAATCCGCCATGATGACGTCGCGATTCAACTCGTTGAGGGATTCGTGGCGCGTGCCGGGATAGACCGTTGACGTCACGTCAGAAAATCCCATCCGCCGCATGCGCGCCGCGAGGCTTTCGACCGCCTTGCCGAACCGCGATTCGGGGTCGCCGCCGCCGCCCACCATCTGGACCGGCAGGTCGCGGCGCACGGGCATGAAGTTGCGGTCGTCGGCGCCGGCGAAGACGAAGTCGAACACCGCCTGCCACATGCCCACCGAAGGGTCCCAGCCGCACAGCGGGTCGGCGATGTAGGCGTCCACCTCCGCGTGGTCGCGCGAAAGCCAGTCGAACGGCGTGCGGCCGTCGCTCGCCTCCTTCGCCCAGGCGTCGAAGGTCAGCTTCGGCAGGATGCGTGAGGGCGTGTCGGAGCCGCGCCGGAAGCGCTCCCACGCCAGGATCGCCTGCGCCAGCCGGCCGAGCAATCCGGCCGAGAAGTTGCAGTTCCAGATCGCCGCGCCCGCGATGCGGGGCGAGTGGCGCAGCATGAAGCTGGTCGCGATCAGCGAGCCCATGGAATGGCCGAAGACGATGACCGGCACGCCCGGATGCTCCGCGGCGATCAGGTCGTGGACGGCGGCGACGTCGGCCAGCACCGTGCCGGCCGCCGGCACCTTGCCGAACGAGCCCTGCGGCGCGTCGGGCGCCGAGGTGAAGCCGTGGCCGCGATGGTCGTGGGCGTAGGCCGCGAAGCCGCGCGCGGCGAGGAAGCGGGAAAAGCGCGCATAGCGCGCGGCGTGTTCGGCAAGGCCGTGGTTGATCTGCACGACGCCGCGCGGCGGCCCGCCGGGCAGGGCGGTGTAGAGGTTGAGGCTCGCGCCCGTGGGGGAGGGGACGCTTCTTCGGCTGTCGAAATCCATGGCTTCCCCCCGGTTCGTGCGGTCTTCCTTCACCGCGAGGTGAAGCCGAAAACGCCGCGCGGTCAAGACCGCGCGGCCGGGCCGGGGTTCTACCAGCCGAACACGAAGGTGGCGCCGGTGTCGCCGTTGCCGTTCTGCGCGACATGGCCGGTGGAGTTCTTGCCGAACTGGAACAGGCCGTGGGCGTTGCCGTTGCCGTTCTGGGTCAGCGTGCCGGTGTGGCCGGAGCCCTGCTGGTGGACGACGCCGAGATTGCCGCCGCCGTTCTGGGCGAGGCCGGCGGCGTTGCCGAAGCCCGCCTGCCTGATGCCCGAGCCGCCGTTGAAGCCGTTGACGATCGAGTAGATGGCGAGGCCGGCGCGCATGGCCTGCGCCTCGCTCGCGTCGGTCGGGGCGACGGTGATGCCGATCGAGCCGCCGGCCTCGGCGGGAACGGTCAGCGCGGCCGTGGCGAGCGCGGCGGCGACGAGCGCGGACCGGGGGGCGGGCCTGAGCGCGGAAAGGGCGGTGCGGGTCATCGGTTTTCTCCTCTCGGTGGTGTTGTGAACTCGACGCAGACAGCTTCGCATCGCGCCTGTGAACCGGGCCGGAACCGGGTGTTCATGGCCCGTTAACGAAGTGGGCCGGGCCGGCGCGCGACGACGAAAAGCCCCGGCGCGCCGGGGCTTTGGCCTTCCTTGCTGCGAGGTTGAATCAAGGCGCGCGTCCGGTCCATTCCGCGCATTGTACGGTGCCGCCGCCGGTGCTGATCCCGAGGCGCGCCTCGTAGGGGCCGCCGCTGCCGAGCCGGACGGAGCCGAGCGTTGCGGTCGCGCCGGCCGCCGCGCCGAACGCGCCGCCCTGGCGGATCTGCGTTCCCGCGCCGCTGACCTCGAAGCTGTAGGAGCCGGCCCGGGTCGCGCCGACGGCGGCGAAGGCGGCCGCGAGGCTGGCGACCATCGAGGCCGCCCAGATCGAGTATTGCTTGGTGGTTACGGTCATGGTCGCTCTCCTTGCGGGACGGGGCCATGCCGCCGGGGAGAGGGCTCCGCCGGCGGCCGGCTCGCGATGCCCCGCGGTTAGGGGCAGGTCTGGACGAAGGCGGCGACATTGCCGCCGCCGGTCTGCGCCACCGAGGCGTCACAGCCATTGCCGACCTGCACGCCCGCGGCGATGTTGCCGTTGCCGTCCTGGACGAGGATCGAATTGTGGTTGGCGCCGAACTGGGCCACGCCGCCCTGGTTGTGATTGCCCTGCTGATAGCTGTCGGCGTGGTTGTTGAAGCCCTGCTGGCCGATGGCAGCGGTGTTGCCGTGGCCGTGCTGCTGGCTGATCGCGCCGTTGAAGACGCCGTTCTGGAACACGCCGATGGCGTTGCCGGTGCCGGACTGGGCGCCGCCGGCCTGGTTGCCGAAACCGTACTGGTCGAGCCAGACGCTGTTGGCCGAGGCGGGCAGCGAGCCCAGGCCGATGAGCGCGGCGGCGGCGGCGGTGGCGATGAAGAGCTTGCGGGTCATTTCCAGTTCCTCCTTCGATGGGGCGGGATGCCGTGTGAACGCCCCGACAATCGCGCAGCCGGCCGGAACCCGCGCTGAACCGCGCGTTCAGCCGCGGTTCAGCGAAAACGGCCGCCGCCGCGCTTGACGCGCCGGGCGGGAAGCCGTTGACTTGAGGGCAGGGCATCGGGGAGGCAGGCATGAGAACGGGCGGGGTGGCGCTGGTCGCGCTGATTGCGACGGCGGTGGCGGGGTGCGCGAAGAACCCGGACGCGATCGCGCCGATCGCCATGCCGGCGAACGCCTATTCCGGCCTTTCCTGCGAGCAGCTCGCCGCCGAGCACCGGCGCTCGTCGGAGGCGCTCGAGGCGGTGTCGAAGCAGCAGACGCAGGCGGCCACCGGCGACGCCGTCGGCGTGTTCCTGATCGGCGTGCCGGTCAGCTCGCTCTCCGGCGGCGACAAGGAAGGGCTCGTGGCCCAGCACAAGGGGGAGATCATCGCCATCGAGGGCGCGATGCGCGCCGGCCATTGCGCCACGGCCGCGCCCGACGCGGCTTCGTCGGCGGCGCAGCGGCCCGCCGCCGCGCCGCCGCCGCCCGGCCCGGTGCGCGCCGCCCAATAGCCCGCGGATTGCCTCCCCGCGCGCCACAGGCGCGGATTGCCCTTGCCCGCGCTATGGCCTACATACGCGCCGACCATTCTCCTCCCGCACGGAACAACGGAGTCTTCGCGCGCCATGGCACGCCAGTTCATCTATCACATGTCGGGCCTGACCAAGGCCTACGGGACGAAGAAGGTGCTGGAGAACATCCACCTTTCCTTCTATCCCGACGCCAAGATCGGCATCCTCGGCCCCAACGGCGCCGGCAAGTCGACCGTGCTCAGGATCATGGCCGGCCTCGACAAGGAGTTCACCGGCGAAGCCTGGCTCGCCGAGGGCGCGACCGTCGGCTACCTGCCGCAGGAGCCCGAGCTCGACCCGGCGCTCGACGTGACCGGCAACGTCATGGAGGGCGTGGCGAAGAAGAAGGCCATCATCGACCGCTACAACGAGCTGATGATGGACTACAGCGACGAGACGGCCGACGAGGCCGCGAAGCTCCAGGACGTCATCGACAGCCAGAACCTGTGGGATCTCGATTCGCAGGTGGAGATGGCCATGGAGGCGCTGCGCTGCCCGCCGGGCCACGCCGACGTGACCACGCTTTCGGGCGGCGAGAAGCGCCGCGTGGCGCTGTGCAAGCTGCTTCTGTCGCAGCCCGACCTTTTGCTGCTCGACGAGCCGACCAACCACCTCGACGCCGAGACCACGGCGTGGCTGGAAAGGCACCTGCGCGACTATCCGGGCGCGGTGCTGATCATCACCCACGACCGCTACTTCCTCGACAACGTCACCGGCTGGATCCTCGAGCTCGACCGCGGCCGCGGCATCCCCTACGAGGGCAACTATTCCGCCTATCTGGAAGCCAAGGCGAAGCGCATGGCCCAGGAGGAGCGCGAGGAAGGCGCGCGCCAGAAGGCGCTCGCGCGCGAGCGCGAGTGGATCGCCTCCTCGCCGAAGGCGCGCCAGGCCAAGTCCAAGGCCCGCATCAAGGCCTATGACGAGCTGGTGCGCGCCGCCAACGACCGCCGCCCCGGCGACGCGCAGATCGTCATTCCGGCCGGCGAGCGGCTCGGCCAGGTGGTGATCGAGGCCGAGGGGCTGACCAAGGGCTTCGGCGACCGCCTGCTGATCGACGATCTCTCCTTCAAGCTGCCGCCCGGCGGCATCGTCGGCGTCATCGGCCCCAACGGCGCCGGCAAGTCGACGCTGTTCAAGATGATCACCGGGGCGGAGAAGCCCGATGCCGGCGAGATCCGCGTCGGCGACACGGTGCAGCTCGGCTATGTCGACCAGAGCCGCGACCATCTCGACGCCAGCAAGACGGTGTGGGAGGAGATTTCCGGCGGCAACGACGTCATCAAGCTCGGCAAGCACGAGGTCAACAGCCGCGCCTACTGCTCGTCCTTCAACTTCAAGGGCGGCGACCAGCAGCAGAAGGTGGGCAACCTCTCGGGCGGCCAGCGCAACCGCGTGCATCTGGCCAAGATGCTGAAGGCGGGCGGCAACGTCATCCTGCTCGACGAGCCGACCAACGACCTCGACACCGAGACGCTGGCGGCGCTGGAGGACGCGCTGGAGAGCTTCGCCGGCTGCGCGGTGATCATCAGCCACGACCGCATGTTCCTCGACCGGCTGGCGACCCACATCCTCGCCTTCGAGGGCGACAGCCACGTCGAGTGGTTCGAGGGCAACTTCGAGGACTACGAGGCCGACAAGATCCGCCGCCTCGGCCCCGATTCCGTCAACCCCAAGCGCGTGACATACAAGCGCCTGACGCGGTAGGACCTGCCGGGACCGCCCCGTCTCGACGGCACGGTTAAGCTGGCGTAAACGCAATCGGCCTAATTTGGGCAGCCGCGGCGGGCGGCGGTCCGGCCGCGCACAACGCCGCACGTTCGGGACAGGGCAATGAATCGCGTCATCATCAGCGGCATCGGCGTCACCATCCCGCCGGCCTCGATCTCCAACGAGGAACTGGTCGAGTGCTTCAACCTGTGGGTGGACCGCGAGAACGTCGCGCGGCTGGCGGGCGGGCAGGAGCCGCTGCAGAAGTCGAGCGCCGATTTCATCTACCATGCCTCGGGCATCAGGCGACGCCACGTCCACACGCGCGAGGGCATCCTCGAGGTCGAGCGCATGGCGCCGCGCATTCCCGAGCGCGACGACGACGCGCTGTCGGTGCTGGCCGAGTTCGGCGCCTCGGCGGCGCGCGCGGCGCTGGAGGATGCCGGCGTGGCGGCCGGGAGCGTCGACCTCGTCATCTGCGCCTCCTCGCATCTGCAACGGCTCTATCCCTCTATCGGCATCGAGATCCAGCAGGAGATCGGCGCGCAGGGCGCGGCCTTCGACCTGTCGCTCGGCTGCTCCTCTGCGGCGGCCGGCCTCCACACCGCGTTCAACCTCGTGCGCGCCGGCGCGCACCGGCGGGCGCTGGTGGTCACGCCGGAGCTGATCACCGCGCATCTCAACTTCCGCGACCGGCAGACGCATTTCATCTTCGGCGACGCGGCCACCGCGCTGCTGGTCGAGGCGGCGGCCGAGGGCGAGACGCGGCCCGGCCGCTTCGAGGTGCTCGACACGCGCAACTGGACCCAGTTCTCGAACAACATCCGCTCGAACTTCAGCTATCTCAACCGGGCGGCGCAGGAGGATGTCGGCGTCATCCCCGCCGAGGGCAAGCTCATCAAGCAGCAGGGCAACCGCGTGTTCAAGGACGTGACGGTGGCCAGCCACCGCTTCATCGTCGATTTCCTGGCCGAGCACGGCCGCACGCCCGAGACCGTGCGCCGCTTCTGGCTGCACCAGGCCAACGCGCGCATGAACCAGATGATCCTCAAGCTCGCCTTCGGGCGCGAGATCGGCCACGACGTCGCGCCGATGGTGCTGGAGGAGATGGGCAACACGGCGGCCGCCGGCGCGGTGGTGGCGCTGGCGCAGAACCATCGCGACATGAAGGCCGGCGATTACGGCCTGCTTTGCACCTACGGCGCGGGCTACTCGATCGGCGGCGCGCTGTTGAGGATGATGTGAAAGGGAGCGAGTAGCGAGTAGCGAATAGCGAGTAGCGAATAGGGAATAGGGAATAGGGAATAGGGATTGCCTTCGCCGAAGGCTCTGACCCTTTCTACTGGCTACTCGCTACTCGCTACTCGCTACTCGCTATCTTCGATCAATCGCGTCGCGCGCCAGCGCGTCAGCGTCTCGTTGATCTGGCCGACGACGAAGAAGCGGGCGGCGTCGCGGTCGTAGCCCTCGTCGAGCAGCCGGTCGTAGTCGGTATGCGCGTGGCGGACATGGGCGACGGTCGCCAGCCACACCGCGATGGGCGCCGGCAGCTCGCGCATGTCGCGCGCGCCCGCCGCCTGCCGGATCGCCTCGATGTCGGAATAGGGCGCCATGGGCAGGAGCGCCGTCAGCGCCCTGGCAAGGGCGCGCCTGCGCGCGGTCGCGGCCGTCATGGGCCGGCTGCCGGCGCGCCGACCACGGCGTCGGTGGCGGAAAAGTACGGCTTGACGTCGAGCACCGGCGTGCCGTCGAGAACGTCGATCGCGTCGAGATGGAGAATGCCCGACGCGGCGTCGAGCCCGGTCAGGCGCACGACGTGAAGCCCGATGGGATTGGGCCGGACCGGCGAGCGCAGGGCGAAGGTGCCGCGCGGCGTCTCCGCATGGCGCGGCTTCTGCACGATCAGGTCGCGGCGCGAGCGGTCGAGCCAGGTGAGCACGATGACGTGGCCCGCTTCCTCCAGCCCGGAAAGGCCGGCGCGATAGTCGGCGTCGATCTCGATTTGCGCCGGCCGTCCCGCCTCGCGCGCGGCGACGACGTGGCGCGGGCATTCCCGCCGGCTCGTCCATGGCGAGCGGACCCGGCCGATGAACACCAGCCCGGCGTCCGTCGCCCTGTCTGCGGGGTCGAAGGGCAGGGCCACCTCGCCGTCGCGCCTGTCAGTGTCGTCGGGCCTCGTTCGGATGCCGTCGCCGTCCATGCTGCCACCTCGTGGCGCGTATGCGCCCGTTTCTTGCCTTGCAGCGACATCGCGCTTGCATGCGGTGCGAGATCGATATAAATATATCTTTATATGTTTCGGAGGGCAGGATGCTGACGCGCACCGCGACCGACCTCAACGCCATGGTTGATACAATGAAGGCGGCGGCCGAATCCAGCCGGCTGCGCATCCTGCTGCTCCTGGCGCGCGGCGACCTGACCGTCACCGACCTCACCGAAATCCTCGCCCAGTCGCAGCCGCGCGTCTCGCGCCACCTCAAGCTGTTGATGGAGGCGCATCTGATCGAGCGCTACCAGGAGGGCTCCTGGGCGTTCTTCCGCCTGTCGGACGGCGAGGCGGCGCGCGATTTCCTCGCCGGCATCGTCGGCCGCATCGACCCGTCCGACCCGGTGGTCGAGCGCGACCGCGAGCGGCTGGAGGCGGTCAAGCGCAAGCGGCAGGAGCGGGCGGCCGACTATTTCAGCGCCAATGCGGCGAGCTGGGACCGGATACGCTCGCTGCACGCGCCGGACGGCGCGGTGGAGGCGGCGATGAAGGAGCTGGTCGGCGCCCGGCCGTTCCAGTCGATGCTCGACCTCGGCACCGGCACCGGCCGGCTGCTCGAGCTGTTTTCGCCGCTCTACCGCCGCGGCGTCGGCATCGACCTGTCGCGCGAGATGCTGACGGTGGCGCGCGCCAATCTCGACCGCGCCGACATCGCCCACGCGCAGGTGCGCCAGGGCGACATCTATGCGCCGCCGGTCGAGCGCGACGGCTTCGACCTCATCACCATGCACCAGGTGCTGCACTATCTCGACGAGCCGGGCGCGGCGATCCGCGAGGCGGCGCGGCTGCTGCGGCCGTCCGGCCGGCTGATCATCGTCGACTTCGCGCCGCACGCGCACGAGTTCCTGCGCGAGGCGCACGCCCATGTCCGCCTTGGCTTCTCCGACCGCCAGATCGGCGACTGGCTGGAGGAGGCGGGGCTCGAGCTGGAGGCCGACCGCACCTTCGCGCCGGCCGACGCCGGCGGCCTCACCGTCAAGCTGTGGCTGGCGCGCGACCGGCGCGTGCTGGTCGCCGATCCCTCCCAAGCCGCCCGGACCGAAGCCAAGGAGACCGCCTGATGGCCGATCCCCGCCTTTCCCGCCGCCCCGACGCCGGCGGCCGGATCAACGTCTCCTTCGAGTTCTTCCCGCCGAAGACCGACGAGATGGAGAGCCGGCTGTGGGAGACCGTCACGCGGCTGGAGCCGCTCTCGCCGGCCTACGTCTCCGTCACCTACGGCGCCGGCGGCTCGACGCGCGAGCGCACGGCGCGCACGGTCGGGCGTATCCTGCGCGAGACGGCGCTGAAGCCGGCGGCGCACCTGACCTGCGTCGACGCCACGCGCGCCGAGGTCGATGCCGTCATCCGCGACTTCGCGGCCATGGGCGTGTCGCGCTTCGTGGCGCTGCGCGGCGACCCGGTGGCCGGCGTCGGCGCGGCCTACCGGCCGCACCTCGACGGCTATTCCAACGGCGCCGAGCTCACCGCCGCGATCCGCCGCATCGGCGATTTCGAGGTGTCGGTCTCCGCCTACCCGGAGAAGCACCCCGAAAGCGCCGACTTCGCCACCGACATCGACATGCTCAAGCGCAAGGTCGACAACGGCGCGACGCGCGCCATCACCCAGTTCTTCTTCGACAACGACCTCTACGAGCGCTATGTCGAGCGCGTGCGCCGCGCCGGCATCTATATCCCCATCGTGCCGGGCATCCTGCCGATCCACAATTTCAGGCAGGTGGCGGGCTTCGCCGGGCGCTGCGGCGCGCATGTCCCGGCGTGGGTCGCCGGCCGCTTCGAGGGGCTGGAGGAGGACCCGCAGACGCATGCGCTGGTGGCCTCGGCCATCGCGGCGGAACAGGTGCTCGACCTCGTCGAGCGCGGCGTCGAGGAGTTCCACTTCTACACCATGAACCGCGCCGACCTCGCCTTCGCCATCTGCCACCTGATCGGCGTGCGGCCGCAGACGGCGGCCGCGGCCTGAAGGGCTGGGCCTGAGAGCCGGAGCCCGAGCGGCGGGCGTTTGCGCCTGCTTTCCGTATCCGTCCGTTTTCGCCGGTTTCATGGCCGGACGTGAAGAAGGCCGGGCTTTCGCCCGGCCTTCCCGTCAGTCCGTTATTGCCTGAGGAACCAGGCGCCTCCTGCGGCGCCGTGCCGGCTTCAGGGAAGGAAGCCCATTATCAGAGCGCCAACGAAGGCGAACGCGGCACAGAACATCAACGCATTGAGCGGTCGTGCAAGTCCCATTGGCGTAATCTCCTCTGCGGACTGGGCCAGAGTCTAGGTCGGATCGGTTCCATGGCAAGCACATCTTGTGCTGCGATGCGGCATGGCTCTGGAAAATGCCCCCGCCGGCAGGAGGCAGCCGCCTGTTTTTTCACGAGGAATCCGGGCAGGTCCGCCTGTGAAAAAATATGGCGGCGGCCCGGGCGCCGCGCCGCGGCGAAATCCCGTCCGGCGGCGGGGGAGCGCCGGCCGGCGCGGCGCGGCATCGCGCTTTCTCGGCGGCCTTGCGGCTGGTAGGGTCTGCCTCCCACGACAGGAGGAGCATCCTTGCAGCGATTCGAGAATGCGCGCGAGGCGGCGCTCGCGCTTCGGCCGGACGATCCCGTCTACTGCTTCCGTCCGCAGGTGCTGAGACAGGATTGCCGTCGCTTCATGGCGATGTTTCCCGGCAAGACCGCCTACGCGGTCAAGACCAATGGCGAGACGATGGTGCTCAGGGCGTTGGCCGAAGCCGGCGTCACCGCCTTCGATGTGGCCTCGCCCGGCGAGTTCGCCGCCGTGCGCGAGGTCGCCCCCGATGCCGAGATGCTCTACATGCACCCGGTCAAGGCGCAGTCGCATATCCGGCTGGCGCTGGAGGAATACGGCATCCGCACCATCGCCGTCGACCACGAGGACGAGATCGCCAAGCTGACGCGGGTGGTGCGCGCGCTCGACATCGACCCCGGCACGATCACCGTGTTCGTGCGCATCCAGACCAAGGGCAGCGCCGCCTACGAGCTGTCCAAGAAGTTCGGCGCCGGGCCGGCCGCCGCCGTCGAGCTGATCGACCGGCTGGCGCGCGCCGGCTTCAAGGTCGGCATCTGCTTCCATGTCGGCAGCCAGATCGAGGACCCCGACACCTACGAGCGGGCGCTGGCCTCTGCCGACTGGGTGAGGAACCGCGCCAGCGCCGAGATCGCCGGGCTCGACGTCGGCGGCGGCTTCCCGGCGGAGTACGGCCACGACCCCAACCGCAGGAAGCCGCAGATGCCCTCGCTCGACGAGATCATGGCGCGGCTGCGCGCCGACCTCGACGAATGGGGCTTTGCCCAAACGCCGCTGGTGGCGGAGCCCGGCCGGGTGATCGTCGCCCGCGCCTTCTCGCTGATCGTGCGGGTGCTGTTGCGCAAGGGCCGGCGGCTCTACATCAACGACGGCATCTGGGCGTCGCTGTCGGATTCGTGGACCGGCAAGATCACGCTGCCGGCCCGCTTCATCCCCGATCCGGCGATCCGCAGCCGCAACGGCGACCGCGACGCCATCGTCCCGTTCAAGGTCTGCGGCGCGACATGCGATTCCGTCGACATCCTGTCGCGGCCGTTCTGGCTGCCCGAGACGGTCGACACCGGCGACTGGATCGAGATCGGCCATATCGGGGCCTATTCGCTGTCGCTGAGGACCCGCTTCAACGGCTTCTACCCCGACGATTTCGTCGAGGTGACGACGCCGTTCGACGAAGGCGGAATGCCGGAGGGTTTTGCGAGCCTGGAGACGATGGCGGATTGACGCGGCGCGGGAGCGATCATGTCCGGGGAATACAGGCAGTTCCAGCACGGGGACGATGCGGCGAGCAAGCTCCGGGAGCGGCTTGCGCGCGAGGAGATGGGCGATGCCGCCTATGACGAGCAGGTCTCCCATGCCGACGAGCGCGCCTTCAGGATGTTCGGCGTCGCCTTCATCGTCGTCTTCGGGCTCGTCGTCCTCGGCGTGGCATGGCTGGGCTAGAGCATCTTGCCGTCAAGTGGAATCACTTGACGTCGCATAAATGCGGCTAAAACAAAAAGATAGAGCGGGCCTACAGGTTGGCCAGCAATGCCGGCGTCGGCCAGCCGTCGGCCGGCAGGCCGATGCGCATCTGCTCCAGCCTGACGGCATCGCGCGTCTTCTGGCCGAGAATGCCGTCGATGCCGCCGACGTCGTGGCCGCGCGCCTCCAGCTTCTGCTGCAACAGCTTCATGGTTTCGCCGACCAGCCCTTCCTCGGGACTGCGCGGATCGAATTTCGGCGCGCCGGCGAGGCGGGTGGCGAGGTTGGCCGCCGTCAGCGTGTAGACGATCGACTGGTTCCATTCGAGATAGATGTCGAAATTGTCGTAGACGAGGAAGGCCGGCCCCTTGTGGCCCATCGGCAGGGCGAGCCCGGCCGCCGGCCTGCCGGCGTCGAGGGGGCTGCCGTCGCGCTTCGTCACGCCCCAGGCCGACCATTGCGCGACCGGCAGCTTGTTGAGGCGTCCGGTCTCCTCCCAGGGCATCTGCGCGGGAACCCGCACCTCCTCCATCCACGGCTCGCCCGGCCGCCAGCCGCGCGAGCGGATCTTGTTGGCGGTAGTCAGGATCACGTCGGGCGCGGAGCGGCGCACGTCCACCTTGCCGTCGCCGTCGCCGTCGACGCCCCTGGTGAGGATGTCGGAGGGCAGCATCTGCGTCTGGCCGATCTCGCCCGCCCAGGCGCCCTGCACGTCGGCCGGCAGCGTGCCGCTGTCGATGAGCGTGAGCAGCGGCACCACCTGCGGCCGGAACAGATGCGGCCGGCGGCAGTCGTGCGCCAGCGTCACCAGCGCGTCGAGCGTGCGGAAGTCGCCCTGCACGGCGCCGAAATCGGTCTCCAGCGCCCAGAAGGCGGCGATGACCGGCCCCGGCACGCCGTAGTCGCGCTCGGCCCTGGCGAAGACGCCGGCATGTTTCTTCAGGTTCGCCGCGCCGTTGGTCAGCCGGTACTCGTTGATCATGCGGCCGGAGAACTCGATGAAGGTCTGGGTGAAGACGCCCTGTGCCCGGTCGCGCGACAGCACGCGCTGGTCGATGCGCGCGCCGCCGAGCGCGGTAAGCCCGCGCTCGCCGACGCCGGCCGCCCGCGCCTCCGCCGCCATGCCCTCCTTCCAGGCGGCGAAGTCGGTGCCGCACTCCTGCGCCGAGGCGGGAAGGGCGGCTGCAAGCATCGAGACGAGGGCGGCGGCAACGGCTTTCATGAGCATTCTCCGGAAGGTCCTGTCTGCCGCGATTGTGGTGCAAGGCGGCGCAAAAGCAGAGATAAAATCGGCGTTACCGGGTGTGGTTCCGCAGCCAGGCCCGCCAGTGGGCGAGCGAGCCGTTGAAGACGTTGATGTCGGCGTCGCCGGCGATGCCGGGCACCTCGCCGGTGCCGGTATATTGCCAGAAAAGGAAGGGATGCTTGCCGTAGAGGTCGTCCGGGTGGGCGGCGACCGAGCGCAGCCACCAGTCGTTGCCCTTGAAGGTCGCCAGCCCGTTGCGGTCGAAGAAGTCGATCGTCGTGTAGACGATCGGCCGCTTGCCGTAATGCTTCTCCAGCATGTCGAGGAAGACGCGCATCTCGGCCCGCACCGTCTCGGGCGGAGGGCGCAGCTTGCAGGTCGGCGAGGTGTGGTTCCACTCCATGTCGAGCACGTGCGGCAGGGTGCCGGCCTCCCGCGGCACGTTGCGGATGAACCACTGCGCCTGCTCGCGCGCCGGGCGGCAGAAATAGAAGAAATGGTAGGCGGCTCGCGGGATGCCGGCGGCCCTTGCCTCGCGCCAGTGCTGGTGGAACCTGTCGTCGAGCCGGTCGCCGCCTTCGGTGGCCTTGATGAAGACGAAGGAGATGCCGGCCGCCCGGGCGGCGTGCCAGTCGACGCTGGTCTGGTATTTCGACACGTCGGTGCCGTGTACGGCATAGCTCCAGGGCGCGCGGCTGCCCCACGGATGCGGCTTGCGGTCGCCGAAGCGGGGGTGGGTGAGGGCGACCGCATGGGCGGCGGACGCGGCCGCCGGGGCCTGCGGCCTGGCCGGCGCGAGATCGGCGAAATCGTAGCCGACGCGGGTGCAGGCCGCCAGAAGCAGGCCGAGCCCGAGAACCACCGCCGGGACCATCGCTGGCCGCATCGTTCCTCCGTCGTTACCGCGCCAGGGGGCGAAGGTTGCCGCGCGAATCGGCGGCGTTGCCGGCCATGATACCGTTGCCGATTGATTTTTCGCCGTCGCCGCCCAAAAGTCGCGTCGCAAAGGCAACGCAATGGCGGCGATTTGAAGGCGGTCGCGGGAGGGGGGAAGGTGCGGGTTCTCGGCAAAATCCTGAAATGGCTGGCGATTCTCGCGGTCCTCGCCGTCGTCGGCGTCGCGGGCTGGCTCGCCTTCGCGCCGCCGGCGCTGATTCGCGTGGCCACCGCCTATTCGGCCAAGATCGTCTGTTCCAACCAGTTCCTGGCCTGGCGCGACGGGCAGGAGGTGCTGGCGCTCGACGTGCAGGCGCCGGGCCATCCGATCCTGAAATACATCTCCGTTGATGTCGACGCGCTGGAACGCACGGTCTCCGCCAGGCTGCTCGGCCTGTTCGGCGAGGGCAGGGCGGTTCACCGCCCGGGCGTGGGCTGCGCGAGCGTGCCCGGCGGGGCCGAGGCGCAGGCCATGCCGCCGCTGCCGGAGCCCGGCCAGCCGCACATGGCGGCGCTGTGGCCGGCGGGCGAGCGGGTCGAGCCCTCGCAGGACGCAGCACTTGCGGCGATCCTCGACGATCCCGCCATGACCGGACCCGGAATGCGCGCCGTGGTGGTGGCGCAGGGCGGCCGCATCGTCGGCGAGCGCTACGGCGAGGGCTTCAAGGCCGACACGCCGCTGCTCGGCTGGTCGATGACCAAGACGGTGACGGCGGCGATCGTCGGCACGCTGGTGCGCGAGGGGCGGCTGTCGCTCGACCAGGACGGGCTGTTCGAGGGCTGGAACGGCGACGAGCGCGGCGACATCACGCTGGCCGACCTGATGGCGATGTCGAGCGGGCTCGAGTTCAACGAGGACTATGGCGACGTCACCGACGTCACGCGCATGCTCTATCTCGAGGCCGACATGGCGGGCTTCGCCGCCGACAAGCCGCTGGCCGGGCCGCGCGGCGAGGCGTTCAGCTATTCGAGCGGCACGACGGTGATGCTGTCGCGCATCTGGCAGGACGCCTTCGCGGACCCCGCGCATGCGCTGGCGTGGCCGCGCGAGGCGCTGTTCGGCCCGCTCGGCATGACGAGCGCGGTGCTGGAGGCGGATGCGGGCGGCACCTTCGTCGGCTCCTCCTATCTCTACGCCACGGCGCGCGACTGGGCGCGCTTCGGCGAGTTCCTGCGCAACGACGGCGTGTGGGCCGGCCGGCAGGTCCTTCCCGAGGGCTTCGCGTCGTGGATGCGCGAGGAGGCGCCGGCCTCGGACGGCGAGTACGGCCGCGGGCAGCTCTGGCTGCGCGGGCCGGGCGAGGGCGGTGACGCCGGCTTCGACCTGCCGGACGACGCCTTCTGGCTGCTCGGCCATGACGGGCAGTCCACCGCCGTCATCCCCTCGCGCGGGCTGGTCGTGGTGCGGCTGGGACTGACGCCGTCGAGGCTCGGCTACAAGCCGCAGAAGATGGTGGAGGCGCTGGCGCGGCTCTATGGCGGCGCGCCGGCGCAATAGGCCGCTTCGCCGCCCGGGACTGCCGGTGTAACAGCAGGTAACCCAATGTGACGCAACCGTGCGCGGGGGCCGCGCATTTCCTTTGCAGCCGCGTTTCCGGGCCCGTTCGCCTGGCCGGGACACGGTCGATGAAAAGGAGATTGGGAATGAAAAAGCTGATCCTCGCTTCCGCTTCCGCCGTCGCGCTGATGGGTCTGGCTGCGTGCAGCGACACCGACGGGACGACCACGCAGGCCGTGCCGGAGGAGGTGCCGCCGGTGGAGCAGCCCGCCGAGCCGAATGCGGCGCCGCCTGCGCCGACCCAGCCGATGACGCCGCCGGCCACGCCGCCGGCCGAATAACGGATTCACCGAGCCGGGAAAGGAGCGGCGTCCGCTCCGCTTCCCGCGACACGCCGCCGCCATATATCATCTCGTCAGCGGCGGCGTTTCGCTTTATGAAGCGCCCATGTCGATCTGGGCGCGCATAAGCGAATTCCTGACCACGGTGCCGGGCGGCGCGCTTTCGAGCGTGATCGAGGCCGTGCGCACCGTGCTTTCGGGCGATCCGCAGCTTCGCCGCCGGGTCGCCTTCTCCATCGCCATGATCGCGCTGTCGGCCAAGATGGCCAAGGCGGACGGCATCGTCACCCAGGACGAGGTGCGCGCCTTCCGCCAGATCTTCGTCGTGCCCGCCGACCAGACCCGCAACGTCGCGCGCCTGTTCGACCTCGCCAAGCAGGACATCGCCGGCTTCGAGGCCTATGCCGAGCGGCTGGCCGGGCTGTGCGGCAACGGCCGCTCCGACTGCACCCTGCTCGAGGACATCCTCGACGGGCTGTTCCACATCGCCGCCGCCGACGGCGTCGTTCACGAGCGCGAGGTCGGCTTCCTGCGCCGCATCTGCGAGATCTTCGAGATCGGGGACGAGCGCTTCGAGGTCATCCTGTCGCGCCACGCCGTCGCCGGCGAGGCCGATCCGTGGCGCGTGCTGGGGCTGGAGCTCGGCGCGCCGTTCGAGGAGGTCAGGGCGCAGTACCGGCGCATGGCGGCCGAGAACCACCCCGACCGGCTGGTGGCGCGCGGCGTGCCCGAGGAGTTCCTCGCCATCGCCAACCGCAGGCTTGCCGCCATCAACGCCGCCTACGAGGCGATCGAGCGCAGCAGGCGGCCGGCCGGGCGGCAGATATGAGCGGCTTTTCCCCCGACTATCCGGGTGCCGAGGTGCGGGTGTCGCCCAATTTCGGCGCGCGGCGCGAGGGCATGCGCCCCGACTGCGTGATCCTGCACTATACCGGCATGGAGACGGGAGCGGCGGCGGAGAACTGGCTGTGCGCGTCCGAGAGCGAAGTTTCGGCGCACTATCTCGTCCACGAGGACGGCCGCGTGGTGCAGATGGTGCGCGAGAGCGACCGCGCCTGGCACGCCGGGCGCGCCTCGTGGAAGGGGCTGTCCGACGTCAACTCGTTCTCCATCGGCGTCGAGATCGTCAATCCCGGTCCGCTCGCCGGCTTCCCCGACTTCCCCGACGCGCAGATCGAGGCGGTGGCGGCGCTGTGCCGCGACATCTGCGCCCGCCACGGCATCGCGCCCGAGCGGGTGCTGGCCCATTCCGACGTCGCGCCGGGGCGCAAGATCGATCCGGGCGAGCGCTTCCCCTGGGCGCGGCTGGCCGGTCTCGGCGTCGGCCACCACGTCGAGCCCGCCCCCGTGCAGGGCGGCCGCTTCCTGTCGCTCGGCGACCGGGGCGAGCCGGTCGAGGCGTTCCAGTCGATGCTGTCGCTCTACGGCTACGGGCTGGAGATCAACGGCCTGTTCGACGAGGAGACGCGGGCCGCCGTCGAGGCGTTCCAGCGCCATTTCCGCCCGGCCCGGGTCGACGGCGTCGCCGACCGCTCGACCATCGAGACGCTGCACCGGCTGCTGCGGGCGCTGCCCTCCATCGCCGCCTGACCCAGGGTAATTTAGCGGCCGCTGTTACAATCCGTCACGCAAATTGACCGGGACGGCCATCTTTGCCGCCAACTCGCCCGGCAAAGGGCCGCCAGCGCGCTGCCGGCGCCATTCCGACCGCCGGCCGCCTGGATCAACCCGCCGCGCCGACGGGGTGCGGCCCAAAGGAAGAACGGAACGCATGAAGAAACTGACCTTCGCCACGGCGGCAGTCGCCGCCGGGCTCGCAGCCTTTTTGTCGCCGGCCCACAGCCAGGTCTATACCGAAGCCTACTCGATGTTTCCGGTCGAGACAGCGCGGGGCGACAAGGAGGCCCTTCCCGGCATCGACCGCACGACGACCGCCTCGATCGCCGCCGCCCCGAGGGTCAAGAGCGTGGCGCGGGCGGGCAAGGGCTCGGCCTACGACGCGATCATCGCCAGGCATGCCGCCAGCCACGGCGTGCCCGTGGCGCTCGCCCGCGCCGTGGTGCGGATCGAAAGCAACTACCGCGCCAATGCGCGCGGCCGCGCCGGCGAGATCGGGCTGATGCAGATCAAGCCGTCGACGGCACGGATGATGGGCTATTCCGGCAGCGCCAAGGGCCTCTACGACCCCGAGACCAACATCCGCTGGGGCATGAAGTATCTCGCCGAGGCGCACAGGCTCGGCGGCGGCGACACCTGCGGCACGATCCTGCGCTACAATGCCGGCCACGCCGCCAAGCGCATGAACAGGATCTCGGCCGCCTACTGCGCCAAGGTCAAGCGGCACATGCGCGGGGCCTGACCGGGCGGCCGTCGCGCCGTTTGCGGTTGCAATTTCGGCCGCGAACCCCTTTATACGCTTCGTCAGTCGGCCGGGCGGCCGCGCCGGCGCCGGCCGAAAGGCCGCCGGCGAGGAAAGTCCGGGCTCCGGGAAACACGATGCCGGCTAACGGCCGGCGGGGGCGACCCCAGGGAAAGTGCCACAGAAAGCAGACCGCCCCGCCTGCTGACCGGCCGCATGAGGCAGCCGGTGAGCCGGCGGGGCAAGGGTGAAAGGGTGGGGTAAGAGCCCACCGCGCGACTGGCAACAGGAGCGGCACGGCAAACCCCATCGGGAGCAAGACCGAATAGGGACGGCGCGAAGGGAAACCTTCAGGCAGTTTCCGGCCAGCCGTCCGGGTAGGTTGCATGAGGCGGGCGGCAACGTCCGTCCCAGATGAATGGCCGCCACGTTGCGTCGCCTTCGGGCGGCGCGGCCATACAGAACCCGGCTTACAGGCCGGCTGACGCTTTTTTCTCAACGGGTTGGCGGCGAACGCCGACAAGGCGATTCACCTTGCTCACATCCCGATTCAGGGCCTTCGCGCGGCGAGGCGCCGCGCCGCGCGGCCGCCTTTCCCGCGCTTCCGGGGCGCGGCGGCAGCGGGTTGAATCATCTTCCCGCCCTATCTGTCTGTTCGGGCGCGATGTCTTGCCGACGCCCGTTCCCGCTTTGCGGGATCGCGCTCCTAACAGTTCGTTAAGCTTAACGCAGGATAAATGGCCGCAGGCTGCCGCATCGCCTTCGTGCCGCCCCGCATGACGGCCGATACGGCGGTTCGTGCAGCTTCATCCCGTTGACGCCCATATTGCCCCATGTTATCCCTTGAGCATCATCGCAACCTCGTTCCAGTTCAGGGTGACGTGTCCTTCGAGCCGGCGCCGGCAGGCGTGCGCGGCCTCGTCGTTTCCCTGTCCCTCGCGGGTGTTGCGCAGCGTGCGGAAAAGGCGGTTCGGCGCATGTTCGAGGACATGCAGGCCGGCGCGGCAGGGACGGCAGTATCGGGTCATGGACCGTTTTCTTTCCAGCGCCGTGAACAGGATCGACGCCAAGGGGCGCGTCTCGGTGCCGGCGCATTTCCGCGCGGTGGTGCAGAGGCGGGGCTATCAGGAGCTCTATGCGCTGAAGGCGCTCGACCGGCCGGCGCTGGACGTGGGCGGGCTCGACCTGCTCGACCGCTACGAGGCGAGGATCGCCATGGAGGACCCGTTCCTGCAGACGGCGGACGACATGTCGTTCTTCGTCCATGGCGACAGCGACTTCCTGAAGCTGGACCAGGACGGGCGCATCACGGTGACCGACTTCATCCGCGAGCACACGGGCATCGCCACGGAGGTGGCGTTCGTGGGGCGCGGCACCTTCTTCCAGATGTGGGAGCCGTCGCGGCTTGCCGCCTATGGCGCGCAGGTGCGCGAGCGGCTCCTGAGAATGCGCCAGGGGGACCCGTCGGCGGGTATGGCGAGAGGCGCAACGGGCGGGGGCGCGGAATGATGGCGGGCCACGGCGAGACAATCGCCGTTGGCGGACCGGCCCGCCACATTCCGGTCATGCTCGACGAGGTTCTGGCGGCGCTTGCGCCCCGGCCCGGCGAGATCGTCGTGGACGGCACCTTCGGGGCCGGCGGCTACACCGCCGCCATCCTCGATGCCGGCGCCACCGTCGTGGCCATCGACCGCGACCCGGACGCCATCGCCGCCGGCCGGGCGCTGGAGGCCGCGGCGGGCGGGCGGCTCAGGCTCGTCCACGGCCGGTTCTCCACGCTCGACGCCATCGCCGGCGGGCCGGTGGACGGCGTGGTGCTCGACGTCGGCGTCTCCTCCATGCAGCTCGACGAGGCCGGGCGCGGCTTCTCCTTCCGTCACGATGGGCCGCTCGACATGCGCATGGAAAGGCAGGGGCCGAGCGCGGCCGAGATCGTCAACCGCTTCAAGGCGGGCGACCTCGCGCGCATCTTCGGCTTCTACGGCGAGGAGCGCCATGCCGGGCGCATCGCCCGCATGATCGAGAAGCGCCGCGCCGCGCGCCCCTTCGAGCGCACGCGCGACCTGGCCGAGGCCATCGAGGGCGTCGTCGGCCGCAAGCCGGGCGACAGGATCCATCCCGCCACCCGCGCCTTCCAGGGCCTGCGCATCTTCGTCAACGACGAGCTGGGCGAGCTCGCCCGCGCCCTGTTCGCCGCGGAGCGGGCGCTCAAGCCCGGCGGCCGGCTGGCGGTGGTCACGTTCCATTCGCTCGAGGACCGCATCGTCAAGCAGTTCATCGCCGACCGCTCGGGCCGGGCCTCGGGCTCGCGCCACCTGCCGGCGGCGGTGGAGAAGGACGCGACCTTCGACAAGGCTGGCAAGCCGGTGGCGGCCGGCGCGGCGGAGGCCGAGGCCAACCCGCGCGCGCGCTCGGCCGGGCTGCGGGCGGCGGTGCGCACGGCCGCGCCCGCGCGGCCCGAGGATTTGTCGATCTTCGGGCTGCCCGCGCTGCCCGCCATTTCCGGAGAAAGGTGAGGCCATGTTCAGGACGACCGACATGGTGCTGATCGCGGTCATGGTCTCGGCCGCCGCCTTCACCTACACGACCAAGCACGGCGCCGAGGCCGAGCTTTCCAAGGTGCGCAGGCTGGAGACGGCCATCCGCCTCGAGGAGGAGACCATCGACGTGCTCAAGGCCGACTGGAGCCTCCTGACCCAGCCGGCGCGGCTGCAGAAGCTGGCCGAGGCCTATCGCGACGAGCTTCACCTCGTCCCGGTCGAGGCGCACCAGATCGCCGAGATCGAGGAACTGCCGGAACGGCCGCTGCGCATCGAGGACATCGTCAATGGCGGGCCGGGCGAGATGGCGGCCGACGACGTCGACGGCGTGACCACGGGAGGCATCGCGCAATGATCGGCCGCTGGCGCAGGCGCGGCGAGCGGCAGGCGCAGGACGCCGCCGGACCCATCGTCATCGAGGGGCTGGCCAAGTCGTCCGGCGCGCGCGGGCGCAGCCGCGTCGTCATGACGATGGCGGTGTTCCTCTGCCTCTACGGCGCCATCGCCGGCCGCATCGCCTTCCTCGGCATGCAGGAGCTGGAGGCCGGCGGCCCCGGCCCGTCGCGGGTGACGGCCTCGCGGCCCGACATCGTCGACCGCAACGGCGAGGTGCTGGCCACCGACATCAACACCGCCTCGCTCTATGCCGAGCCGCGCCGCATCGTCGATGCCGACGAGGCGCTGGAGAAGCTGCTCACCGTGCTGCCCGACCTGAACGTCGAGCAGACCTGGAACCGGCTGAAGAGCGACGCCGGCTTCATCTGGCTGCGCCGCCAGCTTTCGCCGCGCCAGCAGCAGGCGATCATGCAGCTCGGCATTCCCGGCATCGGCTTCCGCACCGAGAAGCGCCGCTTCTATCCCGGCGGGGCGACCGCCGCCCACATCGTCGGCCTGGTCAATGTCGACAACAAGGGCATCGCCGGGATGGAGAAATACATCGACGACCAGGGCCTCGCGGACCTTCAGGCCACCGGCCTCGCCGTCCCGAAGGACCTGGAGCCGGTGCGCCTTTCCATCGACCTGCGCGTCCAGCACATCCTGCGCGACGAGCTTTCGCGGGCCATGGAGCGCTATCACGCCATCGGCGCCGGCGCGGTGGTGCTCGACGCGCGCACCGGCGAGGTGCTGGCCATGGCCTCGCTGCCGGACTACGACCCGAACAACCCGTTCAACGCCCACGAGAAGGACCGGCTCAACCGCATGTCGGCCGGCGTCTACGAGATGGGCTCCACCTTCAAGGGCTTCACGCTCGCCATGGCGCTCGACGCCGGCACGGCGACGCTCGACAGCCGCTTCGACGCGACGCGGCCGATCCAGATCGCGCGCCACACCATCCGCGACTTCCACGGCAAGGGCAGGGTGCTGACCGTGCCGGAGGTGTTCATCTACTCCTCCAACATCGGCACGGCGCGCATGGCCGAGACCGTCAGCGTCGAGCATCATCGCGCCTTCTTCCGCAAGATCGGCCTGCTCGACCGCATGGTCACCGAGCTGCCCGAGGTGGCGCGGCCGACCGAGCCGGCGGAGTGGAAGCGCATCCACCAGATCACCATCGCCTTCGGCCACGGCGTGGCCACGACGCCGCTCCAGACCGCGATGTCGGCGGCGGCCATGCTCAATGGCGGCCTGCTGATCCAGCCGACCTTCCTGCCGCGCACGGCCGAGCAGGCGATGGCGGGCGCCGAGCAGGTCATCAAGGAAAAGACCAGCGGCATGATGCGCTATCTCTTCCGCCTCAACGTCGAGAAGGGGTCGGGCCGTCGCGCCGAGGTGCCCGGCTACTTCGTCGGCGGCAAGACCGGCACGGCCGAGAAGGTGGTCAACGGCCGCTACTCCAACGACAAGCGCTTCAACGCCTTCCTCGCCGGGTTCCCGGTCAACGACCCCGAATACATCGTGCTGGTGGTGCTCGACGAGCCGAAGCCGGAGAAGCCGGGCATGGGCGCGACCTCGGGCCTCAACGCCGCGCCGGTGGTGGGCAACATCGTGCGCCGCTCGGCCGCGTTGCTTGGCGTCAAGCCCGATTTCGGCCATGAAAGTGGCGCCCTTCTGGTGTCGACGCAGTGATTCTGGCGGGGGATGCCATTATGACCGCCACCCAGTCGGACAATGGATTTCGATGAAGCTCAGCCAGTTTTCCGCTGTCCTGCCCGTTTCCGCCGCTGAGGCCGGGATCGAGGTCGCGGGACTGACCTCGGATTCGCGCAAGGTCGCCCCGGGCTTCCTGTTCGCCGCCCTTCAGGGCGCCAGGGCCGACGGCGCCGCCTTCGCCGCCGACGCCGTCTCGCGCGGCGCGGCGGCGGTGATCGCGGCGAAGGACGCGGTCGCGCCCGCCGGCATCGGCGCGCCGGTGATCGAGGTGGACGACCCGCGCCGGGCGCTGGCGCTGGCGGCGGCGCTGTTCTACGGCGCGCAGCCGCGAACCATGGTCGCCGTCACCGGCACCAGCGGCAAGACCTCCGTCGCCTCGTTCACGCGCCAGATATGGGGCGAGGCCGGCCTCGCCGCCGCCTCCATCGGCACCACGGGCGTGACCGCGCCCGGCCGCGAGGACTACGGCTCGCTGACCACGCCGGACCCGGTCGAGCTTCACCGCCTGCTGGCCGAGCTGGCGGCGTCCGGCGTCACCCATGCCGCCATGGAGGCGTCGAGCCACGGCCTCGACCAGCGCCGGCTGGACGGCGTGCGGCTTGCCGCCGGCGGCTTCACCAATCTCGGCCGCGACCACATGGACTACCATCCCACGGTCGAGGCCTATCACGGCGCCAAGATGCGGCTGTTTTCCGGGCTGCTGGCGAAGGGCGCGCCGGCGGTGATCTTCGCCGACGATGCGTGGTCGCGGGCCACGATCGACGTCGCGCGCGGCGCGGGGCTCGACGTGCTCACCGTCGGCCGCAAGGGCGACTTCCTCAAGATCAAGCGCGTCGAGCACGAGCGCCATCGCCAGCGCGCCGAGATCGAGGCGGACGGCGCGCTCCACGAGATCGACCTGCCGCTCGCCGGCGACTTCCAGGTCGCCAACGCGCTGGTCGCGGCGGGGCTGGCGATCTCGACCGGGCTCGACACCGAAAGCGCGCTCGCGGCGCTGGAGAAGCTCAAGGGCGCGTCCGGCCGGCTGGAGCTGGTCGGCGCGACGGCCGACGGCGCGCCGGTCTATGTCGACTACGCGCACAAGCCCGACGCGCTCGAAAACGTGCTTCTGGCCGTGCGGCCCTTCACCACCGGCCGCGTCGTCGTCGTCTTCGGCTGCGGCGGCGACCGCGACCGGGGGAAAAGGCCGATCATGGGCGAGATCGCGACAAGGCTGGCCGACCTCGTCATCGTCACCGACGACAACCCGCGCTCGGAGGAGCCGGCGTCGATCCGCGCCGCGATCCTGGCGCAAGCGCCCGGCGCCGTCGAGATCGCCGACCGTCGGCAGGCGATCCGCGAGGCGGTCGCCATGCTCCATGCCGGCGACACGCTGATCGTGGCCGGCAAGGGCCATGAGGAGGGCCAGACCGTCGGCGCCGTCACGCTGCCCTTCTCCGACCACGCCGAGGTGCGCGCCGCGCTCGCGGAGCGGTCGTCATGACCCCCCTGTGGCGCTCGGACCTGCTTTGCGCGGCCATGAACGGCAGGCCCGTCGGCACGCTGCCCGAGGGCGTGACCGGCATCTCCATCGACAGCCGCACGCTCGCGCCGGGCGACGCCTTCTTCGCCATCAGGGGCGACAGGGTCGACGGCCACGACTTCGCCACCGCCGCCGTCAAGGCGGGCGCGGGGCTACTCGTCGTGGCCGAGGGCAAGCTGCCGGCGCTCGGCCGCATCACCGCGCCGATGATCGTGGTGCCCGACGTGCTGGCGGCGCTGGAGGCGGCGGGCATCGCCGCGCGCGCCCGCACGCGGGCCCGCATCGTCGCCGTCACCGGCTCGGTCGGCAAGACCACGACCAAGGAGGCGCTGCGCGTTGCGCTGTCGGCCTGCGGCACGGTGCATGCCGCCGACAGGTCGTTCAACAACCACTGGGGCGTGCCGCTGACGCTGGCGCGCATGCCGGAGGACTGCGACTACGCCGTCTTCGAGATCGGCATGAACCATCCGGGCGAGATCCGGGCCCTGTCGCGCTTCGTGCGGCCGCACATCGCCGTCGTGACGCTGATCGCGCCGGCCCATCTCGGCCACTTCAGCAGCCTCGAGGAGATCGCGCGCGCCAAGGCGGAGATCTTCGAGGCGGTGGAGCCGGGCGGCCACGCGCTCGTCAACCGCGACGACAGGCAATGGAAGCTCCTCGACAAGGCCGCGCAGGACGCGGGCGTGGAGCATGTCTGGAGCTTCGGCGAGCATGCGCGCTCGACCTTCCGGCTGGCCTCCTGCATGCTCGGCGCCGCCGTCTCGCGCATCACCGTCGCCATGGCCGGCCGCGAGGTCGCGGCTACCATCGGCGCGCCGGGCCGCCACATCGTGCAGAACGCGCTCGCCGTGCTGGGTGCTGCCTATCTCGCCGGCGCCGATGTCGAGAAGGCGGCCGCCGCCCTTGCCGGCTTCGAGGCCGAGAAGGGGCGCGGCCGCCAGTACCGGCTCTCCCATCCGGCCGGCGGCGAGTTCGTGCTGATCGACGAGAGCTACAACGCCAATCCGGTGTCGATGCGCGCGGCGCTCGCCGTGCTCGGCGCCATGCCGGTCGCCCAGGGCGGGCGGCGCATCGCCGTTTTGGGCGACATGCTGGAACTGGGCGAGCATTCGCAGCGGCTGCATGCCGGGCTCGCGCGGGCGCTGGCGGAGGCGAACGTCGAGCGGGCTCTGCTCGGCGGGCCGCAGATGGCCGCGCTCGCCGAAAGCCTGTCGGCCGACCTGCCGTGCAAGCACCGCGACGACGCCGAGGCGCTGAAGCCGCTGGTCCTCGAGACGGTGCAGCCGGGCGACGTGGTGATGGTCAAGGCGTCGAACGGCGCCGGCTTCACCCGCATCGTCGCGGCGCTGCTCGACGGATTCCCGGCCGCGGCCGGGGGCGACGCATCCATGGGACAGGTCTGAGAAGGGTCGGGGAACACCGTCAAATGCTGCTCTTGCTTGCTGGACTGGCCGACCAGGTCTCGGGCCTCAACGTGTTCCGCTACATCACCTTCCGCACCGGCGGGGCGCTGATAACCTCGGCGCTGATCGTGTTCCTGTTCGGCCCGGCGATCATCGACGCGCTGCGCATCCGCCAGGGCAAGGGCCAGCCGATCCGCGCCGACGGGCCGCAGACGCATTTCAAGAAGGCCGGCACGCCGACCATGGGCGGGCTGATGATGCTGATCGGCATCGTCGGCTCGGTGGTGCTGTGGGGCAATTTCTCCTCGACCTATGTCTGGGTGGTGATGCTGGTGATGCTCGGCTTCGGCGCCATCGGCTTCTACGACGACTACCTCAAGGTCACCAAGCAGTCGCATCTGGGCTTCTCGGGCAAGCTGAGGCTGGTGATCGAGTTCGTCATCGCCGGCATCGCCGCGCTCGCCATCATGCGCGCGGGCACCGAGCCGTTCTCGTCCTCGCTCGCCTTCCCCTTCTTCAAGGACCTCGTGCTCAATCTCGGCCTGTTCTTCATTCCCGTCGCCGCCTTCGTCATCGTCGGCGCGGGCAACGCGGTCAACATCACCGACGGGCTCGACGGGCTCGCCATCGTGCCGGTGATGGTGGCGGCGGCCGCCTTCGGCATCATCGCCTATCTCGCCGGCAACGCCGTCTTCGCCGACTATCTCCAGATCCATTTCACGCCGGGCACGGGCGAGCTGTCGGTGGTGCTGGGCGCCGTCATCGGCGCGGGGCTCGGCTTCCTGTGGTTCAACGCGCCGCCGGCGGCGATCTTCATGGGCGACACCGGCTCGCTGGCGCTGGGCGGCCTGATCGGCTCCGTCGCCGTCGCCACCAAGCACGAGATCGTTCTCGCCATCATCGGCGGCCTGTTCGTGGTCGAGATCATGTCGGTCATCATCCAGGTCGCCTGGTTCAAGATGACCGGCAGGCGCGTCTTCCTGATGGCCCCCATCCACCATCATTTCGAGAAGCTGGGCTGGACCGAGAGCCAGGTCGTCATCCGCTTCTGGATCATCGCCGTGGTGCTGGCGCTGATCGGGCTTTCGACGCTGAAGCTGCGGTAGCCATGATCCCGGTCTCCACCCTTTCGGGAAAGAACGTCGCGCTGTTCGGCCTCGGCGGCTCGGGGCTGGCGACGGCCGAGGCGCTCGCCGCCGGCGGGGCGCGGGTGACCGCCTGGGACGACAGCGCCGCGGCCGTGGACAAGGCGCGCGCGGCCGGCATCGCCGCCGCCGACCTGCGCGAGGCCGACTGGTCGGCCTTTTGCGCCTTCGTGCTGTCGCCCGGCGTGCCGCTGACCCATCCCGAGCCGCACTGGACGGTGTCGCTGGCGCGGGCCGCGGGCGTCGAGATCGTCGGCGACATCGAGCTTTTCTGCCGCGAGCGGGCGGCGTGCGCGCCGAAGGCGCCGCTGATCGCCATCACCGGCACCAACGGCAAGTCGACCACCACGGCTCTGATTGCCCACGTCATCGCCCGGTCGGGGCGCGACGCGCAGATGGGCGGCAATATCGGCCGCGCCGCGCTCACGCTCGACCCCCCCGCGCCGGGCCGCTTCCACGTGCTCGAATGCTCCTCCTTCCAGATCGAGCTTTCGCCCTCGCTCGCGCCTTCGGTCGGCATCCTGCTCAACCTGTCTCCCGACCATCTCGACCGCCACGGCACGATGGACCGCTATGCCGCAATCAAGGAGCGGCTGGTGGAGCAAAGCGACACGGCCGTCATCGCCGTCGACGACGCGCTCAGCGCCGGCGTCGCCGACCGGCTGGAACGGGCGGGCCGGAAGGTCGTGCGCATCTCGAAGCAGACGCCGCTCGCCGACGGCCTTCATGCCGAGGGGACGGACCTGCTGCTGGCCGAGGGCGGCCGCCGTCGCGTCGTCGCATGCCTCGACGGCATCGGCTCGCTGCGCGGCCGCCACAACGCGCAGAACGCGCTCGCGGCCGTCGCCGCCTGCCTGGCGGTCGGGCTGGGGACGGAGGAGATCCAGGCCGGGCTTGCCACCTTCCCGGGTCTCGTCCACCGCATGGAGGAGGTCGGGCGGCGCGGCCACGTCCTGTTCGTCAACGATTCCAAGGCCACCAACGCGGAGGCGGCCGCGCCGGCGCTGTCGAGCTTCTCGCGCATCTACTGGATCGCGGGCGGCCGCTCCAAGGAGGGCGGCATCGAGGCGCTGCGGCCGCTCTTCGCGCGCGTCGCGCGCGCCTATCTGATCGGCGAGGCGGCGCACGCCTTCGCCGCCACGCTGGGCGAGGCCGTGCCGCACGAGATCGCCGGCACGCTCGCCGAGGCTGTGGCGCGCGCGGCGCGCGACGCGCAGAAGGACGAGGCGGCCGAGGCTGTGGTGCTTTTGTCGCCGGCCTGCGCCAGCTACGACCAGTTCCGCAATTTCGAGATCAGGGGCGATGCGTTCCGCGCCGCCGCGCTCGCGCTCGCCGGCGTCGAGCCGGCCGGAGAGCCGACAGAAGGGAGAGACTGATGGTCAGCCGTGTCGACCGGGGTCCCGTCGCGAACTGGTGGTGGACGATCGACCGCTGGTTCCTCGCCGCGTTCCTGACGCTGATGGGGCTGGGCGTGGTGCTGTCCTTCGCCGCCTCGCCGGCGGTGGCCGAGCGCATCGGCCTCGACAGCTACCATTTCGTCACGAGGCAGATCATGTTCATGCTGCCGGCTCTGGCGGCGATGATCGGCGTCTCCTTCCTCGACGCGCGGCAGGTCAGGCGGCTGGCGCTGGTCATGCTGGCGGGCGCGCTGGTGCTGATGGTGGCGGCGCTCTATTTCGGCGTCGAGATCAAGGGCTCGCGGCGCTGGATCCACATCGCCGGCGTCTCTGTGCAGCCGTCGGAATATCTGAAGCCCGCCTTCGTCATCATCTGCGCGTGGCTGTTCTCGGAAAACGCGAGGCGGCCCGACATCCCCGGCAACCTGTTCGCCATCATCCTGCTCGGGCTGGTGCTGGCGCTGCTCGTCGCCCAGCCGGACCTCGGCCAGACGCTGCTGGTGCTGGCCACATGGGGCGTGATGTTCTTCATGGCCGGCATGCCGTGGTTCTGGATCGCGGTCCTGGGCGGGGCGGCGGTCGCCGTCGCCGTCACCGCCTACACCGCCTTCGACCATGTCGCCGGCCGCATCGACCGCTTCCTGACCGGCGAGGGCGACACCTTCCAGGTCGACATGGGCCGCGAGGCGCTGGTGCGCGGCGGCTGGCTCGGCCAGGGGCCGGGCGAGGGCACGGTCAAGCGCATCCTGCCCGACAGCCACACCGACTTCGTCTTCGCCGTGGCCGGCGAGGAGTTCGGCCTCCTCGTGTGCCTGCTGATCGCCGGCGTCTTCGCCTTCGTGGTGCTGCGGGGCTTAAGCAAGTCGCTGGCCGAGAAGGACGACTTCTCGCGCTACGCGGTCGGCGGCCTGGTGGTGCTGTTCGGTTTGCAGTCGATCATCAACATGGGCGTCAACCTCCAGCTCCTGCCGGCCAAGGGCATGACGCTGCCCTTCATCTCCTATGGCGGCTCCTCGCTCATCGCCATGGCGATCTCGATGGGCATGGTGCTGGCGCTGACCCGGCGCGACCCGCTGAAGCGCCTGACCATCGGCCGCACGCCGCTCGGCCGGCCGGTCGAGGCGGCGCGCTAGATGGCAAAGGGCGTCATCCTGCTGGCGGCCGGCGGCACCGGCGGCCACCTGTTCCCGGCCGAGGCGCTGGCGCACGAGCTCGGCGCGCGCGGCTGGCAGGTGCATCTGGCCACCGACGAACGGGCCGGACGCTATGCCGGTTCGTTTCCCGCGGCGGCCATCCACGAGATTCCCGCCGCCACCATCGGCTCGAAGAACCCGCTGGCGCTGGCGCGCGCCTTCTGGACCATCTGGCGCGGCGCGCGCGAGGCGGGCAGGGTGATCGCCAGGATCGGGCCGAAGGCCGTGGTCGGATTCGGCGGCTACCCGACGCTGCCGCCGCTGTGGGCGGCGACCCGTCGCGGCGTGCCGAGCCTGATCCACGAGCAGAACGCGGTGATGGGCCGCGCCAACAAGGCGCTGGCGCCCCGCGTGACGGCGATCGCCGGCGGGTTCCTGCCCGAGGGCGAGGGCGCCTACGCCGCCAAGACGGTGGCGACCGGCAACCCGGTGCGGCCGGCGGTGATCGAGGCGGCGGCCACGCCCTATGCGCCGCCCGCAGCCGGCGGGCCGGTCGAGCTTCTGGTGTTCGGCGGCAGCCAGGGCGCGCAGTTCTTCTCGCAGGCGCTTCCGCCGGCGGTGGCGCTGCTGCCGGCCGCGATGCGTGCGCGGCTGCGCGTCACCCAGCAGGCGCGGGCCGAGGACGAGGAGGCGGTCAGGGCCGCCTATGCCGGGCTTGGCGTCGCCGCCGAGGTGTCGCCCTTCTTCACCGACATGGCGCGGCGCATCGCGGCCGCGCATCTCGTCGTCTCGCGCTCCGGCGCCTCGACCGTGTCGGAGGTGGCGGCGATCGGCCGGCCGGCGCTGTTCGTGCCCTATCCGCACGCGCTCGACCACGACCAGGCGGCCAACGCCGCCGCGCTCGCGGCCGCCGGCGGCGCCGAGGTCCATGCGCAATCGACGCTGTCGCCGCAGAGGATCGCGCAGCTCGCCGGCGATCTGCTGGAAGCTCCCGACAGGCTCGCCGCCATGGCTGCCGCCGCCCGGTCCGTGGGAAGGCCGCAGGCGACCCGGTTGCTTGGCGACCTGACAGAAGCTATTGCATCGGGCCAATCCGTCGCAGCGTTCAAGGGAAGGATGCGGGCATGAAGATGCCGCAGACAATCGGCGTCGTGCATTTCATCGGCATCGGCGGCATCGGCATGAGCGGCATCGCCGAGGTGCTGCACAATCTCGGCTATCGCGTGCAGGGCTCCGACCAGGCCGACGGCGCCAACGTCCAGCGCCTGCGCGACAAGGGCATTGCCTGCTTCGTCGGCCACGATGCCGGCAATCTCGGCGAGGCCGAGGTCGTCGTCGTCTCCACCGCGGTCAGGAAGAACAACCCCGAACTGGTCGCCGCGCGCGAGAAGCTGCTGCCCATCGTGCGCCGGGCCGAGATGCTGGCCGAGCTGATGCGCTTCCGCAACGCCATCGCCATCGGCGGCACCCACGGCAAGACCACCACCACCTCGATGGTGGCGACGCTGCTGGAGGCCGGCGGGCTCGACCCCACCGTCGTCAATGGCGGCATCATCAACGCCTACGGCACCAACGCGCGCATGGGCGACGGCGAGTGGATGGTGGCCGAGGCCGACGAGAGCGACGGCACCTTCCTCAAGCTGCCGGCCGACATCGCCGTCATCACCAACATCGACCCCGAGCATCTCGACCACTACGGCTCGTTCGAGAAGGTGCGCGACGCCTTCCGCCAGTTCGTCGAGAACGTGCCGTTCTACGGCTTCGGCGTCATGTGCATCGACCACCCGGAGGTGCAGGCGCTGGTCTCGCGCATCGAGGACCGGCGCGTCATCACCTATGGCGAGAACAAGCAGGCGGACGTGCGCTTCTCCAACGTGCGCATGCAAGGCGCGACCTCGGTCTTCGACGTGTCGATCCGCGACCGCAAGACCGGGCGGGTCGAGGAGATCGCCGGCCTCACCCTGCCGATGCCCGGCCGCCACAACGTCTCCAACGCCACGGCGGCCATCGCGGTGGCGCACGAGCTCGGCCTTTCCGCCGACGACATCAGGCGCGGGCTCGCCGGCTTCGGCGGGGTCAAGCGCCGCTTCACCCGTACCGGCTCGTGGAACGGCGTCGAGATCTTCGACGATTACGGCCACCACCCGGTCGAGATCAGGGCGGTGCTGAAGGCGGCGCGCGAAGCCTGCGCGGGCCGCGTCGTGGCGATCGCCCAGCCGCACCGCTACACGCGCCTTCACGACCTGTTCGACGACTTCGCCGCCTGCTTCAACGACGCCGACACGGTGGCGGTCGCGCCGGTCTATGCCGCCGGCGAGGAGCCCGTCGAGGGCGTCAGCGCCGAGGCGCTGGTGGCGCGCATCCGCGCCGCCGGCCACCGCGACGCGCGCTTCATCGAGGGGCCGCAGGCCGTGGCGCCGCTCGTGCGCGCGCTGGCGAAGCCCGGCGATTTCGTCGTGTTCCTGGGCGCCGGCAACATCACGCAATGGGCCTATGCGCTGCCGAAGGAGCTGGAGGCCGCTTCGTGACCGCCGCCGTTCGCCATGGCGCGGCGCTCCTCGAAAGGCTTTCGCCGGCGCTGGCCGGCATCCGCGGCAAGCTGATCCCCGACGCGCCGATGGAGACCATCACCTGGTTCCGCGTCGGCGGGCCGGCCGAGCTTCTGTTCCAGCCGGCCGACGAGGACGATCTCGCCCAGTTCCTGAAGGCGCTGCCGGCCGACGTGCCGGTCACCGTCGTCGGCATCGGCTCCAACCTTCTGGTGCGGGAGGCGGGCGTCAAGGGCGTCGTCATCCGCCTGTCGGCCAGGGGGTTCGGCGCGGTCGAGGCGGCGGGCGAAAACCGCCTGCGCGCGGGCGCCGCCGCGCCCGACAAGCGCGTGGCCGCCGCCGCGCTCGAGGCCGGCATCGGTGGCTTCCATTTCTATCACGGCATCCCCGGCTCCATCGGCGGGGCGCTGCGCATGAACGCCGGCGCCAACGGCGTCGAGACGCGCGAGCGCGTCGTCGCGGTGCGCGCGCTCGACCGGCAGGGCGATCTCCACGTCCTGTCCAACGCCGACATGGCCTACGCCTACCGCAAGTCCGGCGCGCCGAAGGAGCTGATCTTCGTCGGCGCCGAGCTGGAGGGCTATCCCGCCGGCCGCGACGAGATCAGGGCGGCGATGGACGCGGTCCAGACCCACCGCGAGACGGTGCAGCCGATCCGCGAGAAGACCGGCGGCTCGACCTTCAAGAACCCCGACGGGCACTCGGCGTGGAAGCTGATCGACGAGGCCGGCTGCCGCGGGCTGATGATCGGCGGGGCGCAGATGTCGCCCATGCACTGCAACTTCATGATCAACACCGGCTCGGCCACCGGCTACGACCTCGAGCTGCTCGGCGAGACGGTGCGCGCGCGCGTGCTCGAGCATTCCGGCATCCGGCTCGAATGGGAAATCCGCCGCATCGGCGATTTCCGGCCCGGCCGCGAGGTCCAGGAGTTCCTCGGGCAACTGCTGTAGGTCGCGGGTCGAATCCGGCTTTGTCGCAAAAAGTGAATCGCGGCGAATCCCGAGGGCTTGCCAGCGAATCCAAGCTCTGATTCCTTGGGGCAGATTCGTTTCCTGATTTGAGTCGAGCGTGCGGACGCCGGCGTGCGAAGCGCCGGAAGACTCGGACTCAAACCTCGGGAGACGCGGATGCGGCCGCTGGACGAGGGGAATGCCGGGGCATGGCTAAAAAGCACGTTGCCGTTCTCATGGGCGGGTTTTCCTCGGAGCGCCCGGTGTCGCTGGCGTCCGGCAAGGCGTGCGCCGACGCGCTGGAGGCGGCGGGCTATACGGTCGCCCGCATCGATGTCGGGCGCGACGTGTCGCAGGTTCTGGCGGAGCTGAAGCCCGACGTCGCCTTCAACGCGCTCCACGGTCCCTACGGCGAGGACGGCACCGTCCAGGGCATCCTCGAATATCTCCAGATCCCCTACACCCATTCCGGCGTGCTCGCCTCCGCGCTCGCCATGAACAAGGGCCAGGCCAAGATCGTGGCCGAGGCCGCCGGCATCCCGGTCGCGCAGTCCCGGATCATGAACCGCTTCGACATCGGCAACACCCATCCGATGGAGCCGCCCTATGTGGTCAAGCCCGTCTGCGAGGGGTCGAGCTTCGGCGTCGTCATCGTCAAGGAGGACCAGGCCCACCCGCCGCAGGTCATCGTCTCGTCGGACTGGCGCTATGGCGACACGGTCATGGTCGAGCGCTTCATTCCCGGGCGCGAGCTGACCTGCGCGGTGATGGGCGATGTCGCGCTCGGCGTCACCGAGATCATCCCGCAAGGCCATTCCTTCTACGATTACGACTCGAAATACGTGCCGGGCGGTTCAAAACACGAATGCCCCGCAAAAGTTTCACCGATTATTTACCAAAAGATACTGACACTGGCGCTGAAGGCACATCAGGCGATCGGCTGCCGTGGCGTCTCCCGGTCGGACTTCCGCTACGACGACCGCCAGCCCGGCGACGGCGGGCTCGTCTGGCTGGAGGTCAACACGCAGCCGGGCATGACGCCGACATCGCTGGTGCCGGAGATCGCGGCCGCGGCAGGGTATGGGTTCGGTGAGCTTCTGAGCTGGATGGTGGAGGACGCTTCTTGTTCTCGTTGACGGCAGGACGGAACGGCGGTGCCGGCGCGGCGTCGCGCAGCCACCGGGCGCTCGCGCCCGGCGGTTTCGTTCTGCCGCGCGTCCTGCGCAAGCCGGCGCGCTTCTTCTCCCGCGCCGTCTCGGGCGACGTCGAGACGCCGCCCTTCGCCATGCTCGCCCTGTCGGCGGCGCTGATCGGCTCGTTCTCGCTCTACGGCGCGGTCGTGGGCGGCCACATGCCGGCCGCCGTGCAGGCCGTGACCGCGCGCACCGGCTTCGCCATCGACGAGATCCGCGTCAGCGGCAATGTCGAGACGTCCGAGATCGACATCTTCGACCGCGTCGGCCTCGACGGCTGGACGTCGCTGGTCGGCTTCGACGTGCATGAGGCGCGCGCGCGCATCGAGAGCCTGCCCTGGGTCGAGGGCGTCGCCGTGCGCAAGGTCTATCCCTCGACGCTGGAGGTCAAGGTCGCGGAGCGCGCGCCCTTCGCCATCTGGCAGCACGGGGCGAGCCTGTCGCTGATCGAGGCCGACGGCAAGGTGATCGCGCCGCTTTCGGGGCAGCGCCACGCCTCGCTGCCGCTGGTGGTGGGGCAGGGCGCGGACAAGGCGGCCGCCGGCTTCATCGCCCGCGTCGCCTCCCATCCCGGCCTTGCCGCGCGCGTCAGGGGCTATGTGCGCGTTTCCGACCGGCGCTGGAACCTGCGCCTCGACAACGGCGTGACGGTCAAGCTGCCGGAGCGCGGCGAGGACGCCGCGCTTGCCGAGCTGGCGGCGCTCGACGCCCGCAGCGGGCTGTTGTCGCGCGACATCGAGGTCGTCGACATGCGGCTTGCCGACCGGCTCGTCGTCAAGCTGTCGCCCGACGCGGCGGCCGCGCGCGAGGCGGCGCTGAAGGCGCGGCTGGGCAAGAACTACACGCCGGCGGGGGAGCGCAGCATATGAGCTGGCTCGGGGGACAGAAGGATGCGGCGGCCGGGCGTTCCGGCGTCGTCACCGTGCTCGACGTCGGCTCGACCAAGATCTGCTGCGTCATCGGCAGGCTGAAGCCCTGCGCGGAGAGCGAGCGCCTGCCCGGGCGCACGCATCAGGTGCGGGTGATCGGCATCGGCCACCAGAAGTCGCTCGGCGTGAAGTCGGGCGTCATCGTCGATCTCGACGCGGCCGAGCAGGCGATCCGGCTCGCCGTCGACGCGGCCGAGCGCATGGCCGGGCTCACCGTCGAGTCGCTCATCGTCAACGTCTCGGCCGGCCGGCTGAAAAGCCAGGTCTTCTCCTCCTCCGTCAATCTCGGCGGCCACGAGGCCGGCGAGGGCGACATCCGCCGCGTGCTCGCCGCCGGCGCCAGGCAGGCGCAGCGCGCCGAGCGCGAGGTGGTGCATTCGCTGCCCGTCGGCTTCTCGCTCGACGCCGAGCGCGGCGTGCGCGACCCCTCCGGCATGATCGGCGAGGTGCTGGGCGTCGACATGCACGTGCTGACGGCGGACGCCGCGCCCTTGCGCAACCTCGAGCTGTGCGTCAGCCGCGCGCATCTGTCGGTCGAGCGCATGGTGGCCACGCCCTATGCCAGCGGGCTTTCGGCGCTGGTGGACGACGAGGCCGAGATGGGCGCGGCCTGCATCGACATGGGCGGCGGCACGACGACGATCTCGATCTTCGCCGAGGGGCGGTTCGTCCACGCCGACGTGCTGCCGATCGGCGGCGGCCACGTGACGATGGACCTCGCGCGCGGGCTTTCCACGCGGCGCGAGCATGCCGAGCGGCTGAAGGTGATGCACGGCTCGGCGCTGCCTGTGGCCGACGACGACCGCGACATGGTCACCATCCAGCCGATGGGCCCCGACGAGAACGACGTGCCGCAGCACGTGCCGCGCGCGGTGATGAACCGCATCATCCGCGCCCGCGTCGAGGAGACGCTGGAGATCGTGCGCGACCGGCTCAACCGCTCGGGCTTCGGCGGCGTGGTCGGCAAGCGCGTGGTGCTGACGGGCGGCGCGAGCCAGCTCGCGGGCCTGCCCGAGGCGGCGCGGCGAATCCTCGCGCGCAACGTGCGGCTCGGCCGGCCGCTCGGCGTCGCCGGCCTGCCCGAGGCGGCCAAGGGGCCGGCTTTCTCCACCGCGGTGGGTCTCCTGATCTACCCGCAGGTGGCGGCGATGGAGAACCGGCAGGCCAGAGGCGGCCTGCTGCGCTTGCGTGCGACCGGAACGGGCGGGCCGCTGGGCCGCGTCGGCCGGTGGATCAGGGACAGTTTTTGAGTAGCAACTGGGACAGCCCCAAGGCGGCCGCGGCGGCGAAGCGGCGGGAAAGGCGAGAAGGACGAGGACAATGACCATCAATCTCAAGAAGCCGGACATCACCGAGCTCAAGCCGCGCATCACCGTGTTCGGTGTCGGCGGGGGCGGCGGCAACGCCGTCAACAACATGATCACCGCCGGCCTCAAGGGGGTCGACTTCGTCGTCGCCAACACCGACGCGCAGGCGCTGACCATGTCGAAGTCCGAGCGGCTGATCCAGCTCGGCGCCAACGTCACCGAGGGGCTGGGCGCCGGCGCGCTGCCCGAGGTCGGCCGCGCCGCCGCCGAGGAGTGCATCGACGAGATCATGGACCATCTGTCCAACACGCATATGTGCTTCGTCACCGCCGGCATGGGCGGCGGCACGGGCACGGGCGCGACGCCGGTGGTGGCGCGCGCGGCGCGCGACAAGGGCATCCTCACCGTCGGCGTCGTCACCAAGCCGTTCCACTTCGAGGGCCAGCGCCGCATGAAGACGGCCGATCAGGGCATCGAGGAACTGCAGAAGTGCGTCGATACCCTCATCGTCATCCCGAACCAGAACCTGTTCCGCATCGCCAACGACAAGACCACCTTCGCCGACGCCTTCGCCATGGCCGACCAGGTGCTGTATTCGGGCGTCGCCTGCATCACCGACCTGATGGTCAAGGAAGGGCTGATCAACCTCGACTTCGCCGACGTCCGCTCCGTCATGCGCGAGATGGGCAAGGCCATGATGGGCACGGGCGAGGCGTCCGGCGAGGGCCGCGCCATGGCCGCCGCCGAGGCGGCGATCGCCAACCCGCTGCTCGACGAGACCTCGATGAAGGGCGCCAAGGGCCTGCTGATCTCGATCACAGGCGGCCGCGATCTCACCCTGTTCGAGGTCGACGAGGCCGCGACCCGCATCCGCGAGGAGGTCGACCAGGACGCCAACATCATCCTGGGCGCCACCTTCGACGAGGAGCTGGAAGGCGTGATCCGCGTCTCCGTGGTCGCGACCGGCATCGACAAGCCGGCGACCGAGATCAACACGCCGCCGATCACCATCCGCCAGCCGCAGAAGCCGGCGCAGCAGGCGCGCCCGGTCGAGATCAGGCCGGCGGCCGCCGCCGCGCCGGCGCAGCCGCAGCCCGAGGCCGCGCGCCAGGCCGATCCGGTGGCCGAGGCCATCCGCGCCGCCGAGGCGGGCCCCGCGCCCGTCGCCGCGCAGGCCGCGCAGGACGAGGCCGAGTTCCGCCCGGCAAGCCGGCTGTTCGCCCAGACCCAGGCCCAGCCCGCGCCCGTGCAGCACATGGCCGAGCCCGCGCAGCCGGTCCAGCCGGCCGCGCCGCGCGTCGAGATGCCGGCGCCGGCCCAGCCGCGCATGCCGCGCGTGGAGGATTTCCCGCCCGTGGTGCGCGCCGAGATGGAGCAGGCCCACGCCTCTCACGCTCCCCATGACGACCACGAGGAGCGCGGCCCCATGGGCCTGCTCAAGCGCCTGACGCAGGGCCTGTCGCGCCGCGAGGAGGAGCCCGCCCGGCTCCAGCCGGCGCAGCCGCGCGAGCCCAGGCTCCTGCAGCCGGCGCCCGAGCCGCGCCGCGCGCATCCCGCCGACGCGCAGCTCTACGCGCCCCGGCGCGGCCAGCTCGACGACCAGGGCAGGCTGTCGGTCCAGCCGCGGGTGAATCAGGAAGACGACCAGCTCGAGATCCCGGCCTTCCTGCGCCGCCAGGCGAACTGAGGCGCAGGCCGATTTGCGACACTGTTGCAGGCGGGCGTGCCAGCGTCCGCCTGCGACCGGAGAAACAAAACGATATCAGCAGGTTATGAGGGAAGCCTGTGTGTCGTGTGGCGTAACAGAGAGTAAAAAACCGTGATTTGGACTCTTCACCCCGTAACACTATCTTCGCCCGAAACAAATTGCCGGACGGGGATTCTTGGGGATGTGCCCCTGCCGGCCAGAAACACGGGCGGTAGCCGGACAGGCGATCCGGTTGACGTATTCGGGACGGGCTAATGGGGTTCGACTTGCACGACTACCAAACGACGCTCATGTCGCGCGTGTCGTTGTCCGGTATCGGCGTTCATAGCGGCAAGCCTGTTTCGATCCACTTCTCCCCCGCGGATCCCGACACCGGCATCGTCTTCCAGACGAGCGACGCCCGCGGCGCGCCGGTCGAGCTGCGCGCGCTGGTGGCCGAGATCGGCGCGACCGACCTGTGCACGGTTCTGGGCGATCCGTCCGGCGTCCACGTCGCCACGGTCGAGCATCTGCTTGCCGCGCTTTCGGCGCTCGGCATCGACAACGTGCTGATCGAGATCGACGGCAGCGAGGTTCCGATCCTCGACGGCAGCGCGGCGATGTTCGTCGAGGCGTTCGACCAGGCCGGCATCTGCCAGCAGGCGGTCAAGCGCCGCTACATCCGCATCGTCAAGTCGGTGCGCATCGACAGCGGCGCCTCCTGGGCCGAGTTCCACCCCTATGACGGCACCCGCTTCGAGGTCGAGATCGATTTCGAGAGCCCGGTCATCGGCCGCCAGTTCTACGCCGCCGACATCACCTCCGACGTGTTCCGCCGCGAAATCTCGCGTGCCCGCACCTTCGGCTTCATGAAGGATGTGGAGCGGCTGTGGGCGGCCGGCTACGCGCTCGGCTCGTCGCTGGAGAACACGGTGGTGATCGGCGACGACGGCCGCGTCGTCAACATGGAGGGGCTGCGCCACTCCAACGAGTTCGTGCGCCACAAGATGCTCGACGCCATGGGCGACCTGGCGCTGGCCGGCGCGCGCTTCATCGGCCGCTTCCGCTCCTATCGCGGCGGGCACAAGCTCAACGCCGCGGCGCTGCGGCGCCTGCTTTCGGACCGCTCGGCGTTCGAGATCGTCGAGACCGGCCGCCGCGAGCGCGGCCGCATGGCCGAGATGATCGCCGTCAACGCGCCGGTCTACGCGCCCTGGATGATCTGAGCCCGGCCGCGGGCCTTGCCTGTGGATGGCGGCCGCGCGGGGCCGGGCCTGCCGGCTGTTGCCACAAAAAAGCGCCATTGCGTGGCGATGACGTTGCCGAGGGGCGGCAGTTCGACTATGACTGCCGCGACATTTCGACCATCAGGCAGAGGGCGGGAATCCGCATGACTGAACTGCGCAAAGCCGATCGCACCATGCGCCGGCGCTCCGTCGGGCTGGTTGCCGCGGCGGCTGTTCTGCCTCTCCTGGTCTCGGCCTGCGCCAGCGACAAGGACGTCGATCTGGCGTCCTATGTCGAGACCATCGAGCCGGCGGACGCGCTCTACAACCAGGGCCTCGCCAATCTCGAGGCCGGCCGCATGGCCGAGGCCGCGCGCAAGTTCGACGCCGTCGACCGCCAGCACCCCTATTCGGAGCATGCGCGCAAGTCGATGGTGATGGCCGCCTTCACCAACTACCGCCTCGGCAAGTACGAGGAGGCGATCACCGCCGGCCAGCGCTACGTCTCGCTCTATCCGACGAGCGACGACGCCGCCTATGCGCAGTACATCATCGGCCTGTCCTACTATCGCCAGGTCCGCGACGTCACGCAGGACCAGAAGGAGGCGCGCCGCCTCGCCGAGACGATGCGCGAGCTCGTCGACCGCTGGCCCGATTCCGAATATGTCGACGACGCCCATGCCAAGATCCGCTTCGCCCGCGACCAGCTCGCCGGCAAGGAGATGCAGATCGGCCGCTACTATCAGGAGCGGCGCGAGTACATCGCCGCCGCGAAGCGGTTCCGCAACGTGGTGGAGATGTATTCCGACACCCGCCACGTCGAGGAGGCTCTGGCGCGCCTGACCGAGACCTACTACGCGATGGGGCTGGCCTCCGAGGCGCAGACCGCGGCCGCGGTGCTCGGCCACAACTATCCCGAAAGCCAGTGGTACAAGGATTCCTACGCGCTGCTGCAGTCGGGCGGTCTTTCGCCGCGCGAGGACCAGGGGTCCTGGCTGTCCAAGGCCGGCAAGCTGCTTGCCGGAAGCTGACGTCGGAGCATCGGACCGAAAGGTGGAATCCGGTTTTCGGGGAGGATCCGATGCTCGAACTGAGGGATAGATCGCCTTGCGTGCGTCCGTTCGGACGCGCCGCGGTCTAGCCGGCGTCTCATGCTCGCCCACCTGTCGATCCGCGATATCGTCCTGATCGAACGGCTCGACATCGACTTTCCGGCCGGGCTTTCGGTGCTGACCGGCGAGACCGGCGCCGGCAAGTCGATCCTGCTCGACGCGCTGTCGCTGGCGCTGGGCGCGCGCGGCGACGCCTCGCTGGTGCGCCACGGCGCCGCGCAGGGCAGCGTCACCGCCGTCTTCAACGTGCCGCACAACCATCCCGCCCGCGCGCTTGCCCGCGACAACGGCTTCGACGACGCCGATGGCGACCTGATCCTGCGCCGCAGCCAGTCGGCAGACGGGCGCAGCCGCGTCTTCATCAACGACCAGCCGGCGAGCGTGGCGCTCCTGCGCGAGATCGGCCGCACGCTGGTCGAGATCCACGGCCAGCACGACGACCGCGCCCTCGTCGACGCGGCCGCCCATCGCGACCTGCTCGACGCCTTCGGCGGCCACGCCGGCGCCGCGCAGTCGGTCGGCCATGCCTGGCGCGCCTGGCGCGAGGCCGAGCAGGCGCTGTCGCGCCACCGCGCCAGGGTCGAGGCGGCCGCGCGCGAGGCCGACTACCTGCGCGCCTGCGTCGAGGAGCTGTCGAAGCTCGATCCGCAGCCGGGCGAGGAAACCGCGCTTGCCGAGCAGCGGGCGGCGATGATGCGGGCGGAGAAGGCGGCGACCGACATCGCCGACGCGCAGGAGGTGCTTTCGGGCCAGAACGCGGCCGTGCCGCAGCTCGCCAGCCTCATGCGCCGGCTCCAGCGCAAGGCCGAGGCGGCGCCCGGCCTGCTCGACGACATCGTCGACGCGCTCGACGAGGCGCTGGTCTCGCTCGACGCCGCGCAGGTGGCGGTCGATGCCGCGCTGCGCGCTGCCGCCTTCGACCCGCAGGCGCTGGAGCAGGCCGAGGAGCGGCTGTTCTCGCTCAGGGCGGCGGCGCGCAAGCACTCCGTCGCGGTGGATGACCTTGCGGCGCTGCGCGACGCCATGGCCGCCGACCTCGCCGACCTCGATGCCGGCGAGGAGCGGCTGGCGGCGCTGGAGAAGGCGGCGCGCGCGGCCCGCGACGCCTATGACGAGGCGGCCGCCCACCTGTCCGAATTGCGCAAGGGCACGGCCGCGGCGCTGGCCAGGACCGTCATGGCCGAGCTGCCGGCGCTGAAGCTGGAGCGCGCCGAATTCATCGTCGAGATCGCGAGCGAGCCGGAAGACCGCGCCGAGACCGGCATCGACCAGGTCGAGTTCTGGGTGCGCACCAATCCCGGCACACGGCCGGGGCCGATCATGAAGGTCGCCTCCGGCGGCGAGCTGTCGCGCTTCCTGCTGGCGCTCAAGGTGGCGCTGGCCGACAGGGGGTCGGCTCCCACGCTCGTCTTCGACGAGATCGACACCGGCGTCGGCGGCGCGGTGGCCGACGCCATCGGCCAGCGGCTGGCGCGGCTCGCCGGCCGCATCCAGGTGCTTTCCGTCACCCATGCGCCGCAGGTCGCGGCGCGCGCCGGCACGCACTACCTCATCTCCAAGTCCGGCGGCGCCGACAAGGTGGCGACCGGCGTCGCGTCGCTCGCGCGCCAGGCGCGGCAGGAGGAGATCGCGCGCATGCTGGCCGGCGCCACCATCACCGAGGAGGCGCGCGCGGCGGCCGAGCGGCTGCTGCGCGAGAACGCGGCGGCGGAGTGACCGGCAGCGGCCTCGCGCTGGCGCGCCCCTCACCTCCGCCGGCGTTCCCCGCCCACGCGGGGATCGACCCCCCGCGACCGGGCCGGTGATGGAGTGCCGGATGGCTCCCCCGCCCACGCGGGGACGATCCGCCGGAACGGGCTTCGAGCGTCGGCCCGGCGTTGCCGCGCTCTCGCTCGCCGGGAGAAGGCGTCGGCCGGGTGAGGGGCGGCGCGGGCGTGACGCGATTGGCGCCCGCTGGTACTTGAGCCCCGCGTGGCCGGCGCTAGTTTAGCGCACCAGCCGCAGCCCGGATTCGCCCATGCCCCAGACCGCCAAGCCCGTCGAAGACCTGACCCCGCAGGAAGCGGCCGAGGAGCTGGCCGCGCTCGCGGCCGAGATCGCCGCCCACGACCGGCGCTACTACGCCGAGGACGCGCCGACCGTCTCGGACGCCGAATACGACGCGCTGCGCCTGCGCAACGCCGAGATCGAGGCGGCGTTTCCCGAGCTGGTGCGCGCCGATTCGCCCTCGACCTCGGTGGGCGCCGCGCCGTCCGGCACCTTCGCGCAGGTGCGCCACGCAAGGCCGATGCTGTCGCTCGACAACGTCTTCTCCGAGGCCGACCTGCGCGACTTCGTCGCCTCGGTGCGGCGCTTCCTGGCGCTCGCCGACGACCGCGAGCTTTCCTTCACCGCCGAGCCGAAGATCGACGGCCTGTCGATGTCGCTGCGCTACGAGGAAGGCGAGCTGGTCACGGCCGCCACCCGCGGCGACGGCGAGACCGGCGAGAACGTCACCGCCAACGTCCGCACCATCGCCGACATCCCGCAGCGCCTGCCCGCCGACGCGCCGCAGGTGGTGGAGGTGCGCGGCGAGGTCTACATGCGCCGCGACGACTTCCTCGCGCTCAACGAGCGCATGGCGCATGAGGCCGGGCGCACCTTCGCCAACCCGCGCAACTTCGCCGCCGGCAGCCTGCGCCAGAAGGATCCCGAGATCACCCGCTCGCGGCCGCTCAGGTTCTTCGCCTACGCCTGGGGAGAGGTCTCGCAGCCGCTGGCCGGAACCCAGCTCGAGGCGGTGCGGCGGCTCGGCTCCTGGGGCTTTCCCGTCAACGACCGCATGGCGCTGTGCCGCTCGGTGGAGGAGATGCTCTCGTGCTACCGCGCCATCGAGGCCGAGCGGGCGAGCCTGCCCTACGACATCGACGGCGTCGTCTACAAGGTCGACCGGCTCGACCTTCAGGAGCGGCTCGGCTTCCGCTCGCGCTCGCCGCGCTGGGCGACGGCGCACAAGTTCCCGGCCGAGAAGGCGACGACGCTCCTGCGCGCCATCGAGATACAGGTCGGCCGCACCGGCGCGCTGACGCCGGTGGCGCGGCTGGAGCCGGTCACGGTCGGCGGCGTGGTGGTGACCAACGCCACGCTGCACAACGAGGACTACATCCGCGGCATCGGCAACGACGGCAACCCGATCCGCGAGGGCAGGGACATCCGCGTCGGCGATACCGTTCTGGTGCAGCGGGCGGGCGACGTCATCCCGCAGGTGCTCGACATCGTGCCGGAGAAGCGGCCTGCGGATTCGATTCCTTACGTCTTCCCCGACGTCTGCCCGGCCTGCGGCAGCCATGCGGTGCGCGAGGAGGGCGAGGCGGTGCGCCGCTGCACCGGCGGCCTGATCTGCCCGGCGCAGGCGGTGGAGCGCATCCGCCATTTCGTGTCGCGCAACGCCTTCGACATCGAGGGGCTGGGCGAAAAGCAGATCGAGTTCTTCTTCAACCATGCCGACCCGTCGCTGTCGATCCGCACGCCGGCCGACATCTTCACCCTTCAGGAGCGGCAGCAGGCTTCGCTGACCAGGCTGGAGAACGTCGACGGCTTCGGCCAGGTCTCGGTCAGGAAGCTCTATGCGGCCATCGAGGAGCGGCGAAAGGTGGCGCTGTCGCGCTTCCTGTTCGCGCTCGGCATCCGCCATGTCGGCGAGACCAACGCCCGGCGGCTGGCGCGGCACTTCCTGTCGTTCGCGCGGCTGCGGGAGGTCGCGGAGGCGGCCCGCATGCCGCAAGGCAAGGGCGATCCCGGCAACGCCGAATGGCAGGAGCTGGTCGGGGTCAACGGCATCGGCGCGGTGGTGGCGCAGGCGCTGGTCGACTTCTTCGGCGAGGAGCACAACCTTGCCGCGCTCGACGCGCTGCTCGACAAGGTGACGCCGCTCGACGAGGAGCCGGTGGGCGAGGTGTCGTCGCCGGTGGCCGGCAAGACGGTGGTGTTCACCGGCGCGCTCACGCGCATGTCGCGCGACGAGGCCAAGGCCATGGCCGAGCGGCTGGGCGCCAGGGTCTCGGGCTCGGTCTCGAAGAAGACCGACCTCGTCGTCGCCGGCCCCGGCGCGGGCTCCAAGCTCAAGCAGGCGACCGGGCTCGGCATCGAGGTGATCGACGAGGACGCCTGGTTCGTGCTGGTCGGGCAGTAGCGCGGCGTCGTTCGCGCGGCTGAAAGGTGGCTCAATCGAATTGATGTGACAGGCCAGCGATGCTGACCTAAACACCGGCCTTCCTGGAGCATTTCGCAGTCAGGCGGAATCACTCGACGTCGCGTGAACGCGGCTAGAACGAACAGACAGAGCGGCAGCCCGGACCTGTCCGGGCGTCCGCCGCTCTGGTGGAGGTCCGATGACCGTAGCGGCAGGCACGCATCAGAGGCCGGGCCGGCTTGCCGATTTCATCGACGGCGCGCGGCGTGGCATTCCCGTCACCGTGGCGTCGGCGCCCTTCGGCATGCTGTTCGGCACGCTCGCCGTGCAGAACGGGCTGAGCGTCGGCGAGGCGACGCTGATGAGCGCCATGGTCTTCGCCGGCGCGAGCCAGCTCGTCGGGCTGGAGCTGTTCGGCCAGAAGATCGCGCCGTGGCTGATCGTGCTGTCGATCTTCGCCGTCAACTTCCGCCACGTGCTCTATTCGGCCGCGCTCGGCCGCAGGCTGCGCCACTGGAGCGGGTTGCAGCGCGCGGTCGGCTTCTTCTTCCTCACCGACGCCCAGTATGCCGACGGCGAGAAGCAGGCGCTTGCCGGCCGCCTGACCTTCTCGTGGTACATGGGCTACGGGCTGCTTCTCTATCTGTGCTGGGTGGCGGAGGCAGCCATAGGCGCCACCTTCGGCAACCTCATCCCCGATCCCTACGCGCTCGGCCTCGATTTCATGCTGCCGATCTACTTCCTCGGCATGGTGATGGGCTTTCGCGGGCGTCCGCTGTGGCTGCCCGTGGTCGGTGCCAGCGCGGTGACCTCGACCGTCGCCTACTATCTCGTCGGTTCGCCCTGGCATGTCTCCATCGGCGCGGTGGCCGGCGTGCTGCTCGCCGCCGTGCTGGCGCCGTCGGGACGGAGGGCGGGGCTGTGAGCACGACGGTGTGGATCATCCTCGCCGCCGCGGTGGTGACCTATCTCACGCGCATCGGCGGCCATGTGCTGTTGTCGCGCTTCCAGCGCATCCATCCGCGCGTCGAGGCCGGGCTGGATGCCGTGCCGGCGGCGGTGCTGACCACGCTGGTGGCGCCGGCCGCGGCCGGCGGCGGCCCCATCGAGTGGGCGACGCTGGCCGTCGCCGGGCTGGTGGCGCTGCGTGGCGGGCTGACCGCGACCTTCTTCGCCGGCGCGGCGACGCTGATCGTGCTGCGAAACGTCCTGTGACGGATCGCTTCGCGGTTTCGTAATTCTGAACGGAAAAGTGCTTCCCACTTTTCCTGGAACTACTCCAGCGGCGCGGTCGCCGCTTCCAGCCAGGCCAGGACCGGCCCGTCGACCATCGGCCCGATCTCTTCCAGCACCCGCGCGTGGTAGGCGTCGAGCCATTCGCGCTCGGCGGCGTCGAGCAGATCGGCGCGGATCAGCCTGCGGTCGAAGGGAGCGAGCGTCAGCGTCTCGAAGCCGTGCATCGCGATGTCGCCGCCCTCGACCGGCTCGGGCGCGCGCACCACGATCAGGTTCTCCAGCCGGATGCCGTAGCGGCCGGCCTTGTAGCAGCCGGGCTCGTTGGACAGGATCATGCCCGCCAGAAGCGGCTGCGTGCCGGTCCTGGCGATGCGCTGCGGCCCCTCGTGGACGGCCAGATAGGAGCCGACGCCGTGGCCGGTGCCGTGGGCGTAGTCGAGGCCGGCCCGCCACAGCGCCTGCCGGGCGAAGGCGTCGATGTCGCAGCCGCGCGTGCCGGGCGGAAAGCGCAGCGCGGAGATCGCGATCAGCCCCTTGAGCACGAGGGTGGCGTGCCGGCGCATCTCCTCGTCCGGCCGGCCGATGGCGACGGTGCGGGTGATGTCGGTGGTGCCGTCCTGATATTGCCCGCCGGAATCAACGAGGTAGAGCTCGCCGTCGCCGAGCCTGCGGTTGGTCCTCGTCGTCACGCGGTAGTGGACGATGGCGCCGTTGGGGCCCGCGCCGGAGATGGTGTCGAAGGAGATGTCGCGCAGCGGCATCTGCGTCTCCTCGCCGGTGCGGCGGCGGAAGCTCTCCAGCGCCCCGACGGCGGCGATCTCGTCGACCGAGCCGGGCGCCTGCGCGTCGAGCCAGTGCAGGAACTTCACCACGGCCGCGCCGTCGCGGCGGTGGGCGGCGCGGCTGCCGGCAAGCTCGGCCGCGTTCTTGATCGCGCGGGGCAGGCGGGCCGGATCGGCCAGCCGGACGACGGCGCCGCCATTGTCCTCGACGATCATGCGCAGCTTCTCGGCCGCGAGCGCGGGATCGAGCGCGATGCGGCCGCCATCGGCCGCGAGCGCGGCGAGCCGCGGCTCCAGCTCCGCCGGGTCGAGCACGGTGGCGAGCTGGGTCAGATAGGCCTCGGTCTCGACGGTCAGCTTGTCCCTGGAAAGGAACAGGAGCGGCAGCCCCTCGGCGGGAAGGATCGCGAAGCCGAGCGCGAGCGGCGTGTGCGGCACGTCGCTGCCGCGGATGTTGAACGCCCAGGCGAGCGAGGAGGGGTCGGTGAGCACGGCATGGGTCGCGCCCTCGGAAGGCAGGCGCGCCGCCAGCCGCGCGAGCTTGTCCCGGGCCAGCTCGCCGGCGAAGCCGATCGGGTGGATCTCGATCTTCTCCGCCGGGGCCGCCGGCTGGTCGGCCCAGATCGCGTCGACGGGGTTCTCCTCCATCGCGAACGGCCGGCCGCCGGCCTTCTCGACCGCGGCGCGCAGCGCCTCGGCCTCGGCGATGGTGTGCAGCCACGGGTCGAAGCCCAGCGCCTGCCCGTCGAGCGGCTGGGCCGCGAGCCATTTCGGGGGTGGATTGTCGATCAGGCTCTCGATGGCGAAGGTTCCGGTGTCGACCTGCGCGGCGGCCTGAAGCGTGTAGCGGCCGTCGACGAACAGGGCGGCGCTGTCGCGCAGCACCACGGCGGCGCCGGCCGAGCCGGTGAAGCCGGTCAGCCAGCGCAGGCGCTCGGCCCGCGACGGGACGTATTCGCCCTGGTGCTCGTCGGCCCGCGGCACGACGAAGCCGTCGAGGCCGAGGCCGTCGAGACGGGCGCGCAGGCGCGCGACCCTCTCCACCCCCTGCGAAGGGTCGGTGAGCGCGTCGAAGGACTGGAACATTCATGCCTCGCCTGTTTGCCGCCCGCTCCGGTCTAGCCGGGCCGGACCGTCCATGCAATGCGGCGTCGCGGGCGGCGGCGCGGCCGGTCGTTTCGGTGCGATGCAGCATTCAATCTCGCAGTTGCAAAAAGCGCATGGTTCCCATGCGGAAATCGCACTGGTAAATTAGGTCAGTAATACTTACCTTTCATGTGTGACCGAGTCCCAACCGACGGGAGACAGCACCATGACGACCAATTCCGCAGCACGTGGTTTTTTCCGCAGCGCGCTCGACGCCATGATGGCGGCGCGCGAACGGCAGGCGAGCCGCTATGTGGCCGGCATGCTGCTCAAATATGACGACGAGACGTTGCTGGCCGGCGGCTTCCGCCGCGCCGAGCTGGAGAAGCGGGCCTCGCGGCTCTGAACCGGCAAAGGACATTTCCCGCGCGCCGAACGGAATCCCGACTGGCGCGTTATCGGACAGCTTCGTGTCGCGTGGGGCGACGCGGCACGAAGTCAGAAAGAGGCGACCGCAAGGTCGCCTTTTTCGTATCCGGCGCGGCGTGGCGGCCGCGTCATTCGAGGTGGATCGTCACCCAGCCTTCGCGGCGCAGCGTCCCGGCCCGCCGGAAGCCCTGCTCGGCATAGGCGTCGACCACCGCGTCGTGCTGCCGCTCGAGGATGCCCGACAGGACGAGCGAGCCGCCCGGCGCCAGATGCCGGCGCATCTGCGGCGCAAGCTCCATCAGCGGCCCGGCGAGGATGTTGGCGACGATCAGCGCGAACGGGCCGTGGCGGGAAAAGACCGGGTCGTCGAAGCCGTCGGCGACCGCCGTCGCCACCTGGCCGCCGACGCCGTTCAGGCGCACATTGTCGGCGGCGACCGCAACGGCCACCGGGTCGATGTCGGTGGCGAGCACCGGGATCGGCGCGAGCTTCGCCACGGCGATGGCGAGCACCGCGCTGCCGGCGCCGAGGTCGAGCGCGTTGGCCGGGCGCCTTTCGCGCACCAGCGCGGCCAGCATGTCGAGGCAGCCGGCCGTGGTGCCGTGATGGCCGGTGCCGAAGGCGAGCCCTGCCTCGATCTCGATGGCGATCTCGCCGGCTTGCAGCTCCTCGCGGTCGTGGGCGCCGTGGACCACGAAGCCGCCGGCGCGCACCGGCTTCAGCTCTTCGAGCGACTTCGCCACCCAGTCGATGTCGGGCACGGCCTCGCGGGCAATGGCGAGGGCAGCGCCGGCCGCGCCGGCGGCGGCGCGCATGCGCGCCTCCACCGCGTCGGCGGCGTCGGCCTCGGCATAGACGGAAATCTCCTCCGTGCCGGCTCCCTCGTCGATCTCGACGAGGGCGAGCGGCAGGCCATCCTCCTCGAACTCGGCCTCGAGCGCGGAAAACAGCGCCGTCGAGGCCGGGCGCGACGCGGTCAGGTGCAGGCGGAGCTGGGGCACGATGCGTGTCGCCGTCTCAGCCCGCGGCCAGCCGCTTGAGCTTGGCGATGGCCGTCTCGGGGTTCTCGCCATAGGCGATGGTGCCGGCGAAGTCGCCCCTGCGGTCGAGCAGCAGCACGGAGGCGGTATGGTCCATGGTGTAGTCGCCGCCGTCGAGCTCGACGCGCTTGAAGTAGATGCCGTAGGAGCGGACCATGGCCTCGACCCTGGCCGGCTCGCCGGTGATGCCGCGGATGCGTTCCGAGACGTTGCCGACATAGGCGTCCATGATCTCGGGCGTGTCGCGCTCGGGATCGACGGTCACGAACCAGGCGCGGATGTCCTTGCCCTCGTCGCCCAGCGCCGCCAGCCAGCCGTCGAGCTCGAACAGCGTCGTCGGGCAGATCTCGGGGCAATGGGTGAAGCCGAAGAAGACGGCGCTCGGCGCGCCGCGGAACGCCGCCTCGGTGATCTCCTGGCCGGACTGGTCGACCAGCGTGAAGGGCTCGCCGAAGCCGCCGGGGGCCGTGCGCGCGCGATACCAGTCATAGGTCAGCCAGCCGACGCCGGCGGCAATGAGGATCAGTATGCTGGCGAGGATCGAGCGCATCATGGGAATCTAGCATCCTTGAACAGTGCGCGGCCGGGAGGGGGCCGCTTTCAGAAGCACCAGGCCAGCCCCTGCTGCGCCAGCGTCGTCAGGATGGCGGGCGCATGCTCCATCCAGCCGGCGAAGGCAAGGCCCGCCGTCGCGGCGAGCGCGCAGGCGCCGAGCGCCGCCATCGCGCAGGCGCGCACGGAAATGCGGGTGGGGGCAATCGGTTTCATGTCGTCAAGATAGTCTTCCCGGCGCGTTTGCGGAAGGCGTCAAACTGCCGCTTCGCGCGCCTGACCGGCGCGCCCTTCCGGCAGGCCTTGCCGCGGCGGCCGCGACGACCCATGTGATGGCGCGTATCTGTGATGGCCGTATCTGCAACGGCCCTGCCGCGATGGAGCTTCCCGAATGCGTCTTGCCTCCTTGTGCCTTTCCGCCGCGCTCGCCGCCGCCGCGGCCGGCCCCGCCCTTGCGCAGCAGGTGGGCGAGGTGGGCGTGGACTGGCTCGGCAACGACATCATGGTCGAGGCCGTCGCCGATCCCAAGGTCGAGGGCGTGACCTGCCACGTCTCCTATTTCGAGCGCGGCATGATCGACCGGCTCCAGAAGGGCAACTGGTTCGAGGACCCGTCCGATTCGTCGATCTCCTGCCGGCAGACCGGCCCCATCGTCATCGGCGACATCGACCTGTCGCAGGGCGGCGAGGAGGTGTTCAAGCAGGGCATCAGCCTGATCTGGAAGAAGCAGGTGGTGAACCGCATCTACGACCGCGGGAACGACACGCTGATCTACCTGTCGCACAGCCGCCAGGTGCAGGACGGCTCGGCCAAGATGAGCATCTCGACCGTGCCGCTCTACAACCAGCACCCGACGTGGAGGAACGGCAAGCCCGAATAGGGCGGCGGCCATCCCGCCCGGCCCGGCCCGGCCTGCCTGCCGCCTTGCCTGATTCCGGGGCGCGGCGTAATCAGGCGCGATGCGCCCCTTCCTGCCTGCGGATTCCGAGCCGCGCGTCCACACCACCGCCGAGCTGAAGTCGTGCCGGCTCGGCCGCCACGTCGCCATCGGCGAGCGCGTCGTGCTGCGCGAGGTGAGCGTGGGCGACTACTCCTATTTCGAGCGCCATGGCGAGGCGATCTACACGCAGATCGGCAAGTTCTGCTCCATCGCCGCCAATGTGCGCATCAACGCGCTGGAGCACCCGATGGAGCGGGTGACGACGCACAAGATCACCTACCGGCCGAACGAGTATTTCAAGTTCCTCGGTCTCGACCGGGACTTCCGCGAGCGCAGACGGGCGAAGCGCGTCGTCGTCGGCAACGACGTGTGGATCGGCCATGGCGCGGTCGTCATGCCCGGCGTGACGCTGGGCGACGGCGCGGTGGTGGGCGCCAACGCCGTGGTCACGCACGACGTCGCGCCCTACACGGTCGTCGCCGGCGCGCCGGCGCGGCCGCTCAGGGCGCGGTTCGCCCCCGAGGTCGCGGCGCGTCTTTCCGCTCTTGCCTGGTGGGACTGGCCGGCCGAGAAGCTGGCCGAGGCCATACCCGACATGCAGGCGCTTGCGGTGGAAGCCTTCCTCGACCGCTGGGAGGAGTGAGCGCGCCCATCGGTGTGGTGAGGGCGTGGCGACGGGGAGGGCCGCGCGTTGCCGGCTTGTGAAAAGGCCCCTTCCGCTGCGGGGGGTGGTGTAACGGAAGGGGCCTTGATACCGCTCGGAGCGGAGTTACAGGCACCATCGCCTGCACGAGCGAGACTACGTCGTCACACGCAAAAGTTTGATTACAATGCGATACAATTTTGACGTGTGGACGATTGCGTCAGACCGCGGCGACGAAGCCGTCGAGCACGCGCTTCTGGCCGGCCTTGTCGAAATCGACCGTCAGCTTGTTGCCCTCCACGGCCGCGACGTTGCCGTTGCCGAACTTCTGGTGGAACACCCGGTCGCCGACCTTGAACGGGGAGGGCGTGTCGGAGACCGACTTCGCCACCAGCTCGCCCTCGATGGTGCGGCCCTTCACCGACGAGCGGCCGGCGCCGTAGCCGGAATCGACCTCGCCATAGCCGATGCGCTCGACGGCGTGGCCCGAGCGCGAGCCCCAGTTGCGGTCGGTCGCCTCGGTGCGGTTGGCCCGCGCGCGCTGCCAGCCCGGCGTGGCATAGGTGTTGGAGAAGGAGCCGCCGCCCGCCCCGGCCCCACGGCCGACATTGTCGAAGCGCGAGGCGCCGTAGGGGTTCTGCCGGCCGGCCTGCCGCTCGCCGAAGCCGCGCCCGTAGCCGGTGCCGTAGCCGCCGTAGGACGAGCCGGCCTCGGCCACCTCGACATGGGCTTCCGGCAATTCGTCGAGAAAGCGCGAGGGGATGGTCGACTGCCACAGGCCGTGGATGCGCCGGTTGGAGGTGAACCACAGGTGCAGGTTCTTCTTGGCCCGCGTCAGCCCGACATAGGCCAGCCGGCGCTCCTCCTCCAGCCCCGAGCGGCCGCCCTCGTCGAGCGCGCGCTGGTGCGGGAACAGCCCTTCCTCCCAGCCGGGCAGGAACACGGTGTCGAACTCCAGCCCCTTGGCCGAATGCAGCGTCATGATCGAGACGGCGTCGAGGTCCTCGTTCTGCTCGGCGTCCATGACGAGCGCGACATGCTCGAGGAAGCCGCGCAGCGACTCGTATTCCTCCATCGAGCGGATCAGCTCCTTCAGGTTCTCCAGCCGCCCCGGCGCCTCGGCGCTGCGGTCGTTCTTCCACATTTCGGTGTAGCCGGATTCCTCCAGCACCGTCTCGGCCAGCTCGGTGTGCGGCGTGGTGTCGATCATGCCCTGCCAGCGGGCGAAGCTCGCCGCCAGCTCGCGCAGCGCCGCGCGCGGCTTGGGCTTCATCTCGTCGCTCTCGGCCAGCCTGGCCGCCGCCTCCAGCATCGGAAGCCCCAGCGCGCGCGCCGTGTCGTGGATCTGGCGCACCGCCGCCTCGCCCAGCCCGCGCTTGGGCACGTTGACGATGCGCTCGAAGGCGAGGTCGTCGGCCCCTTGCGCGATGACGCGCAGATAGGCGAGCGCGTCGCGGATCTCGGCCCGCTCGTAGAAGCGCGGGCCGCCGATGACGCGGTAGTTCAGCCCCATGGTGACGAAGCGGTCCTCGAACTCGCGCATCTGGAAGGAGGCGCGCACCAGGATGGCCATGTCGTTGAGGTTGCAGCCCCGGCGTTGCAGCGCCTCGATCTCGTCGCCGACGGCGCGCGCCTCCTCCTCCGAATCCCAGGCGGCGTGGACCTGCACCTTGGGGTCTTCCGGGTCGGGCCGGTCGGTGAACAGCGTCTTGCCCAGCCGCCCCTCGTTGTGGGCGATCAGGTGCGAGGCGGCGCCCAGGATGTGCGCGGTCGAGCGGTAGTTGCGCTCCAGCCGGATCACCGTCGCGCCCGGAAAATCCTTCTCGAAGCGCAGGATGTTGTCGACCTCCGCGCCCCGCCAGCCGTAGATCGACTGGTCGTCGTCGCCCACGCAGCAAATATTTACGCTCACGGCCGAGCGCTCGCTTCGCTCGCTGGCCTGCGCGGGCGCGCCCGAAAAGTCGGGCGGGCGGCGGTCGCCGCCTCGGCCTTCGGCCGGGAGGTCGGCGCTTCGGCTTGCCTGCGGCCGCTGTGCCAGCAGCCTGAGCCACATATATTGGGCGGTGTTGGTGTCCTGGTATTCGTCGACCAGGATGTACTTGAACTTCCTGTGGTATTCCTTCAGCACGTCGGGGTGCTTGCGGAAGATGCGGATCGGGTGGCAGAGCAGGTCGCCGAAGTCGCAGGCGTTCAGCGTCGTCAGCCGGTCCTGATAGGCGCGGTAGAGCTCGCGCCCCTTGCCGTTGGCGAAGGCGCGGGCGTCGCCCTCGGCGATCTCCTCCGGCGCAAGCCCCTTGTTCTTCCAGCCGTCGATCATCTGCGCGAACTGGCGCGCCGGCCAGCGCTTGTCGTCCAGCCCCTCGGCCTGGATGATCTGCCTGATCAGGCGGATCTGGTCGTCGGTGTCGAGGATGGTGAAGTCCGAGCGCAGGCCGGCAAGCTCGGCATGGCGGCGCAGAAGCTTCACGCCGATCGAATGGAAGGTGCCGAGCCACGGCATGCCCTCGACCGCCTCGCCGACGAGGACGCCGATGCGATGCTTCATCTCGCGGGCGGCCTTGTTGGTGAAGGTGACGGCGAGGATCTGCGAGGGAAAGGCGAGGCCGAGGCGCAGGATGTGGGCGATGCGCGTGGTCAGGACCCGCGTCTTGCCCGTGCCCGCGCCGGCCAGAACCAGCACCGGCCCCTCGGTGGTCTCCACCGCCAGCCGCTGCTCGGCGTTCAGCCCGGCGAGATAGTCGGGCGCGGCGCGGTGGCCGTCGCGCGCGGCCATGGCGCGCGCCGCAAGCCCGCCCGCCTCACGGCGCGGCGCGTCCTGCGGCCCCTCGTCGAAGAAGGGGATATCGTCGGGAAAGCCGGACATTTGCTCTGGAATGTAGTGATTCGGGGCCGAAAGGCCAGAAGCGCGGCCGCGGCCGCCCGTCCGGCCGGCGTCATTGCGCGCTGCGGGTTTCGTGGCGGGCGATGCGGCGGTCGGAGAAGTTGAGCCTGCCGGCGACGATCGGCGTCACGGTGGCGGCGAGCGCCCCGTCGCCGCCGACCAGCGCGTTGAGCGCCGGGATCTGGTTCATCGCCACCAGGTCGAGGATGTCGAGGCGCGGCGCGCCGTCCGCTGCGCGCGGCAGCGCCGGGACGGCCTGGACGAGATCGGCGCGGGCCTCGCCCAGCCTGTCCTGCGCGCCCTCCAGCGCCTCGCGCGACACCCCCTCCGCCGCCTCGACGAAGGCGTAGATGCCGACGCCCTTGCGCGGCAGCGGGTAGGCGGTGAGCGCCACGTCGCGCACGCCCGCGACCGAGGCCAGCGCCTGCCGGATCGCCGGCCCCTCGCGGTCGAGGCGGTCGTGCGTGCCCTCGCCGTCGGACCAGCGCAAGAGGCCCCGGGTCGCGGCGTTGTAGACCTTCTTGCCGGTCGCCATCCAGATGCGGCTGGGCAGCGAGCGCCGGGCCAGGATGCGCCTTGCCGTCGGCGTCATCAGCTCGGGCGCGAAGGCGCGCATCTGCTTGAGCAGGTGGCGGAAATCCTCGTAGGCGAGCAGGCGGAAGAAGCGGCCGCGCCGGCGGTGGCGCGAGGCGAGCTGGAAGTCGATCACCGCGGCGCGGCCGTCCGGCGTCATCAGCCAGTTCTGCGGCTTGGCGAGGTCGTTGTGGGTGATGCCGGCGCGCCGCAGCGCCCGTAGCAGGCGGAAGGCGTCGGCATACCACTGGCGGTCCGACGGCCGCGCCAGATGCAGCGGCGCGCCCTCCGTCCAGGCGCGCACGAGCCCGTCGCGGTCGACGCCGAACAGGCGCGGCGTGCCCTCGATGCCGGAGACGGCGGCGAGCGCGGCGATCTCGCGGCGGGCGAGCGCCCAGGCCACCGGCCGGGTCCACGCCGGCGCGGCCGTCACCACGCGGCGGATCGCCGCCACGTCGGGGGCGCTGGCCAGATGGCCCTTGTGCGTCTCGGAGAACAGATCGCGCTTGAGCACGGCCTGCGAAACGAAATCTACCATGCCCTGTTCCGGTTTTGCCCGGCCGTGCCTACAGAAGCGGCGCGGCGCGGGCAACCCCCGGATCGCGCCCGGCCGCCTTCAGGCCGGCGTCTTGCGGCGGATGCCGATCGCGCGCCCGGCGCGCTCCGGCACGGGCAGGTGCGCGTGCCGGGCGTGCATCGCCTCGATGCGGGCGAGGACGTCGGGCGGGAAGGGAACCACCTTCGGCCCGTTCATGTCGACATGCAGCGTCAGGGTCTCGGCCGTCGCCGCCAGCCAGCCGTCCTCGTGGCGCATTTCCTGAAAGACGCGGATGCACTTTCCGTCGTAGTCGAGAAGCCGGGCGTTGCAGACGACCGTGTGCCCCAGATGCAGCTCGCGCACGTAGCAGATGTGCAACTCGGCGCTGTAGGTCGTCAGCCGCCGGGTCGCGGCATATTGCTTGCCCATGCCCAGCGCCTCGAAGAAGTCGTCGACGCTACGGTCGAACAGCACGGCATAGTAGGCCATGTTGAGGTGGCCGTTGTAGTCGATCCACTCCTTCTCGATCGGGTGCGGGCGCGACGGGAACGGAGCCGGATCGCCGGCCGCGCCCGGCGCGGCGCCTGGAATCGGGTCGAGAGTCGGGCGAAGGGTCTCGTTGGCCATGGAGCCTCCCTCTTTGTCGCGGCGCGCGGCGCTGGACAATCCGGCCGCCATCTGCACATTTCTCGCCATCGCGGATAGAAGAAAGGGCGGATGCGCGCAAGTGCGCCGCCGACGCCTCGAGGGAGAGGACGATCATGGCGCTGGCCGACGTGCAGGCGGTTGCGAGGAACGAGGACGGCATCGCCACGGTGCTCGGCATACTGGCGCAGCGCTTCGGCGAGCGCTTCCAGACCGGGCAGGCGATCCGCGCCCAGCACAGCCACACCACCACCTACCTCCCGTCGCAGGCCCCGGACGGCGTCGCCTTCGCCCGCTCGACCGAGGATGTGCAGGAGATCGTGCGCGTGTGCGCGCAGCATCGCGTGCCGGTCGTCCCGTTCGGCACCGGCACCTCGCTCGAGGGCCACGTCAACGCGCCGGGCGGCGGCATCTCGATCGACCTTTCCGGCATGAACAAGGTGCTGGCCGTCCACGCCGAGGATCTCGACTGCACGGTGGAGGCGGGCGTGACGCGCCAGGACCTCAACACCTATCTGCGCGACACCGGCCTGTTCTTCCCCATCGATCCCGGCGCCAACGCCAGCCTCGGCGGCATGGCCTCGACGCGGGCCTCCGGCACCAACGCGGTTCGCTACGGCACCATGCGCGAGAACGTGCTGTCGGTGAAGGCGGTGATGCCCGACGGCGCGATCGTGACGACGGCGAAGCGAGCGAGGAAGTCCTCGGCCGGCTACGACCTGACGCGGCTTCTGGTCGGCGCGGAAGGCACGCTCGGCGTCATCACCGAGCTGACCGTGCGCCTCTACGGCATCCCGCAGGCGATCTCGGGCGGCGTGTGCCCGTTCCCCGACGTCGATTCGGCGTGCAAGGCGGTGATCGAGACGGTGCAGATGGGCGTGCCGGTGGCCCGGATCGAGCTCATCAACGGCCTCGGCATGCGCGCCTTCAACAACTATGCCAAGCTCGGCTATCCGGAGACGCCGTGCCTGTTCGTCGAATTCCACGGCACGGATGCGGGCGTGAAGGAAGAGGCCGAGACCTTCGGCGAGATCGCGGCCGCACATGGCGGCGGCCCGTTCCGGTGGACGGCCGACGCCGACGAGCGCAACCGGCTGTGGAAGGCCAGGCACGACGCCTACTGGGCCGGCATGACGCTGAGGCCCGGCGCGCGGGCCCTGTCGACGGACGTGTGCGTGCCGATCTCCCGGCTTGCCGAGTGCATCGTGGAGACCGAGGCCGACATCGCCCGCTCCGGCCTCGTCGCCCCCATCGTCGGCCATGTCGGCGACGGCAACTTCCACGTGCTGGCGCTGATGGACATGGACGATGCGAGGGAGATCGAGGCCGTCGAGGCGTTCGTCGCCCGGCTCAACATGCGCGCAATCGCCATGGACGGCACCTGCACCGGCGAGCACGGCATCGGCCAGGGCAAGATGGCGTTCCTGCCGCACGAGCTCGGCGCCGGGGTGGACGTCATGCGCGCGATCAAGCAGGCGCTCGACCCGCAGGACATCATGAACCCCGGCAAGGTGCTGCCGATCTGAACGCGCGAGGCGGGCGGAAGCGCCGGCGCTGCCGACGCCGCGCCGGTTTGCCTCTTTGTCGACAACGTGATGAAGTTACACTTCGGAGCGGGTTAGGGAACAAACGGCGGGAGAAAGCGTGGCCCGGCTGTTCGTGGCCATAGGCGGATTGATCGTGCTGGCGCTGACGGCGGCGCTGGTCGCGCCCTATTTCGTCGACTGGACCTCCTATCGCGCCGATTTCGAGCGCGAGGCGGGCCGCATCCTCGGCCGCCAGGTCACCGTGCGCGGCACGGCCACCGCCACGCTGCTGCCGTTCCCCTCCGTCAGCTTCACCGACGTCGTCGTCGCCGGCGTGGGGCCGGACGAGACGGCGATGACCGTCGAGACCTTCTCCATGGACGCCGAGCTCGCGCCCTTCCTGCGCGGCGACGTCCACATCTTCGACATGCGGCTGGTGCGCCCGCACGTCCTCGTCGACCTCGCCGAGGACGGCGCCCTCGACTGGGCGGTGCGCCCCTCCGTGCCGATCGAGGCGAGCCATATCTCGCTGGAGAAGCTGACCGTCACCGAGGGCCGGGTCGATCTGCGCCATGCCGCGAGCGGGCGCACCCACCGCCTCACCGAGATCAACGCCGCCATCTCGGCGCGCGCGCTGACCGGGCCGTGGCGCATGGACGGCTCGCTCAGGCTCGACGGCATGCGCATGGCGATGACGGTTTCGACCGGGCAGGCCGACGCAGAGGGCGGCATGCGCCTGCGCGTGCAGGCGCGGCCGCAGCGCTACGCCTTCGCGCTCGAAAGCGACGGCAGCGCCCGCATCGAGGACGGCCGCGCCCGCTATGCCGGCACGTTCAGGGTGATGGCGCCGGTGGCGGCCGAGCCGGCGCCGGCCGGCGGCCGTGAGGCCCCGCCGGCCTACCGGCTGAGCGGCGTATTCGATCTCGACCACGCATCGCTTTCCGTCCCCGAGTTCCGCTTCGAGACCGGGCCGGCGGACGACCCCTATACCGCCGAGGGCACGGCCTCGTTCGATCTCGGCCCCGAGCCGCGCTTTCTGGTGCGCGCCGACGGGGCGCAGATACGCCTCGACGATCCGGCGGGCGAGGCGGCCGGCCGCTTCAACCTGCGCGAGCGCTTCGCCGCCTTCCACGAGATCCTGCTCGACACGCCGCGCCCGACCATCCCCGGCCGCGTCGAGGTGGCGCTGCCGGCGGTGGTGGCGGGCGACACCACGGTGCGCGACCTGCACCTGATCGCCGAGCCGTCCGAGGCCGGCTGGACGGTGGCCTCGCTCGGCGCGACGCTGCCCGGCCGCACCACGCTGGAGGCGAGGGGAGAGCTCGAGGTCGGCGAGGAGCTCGGCTTCGACGGCTCGCTGCTCCTGGCGGTCGGCCAGCCCTCGGGCTTCGCCGCCTGGCTGGCGCGCGACGTGGACGACGCCATCCGCCGGCTGCCGGCCGCCGGCTTCAGCGCCGAGGTCTCGCTGCGGCCCGGGCGCCAGACCTTCCGCGACCTCGAGCTGATGCTGGGGGCGGCGAAGTTCCGCGGCGAGATCGACAGCCGCACGCCGGCGCAGGCGCGGCCTTCCGTTTCGCTGCGGCTCGACGGCGACAGGCTCGACGTCGAGGGCATGGCGGCCTTCGCCTCGCTGTTCGTCAGCGACAGCGGCGAGACGCGGCTTGCCGACCGCGACCTCGAATTCGAGATCGCCGCCGGGCCGGTCTCGGCCGCCGGGCTGACGGCCGAGACGCTCGACACGGCGCTGAGGCTCAAGGAGGGGCGGCTGGAGATCGACCGGCTGGCGATCGGCGGCCTCGCCGGCGCCAACATCAGCGCCACCGGCACGCTGCACGGTCTCGCCGGCACGCCGTCCGGCAATCTCGACGCCAGCATCATCGCCGCCGATCTTTCGCCGCTCGCCGCCGCGCTTGCCGAGCGCTTCCCCGAGAACCGTTTCGCCGCCGAGGCGTGGCGCAGGGCGCGGGCCTATCCCGGCCTCTACGAGGATGCGGCGCTGCGCGTCGTCGCCTCGCTGGCGGGCGAGGGCGAGACGGCCGGCACGCTGACGCTCGACGCCGCGGGCGGGGCCGGCGCGACGACGGTGGCGCTGACGGCGAAGCTGCGCGAGGCGCTTTCGACCTCGCTCGACGCGCCGCTCGACCTGGTGCTTTCCGTGAACGGCGAGGAGGCCCCGGCGCTCTATGCGCTGCTCGGCCTGCCGGCGCTGCCGCTCGACCTTGCCGGCGCGGCGGAGGCGAGGCTGATCTTCGACGGCGTGCCGGCGAAAGGCGGCAAGACCGTGTTCTCGCTTGCGGGCGAGGGGCTTTCCTTCACCTTCGAGGGCGAGGCGGCGCTGAAGGCGGCCGGCCTGGCCGCCAACGGCGCGGTCGCGCTCGAGGCCGACGACCTCGACCCGTGGCTGGCGACGGCGGGCGTGGCGCTGCCCGGCATGGGCCTCGGCCTGCCCGCCAGCCTTTCGGCGGGCCTCGACATCGAGGACGGGCTGCTGGTGCTGTCGGGCCTTGGCGGCGACATCGCCGATACCGGCGTCAGCGGCGACATCAACGCCCAGCTTCGCGACGGGCTGCCGCACCTGACCGGCGCGCTGGCGCTCGCCGCCTTCGACCTTGCGCCCGTCGCCGAGCTGGTCACGGGCGCGCAGGCGCTGATGGCCGACGGCGAGGGCTGGCCGGACGCGCCGTTCGCGCCCGCCGCCGCGCCGCCGCTGACGGCCGAGCTCGACCTTGCCGTCGAGCGGCTCCGGGCCGGCGCCTTCGCGCAGGCGCGCGACGCGCGGCTGACGCTCAAGATCGGGCGCGACGGCGTCTCGCTCGCCGACATGCGCGCGTCGGCGTTCGGCGGCGTGGCCTCCGGCATCGTCGATTTCCGCAACGACGGCGGCACCGGCCTGCTGTCGGCCCAGCTTCGCCTCGACGGCGCCGGCGTGCGCGAGCTGATCGGCGAGGCCGGCCTTTCCGGCACCGCCGACCTGACGGCCTCGGTCACGGCGAGCGGCAAGTCGGTCGACGGCATCGTCGCCGCCCTTGCCGGATCGGGCAGCGCCCGCCTGCGCGACCTCGTCGTCTCCGGCCTCGCGCCGCACGCCTTCCCCGCGCTGATCGCCAGGGCCGATGCGCTCGGCCCCGACATCGACGCGGCGGCCGTCGCGGCGTTCGCGCCGCCGCTGGTGCGCGACGGCACCTTCGCCGCCGACGGCGCGGAAATCGCCTTCACCGTCGCCAACGGAGCGCTGCGCGCGCCGCCGCTGCGACTGGAGACCCAAGGCGCGACGCTTGCCGGCGAGGTGCGGGCCGATCTTTCCGCCGGCACCATGGGCGCCGATGCGACGCTGACCTACGATCCCGGCCTGGAGGCGCTGGCCGGCTCCGAGCCCTCGGTGCGGCTGGCCGCGGCCGGGCCGCCCGGCGACGTGCGCGTCGAGGTCGACACCGGAGCGCTGGCGCAGTTCCTGACCCAGCGCGCGCTGGAGCTGGAGCAGCAGCGGGTCGAGGCGATGCAGGCGGCGCTGATCGAGAAGCAGCGGCTGCGCCGCGAGGTCCGCTACTATGCAGCCCTTGCCGTCGAGCGCGAGGTCGCGGCCGAGGAAGCCCGCCGCGCGGCCGAGGAGGCCGAACGCATCGAGCGCGAGCGGCGCAGGCTGGAGGAAGAGGAGCGCCGCCGGCAGGACGAGGAGGCCGCGCGCCAGCGCGCCGCGGACGAGGCGGCGCAGGCGCAGCAGGAGGCCCAGCGGCGGCAGGCCGCCGAGGAGGCCGCCGGGGAGGCCGCGCGCGCCGAGGCGGAGCGCCGGCGCCTCGACG
>QEVK01000026.1 GCA_003577315.1 Hyphomicrobiales bacterium | reverse complement strand
TGGTCGGGCTACGCCCTCCCGGCGTTCCCCAAATGCGCCGCCAAGTGGACTACTTTTGCGCCGCCCAATGGCCGACTTTTACTCCGCCGTTGACAGACGCCGGCGCCGGCGAGCGCCAGCAGCAGCGAGGCGGACAACAGGGGCAAGGCTTTCATCGTTTCCTCCATGCGCCCCCGCATCGCGAAACTATCGCGCGGGGCCGGGCGGTGGAAATCAACATGACGTGTGGATGCCGCCGCAGCACGTACGGTTTCCGTGCGGCAGGAAAAGCGCCGAGGTTGTTTCGGTTGTTGAGAAATTCAGAATAACCCATCGAAAACGCCAGGTTTTTCGATGGTGGGCGCGACAGGGATTGAACCTGTGACCCCACCCGTGTGAAGGGTGTGCTCTCCCGCTGAGCTACGCGCCCGTCCGCTTGGCCGTCGCGCGCCGGTCCGGTTCCAGTCGAAGACCGCTTCCCGCCGCGCGCCGCCTTGCGAAAGTGCCGCGATATAAGGGAGCCCCGGCGCCCAAGTCAAGGACGTATCGGCGAGGTTTCAGCGCGCGAGCGCGGCCATCAGCTCCTGCGTCATCTCCAGCGTCAGCTCGTCGAAATGCGAGATGACGCGCGAGGGCGCGAATTCGCGGACGGGACGGTCGGTATAGCCGAAGTCTACGGCGACGACCGGGATGCCGGCCGCCTTGGCCGTGTCGATGTCGGTGCGCGAATCGCCGACCATGATCGCGCGCGCCGGGTCGCCGCCCGCCACGCGGATCGTCTCGGTCAGGTGGCGCGGGTCGGGCTTGCGGAAGGCGAAGGTGTCGGCGCCGCACACCGCCGAAAAGCGCGGGGCGAGGTCGAGCGCCCCGATCAGCGCCGTCGACAGCCGCTCGTACTTGTTGGTGCACACCGCCGCCGCGTAACCGGCGGCCTCCAGCCGGTCGAGCGCGGCAAGCACGCCGGGATAGGGCCGCGAGCCGCCCGGTATGTTGCCGCTGTAGTGGTCGAGGAACACCGCCTGCAATTCGTCCAGCCGCGCCGTGGTCAGCGTCCGCTTCTGCGCGGCGAAGGCGCGCTCGATCATCACGCGCCCGCCCATGCCGACGAAGCGGCGCAGCTCGTCGGGCGCGGCGCGTTCCAGCCCGGCGAAGCCCAGGCAGTGGTTGAGGCTGTCGAGCAGGTCGGGCGCTGTGTCGATCAGCGTTCCGTCGAGATCGAAGACGACGATGGGGCGTGGCATGGCGGGTCCGTTGCGCTGGGGAGGCGGAAGGCCTGCGATACCCCTTGCGGCCGGCAGGGGCAAGGTCGCGACGACAGGGGTCTTTGCCCGGCGCGGCAAAGCTGGTAGGACGCCGCAGGACTTCGCAGGGCGGAGCACATGGACGCAAGACAGATGAAGATCGAGGCCGCGCGCGCCGCGCTCTCCCATGTGGAGGACGGCATGCGGCTGGGCATCGGCACCGGCTCCACCGCCGAGGAGTTCGTGCGGCTGCTTGCCGCGCGCATCGGCGAGGAGGGGCTTTCCGTCACCGGCGTGCCGACCTCGGAGCGCACGGCCGAGCTGTGCCGGGCGCTGGGCGTGCCGCTGGCGACGCTGGACGAGATGCCGGAGCTCGACCTCACCGTCGACGGCGCCGACGAGATCGACCCCGCCCTTTCGCTGGTCAAGGGCGGCGGCGGCGCGCTGCTGCGCGAGAAGATCGTGGCGGCGGCCTCGGCGCGGATGATCGTCATCGCCGACGCCTCCAAGGTGGTCGCCACGCTCGGCCGCTTCCCGTTGCCCATCGAGGTCAACCCGTTCGGCCTGCGCGCCACCGAGGTCGCCATCGCCAGGGCGGCCGCGCGGCTCGGCCTCGACGGCCCGCTGGTCCTGCGCATGGACGGGGAAAAACCCTTCGTCACCGACGGCGGCCACTACATCATCGACGCATCTTTTGGCCGCATTCCCGATACACAAGCGCTCGGCGATGCCCTCCACGCCATTCCCGGCGTGGTCGAGCACGGCCTCTTCATCGGACTGGCGGACGCCGCCATCATCGCGGCCGCCGACGGCGTCAGAACGTTGCGCGCCGCAAGCTAAATCAAGGAGTCTCGACGCCCATGAACCTCGCCTCCCGTTCCCGCCGCCTCGTTGCCGCCTTCGGGGCGCTTGCGCTCGTGGTCGCCGCCGGCCTGCCGGCGGCCGCGCAGGACATCGCCGAATCGCACCTTTCGGCCGCCCGCGCCGCGCTCCAGGCGCTCAAGGCCACCGAGGAGTTCGACATCATCCTGCCGAGCGCCGCGCAGGCGCTGAAGAGCGAGCTGATCCAGAAGAACCCCGACCTCCAGGAGCTGATCATCGAGGTGGTGGACCAGACGGCCTTCGCGCTCGCCGCGCGCCGCGGCGACCTCGAGCGGGAGGCGGCGACCATCTACGCCCGCACCTTCTCCGAGACCGAGCTGAGCGAGATTTCCGCCTTCTATACCTCGTCGACCGGCAAGAAGCTGCTGAACGAAGGCGCGAACGTCACCCGCGGGGTGTTGCAGGCCGCCGACATCTGGCAGCGCGGCATCGCGCGCGATCTCGCCCAGCAGGCCGGCGAGGAGATCGCCAGGCGCGTCGCCGCCAGCCAGCCGCCGCAGGGCGAGGCCGAGGGTGGCGGCGAAGAAGGCGCCGCGCAGGAATAGGCCGCGGCAGCCGCCGCCGGCAAGCACCGACGAGCCCGGCCCCGCGCGGCCGGGCTTTCCTTTTGCTTTTCGAATGCATAGGTGTGTCGCATCGCTTCCGGGGAGCCCGCCATGCCTGACTTCGACTACGACCTCTTCGTCATCGGCGGCGGCTCGGGCGGCGTGCGCGCCGGCAGGCTGGCCGCGGCCATGGGCAAGCGCGTGGCCATCGCCGAGGAGTACCGCTTCGGCGGCACCTGCGTCATCCGCGGCTGCGTGCCCAAGAAGCTGTTCGTCTACGCCTCGCAGTTCCCGGAGCATTTCGAGGACGCGGCCGGCTACGGCTGGAGCGTGGGCGAGACGCGGTTCGACTGGCCGACGCTGGTCGCCAACAAGGACCGCGAGATCGCCCGGCTGGAGGGTCTCTACCGGCGCGGGCTGGAGAATGCGGGCGCGACGGTTCTTCAAAGCCGCGCCGTGCTGGAAGGGCCGCACACGGTGCGCATCCTGGCGCAGGACCGCACCGTCACCGCCCGCCACATCCTGATCGCCACCGGCGGCCGGCCGAGCCCGCATCCGGCGCTGCCCGGCTTCGAGCACACCATCACCTCGAACGAGGCGTTCCACCTGGAAACGCTGCCCCGCTCCATCGCCATCGCCGGCGGCGGCTACATCGCGGTCGAGTTCGCCAACATCTTCCACGGGTTGGGCGTCGAGACCACGCTGGTCTATCGCGGCAAGGAGATCCTCGGCCGCTTCGACATGGACATGCGCCGCGGCCTGCACGCGGCGATGGAGGCCAAGGGCATCCGCATCGTGACCCACGCCATCGCCCACGGCGTCGACAAGCGCGAGGACGGCCGCCTCGACATCGCGCTGTCCAACGGCGAGACGCTGAGCGTGGGCGCGTTCATGCTCGCCATCGGCCGCACGCCCAACACCGAGGGGCTGGGGCTGGAGGCCGCCGGCGTGGAGACCGGCCCGGCGGGCGAGATCGTGGTCGACGACTTCTCGCGCACCAGCGTCGAGACCGTCTACGCCGTCGGCGACGTCACCAACCGCGTGCAATTGACCCCGGTCGCGATCCACGAGGCGATGTGCTTCGTCGACACCGTGTTTCGCGGCAAGCCGACCAAGCCGGATTTCGACGCCATCGCCACGGCGGTGTTCTCGCAGCCCGAGATCGGCACCGTGGGCCTGTCCGAGGACGAGGCGGCGCGGCGCTTCGAGGAGCTGGAGATCTTCCGCGCCGAGTTCCGGCCGATGCGCCACACGCTGTCGGGCCGCCAGGAGCGGATGGTCATGAAGCTGGTGGTCGACGCCGCCTCGCGCCGGGTGCTGGGCGCGCATGTGCTGGGGCCGGACGCCGGCGAGATGGCGCAGCTTCTCGGCATCGCGGTCAAGGCGAGGCTCACCAAGGACGATTTCGACGCCACCATGGCCGTCCACCCCAGCGCGGCCGAGGAGCTGGTGACGATGTACCAGCCGACCTATCGCGTCAGGAACGGCGAGCGGGTCTGAGCGGCCCGCCCGCCGGTCCGCCTCACAGGACGGTTCCGGCCAGCACCAGCGCCGCCACCGTGAAGTAGATGGCAAGGCCGGTGACGTCGACCAGCGTCGCCACGAACGGGGCCGAGGCGCTGGCCGGGTCGAAGCCGATGCGCTTCAGCGCGAAGGGCAGCATCGAGCCGGTCAGCGAGCCGAAGGTGACGATGCCGACCAGGGCGAGCCCGACCGTGGCCGCGATCAGGTGCCAGTAGGGGCCGTAGTCGTAGAGGCCGAGATACTGCCAGGCCACGATGCGCGCCGCCCCGACCAGGCCGAGCATGGCGCCGAGCACGAGGCCGCTCGGCAGCTCGCGCAGCGCCACCCGCCACCAGTCGGCGAGCGTGATCTCGCGCAGCGCCATCGCCCGGATGACCAGCGAGGTCGCCTGCGAGCCGGAATTGCCGCCCGAGCTCATGATGAGCGGGATGAACAGCGTCAGCACGACGGCCTTCTCCAGCGCGACCTCGTAGTGCTGCATGACGCTCGCCGTCAGCATCTCGCTGAGGAACAGCGCGCACAGCCAGCCGCCGCGCTTGCCGATCATCGAAAGGAAGCCCATCCTCATATAGGGCTCGTCCAGCGCCTCCATGCCGCCGAAGCGGTGCGCGTCCTCGGTGCCTTCCTCGATCATGGTGTCCAGCACGTCGTCGACGGTGACGATGCCGACGATCCGGCCGTCCTCGACCACGGGCACGGCGAGCAGGTCGTATTTGCGGATCGTATGCGCCACCTGCTCGACATCCGTCAGCGGCGGCACCGTGACGGGCGAGCGCTCCGGCACGATGTCGCCCAGGCGCGCTTGCGGGTCGGCGGCGATCAGCCGCCTGAGACCGAAGGCATGCAGCAGCACGCGGCTTTCGGGATCGACGACATAGATGGCGTAGACGGTCTCGCGGCTGCGCTCGACTTGGCGGATATGGTCGAGCGTGCGCGCCACGGTCCAGTGCGGCGGCACGCTGACATATTCGGTCGTCATGATCGAGCCGGCGCTGCCCTCGGGATAGCCGAGGATCGCCGTCAGCGCGCGGCGCAGCGGCGGCGTCATGGCGTGCAGCAGCTGCGCGCGCGCCGGCTCGCCGATGGCGCGCAGCACGTCGGCGGCGCGGTCGGCCGACATCGCGCCCAGAAGGTCGACGACGCGCTCGCGCGGCAGCGCCGCGACCAGTTCGGACGCCCCGTCGAGCTCGGGCTGGTCGAGGATCTCGGCCGCACGTTCCAGCGGGGCCTCTTCCAGCAGCCGCAAGGCAAGCGCGCGCGGCTCCCGGTTCAGGGCTTCGACGGCATCGGCGGCGTGGCCGCTGGCGAGGATGCGGGCGATGGCGGCGGCGTCGCCGCCGGCGAGGACGTATTCGTTCATGGCTTGCTCCATTGCCGCCGCCGGCCGGAGCGAGCCCTCAGGGTCGCGTCAGGCGGACGGCAGGTTTCTTCGACTGCAACTGTCGCCTGACATGGCGGGTTCGACCTTTCTGCCCGCGGGTTTCGTTCGGGCCGCGAGCGGGGCGAACCATAGGCCGCCGCCGCGGCAAGTCAACCGCCGGCAAGCGCGCGGCAGGGCCTCCGCCGCCCTAGCGGCGCGTACCCGGCGTCACCGCCTCGCCGGCCAGCAGCCAGCGCACCAGCGGCGGCCACAGGGTGCGGGCGAAGCGCGAGCGGAAGAAGCCGAGATGGCCGATCGGCGCGCCGCCGTCCTGCGGCGAAAGCCACCGTTGCTCGACCCGCGCGTTGGGGTGGCGCGCCGCGAAGTCGGCCACGCCGCGCGGCGTCGCCCAGCGGTCGTCGGTGAGGCCGATGACGAGGATCGGCAGCCTGACCCCGGCGAAGCGCGCCGTCTCGGGCGTGCCGGGATCGTCGAAGAAATAGTTCCTCATGCGGCACCAGCGCGCCCAGTCGCGGAAGCACGAGCCCGGGATCGGCTCGCCGATGCCGAGCCAGCGCGGCGTGTCGCGGAACAGGAAGGAGACGGGCACGCCGACGAGGTTCATGCGGGCCCATGCCTGGCGGTCGTCGAGATGGCCGAAATAGGCGGTCATGGTCGCCACCATCGCATAGCGCTCGAAGCGGTCCGCCGTGCCCGACAGGCCGAGCGCGTGGCCGCCATAGGACTGGCCGACGCCGACGATCGGGTGGCCCGGCGCCACCGCCTCCAGCGCCGCGAGCGCGGCGGGAAAGTCGATCAACGCCCAGTCCTTGTAGCCGATGCGCCGCCGCCAGCCCCGCGGCCGCGGCGAGGCGCCGGTGCCGCGATAGTCGTAGGTCAGGACGGCGCGGGCGCCGGCCACGGCCAGCGCGCGGGCGAAGCCGGCGTAGAAGGCCTGCGGCACGGCGGTCGCCGAGGAGACCAGCACCAGCGGGCCATCGCCGTCGCCCTCGAACAGCGTGCCGCCGAGCGGAAAGCCGTCCGCGGCGGCAAACGCCAGCGGGGTCTGGCGCACCGCCTGCCGCGCGGCGTCGGCCTCGGCGGGCGCGGCCGGCGCATCGTGCGTCCCGGCCTGTGCGGCAGCGGCGGGCGACGTGTCGGGGCGGGGTTTGGGCATCGCGTCCTCCCGGTCGAAGCCTTGATCTCGGCCGCAGGCTACCATTGACGCTTACGTCAAAGTCAAGATGCGGGCGAGACGATGCCTGCAAGACGATGGCGGCGCGGGCGACGGAAAAGCGGGCGCGCGGGGGCGGCCGGCGCGCCTGCATCGAAGTGTTGGCTTGCGCTGCGGCGGAAAGCGGGGTGGAATAAAAGGGCCGTCTGGTGTAAGCAGCCGCGGTCCCGAAGGTCCGGGTCTTGCGGGCGAAGGCAGCCCGCCTGTGACGTGAATGGTGCGACGATGACGACGAAATGGTCCCCGAGTTCGTGGAGAGGCAAGCCGATCCAGCAGGTTCCGGCCTATCCGGACGCGGAGGCGCTCGCCGAGACCGAGCGTCAGCTCGCCACCTATCCGCCGCTGGTCTTTGCCGGCGAGGCGCGCAAGTTGAAGCGCCAGCTCGCCGCCGTCGCCAGCGGCGAGGCGTTCCTGCTCCAGGGCGGCGACTGCGCCGAGAGCTTCGTCGAGCACGGCGCCGACAACATCCGCGACTTCTTCCGCGTCTTCCTGCAGATGGCGGTGGTGCTGACCTATGCCGGCGCGCAGCCGGTGGTGAAGGTCGGCCGCATCGCCGGCCAGTTCGCCAAGCCGCGCTCGTCCGACACCGAGACCAAGGACGGCGTCGCGCTGCCGTCCTACCGGGGCGACATCATCAACGGCATCGAGTTCGACGAGAAGTCGCGCGTGCCGGACCCGGCGCGCCAGCGCATGGCCTACCGCCAGGCGGCGGCGACGCTGAACCTGCTGCGCGCCTTCGCGCAGGGCGGCTATGCCAGCCTGGAGAACGTACACAAGTGGATGCTGGGCTTCGTGGCCGACAGCCCGCAGGCCGGCCGCTACGAGGCGCTGGCGTCGCGCATCACCGAGACCATCGACTTCATGCGCGCCGTCGGCATCACCTCGGAGACCCATGCCGCGCTTCGCGAGACCGATTTCTACACCAGCCACGAGGCGCTGCTTCTGGGCTACGAGGAGGCGCTGACGCGCGTCGACTCCACCTCCGGCGACTGGTACGCCACCTCCGGCCACATGATCTGGATCGGCGACCGCACCCGCCAGCCCGACCACGCCCATGTCGAATACTGCCGCGGCATCAAGAACCCGCTCGGCCTGAAGTGCGGCCCCTCGCTGGAGGCGGACGGGCTGATCCGGCTGATCGACCTGCTCAACCCGGAGAACGAGCCGGGCCGGCTGACGCTGATCGCCCGCTTCGGCTCCGACAAGGTCGGCGAGCACCTGCCGAAGCTGATCCGCGCCGTCGAGCGCGAGGGCCGCAAGGTGGTGTGGTCGTGCGATCCCATGCACGGCAACACCATCACGGCGGCGGGCTACAAGACCCGGCCGTTCGACCGCATCCTCAAGGAGGTGCAGTCCTTCTTCGAGGTGCATCAGGCCGAGGGCACGCATCCGGGCGGCATCCATGTCGAGATGACGGGCAAGAACGTCACCGAATGCACCGGCGGCGCGCGCGCCATCCGCGACGAGGAGTTGCAGGACCGCTACCACACCCATTGCGACCCGCGCCTCAACGCCGATCAGGCGGTGGAGCTTGCCTTCCTGGTCTCGGACCTGCTGAAGAAGGGCAGGGCCGGGCAGCCGCGGAAGAAGGTGGCGAACGGCTGGTAGGTGGCCACGGCCGACGCCCTGAAGGCAGGGCCTTGGGGGATGGGGCCACGGGGGGGTGGGGCCATGACGCCGTTTTCCGAGATCCGCGCCCGCGCCGAAGCCCGCAAGGGCGGCGCGGCCGCGCTCGCCTCCCTGCTGGGGACGAAGCCCGACAACGCGGCCGTGGCCGGGGTGCCGGACGACCGCGTGCTTGCCGCGATCGCGCAGCGCATCTTCGCCGCCGGCTTCGTCTGGAGCGTCATCGAGAGTAAATGGCCGGGCTTCGAGGAGGCCTTCCTCGGCTTCGAGCCGAAGCGGCTCCTGTTCCAGCCCGACGATTTCTGGCACGACCTCGCCTCCGACGCCCGCATCGTGCGCAATCCGCAGAACATCCGCGCCGTGCGCGACAATGCCGCCTTCGTGGCGCGCGTGTCGGAGGAGCATGGCGGCTTCGGCCGCTTCCTCAGCCGGTGGCCGGCCGACGACCAGATCGGCCTGATGGCGTATCTGGCCAGGAACGGCAGCCGGCTCGGCGGCAACACCGGGCCGTTCCTGCTGCGCTCGCTCGGCTGGGACGCCTTCATCCTGTGGAGCGACGTGGTGGCGGCGCTGCGCGACGCCGGCCTCGACATCGCCCGGAACCCGACCTCGAAGAAGGATCTGTCGAGGATCCAGGCGCAGTTCAACGACTGGGCGGCCGAGACCGGCCTGCCGCGCCTCCACATCTCGCGCATCCTGGCGCTTTCCATCGGCGCGAACAATCCGGTGGAGGAGCTGCGCACGCGGGCGGCGAGGCGCAACGTCCGCTGATCCGCGCGCGCTCCGTCACGCGCTGTCGCCGGGCAGCCCCTTTTCCACCATCGCCTCGAGACGCGCGAGCCGTTGCGAAATCGCCATCACCTCGGCGTGCATGGCCACGATCTCGCGGTGGCGCAGCGCGTCCATCTTCTCGTGCAGCGCCATGATCTCGATCTCGGCCTTGAGGTTCACCTCGTAGTCGTGGGCGGCGTCGGCGCGGTCGTGCGCGGCCTGCCGGTTCTGCGACATCATGATGACCGGCGCCTGCACCGCCGCCAGCATCGACAGCAGGAGATTGAGGAACACGAAGGGGTAGGGGTCGAAGGCGCGGCCGGCCAGAACCCACACGTTCACGCCCGCCCACAGGACGAGAAAGCCGAGGAAGCACAGGATGAAGGCCCACGAGCCGCCGACGCGCGCGATGGCGTCGGCCAGCCTTTCGCCGCGCGAGGCCGTGGCGACGCGGGCGCTGCGCACGTCGCGGGCCACCGGCTGCCGGTCGATCGCGCTTTGCAGCACGCGGTGCTCCGCCTCGCCGAGCCTGCCCCGCGGCAGCCAGCGAGAGGCAAGCTCGTCCACCGTCTTCGTCATCTCGTTCCTCCGCAAGGGCGCGCCGCATCTTTCCGCGTGTGCCGGCGGCGCGCAAGGGCCGGCCTCAACGCCATTGCCGCCCGGCGAAGGCCGCGCTACACGCATGCCATGACCAGAACAGCTCCCCCCGACAGCCTCCGCATTGCCGTCGCGCAACTGAATCCGACCGTCGGCGACGTCGCCGGCAACCTCGCCATGGCCAGGCGCGCGCGCGCCGAGGCCGCGGCCGCCGGCGCCGACCTCGTGCTGTTCACCGAGCTGTTCATCGCCGGCTACCCGCCGGAGGACCTCGTGCTGAAGCCCGCCTTCGTCGCGGCCTGCGAGCGCGCGGTGGCCGAGCTTGCCGCCGACACCGCCGATGGCGGGCCGGGCGTCGTCGTGGGCACGCCGCTGCGCCGCCCGAGCGGCCTGCACAATTCCGTCGTCGTGCTCGACGGCGGTCGGCAGATCGCCGAGCGCTACAAGCTCGACCTGCCGAACTACGGCGAGTTCGACGAAAAGCGCGTGTTCCAGACGGGGCCGGACATGCCGGGCCCGGTCAATTTCCGCGGTGTGCGCCTCGGCCTGCCGATCTGCGAGGACGTCTGGGGCGACCTCGGCGTCTGCGAGACGCTGGCCGAGAGCGGGGCCGAGCTTCTGCTGGTGCCCAACGGCTCGCCCTATCATCGCGGCAAGGTCGACGTGCGCCAGCAGGTCGTCGTCCGCCAGGCGATCGAGAGCGGCCTGCCGATCCTTTACGCCAACCAGCTCGGCGGGCAGGACGAGCTCGTCTTCGACGGCGCCTCCTTCGCGATCAATGCCGACCGCTCGCTCGCCTTCCAGATGCCGCAGTTCGAGGCGGCGGTCGCGCTGAGCGCATGGAAGCGCGAGGGGGAAGGCTGGCGCTGCGTCGAGGGGCCGCTCGCCGTCGTGCCGGAGACGGAGGAGGCCGACTACCGCGCCTGCATGCTCGGCCTGCGCGACTATGTCGACAAGAACGGTTTTCGCGACGTGGTGCTGGGCTTGTCCGGCGGCATCGACTCGGCGATCTGCGCGGCGCTTGCCGTCGACGCGCTGGGGGCGGCGCGCGTGCGCTGCGTGATGATGCCCTATCGCTACACCTCGCCGGAATCGCTCAAGGACGCGCAGGATTGCGCCGACGCGCTCGGCGTGCGCTACGACATCGTGCCGATCTTCGAGCCGGTCGAGGGCTTCTTCTCGGCGCTCGCGCCGCTGTTCCAGGGCGAGGTCGAGGGCGTGACGGCGGAGAACCTGCAATCGCGCGCGCGCGGCACCATCCTGATGGCGATCTCCAACCGCTTCGGCTCGATGGTCGTGACCACCGGCAACAAGAGCGAGATGTCGGTCGGCTACGCCACGCTCTACGGCGACATGAACGGCGGCTTCAACCCGATCAAGGACCTCTACAAGATGCAGGTCTACGCGCTGTCGCGCTGGAGGAACGAAAACGTGCCGCAGGGCGCGCTCGGCCCCGGCGGCGTGGTGATCCCGCGAAACATCATCGACAAGGCGCCCTCGGCCGAGCTGCGGCCCGACCAGACCGACCAGGATTCGCTGCCTCCCTATCCGGTGCTCGACGACATCCTCGAATGTCTGGTCGAGGGCGAGATGGGCGTGGACGACATCGTCGCGCGCGGCCACGACCGCGGCACGGTGCACCGGGTCGAGCACCTGCTCTACATCGCCGAATACAAGCGCCGGCAGGCCGCCCCCGGCGTCAAGATCACGAAGAAGAACTTCGGCCGCGACCGCCGCTATCCCATCACCAACCGTTTTCGCGACAGGACATGAGCCGGAAGATGCACATATGAGCGTGACCGTCCGCTTCGCGCCGTCGCCCACCGGCTTCATCCACATCGGCAATGCGCGCACGGCGCTGTTCAACTGGCTGTTCGCGAAAAAGCACGGCGGCCGCTTCGTCCTGCGCTTCGACGACACCGACGTTGCGCGCTCGAAGGCGGAATATGCCGACCAGATCGAGAAGGACCTCGCCTGGCTCGGCATCCGGCCCGATCTGGCCGTGCGCCAGTCCGACCGCTTCGCGCTCTACGACGCGGCGGTGGAGAAGCTGAAGGCGGCCGGCCTGCTCTATCCCTGCTGGGAGACCGCCGAGGAGCTGGAGCGCCGCCGCAAGATCAGGCTGTCGCGCCGGCTGCCGCCGGTCTACGGCCGCGAGGCGCTGAGGCTGACGCAGGAAGAGAAGGCGGCCCGGGAGGCCGAGGGGCGCAGGCCGCACTGGCGCTTCCTGCTGCCGAATTTCTCCGACGACCCGTTCTCGCCGGTGCGCACCGAGGTGCACTGGGACGATCTCGTGCGCGGGCCGCAGACGGTCGATCTGGCGTCGATGTCCGATCCGGTGCTGGTGCGCGAGGACGGCTCCTACCTCTACACGCTGCCCTCGGTGGTGGACGACATCGAGCTTGGCATCAGCCACGTCATCCGCGGCGACGACCACGTGACCAACACCGGCGCGCAGATCGCGCTGTTCAGGGCGCTTCAGGCTGCGCCGCCGGCCTTCGGCCACCACAACCTGCTCACCGCCGTGTCGGGCGAGGGCCTGTCGAAGCGCAGCGGCGCGCTGTCGATCATGAGCCTCGCCGGGGAGGGCATCGAGCCGATGGCGGTCGCCTCGCTCGCCGTCCTGATCGGAACGTCGGAAAGCGTGTCGGCCGCGCGCTCGATGGACGCGCTCGCCGAACGCTTCGACCCGGCCGCGACCTCGAAATCGGCCGCGAAGTTCGACCCCGCCGAGCTTGCCGCGCTCAACCGGACGCTGGTTCACGCCATGCCGTTCGTCGAGGCCGAGGAACGGCTCGCCGCCCTCGGCATCGCGGGCGACAAGGCCGAGCCCTTCTGGCTCGCCGTGCGCGGCAATCTCGACCGCGTGGCCGACGCCGGGCCGTGGTGGCGGATCGTGCGCGAAGGCCCGCGGGAGAAGCCGGCATTGTCGGCAGAGGATGCCGCCTTCGTGTCCGCCGCCTTCGACGCGCTGCCGCCCGAACCGTGGGACGCCACGACATGGAAGCTGTGGACCGACCGCGTGAAGGCGGCGACCGGCCGCAAGGGCAGGGCGCTGTTCATGCCGCTGCGGCTTGCGCTTACCGGGCGCGAGCGGGGGCCGGAGCTTGCCGATCTGCTGCCGCTTCTGGGTCGGGAAGGAACGCTGGCCCGACGACCCTGACCTGGCGGTCCGCAGGCCGTTCGCCCGGTTTGTCGGTCCTTGCCGCCGGCATCGGCGTCGCCAGCCGCTTGAGCGCCGCCGCGTCGAGCCCGCCCTCGCGGGTCGCCAGCGTCTCGGGATCCTCGGCCGGGTCCGGCCGGGCCGAAGGCTGCGGGATGGCCGCCGTCAGCGTCGCATCGCCCGCCCGCGCGTCCTGGCCGGCCGCGGCCTCGTTGCTTTCGTAGTCGCCGCCGATGGTCTGGAAGCCGCGCACGGCCTGCGCGGCCGCGCCGCAGCCGCAGCCCGCCGGAACCGACGCCCCCGGCTTCTTGTAGAGGAAGGCCGTGTCCATCTCGCGATAGGGCAGGCCGGTGGCGGCCGAGACCATGTCCTGCGGCTCCTCGCCCGAGACGCGGTGATAGTGCAGCTCGACCTGCGTGCCCGGGCACATGGCCTGGCACGCCTTGCCGTCGCGCTCGAACGCGGCCTGCGACACCGACCATGAGATCGGGAAGTAGTAGCCGTCGCAGGTGCGCACGCACAAGGTGCGGAAATTGCCGGAGAGGCTGCCGGCGCGCGGCGCGGCGGGGAAGGCGGCCGTGCCGGACCGCACTTGCGCCGGCGGCGCGGCCCGCGTCGGCGCGCGGCAATCGTTGACGTCGAGCGCGGTCATGATGCGGGCGCGCTCGCGCCTTCCATCGCCGCTTCCGGCAAGCTGCGCGCGCTTGCGCTGCAACTGCGACAGGTTCCTGTCCATGCGCGCCAGCGTGGCGTTGAGCTCGCCGCAGAAGGCGACCGCCCCGCCCATGACGGCGAAGCCGCAGCCGGCCCGCCGCGCCTGCGCGCGGGCCCTGGCGATCTGGTCGCGCTGGCGCTCGATGGCGTCGTCGTAGCGCTTCACCTGCGCCGGCGAGGCCCGCCCGCCGGCCGGCAGCGCCGCAAGCTGGGCTTCGAGCTGGCGGCAGACGCGCGTTGCGGGCTCCGCGGCGGCATCCGGCACGAAGGCCGCCAGCAGCGCGACGGCGAAAGCCTGCCGTGCCGTGCGCCCGATCCGATCGAGGATGCCGCCCGTTGCCATGGTGGAGCCATAGCACGGCGCGGTTAACCGCCTGTTTACGCTGACGCCGCCCCGGTCTCCGCGCGCGCGGCCGCTTCCACCACGGCCAGCGCCGTCATGTTGACGATGCCGCGCGAGGTCACCGACGGCGTCAGGATGTGCGCCGGCCGCGCCGTGCCGAGCAGGATCGGCCCGACATGCAGCGCCTCCGTCAGCGTCTTGATGGTGGTCAGCGCGATGTTGGCTGCGTCGAGGTTGGGGAAGACGAGGAGGTTGGCCTCGCCCTCCAGCGTCGAGTGCGGATAGACGCGCTGGCGCAGCGCGGGCGTCAGCGCGGCGTCGCCGTGCATCTCGCCGTCGGCCTCGAGGTCGGGCGCGATCTCGCGCAGCAGCGCGGCCGCCTCGCGCATCTTCAGCGCGCTCGGCGTGTCGTGCGAGCCGAAATTGGAATGCGACAGCAGCGCCGCCTTCGGCGTCAGGCCGAAGCGGCGGATCTGCTCGGCCGCCAGCACCGTCGCCTCGGCGATCTCCGCCGCGGTCGGGTCGAGGGTGACGTAGGTGTCGGTGAGGAAGACGACGCCGCGCTGCGAGATCAGCATCGACAGCGTCGAAAGCTCCTCCACGCCCCCGCGCCGGCCGATGATGAGGTCGACATTGCGCAGGTGCCGGTCGTAGCGGCCTTCGAGCCCGCACAGCATGGCGTCGGCCTCGCCGCGCATCATCGCCAGCGCCGCGATCACCGTGGTGTTGGTGCGCACCATGGTGCGGGCTGCCTCCTGGGTGATGCCGCGCCGGCCGGCGAGCCGCACCAGAAGCTCGACATAGTCGCGGTAGCGCGGGTCGTCCTCGGGATTGACGATCTCGAAGTCGTCGCCCGGCCTGATCTTCAGGCCGTAGCGCTTCAGTCTGGTCTCGATGACGTGCGGCCGGCCGATCAGCGTCGGCCTGGCGATGCCTTCCTCCAGCACCACCTGGGCTGCGCGCAGCACGCGCTCGTCCTCGCCGTCGGCATAGACCACGCGCTTGGCGGCGGCGTTGCGGGCCGCCGAGAACACCGGCTTCATGATCAGGCCGGAGCGGAAGACGAAGCGGTTCAGCCGGTCGAGATAGGCCGCCATGTCCTCGATCGGCCGCGTGGCGACGCCGCTTTCCATGGCCGCGCGCGCCACCGCCGGCGCGATGCGCAGGATGAGCCGGGGGTCGAACGGCGAGGGGATGAGGAAATCCGGCCCGAAGATCGGCGTCTCGCCGGAATAGGCGCGGGCGGCCACGTCCGACGGCTCCTCGCGGGCGAGCGCGGCGATGGCGCGCACCGCCGCCACCTTCATGTCCTCGTTGATCGCGGTGGCGCCGACGTCGAGCGCGCCGCGGAAGATGTAGGGAAAGCACAGGACGTTGTTGACCTGGTTGGGGAAGTCGGACCGCCCCGTGCAGATCATGGCGTCGGGGCGCGCCGCCCGGGCCGCGTCGGGCATGATCTCCGGCACCGGGTTGGCGAGCGCCAGCACCAGCGGCCGCTCTGCCATGTGGGCCAGAAGCTCCGGCTTGAGCACGCCCGCCGCCGACAGGCCGAGGAAGACGTCGGCGCCGCCGATCACGTCGGCCAGCGCGCGCGCGTTCGTGTCCTTGAGGAAGGGTTCCTTCCAGCGGTCCATCTCCTCGACGCGGCCCTTGTAGGCGACGCCGTGGCGGTCGGTGACCCAGATGTTCTCGTGCCTGGCGCCGAGCGAGACGAGGAGGTTGAGGCAGGCGAGCGCCGCGGCGCCCGCGCCCGAGGTGACGATCTTGACGTCGTGGATGGACTTGCCGGCCAGCTCCAGCCCGTTGAGCACGGCGGCCGCCACGATGATGGCGGTGCCGTGCTGGTCGTCGTGGAAGACGGGAATCTTCATCCGCGCCTTCAGCCGCTCCTCGATCTCGAAGCACTCGGGCGCCTTGACGTCTTCCAGGTTGATGCCTCCGAAGGTCGGCTCCAGCGCCGCCACCGTCGAGACCATCAGGTCGATGTCGGGGGCGTCGACCTCGATGTCGAACACGTCGATGCCGGCGAACTTCTTGAACAGGACCGCCTTGCCCTCCATCACCGGCTTCGACGCCAGCGCGCCGATGTCGCCGAGGCCGAGCACCGCCGTGCCGTTGGACACCACCGCGACGAGGTTGGCGCGGGCGGTGTAGTGCGCGGCCGTCGCGGGATCGTCGCGGATGGCCAGGCACGGCGCGGCCACGCCCGGCGAATAGGCGAGCGCCAGGTCGCGCTGGTTGCCGAGCGGCTTGATGGCCCGGATTTCGAGCTTACCCGGCGCCGGATAGCGATGGTAGAACAGCGCGGCCTCGTCGAGGTCGGAGGAAACAGTTTTCGTGTCCGCGTTCATCGCTCTCGCCCTCCCGCTTGCCTGAATCAGTCTTCTAGCACGGTCCGGCGGACAGGCCAGACCGAAACGGCCGGCAGCCCGGCGCGGGGCGGGTTTCCTTGTTTCGTCCCATTCGTTCGACTATAGACCCGCGACGACCGAACGGGGCGACGGAAGGGCCATATCGCGCATGTCTTCGACGCACTATTTCGACCTGCCGCGGCTGCGCAACGTGTCGCCGCGCGCCGTGGTCGCCTGCGCGCTGCTTTTCGTCGTGGGGATGGCGCTGCTCGGCAGCCTGAAGATGGCGGGCGCGTTCTACATCGTCTCGCTCGTCCTCGGCCTGTATCTCCTGTGGCGGCTTCCGCGCACGCAGATCGTGGTTCCTCCGGCGGTGCGGCTCTATCTCGGCTTCTACCTCGCCTTCTTCGCGCTGGTCGTCGCCCATGTCGTCGTCTTCTCCGCCTCGACCAGCAACATCGATCAGGTGTCGCGCATCGGCCTCGGGCTGCTCAACGGCTTCACCTTCCTGGCGCTGTTCGGCTTCTCGCGCGACAGGCTGTTCGACTTCGTTGCGCTCGTGGCGGCGGCCCACGCGGCCGTCGCCGTCGCGGTCGCGGTCTATCAGGGCGTGGATTTTTCGGCGTTCGGCCTCTCGGTCGCGCGCGCCCATGGCGTCACCAACCCGATTCCCTTCTCGGAGATGCTGCTCACCTCGGTCGGGCTGGTGGCGATCGCCATGGCCGCGCGCATCGACCCGCGCCGGTCGTGGGCCATGCTCGGCCTGCTCGCGCTGGTGATCGGGCTCGGCCTCTTCGCCGTTTTCCTGACCGGCACGCGCGGCACGCTGATCGGCTTCCTGCTCCTGCTTCCCCTGATGATGATCGCGCTGTTCGGGCGGATGACGCGATGGCTGGTCGTTGCCGTCGCCGTCCTGGCTCTCGCCGCGTGGCTGGCGGCGGCCCTCCTCCTGTTCGAGCGCGACCAGGGGGCGGGGCCGATGCTGCTCGACTTTCTCTCCACGGCCGGCGCGACGGAGCATCAGGAGGCGGGCATCGATGTCGAGGGGGCGGAGACGCCGAGATTCCGGGACGATTCGGTCGGCATCCGCCTCCAGCTCTGGATACTCGCGTTCGATCTGATCCGCGAGGCTCCGCTTCTCGGGCACGGGATCGACTCGTTCCCGGACGTGCTGCGCCGGCCGGAGCTGGGAGTGCCGGCCGATTCCGTGCTCTACGAGTTCAGCAACGTCCACAACCAGTATCTCGACATGACGATGAAGATGGGCCTTCTGGGCGCGGTGCTGTTCTTCGCGCCGCTCGCCGTGGCGTCCCTCGTCGGCCTGCGCATGGCGCTCGACCCGGCCGAGCGCGTCAAGGGGCTCGCGATCCTGTGGGCGGGCGGTTCCTATGCGATCTACGGGCTGACCCAGACCTTCTACGGCCACGCCTCCACCGCGCTGCACTTCGGCGTCTGTCTCGGCATGCTCATGTGGCTGGCGCCGGGCGGCCGCTACGGCGACATATGTCAGCGCCCCGAGACCGTCTCGTAATGGCGTGAGCGGCGGCCGTGCAGCGCGCCGATGATGCCGGCGGCCGCGCCGAAGGCGCGGGCGGCGCGCACCAGCGAGGCGCCGCCGTCGAAGACCGACTGAAGCGCACGCACGCCGCCGCCCACGACCTTGAACAGCACGATCCCGACGGAGGCGGCCGCCGCGCCGGGGTCGGCCTTCGGATATTTGGCGCGATGGCGCGCCAGCGCCTGGTCGCGGGCCCGGCGGAACTGGTAGGCGAGCGTCAGCCGCTCGCGCGGCCAGCTTTCGGAGGCGACGGCGTCGGGCGTCCAGCCGGTCCGGCCGCCCGCCTTGCGCAGCGCCCGGAAGAAGGCCGTGTCCTCGCCGCCCGACAGCACGAGCGTCTCGTCGAAGCGCAGCCCCGTGCGCCGGATGAAGCCGAGGTCGGCGAGCCAGTTGCCGGTGGTGACGGTGACGCGGTCGTCGCGGCCGCGCGCGGCAAGGCGCCGCCCCCTTGCCTCGTTGTCGCGGCAACGCGCGGCGAGGCCGCGCCAGACCATGCGTTCGGCGGCCGTGGCGTCGGGCGGGGCCGGCTGGAGCCCCACCGGCCCGCCGACGAGATCGAGCCCGCGCCGGTTGGCCTCGCCCACTAGCTCGGCGAGCCATCGCGGCTCGGCCACCTCGTCGTCGTCGATGAAGGCCAGCGCATCGACGCCCATGGCGAGCGCGGCGTCGAGCGCGTTGTTGCGGGCCGACGCGATGCCGAGCCGTGGCTCCAGGCGCAAGGCGACGCGGTCGGGGCCGACCGCATCGGCCAGTTCCGCGACGACCGGGGCGACCGTCTGGACGTCGTTGTTCTCCACGACGATGAAGCGGCAGTCGATGCCCGGCAGATCGAGGGCCGCGAGCGAGCGCAGCGCGGCGCGCAGCATTTCGGGCCTGCCGCGCGTGCAGACCGCCACGGCGACGCTGCGCAGGCCGGTTTGCCGCTCCTCCATCACCCGCCCGACCTTTCCCGTCGCCGCGGCGCCGCCGCTCAGCGCGCCACGACCCGGTGCCGCTGTTCTCCGAGCCCCTCCATGCCGAGCCGGACCTCGTCGCCGGCGCGCAGGAACTGCGGCGGCGACATGCCGAGCCCGACGCCGGGCGGGGTGCCGGTGGTGATGACGTCGCCCGGCTCCAGCACCATGAAGCGCGACAGGTAGGAAACGAGATGGGCGACGGGAAAGATCATCGTCGCCGTGCTGCCGGTCTGCCGGCGCTCGCCGTTGACGTCGAGGAACATGGACAGCGCCTGCGGGTCGGCGATCTCGTCGGCGGTGGCGATGAAGGGGCCGAGCGGGCCGAAGGTCGGCGCGCTCTTGCCCTTGATCCACTGGCCGGCGCGCTCCTTCTGGTATTCCCGTTCCGAGAAATCGTTGCACAGCGCGTAGCCGAGGACGTGGGAGAGCGCGTCCGCCTCCTCGACATAGTCGCAGCGCCGGCCGATCACCACCGCGAGCTCGACCTCCCAGTCGAGCTTGTGCGAACCGCGCGGCAGAAGGACATCGTCGTCGGGGCCGCAAAGCGAGCTCGGCGCCTTGGAGAACACGACCGGCTCCTTCGGAACCGCGGCGCCCGTCTCGGCCGCATGCTCGGCATAGTTGAGGCCGATGGCGATGAAATGGCCGACGCGGCTGAGCGGCGCGCCGATGCGCGCGCCGGCGGGCGCGGCGGGCAGGGTGGCGAGGTCGGCGCGGCCGAGCCTCTCCACCAGCGCCGGCGACACCGTCTCCGGCGTGAAGTCGGGCACCAGCGAGGAGACGTCGCGGATCGTCCCGCCCGCGTCGATCACTCCGGGCCGTTCCTCGCCAGCCGCACCGAAACGTATGAGCTTCACTGTCTGCTTCCCTGTGTTGAGGTGTGAGGAGACCGGATGGGGTTTCTTAGCCGTGTTTTCCGGCTTCTGGAATATGCCGGGCGGCAAAAGCTATCCCCACAGCGCCGGCTCGGGCGGATGGACGAGCGATCCGCTGTAGGCAAGCGCGATGTCGCGGTCTCGCGCCAGAAGCAGCGGGCCGTCGAGATCGACGAAATCGGCGTCCTGCGCCAGGAGCACGGCCGGGGCCATGGCGAGCGAGGTGCCGACCATGCAGCCGACCATCACGCCGAAGCCGAGCCGGCGCGCCCGCTCGCGCAGATCGAGCGCCGCCGTCAGCCCGCCGGCCTTGTCGAGCTTGATGTTGACGGCGTCGTAGAGGCCGACGAGGCCGTCGAGGTCGCCGGCCGTGTGCGCGCTCTCGTCGGCGCAGACCGGAACCGCGCGGGAAATGGCGCGCAGCGCCTCGTCCCGGCCGGCCGGCAGCGGCTGCTCGATCAGCGCCACGCCGCAGCGCGCCGCGACGACGAGGTGGCGGGCGAGGTTGTCCTCGCTCCAGCCCTCGTTGGCGTCGAGGATGATGCGGCTTTGCGGCGCGGCCGCCGCCACGGCCTCGATGCGGGCGGCGTCGTCCGGCGTGCCGACCTTGACCTTGAGCAGCGGCCGGCCGGCATGGAGGCGCGCCTGCGCCGCCATCGCCTCCGGCTCGCCGAGCGGGATCGTGTAGGCCGTCTCCAGCGGCCGCGGCGAGGCCGCGCCGATGCGCGCGGCCACCGCAACGCCCGCCGCCTTCGCCTCCAGGTCCCACAGCGCGCAGTCGAGCGCGTTGCGCGCCGCCCCCGGCTTCATCGCGGCAAGCAGCTCCTGCCGCGACATGCCGCGCGCGATGTCGCCGCGCATCGCCTCGATCGCGTCGCGCACGCTGTCCACGGTCTCGCCGTAGCGCGCATAGGGAACGCATTCGCCGCGCCCGGCATTACCGTCCTGCCCGATCGTGCAGGTCAGGACCGCGGCCTCGGTCTTCGAGCCGCGCGAGATGGTGAAGGCGGCCGCGAGCGCGAAACGCTCGGCCTCGACGGAAAGGGTGCGCACCATGCGGGAACTCCGTTCGCGGCGAAGGACGCGCGCGCCGCAAATTCGACAGCGGCGGCCCGACTCGCTATGAATCGCCCGATGTTGAGCAAAGAGCGCACGGAAGCAAGCGGAGACGAGCCGGCAGGGCGCGCGCGGTCGCCCGCCACGGCGCCCGCCATCGCCGTGCGCGAGGAGGCCGGGCGCGCCGTGGTGGCGCTCTCCGGCGTCTGGAACACGCGCTCGGTCCATCTGGTCGACAAGGACGTGCGGGCGCTGGAGGCGCAGGCTGCCGCCGGCGACACCGTGATCGACATTTCCGCCGTCTCGCGCATGGACACCGCCGGCGCCTGGCTGATCGAGCGCCTCGCCGCGGCAAGGCGCGCGGCGGGCGCGACGGTCGAGATCGCCGGCGCCTCGGCCGCCGCGCAGATCCTTTTGCCGGCGGTGCGGCCGGCGCTGGAGCAGCCGGGCGCGGCGCGGGAGAAGCCGCCCTTCATCGTCCTGCGCTGGCTGGAGAGCATCGGCCGCGCCACCGAGGGCGCATGGCGCGATTTCCTCTACGGCATGGACATCCTCGGCGCGGCGATCCGCGGCGCGCAGATGAAGCTGGGGCGCGGCCACGCCGTCAACCCCGCCGCCATCTTCCACCAGATCGACCGCATGGGCGTCGGCGCCATCCCCGTCGTGGTGCTGATCTCGGCCATCGTCGGCGCCATCGTCGCCCAGCAGGGCGCCTATCAGCTGCGCTGGTTCGGCGCCGAGATCTTCATCGTCGACCTCGTCGGCATCCTGTCGCTGCGCGAGCTCGGCGTGCTCCTGACCGCGATCATGGTCGCCGGCCGCTCCGGCAGCGCGATCACCGCCGAGATCGGCTCGATGAAGATGCGCGAGGAGATCGACGCGCTGAAGGTGATCGGGCTGAACCCGGTCGGCGTGCTGGTGTTCCCGCGCCTGGTGGCGCTGGTCGTCGCCGTGCCGTGCCTCACCGTCATCGCCGACGCGGCCGCGCTCGGCGGCGGCATGGTGGTGTGCTGGGTCTATTCCGGCATCGCGCCCGAGACCTTCATCGACCGGCTGCACGCCGGCATCGACCTGTCGACCATCTTCGCCGGCCTTATCAAGGCCCCTTTCATGGCTATCGTCATCGGCATCGTCGCCTCGGTGGAGGGCATGAAGGTCAGCGGCAGCGCCGAATCGCTCGGCCGCCACGTCACCGCCTCGGTGGTGAAGTCGATCTTCGTGGTCATCGTGCTCGACGGCCTGTTCGCCATGTTCTACGTGGCGATCGATTTCTAGGGCGGCCGATGGCGGGCGATACGGGAACCATCGAACGGACTGTTCCTCGCGCCGCGCCGGCGGGGCGGGAGATCGTGCTTTCCGTGCGCGACGTCACCGTCGCCTTCGGCGAGAAGGTGGTGCTCGACCATCTGTCGCTCGACGTCTATCGCGGCGAGATCCTTGGCTTCGTCGGCGCTTCCGGCACCGGCAAGTCGGTGCTCCTGCGCACCGTGCTCGGCCTGACGCCGAAGCGTTCCGGCAGGATCGCCCTGTTCGGACACGACGTGGACGAGCTGGACGAGGCCGACCGCATGGCCGTCGACATGCGGCTCGGCGTGCTGTTCCAGCACGGGGCGCTGTTCTCCGCCCTGACGGTGAAGGAGAACATCCAGGTGCCGATGCGCGAATATCTCGACCTGCCGCCGGCGCTGATGGACGAGCTTGCCATGCTCAAGCTGGAACTGGTCGGCCTGCCGGCCGACGCGGCCGACAAGCTGCCGTGGCAGCTTTCCGGCGGCATGATCAAGCGCGCGGGGCTGGCGCGGGCGCTGGCGCTCGATCCCGACATCGTCTTCCTCGACGAGCCGACCTCGGGCCTCGACCCGATCGGCGCCGCCGAATTCGACGAGCTGGTCGCCAAGCTGCGCGACACGATGGGCCTTACCGTCTACATGGTGACGCACGACCTCGACAGCCTGTTCTCCGTGTGCGACCGCATCGCGGTTCTGGGCAGGAAGCGGGTGCTGGTCGAGGGCACGATCGAGGACATGATGCAGGTCGAGGAGCCCTGGGTGAAATCCTACTTCCGCGGCAAGCGCGCGCGCCAGATCGACCTTCAGGCCAGAAAGACGGCGGGCTAGACAGCGATGGAGACACGCGCCAACTACGTCATCGTCGGCATCTTCACGCTGGTGACCGTCCTTGCCGCCTTCGGCTTCGTCTACTGGACGGCCGGCTTCGGCGACCGCGGCGAGGTGGCGACGCTGCGTTTCCGCATCCACGGCTCGGCGTCGGGGCTGGTGCGCGGCTCCGTGGTGCTGTTCAACGGCGTCAAGGTCGGCGACATCACCCGCGTCTATATCGACGTGTCCAACCCGTCGGTCGCCATCGCCGACGCCCAGGTCGACCGCCTGACCCCGGTGACGCGCTCGACGCAGGCCGATGTCGGCCTTGCCGGCCTGACCGGCCAGGCCAATATCGAGATGCGCGGCGGCAACCCGGCCGAGCCGAACCTGCTCGACCTCGCCGAGGCCGAGGACACCATCGCCGAGCTGACCGCCAACCCGTCGGCCGTCGCCAACCTGCTCGAAAGCGCGCAGAGCCTGTTCGTGCGCGCCGACGCGGTGCTGGCCGAGCTGGAGGGCTTCGCCACCGACGCGCGCGGCCCGCTGACCGAGACGATCAGGAACGTCGAGCGCTTCTCCGGGGCGCTGGGCGACAATGCCGACCAGATCGACGAGTTCCTCGCCAGCGTCGGCTCGCTGTCGCAGTCGCTGACGGCCGTTTCCGGCCGGCTCGATTCGACGCTCGCCGCCGCCGAGGAGCTGATCGGCGCGGTCGACCGCGAGCAGGTCAGGACCACCGTCGCCAACGTCGAGCAGTTCACCACGCGCCTCAACGAGGCCAGCACCGATCTCGACGCCATCATGCGCGGCGTCGAGGAGAGCGTGGCGCAGATTGCCCAGTTCTCCGAATCGGCCAACAGGACGCTGGCGCGGGTCGACGCCGTCGTCGACAGCGTCGATCCGGCCTCGGTGCGCACGGCGCTGACCAATTTCGAGCAGGCGAGCACGACCGTCAACGCCGCCGTCAACGACATCGGCAAGGTGGCGCAGAAGGTCGGCAACCGCGCCGAGGACATCGACGCCATCGTCACCGACGCGCGCCAGCTCGCGGCCAGGCTGTCGCAGGCCTCAGAGCGGATCGACGGTATCCTCGTCAAGGTCGACGGCCTGCTCGGCTCCGACGAGGCGGGCGGGCTGATGACGGAAGCCTCCGACACGCTGAAGGCGTTCCGCGAGGTGGCCGACACGCTCAACGCCCGCATGGGCACCATCACCGACGGGCTGGCGCGCTTCTCCGGCCAAGGCCTGCGCGAGGTCGAGGCGCTGGTGCGCGACTCCCGGCGCTCGATCAACCGCATCGAACGGGCGATCACCGACCTGGAGCGCAACCCGCAGCGCATCATCACCGGCGGGGCCGGCGCCGTGCGCGAGTTCGACGGAAGGTCGCGGCGTTGACATCGGCGCGCCGCCTCTCCAGAACGGAACGGCAATTGCCGCCGCATGGGGGATGCGGGGCGTCGGGACGAATCAGGCAGCGGCGGTGACGATGGTGGGCGCGAGGCTGGGAGCTTTTTTGCTGACCGCGATGGTGTTGCCGGGCTGCGCCGCGCTGCCGGGCGGCGGGCCGGCCCCGCTCGACACCTACGACCTTTCCGCCGCCCGCGTCGAGGCGGCCGGGCCGCGTCGCGGCCGCGTGCAGGTGCTGGTGGCCGAGCCCGGGGCACTGAAGGCGCTCGACGGCGAGAGCGTCGTGGTGCGGCCGTCCCCGGCCTCCGTCGAGTTCCTGAAGGGCGCGCAGTGGGCCGACCGGCTGCCGCGTGTCGTGCAGGCGCGGCTGGTCGAGGCGCTTCAGGCCACGGGCAGGTTGGGCGGCGTCGGCAAGCCGGGCGAGGGGCTCGCCATCGACTATCAGGTCGTCACCGAGATCCGCGCCTTCGAGGTGCGCATGGACGGCGCGCCGCGCGCCGAGGTCTCGCTCTACGTCAAGCTGCTCAACGACCGCAACGGCGTGGTGCGCGCCGCGCGGGGCTTCACCGCATCGACGCCGCTGGCCTCGGGCGGGGCGTCGGGCAACGACGCCTATGTCGCCGCGCTCGACCGCGCCTTCGCGCAGGTGCAGCGGGACCTCGTGGCCTGGGTGCTCGGCGCGCTCTGATCTCCCGGAAGGGAAGACCGATCCCGAAACGGACGAAGGCGGGCCTGGCGGCCCGCCTTCGGTGTTTTCCGGCGCCGTGCGCGGCCGCTATTTCAGCCGGCCGCTGGCGTGGGCGAGCATCGTGTAGACCTTGCCGGTGTCCGAGGTGAGGTAGGTCTGCGTCATGATGTTGTCGCGGTCGTTGCGGCCGACATCCTGCAACAGCTTCTCGAAGTCGCGGCAGTAGCGGTCCACCGCGGCGCGGAACTCGCTGTCCGAGTTGTACTTGCGGCGGATCTCCTCGAAGGTCTGCTGGCCCTTGAGCGTGTAGAGCCGGCGCGTGAAGACGTTGCGCTCGCCGCGGTGGTAGCGGTTCCACAGCTCGATCGAGGCGTCGTGGTCGATGGCGCGCGCGATGTCGACCGAAAGCGAGTTGAGCGATTCCACGACATGCAGCGGCGAGCGCTCCGGCGCGGAAGCCGGACGCGCCGGCTCGGCGGCCATATCCTCGCGCGAGGCGCCGCGCAGCAGGTCCTTCACCCAGCCGGGCGAGGGCGCCTGCTCCGGCTCGCGCACCGCCGTGGCGGCCTGGCTGCCGCGCAGCGGCGCATCGGCCAGCGGCGCGGACGCGGCGATGGCGGGCGAGAGCGGCGGCGGCGGGGTCAGCGTCGGCGCGGGCGCGGGCGCCGCCGGGGCGCGGCCCGGCTTGCGCTCCGAGGCGTCGAAGGCGCGGCCGGACTTGGCCACGATGTCGGCCAGCTCCTTCAGCGCGTTGATCTGCTCGCTGACGGCGCGGCGCATGGCCGTGGTCGACTGCTTCGTCTCCTCGGGCAGGTCCATCACGCCCTTCTTGACCTCGGCGCGGGTCTGCTCCAGCTCGGTGCGGATCGTGCCGGCGGTGCGGCGGATTTCCTCCGTCGCCTCGGCGAAGCGCTTCGCGGCCCCGTCCACGGCCTCGGCGATGGCGGCGCGGATCTGCTCGGTCGAGGTGCGGGTGCGCCCTTCCGCCTTCTCCAGCGCGCGGCCGACCAGGTCCTCGAACGAGCGCATGACCTGCTCGATGTCCTGCGACTTGGCGACGAGGCCGCCGGCCAGGCTCTCCAGCGCCTGCCGGCGGCCGTCGAGCGTGGCGGCGAGGTCGTTCTGCGCCGAGCCGATCAGGTCGCTGGCCGATTGCAGGACGCGGGCGTGCTCGTCGAAGCGCGCGGCGATGCCGGCGATGTCCTTGAGCGTCGACGACGACAGGTCGGTCAGGCGGCCGGCATTGGCGTCGATGAGGCGCGCGGACGAGGCGAAGGACTGCGCCGCCTTCTCCGTGTTCGAGGCGAAGCGCTCGGCCGTGCTGACGATCTTGTCGTCGAGGTTGGCGAGGTTGCCGGCCGCCATGCCGACGAGCTGGTCGAGCCTGTCGTTCGAGGCCGCGAGCCGGTCGAGCAGGGTGTTGACGCTGTCGGACAGCGTGTTGGAGGCCGCGTCGACGGCGGTGAGCGTCTCGGCCGTGCGGGTGGCCAGCGCATTGACGAGCGCCGCGTTCTGCTGGCGCAGCCGCTCGGTGGCGCGCTCGGTGGCGTCCTCCAGGCTCTTCTGCAACTCGCCGCCGCTCTCGGCCAGGCGCTCCACCAGCGGCGAGGCGCGCTCGTCGAGGATGCGCGACAGCTCGCTGGAGCGGGCCGCGAGCAGGGCGTTGAGCTCGCGCGTCTTGTCGCCGATGGTGGCGGCCACCTGCGCGGTGGACTGGCCGATCCGGTCGCTGACGGCGTCGAACGTGCCGGCAAGCGCCTCGGCGCGGGCGGCGAGCTCGGCCTCGGCGGCCGCGACGTGCTCGTTCAGCTTCTGGCCGAGCTCGACCGCGCCGATGCCAAGCCGCTGCTCGGCATTGGTGATGCTGCCGTCGATGCGCGCGGCCAGGCTGTCCACCTGCTGGCCGAGCGCGGCGGCCGTCGTCTGCGTGCGGGCCAGGATGGCGTCCTCGGCATTGGCGAAGACCTGCGCGAACTCGGCCGCACGGCCGGCCATGCGGTGGTCGGCGGCGTCGATGGAGGCGACGATGTCGGCGGCGCGGGCCGCAAACAAGCCCGAAGCGTTGTCGGCGTGACTGCGAAGCTGCTCGCCGGCGGCCAGCGTGCCCTCGGCGATGCGGCGCCCGGCGGCGTCGAACATCTGCTCGAACTCGCCGAGGCGCGCGCCCAGCGTCTGCGCCATCTCGCCGCCGCGGTCTTCGAGCGTGCGCGCGATCTCGCCGGTGCGCTCGCCGAGCGCCCGGGTCAGCTCGCCGGTGCGCTCGCCAAGCGTGCGGGCCAGCTCGCTGGTGCTGTTGCTGAGCGTCTGTGCCATCTCGGCCGTGCGCTCGCCGAGCGTCTGGGCCAGCTCGCCGGTGCGTTCGCCGAGCGTGCGCGCGATTTCCTCGGTGCGCACGAGAAGGCGGGCGTCGGCGTCGGCGGTGACCTTCTCGGCCTCCTCGCCGAGCGTGGCCGTCACCTCCAGCACCTTCTCGCGCAGCGAGCCGGCCAGCGCCACGGCGCTGTTCTCCAGCGCGCCGCGGACATTGTCGACGCCGATGCGCAGCGCGTTCTCCATGGTGCGGGTCCGCTCCTCGATCACGCCGGTATGGCGCGTGAAGGCGTCCTCGATGCGGGCGGCGTCCTGGCCGAGCGCGGCGCGCACGCCCTCGGCTCCGGCCGCCAGCGTGTTCTCCAGCGCCCTGGTGTGGGTGGCGATGATGCCGGAATGGCTGGCGAAGGCGTCCTCGATGCGGGCGACGTCCTGGCCAAGCGCGGCGCGCACGCTCTCCGCGCCGGTCGCCAGCGTGTTCTCCAGCGCCCTGGTGTGGGTGGCGATGATGCCGGAATGGCTGACGAAGGCGTCCTCGATGCGGGCGATGTCCTGGCCGAGCGCGGCGCGCACGCTCTCCGCGCCCGTCGCCAGCGTGTCCTCCAGCGTCCGTGTGTGGGCGGCGATCATGCCGGACTGGCTGGCGAAGGTGTCCTCGATGCGGGCCATGTCCTGGCCGAGCGCGTTGCGCACGCCCTCGGCCCCGGCCGCCAGCGTGTTCTCCAGCGCCCTGGTGTGGGCCTCTATGGCGCCCGAATGGCCGGCGAAGGCGGTCTCGATGCGCGTCAGGTCGTCGCCCAGCGCGTTGCGCACCTCGTCGGCCCCCATACGCAGCGCGTCCGCCAGCATGCCGATGCGCTGCTCGATGGCGCCGTCCTGCTTCTGGAACACCTCCTCGATGCGCACGATGTCCTTCTCGACCAGCGACCTGACGGCACTGGCGCCCGAATGCAGCGTGCCGGCCAGCGTCTTGACCTGCTCGCGGAAGGATTCGGTCTGCTGGGTGAAGGTGGCGCCGATGGCGGCGAGATCCTCGCCGATCGCGTTGCGCACCCCTTCGGCGCCGGCATGGAGCGCGCCCTCCAGAGCCCTGGTGCGTTCGTCGAGCGTGCCTTCAAGCGCCCTGGTGCGCTCGTCGATCACGCCGGCATGGCGGGTGAAGGCGTCCTCGATGCGGCCGAGATCGTCGCCCAGCGCGTTGCGGATCGTGTCGGCGCCGGCGTGCAGCGTGCTTTCGATCGTCTGCGTGCGCGCCTCGATCACCCCCTGCTGGCGGGCGAGCGCCTCGTCGATGCGGGCGATGTCCTGGTCGAGAACGCCGCGCAGCCGCTCCGAGCCGGCGAGCAGCGACGCCTCGATGGTGCGGGCGCGCTCCTCGATCAGCCCGGCCTGGCCGGCCACGGCCTGGTCGATGCGCGCCACCTCGTCGCCGAGCGCGCCCTTGACCTGCTCGACGCCCTGGTTCAGCGCCGCCCGCAATTCGAGCGTGTGCTCGCCGATGGCGTTGGTCTGGCGGTCGAACGCCTCCTCGACCTTGGCGACATCGACCGAGATCGCCGTCGTCAGGTCGTTCTGGCGCTGCGCCAGCGTCTGGATGTGCTGCGTGACCGTGGTGTCGAGCGTGTCGCGCGCCTGGCGGATGCGCTCGATGTCGCTGTCCAGCATGGCCGCGATCTCGCGGCGGCCTTCGGCGAACTTCTCGACATGGCCGGTGACGGCGGCGTCGATGCCGGCGCGTGCCTCGGCCAGCTTGCGCAGGTCCTCGTCCAGCGCCCGCGTCATCAGCTCGCGGCCCTTGGTGATGCGCTCGACGTGGCTGGTCATGGTCGCGTCGAAGCCCTTGCGCTCCTCGGCCACGCGCTCAAGGTCGGCCTCCAGCGCCTGCGCGATCAGGTCGCGGCCCGAGGCGAGGCGGGCGGCGAAGTCGGTGGCGCGCGCCTCCAGCATGGTCGAGGTCGACATGACCAGCTCGGCCATCTCGGAGCCGATGCGTGCCTTGCTCTCGTCGACGAGGGCCGAGATGCCCTGCTTGCCCTCGGTGAAGGTCTGGGCGATCTCGCGCGAGCGCTCGACCAGCGTCTCGTTGATCTGGCGCGCGCGCGCCTCGAGGGCGGCGTTGAGCTTCTGCGCGCCGGTGTCCAGCGCCTCGGCCCGGGTCTGGAACTCGTTGATGAGCGCCTGGCCGCGCTCGCGCAGCGTCGCCTCGATGCTCTCGAGGCGCGAGTCGAGCTCCTCGTTGAGCGAGGAGGTGGCCCCGCTCAGGAGCGAGACCATGCCGGTGGTGCGCTCGTCCAGCATCTGCGACAGCGTGCGGGACGCCTCGTCGGAGCTTTGCGTGAGGCGGGCGATCCGTGTGTCGAGCATCTCGGCGAAGCCCTCGCCGGAGGTGCTGATGCGCTCGGTGATGGTGTCGAGCCGCTGGTCGACGGCGTCGTAGAGCGACATGCCGCTCTCGTTGATCCGGTCGACGAGCAGGGCGCCCGATTCGGAGATGGTGGCGCTGAGCCGCGACGACACGCCGAGAATGTTCTGGCGGATGACGTCGCTTGCCTGGTCGAGCTCCTCCTTCAGCGTCTCGTGCGCGCCCGAGATCGAGGCGCGCACGCGCTCGGCATGGGTGACGACGGCGTCGCGCTCGCTGCCCAGCCCGTCGATCAGGCTGCGGATGCGGCTTTCGTTGTCGGTGTAGGCGCGCTCGAGCTCGTTGACCTCGGTGTGGACCAGCGTCTCCAGCTCGACGGCGCGGGCAAGCGTGCGCTCGATGCCTTCGCCCATGGCCTGCACCTCGCGGCGCACGGCCTGGCCGACCATCATCACGCGCTCGGTGGCCAGATGTTCCGGCTCGGCGAGGCGGATGGCGACCTCGGCCATCGACTGGGCGGCGATGCGCATTTCCTGCGCGCGGCGGATCATCACCGCGAAGCCCCAGAACAGGATGACCGGCACCACGATGGCCACGATCAGCCCGACGAGCTGCGGCGCGGCCATCAGGTCGGCCAGCGAGCGCACCGCCCACAGCGGCGGCTGGAACAGGAGATGGCCCATCACCGTGCCGCCGGCGATCCAGGCCAGGGACAGCAGGCTGACCAGCCAGTAGACGGTGCGCGGGCTCGCGCGGCGCATCTGCTGCTGTAGCACGCGGTAGTCGCGCTGGCGGTCGTCGTTGGCGTGGGCGAAGGCGGAAGGCGTGGCGGCCGGCGGATCGAGCGGGCGCAGGTCGGCCGCCGGCGGCGGCTCCTTGCGCGCGGCCGCGGACGGCCGGGCGGGAGAGGAGACGGGCGAGGGGGCGGGGTTCGGGCTGGACGCGGCCGCCGTCGCCGGCTTCGCGTTCGCGGAGGCGCCTGCGGCCTTCGCGCCGGCCGCCGCCGGAGCAGCCGCGGCCTGCGAATCGCGCGCCAGATCTTCCGCCGCCTTGGAGATCTGCGCCTCGAAATCGGCGATCGCGCCGGCGACGTCGAGATCGCCGTTGCCGTCATCCACGAACAGGTCGATGTCGAGGGCTTCCTCAAGTTCCTTGGCGACCTCGCTGTCGAGGTTGCCCGTGGTCGTTGCTTTACGCGCCATGCCGCTCACCCTGTACACATATCGCGGACCGTCTTTGCGACGCCTCGTGCCCACGCATTTTCAAGGCCTTCTCCGGGCCGTTGCGTATCGTAATGGGACGGTTGGGCAAAGGAAACCGCGATTTGGCTCCATGTGTAAAACTTTAAATATAAGGTTAACGGCAGGAGTCCGAAGGCGTTTTCCCGCCCGGTCCCCGACGGGCCGCCCTCCGGGGCCGCCCGCTGCGCGTTAACCGCTTGTCCACCCCGGCGCGCGACACTTTGACTCATGAGGACGAAGGCCCCCACAGGATCGAAAGCGCCGCCGCGCGCCGGCACGCTCATGCCACAACACGACGCAACGATGGCCTTTTCGCGGCCGGGCGGGGAAGCGTCCGGCCGCTCGCGCTCGCGTTCGCGCCTGCTCGACCTGGAGCACCTGTCGCGCCAGACCATGGGCGACCGCGCGCTGGAGCAGGAGGTGCTGGCGATGTTCTCGCACCATATCGGCGCGATCCGCGACGGCATCGCCGGCGCCGACGAGGCGGAACGGCGCCGGCTCGCCCACACATTGAAGGGCTCGGCGCGCAGCGTCGGCGCCTTCGCGCTCGCCGATTGCGCGCAAAGGATCGAGGTCGATCCGTTCGACAGGGCGAGCCTGTCGCGCCTTGCCGCGCTGATCGGCGAGGTCCGCGACTTCATCGCCGCCATCAGCCGCTGAGGCGCGGCCCGCGCGAGTGTTGACTTGCCGCATCGAGCCTGTATCTGTCGCGGCAGGCTGGGTCCGCGACGCTTCCAAGGCAATTCCCCAAGGCAGTCTCATGACGAAGATCACCTACATCGCCTTCGACGGCACCCGTTTCGACGTCGAGGCGCAGAACGGTTCGACCGTGATGGAGAACGCCATCCGCAATTCCGTGCCGGGCATCGAGGCCGAGTGCGGCGGCGCCTGCGCCTGCGCCACCTGCCATGTCTATGTCGACGAGGAATGGACCGATCTCGTCGGGCCGCCGGAACCGATGGAAGAGGACATGCTCGACTTCGCCTGGGAGCCGCAGACCAATTCGCGGCTTTCCTGCCAGATCGTGGTGCGCGACGAGCTCGACGGGCTCCTGGTGCGCGTGCCCGAGCGCCAGGGATAGGCCGCGCCTTCGGGCGTTTCCCGGCCGCCGCTCAGGGATAGGCGAGCCGGCCCGCCTCGATCCGCTCGATGCGGTATTGCAGCAGCCGCAGCAGCCGGCTCTCGAAGTTCTTCCCCTCGATGCGGTCGAAGCGGTCCTGCTCGGCGTCGTGCCTGGCCAGGATGCGCGCCGTGATCTCCTTGACCTTCTCCTGCGCGGCGTCGCAGCCGCGCTGCCGCTGCACGCCCATCAGCGTCTCCTCCAGCTCGCGCGCGTGGTTCCTGGCGATGACGACGTGGCTCTCCTCGTGGCGCTTGATGTCGGCCGACAGCGTGTCCCAGATCAGCCGCGTGTCGGGCGAGGCGCTCTTGCGCCGGTTCCAGCGCGGCAGGATCATGTCGGCCTTGACCGTCACCGAGGCGCTGACGACGCCGCAGCGGCCGTTGCGCTCGCCGTAGCCGACGCGGGTGGTGAACTCCATGCGGGTGGCGCCCGGATGGCGCAGGCCCGTCGACTTGACCTGCGGGCCGCGCCGCTTCAGCTCCTTCTCGATCTCCTCGACCGTGACGCCGCCGACGGTGAAATAGCTGTAGGTCTTGGCCACGCTCGCCGCCTCGGCGCGGAAGGCGGCGACGGCAAGCGCCGCGGCGAGGACGACGGTCTTCGCCAGCCGGCGCGCATCGGGTCTCGGTCGAGAAAGCAGGAGCCACCTCCGGATGACTGCGCGGACCCCGTCACGCCGGGGCCGATGGGGGCATATTAAAGCATGTCGCGCAAAAGTGGGAACCGGCTTCGGGGCGACGGCGCATCCCCGCCGGCCCCGCTTCCGCTCGGACCCCGTGGCGACCCGGTTTCGCAATCGGCAGGCGGATCGGCACGAAAGGCCGGGACGCCCGGGGCGGTGTGGAAGGCCCTTGCGTGAACGGACCATGCTGTCGCTGGACGGGCGGCGCTCTCCCGGTCGCCGCGCAGGGACATTCCACAGCCGCGGGCAGGCTGTCGGAGCAGGAGGACATTTCCCCAATGCCGATGCCGCGATGATTTGCATGAGGTCCCGCCATGCGTTAACAGCCGGATATGAACAAGATCGTTTACGTAGGGGCGGTGGAACTCAGCCAGGTCGGCCTGGATGAGCTTCTGCGGCAAGGCGCGAAGCCGGAGCTGGTGGTTACCCTGCGCCCCGATTTCGACGCCAGGCACTCGGACTTCGCCGATCTGGCGAAGCTGGCCGACGCTCATGATATTCCGGTGCATTTCGTCGACAACATCAATGAGCCTGCGCTCATGGAGCGGCTGGCCGACCTGAAACCCGACTACGTTTTCGTGATCGGCTGGTCGCAGCTTATCAAGCCGGAGCTGCTTGCCCTGCCGGCAAAGGGTTGCATCGGCTTCCACTTCGCCAAACTGCCCCGAAACCGTGGGCGCGCGGCTATTCCCTGGGTCATTCTGAACCGGGAAACAGAGACCGGCGTCACGCTGATGCAACTGGATGACGGCGTCGACAGCGGCGACATCGTAACCCAGCGCTCCATTCCTGTTGCAGCCGACGAACGGGCGCGCACGCTCTACGACAAGATTTGCCTGGCCTTGCGCGACATGATGCGCGACGTCGCGGACGATCTGAAGTCGGACCGCACGCTCAGGACCACGCCGCAAGACCATAGCCAGGCGACCTATCTCGCAAAGCGTTCGGCCGACGACGGCTGGATCGACTGGGAACGTCCCGCCGCAGACATCGAGCGGCTCGTTCGGGCTGCCGGCAAGCCGTATCCGGGCGCCTTTACGATTTACCGGGACCGCAAGCTGATCGTCTGGGAAGCGCGACTCATAAGGTCGTTCAACCATACCGGCGTCGTCGGGCAGATCCTTGCGCGCGACGACGACGCGATCGTCATTCAATGCGGTGAAGGCTGGATCGGCGCCCAGGTGGTCGAAGACGAGGAACGCGGCGGCGAGGTCCGGGCCACGGAGTTTTTCACGCGCATGCATGACAAGGTAGGGTTGAGCCTATACCAGCTGTGGCGACAAATGCGGGACAGGAAGCATGACTGAACAACCCCGGATGCTTGTGATCGCACCGCACCCCGATGACGAAATGCTCGGCGTAGGCGGGACGATGGCTCGGTTCACCAGGGCCGGAGGCCATCTGACGATCCTCACGGTCGCCGCCCACATGCCCCCTTTGTTCACCGACGCGGTCCATCGCCAGACGGTGTCCGAAGGGCGCAAGGCGCATGCGCTTGTGGGAGCGCACGAGTCGATCTGGCTGGACAAGCCGGCAGTATTCCTCAACGACATACCCACGTCGGCATTCAACAAGCTGATCCTCGATGCGATCAACGACGTGAAACCGCAGGTTCTGCTGATCCCCTATTACGACCGGCATGTCGACCATCGGATCATTTTCGACGCTGCAATGGTCGCTTCGCGGCCTGTCGGCAGCGGAAAGGGAATCCGGATCGTCGCTGCCTACGAGACGCTGTCCGAGACGCATTGGAATGCGCCGCATCTGGAGCCCAATTTCACGCCGAACTGGGTGGTCGACATAACCGACACGCTGGACATCAAGCTGCAAGCCATGGCTTGCTACGAAAGCCAGGTGCATCCGTTCCCGGAGCCTCGTTCGCTCGAAGCGTTGCGTGCGCTGGCGCTGTTCCGGGGAAGCCAGGCGGGGTTCGCCTTCGGCGAGGCGTTCCACATCATCCGCATGACGGCGGCGCCGGAGAAGTTCGGCGGGCTGTAGCCCATCCTCGCCGTATCGGCATCCTGCGGAAATTGCGGAGACAGAGTTGAAGCGGGTATTCGATATCGCCTTCGTCGCTGCCGCGGCATTGCCGACGCTGGTTATCGTGGCGATCTGTGCCGCGATAATCCGGTTGACGTCGCCCGGTCCCGCGATTTTTCGCCAGGAGCGGCTTGGCCGCAACGAGAAGCCGTTCGTATGCCTCAAGCTGCGAACCATGTATGTCGACACGGGCGACCATCCCAGCCATGAGGTCGGCGCATCGGCCGTGACGCCTTGCGGCAGGGTCCTGAGGCGCTTGAAGCTGGATGAACTGCCTCAACTGTGGAATGTTCTCGTCGGCGATATGAGTGTCGTGGGTCCCCGGCCCAACCTGGCCTCGCAGAAAGACCTTATCGAGATGAGGCGACAGGCCGGGATTTTCACGGTAAGGCCGGGAGTCACGGGATTCACGCAGGTGGCGGGCCTTGACATGTCCGATCCGGTCAAGCTGACCGCCTTCGACGTCGCATACCTTCAGCAGATGTCGCTCTGGACCGATCTCAAGGTTATCGTCCGGACGGTCCTCGGTGCCGGCCGCCGGGACGCGGCGGCGCAATAGGCTGCTCAAGAGGGCCTTGCGTCAAGGCCGAGCCGTGTCATTGGGCCGCGTCATTGGGCGTGCCCACCCGCGCCGCCCGACCGCAATCGGCGGTACTGTCTCCCCGACTCGGCGATAGACGCCGCCAGGCCGTGGCTCTGCGCGAAACCGAACGTCTCGCGGAAACGGCTTGCGTCCACCTGCAAGTCGCCCAGCAGCGCCCTTGCCATGTGTCCGCGACCGGCCATCCGCGCCGCTGCATCGAGGATGGCCGCCGGAAAGGGGAAAAGCCGCGGCGCAAGCCCCATCCCCTGGCGCAATTCGGAAACGATGCGCGGCAGCGGGAACCTCTCCTCGTCGGCGAGGCAATAGTTTCCCGATTTTTCCGCCGGCCATTGGCCGGTGCACAAATGCGCTACCGCCGCGACGAGCGAGTCGATGCCGATCAATGAGCGCCTGTTTCCGACGCTGGCGAACGGCAGGGGAAGGCCCGTCACGGCAATCCGCTGCAACGCGCCCCAGTTCCCCTTCGCCTCCGCTCCCACCACCAGCGGCGGCCGCAGCGAGACGGCGAAGATGCCGTCCTCGGCGAGGGCGAGAACGTGCTTCTCGGCTTCGCGTTTCGTCCTTCCATAAGGAGTGGGAGGAGGATCGCAGGTCGAATCGTCGACGATTGTCGGCGAGGCGTTTTGCGTTATCGCCGCAAGGCTGCTCAGGTGGACGAAGGTTCCGACCTCGTGATCCGTCGCGGCTTTGGCCAGCCTTTGCGTCGCCGTCGTGTTGGCTGCGACGAACGGATCGTCCGCGCCCGCGACATGACGTACATGCGCGAGGCCGGCAAGGTGGATCACGGTCGAAACCTCGGCGAGAGCTTCGCCGAGGTTGGTTGCGGTTTCGATCGGCCCGGTCGCGACGATCTTGATCTGCTCGCGGTTGCGCCAGTCGGGCGGGCAACCGCCGGCGTCACGGACGGCAAGGGTCAGGGGCCGCCCGGCCGACAGGAAATGTCGCACGAGGTGACGGCCGATGAAGCCTGTCGCTCCGGTAATGAGGACCCTCTCCACGAGCGCGTCTCCCCTCTGACCGATTCATCGTATGCATCGAACGCACCACGCCGCCGGCCGCGCCGCTCGCTCGACGCGATTCAACAGCTCCTGACCCTAGAGCATCTTGCAGTCAAGCGGAATCGCTTGACGTCGCATTAATGCGGCTAAAACAAACGGATAGAGCGGCGGAGGTATGCGTTGTAACCCCCTGGACGAGGGGTGTCAGGTCGGCGTTTGTCGCCGGAAGGGCGCCCCCATACGGGATCCATGATGTGCTTGCCGTCGCCCGGAACGTCGGGGATGGCCTTCTCGGGAGCAGGCCGGGCGCGGGGCTTCCCGCAAGCCGCCCGCCCCGCAGGCCGCCGCCAAGTTCGGCATTGATTTGCCCTTGCATCCGGTTCACAACGCCTGACGTCCCGAAGGAAGTTCCGCGATGCTCGCTCCCGTCTCCTGGCCGCTTGCCCATGGCCGCGCCCTCGAGCTGGGGCGCGGGGCGGTGGTCATGGGCGTGCTCAACGTCACGCCCGACAGCTTCTCCGACGGCGGCCGCTATGCGCGCATCGACGCCGCGCTCGCGCAGGCGCGGCGCATGGCGGGCGAGGGCGCGGCCATCGTCGATGTCGGCGGCGAGTCGACCAGGCCCGGCGGCGCGGCGATCGATGCGGCCGAGGAGCAGCGCCGTATCCTGCCGGTCATCGAGGCGCTGGCGGGCGAGGGCGCGACGCTGATCTCGGTCGACACCTATCGCGAGGAGACGGCGCGGCTGGCGGTGGCGGCCGGCGCGCACATCGTCAACGACGTCTGGGGCCTGCAACGCGATCCCGGCGTGGCGCGGGTGGCGGCGCAGACCGGCGCCGGCCTCGTGGTCATGCACACCGGGCGCGGGCGGCGCACGCTGCCCGACCCGATCGAGGACCAGAAGGCGTTCCTGTCGGCCTCGCTCGCCATCGCGCGCGAGGCGGGCGTGGAGGCGCAAAGGATCGTGCTCGATCCCGGCTTCGGCTTCGCCAAGGAGACGGCCGAGCACAACCTCGTGCTGATGGCGCGCTTCTCCGAACTCGCTGCGCTCGGCCGGCCCCTGCTGGTCGGCACGTCGCGAAAACGCTTCGTCGGCGCGGTGACGGGTCGCGAGTCGCCCGACGCCCGCGACGCCGGCACCGCCGCCACCAGCGTCGTCCTGCGGCTCCAGGGCGCCGCCGTGTTCCGGGTGCACGATGTCGCAATGAATGCCGACGCGCTGGCCGTCGCGGATGCTATGCTGGCGCAAGGGCTGGCCGTTGTGCGAGGGAACGGGCGATGAGATACACGATCCGCATGAGGAACTGCGCGTTCTTCGCCCGCCACGGCCTGTTCGACGAGGAGGAGCGGCTCGGCCAGCGCTTCTATGTCGACGCCGAGCTGGAGGTCGATCCCGGTGCGGGGCTGGAGGTCGATTCGATGCAGTCGACGGTCGACTACGGCGCGGCCTTCGCCGAGATCGAGCGCATCGTCACCGGCAAGCGCCGCTTCCTGATCGAGGCGCTGGCCTTCGACGTGGCCCACGCGCTGTGCGAAAAGTTTCCGCGCATCGCGCGCGCCGTCATCACGGTGCGCAAGCCGCACGCGCCGGTGCCGGGCGTGCTCGACCATGTCGAGGTCACGGTTTCCTGGCCGCAGCCCCATGCCGGCTGAGGCGGCCACGCGCGCCTTTCTCGGCCTCGGCGGCAATATCGGCGATCCGGCCGCCGCGATGGCGGCGGCGCTGCGGGCGCTCGACGCCCACGACGCCGTCTCGGTCGCGGCCGTCTCCTCGCTCTACCGCACGCCGCCCTGGGGCGTGACCGACCAGCCCGACTTTCTCAACGCGGTCGCGGCCGTGGACACCGCGCTGACCGCGCGGCACCTGCTCGACCTGTGCCTCGATGTCGAGCGCGGCCTGAAGCGCATCCGCGCGCAGCGCTGGGGGCCGCGCATCATCGACATCGACATCCTGCTGTTCGGCAACGAGCGGATCGAGGAGGCCGGCTTGCAGGTGCCGCATCCGCGCATGGGCGAGCGCGCCTTCGTGCTGGCGCCGCTGGCCGAGATCGCGCCGGAGGTCGTGGTCGACGGGCAGACGGCGACCCAACGGCTGGGCGGCCTCGAAACCGGTGACATCGTGCGCCTGCCGGGCGGCGGCGACTGGTGGAAGGAAGAGGCGCGGGGTTAGTCGCTGATCGCGCCGACGGTGCGCGTGTCGACGCGCTTCAGGTTCATGCCGATCACCGGCACCATCTGCGAGGCCACCTTGACCGAGACGGTGACGTGCATGGTGTCGTCGTCGGGCAGGTTGGCCAGCATCGCGCCGTTCAACTGCTTGCGGTTCAACGTCAGCGTGACCTTGCGGCCGTTGACCGTGCCGCCGATCACGTCCAGCCCCTCGCCGTTGGACCCGTCCATGAACGAGCCGCGATAGCCCTTCCGGCCGCTGTGCTCGACCTTGGCCGACATCTTCTGGGTGAACAGGCCGACGCGGCAGCCGCCGTCGAGCGACATGCCGACCTTGCCGTCCGGCGTCGCGCCCTTGAAGGTGCAGGTGAAGCGGGTGCCCTTGTACTTGCCGGCGACGATCTCGCCCGGCCCCGACCACTCGCCCTCGACAGTGCGGAAGAAGCGCTTGTCCTTGTCTGAGGCCAGGGCGTCGCCCGCCGCAACCGGAAGCGCCGCAATCGCGACGCCGAGCGGCAGGATTGCGGACAGGAAGGCGCGTGCGATCATGGGACACCTGGCTACGAACACGGGGGGCACGAGGCGAACCTTGGCGTATTTTGGTTAACGCTTCGTCTATCCCCTCTCAGGACGCGACCATGATCGACGTCGCGCCGGGGCGCAAGCCTGTTCTGCGCCCTTTGCCGTCAGGACGGGCTTTCCTTGCCCTTTCTGCGCGCGAATGCGGTGAGCGCGGCGACGAAATCGCCCATTCCCGGCCGTTTCAGCGCGGAAAAGGGCAGGGGGCGCACGATGTCCATGGCGGCGACGCCGATTCGCGCCGTCATCATGCCGTTGACCACGCCTTCGCCCAGCTTGGCCGACAGCCGGGCGGCCAGCCCCTGGCCGACGAGCTGGTGGACGAATTCGTCGCCGGCCGCCACCGCGCCGGTGACGGCGAGATGGGCGAGAACGTCGCGGAAAAGCCGCACGAAGCCGAGCGCGCCCGGCCGGCCGCCATAGAGCTCGGCCAGCCGGCGGATCAGCTTCGCCGCCTCGTAGAGCACGTAGGCGATGTCGACCAGCGCGCGCGGGCTCACCGCCGTCACCACCGAGACGCGCTTGGCCGCGTCGAGGATCAGCGCCTGCGCCTGCCGGTCGAGCGGGCCGAGAAGCTCGGCCTCGGCAAGCCGCACGAGGTCCGCGCCGTCGATCACGTCGCCGGCAAGCTCCTTCAGCGCGCGCCTGCCTGCCGCGGTCTCGGGGCGGCGCGACACCAGCGCGGCGAGCTCGGCCGCCACCTTGCGCGCGGCCCGCGCGTCGTCGCGCTCGATGGCGTCGCGGCCGGCCTCGCGCAGCTTCTCGACCGAGGCGAGGCGGGCAAGCCCGACCAGCTCGCGCGCCAGGATGACGAGGAGCGACAGCGCCGCCACCGTGGCGACGCCCGCCGCGAGCCAGCCCAGCCAGTCGGAGCGCGAGAACAGCTCGCGGATCAGCCCGTCGACCCACAGCCCCAGCGCCAGCGACACCAGAAGGCCGAAGGCGCCGAGGAAGATCGAGCCGAGCGCCGAACGCTTGCGCGGCGCGGCCGGCAGCGGCTCGGCAAGCGCCGCGTCCGGCTCGTCGAACACGTCGATCTCGGCAGGAACCACGATTGCCGCCTCGGGCCGCGCCGCGCGCGGCTGGCGCGGCGCGGCGGGGCGCTTCTCCTCCTGCGGCGCGGGTTCGGGCTTCGCCTGCGGCGCGATGCGGAAGGCGGCTGGCTGTCGCGGCGGCTTCATTCCAGGCGGTCCCCGATCAGGAATTGCAGCGCCCGGTCGAGCCTGATGTGCGGCAGCGACAGCGTCGCGCCCTCGGCCGTGCGTTCGAGCCTCGGCGGACGGAAGCGCACGAAGCGGATGGGGTTCCCGGCGCCTTCCAGAGCCGCGTCAGGTCTTTCCGGCAAGTCACCGGGAAATATGGCTGTTTCTGTCTCGCCGTCGAAGGTTTCGCCGCCGATCGTCTCGCCCGCGAGCGGCGTGCCGATGATGACGGGAAGCGTCTCGCGGCCCTGGCTGACGGTTCCCTCGCGGGTGGCGCGCACGGCCGCCATGGCGAGCGCGTCGACCTCGGCGCCCGAGAAGCGCGCCCGCTCGACGGCGCGGTCGGCGAGGCGGCGCACGATGGCCTGCAAGCGGTCGTGGCTTTCGTGATGGATGTGGTCGGCCTTGGTCGCGGCGACCAGGATGCGGTCGATGCGGCGCGAGACGAGGTCGGAAAGGAAGAAGCCGCGCCCGGCGCGGAAGCAGGCGAGGATCTCCGTCAGCGCCCGTTCGAGGTCGGCCACCGCCTCCGGCCCGGCGTTCAGCGCCTGCATGGCGTCGATCAGGACGATCTGCCGGTCGAGCCGGGTGATGTGCTCGCGGAAGAACGGCTTCACCACATGCGTCTTGTAGGCCTCGTAGCGGCGCTCCATCATCGCGGCGAGCGAGCCGGGCCTCGCTCTGGCCGTGCCGATGCCGGGCAGGGGCGAGAAGGTGAGCGCCGGCGAGCCGTCGAGGTCGCCCGGCATCAGGAAGCGGCCGGGCGGCAGGGTGGAGAGCGCCCGCCCGTCCTCCTTGCAGGCCCTGAGATAGGCGGAAAAGCGCTCGGCCAATGTCCGCGCCGCCATCTCGTCGGCCGGCGCGTCCGGGTCCGTGGCGGTCGCCAGCGCGCGCCAGTCCGCCGAAAGGTCGGCGCGCGCGGGAAGCAGCGAAAGCTCCGCCGCCTCGCGCGAGAAGGTGGAGAAGTCCTTGGCCAGAAGCGGCAGGTCGAGCAGCCATTCGCCGGGATAGTCGACGATGTCGAGCGACAGCCTGCCGCGCGAGAACATGCGCCCCCAGGCGGAGGCGGACTCATATTCGACCGTCAGCCGCAGCTCGGAGATGGCGCGGGTGGATTCCGGCCAGATGCGCGCGCCGGTGAGCGCCGCGACATGGTCCTCGTACTGGAAGCGCGGCACGGCGTCGTCGGGCTGGTGCTCCAGATAGGCGCGGGCGATGCGGCCGCTCTTGTGCGCCTGGAACAGCGGCAGGCGACCGCCATGGACGAGGTTGTGGACGAGCGCGGTGATGAAGACGGTCTTGCCCGCCCGCGACAGGCCGGTGACGCCCAGCCGCAGCGACGGCGAGACGAGCCCGGCGGCGCGTCCGGCCAGCGTGTCGAGCGCGATCCGCGCCTCGTCGCCGAAAGTGGTCAGGCCTGCCAAGGAAAGGGTCCCGCGCTCATTGTGACGCGGATATAGGCAATGGAGGAGGAGGAGGGAATAGTGAGTAGCGAATAGCGAATAGGGAGTAGCGAGTAGAAAAGGAGGTGAAGCGGGAACGCAACACGAACTCTTCCCTTATTCTTCTATTCGCTACTCCCTATTCGCTCTCCCCTAGGGAATCACGAACGCCTCCAGATAGCCGTCCTCGGGCTTGATCGCCGGCAGCGCCGTCGAGAAGCGCAGCACCGCCAGGCCGCAGGTCGGGAAGCCGTGGGCGACGGCGGCGAGCGCCGCCTCGTCGCCGGCGCGCGACAGGGCCGTCGCCAGATCCTCCATCATCGGGTTGTGGCCGACGACGAGAACGGAACGGTCGGCGCCGGCCTCGCGCACGATGTCGAGATAGCCGCCCGCATCGGAGCTGTAGAGGCCGTCGATGAAGCGCACGTCCGCCACCGGCAGGCGCCTCGACACCGCCGTCCACGTCTCGCGCGCCCGCCGCGCGCCGGAGCACAGCACCGTGTCCGGCACGTAGCCGGCTTCCAGCATCGCCTCGCCCAGCCGCTCCGCGTCCTCGTGGCCGGAAGGGGCGAGCGGCCGGTCGTAGTCGCGCGATCCGGGCTCGGCCCAGCGCGCCTTGGCATGTCTCAGGAGATAGAGCCGGGTCATCGCTTGCATCCTCTCCCGAGCGGGGTTCGCGTGGTGGTATCGGGCGCCCGGACGGGCGCGCCGGAGGTCCGGTCGCAGCCGGCTACGTCGCCGATGCTGTAGCCGCGCGTGCCGGCGCATGCAACCGGCGAGCCAGGTTTGACAAATGCGTGAGTGGACTTGCCTTGATGCTTGTACAGGCGTAGGCGCGCGAATATATAGAGCGCCCGGAAATCTGCCTTGGGATTGAGTCGAATGTCCGCAAGTGTCGAAACCGATTACGTTCCCAGCGAAGACGAACCCTTCATGAACGAGCGGCAGAAAGCCTATTTCCGCGCCAAGCTCGTTTCCTGGAAGAACGAAATCCTGCGCGAAGCGCGTGAGACGCTGGAAATACTCCAGCAGGAGAACGCCAATCTTCCCGACCTCGCCGACCGTGCCTCCTCCGAAACCGACCGTGCCATCGAACTGCGCGCGCGCGACCGGCAGCGCAAGCTGATCGCCAAGATCGACGCCGCGCTCCAGCGCATCGACGAGGGCACCTACGGCTATTGCGAGGAAACGGGGGAGCCGATCGCCCTGAAGCGTCTCGACGCCCGCCCGATCGCCACGCTGTCGATCGAGGCGCAGGAACGCCACGAGCGTCGCGAGAAGGTCTATCGCGACGATTGAGCCGTCAAGTCCGCCGCGACGACGCGGCGGGCCGGCATGAAGAAACGGCAAGGGCAGCTTGCGGGCTGCCCTTTTGCTTTGCGGCTTGTTGTCGGTTGCGGGTGAGGGCACTGCATCCGTCGGGATGCACGTTGCCCGGGAGGCCGGCGCGGCCGCCCGTTGTCGCGCCCGCGATCAGGCTCTCGTCGCGATCTTCATGAAGGCGGGGATGTCGTCGCCGAAGCCGACCGGCACCGGGCCGTCGTCGTCGTGCCGGCGGTCGCGGCCGGGGCGCTCACGCCGCGCGCCGCGGCCGGCCTGCTCGTCGCGCGTCTGTCCGGCTCTCCCTCCGGCCCCGTGCCCGACAGCGTGTCCGGCCTCATGCCCGGCCCCGTGTTCGGCGCCATGTTCGGCATTGGCGGCCTTGGTCGCCTCCTTGCGGGTGCGCCGCTTGTCGGAAGCGTCCCTGCTGTCGGCGGCTTCCCGCGCTGCCGGCTCTCCGGCCGCCGCCACGTCCTCGACCTCGGCCTTCGGCGCGCGCCGGCCGTCGCGGGCCTTCCTGTCGTCGGAAGCCCGGCCGCGCTCGCGTCCTGCGTCGCGCCCCCCCTCGCGCTTCCTGCCGCGGCCGCGGCGGGGCGCCTCGTCCTCGGCGTCGTCCTGGCCGAGCGTCGACAGGTCGCCGTCGAGCCAGTCGATCTTCTTGCCGATCAGCGCCTCGATGGCGTCGAGATATCTGGTGTCGGAGCGGGTGACGATGGTGAACGACTTGCCCGAGCGGCCGGCGCGGCCGGTGCGGCCGATGCGGTGGACATAGTCCTCGGCGTGGATCGGCACGTCGAAATTGAACACATGGCTGACGTCGGGAATGTCGAGGCCGCGCGCGGCGACGTCGGAGGCGACCAGCAGCTTGAGCTTGCCGTCGCGGAAGGCGGCCAGCATGGCCATGCGCGCGCGCTGGTCCATGTCGCCATGGAGCGCGCCGGCGTCGAACTCGTGGCGGACCAGCGAGCGGTAGAGCTCGGAGACGTCGACCTTGCGGTTGCAGAAGATGATGGCGTTCTTCAGCTCGGCGTCCTCGGCGCGGATCAGCCGGCGCAGCGTGTCGCGCTTGTCCCAGCCCCTGGACTTCGACTTGACGAGGTACTGCTCGATATTGACGCCGGTGGAGGCCGCTTTCGACACCTCGATGCGCACCGGCGCCTGCAGGAACTGCTCGGTCAGCTTGGTGATCTCGGGCGGCATGGTCGCGGAGAAGAACAGCGTCTGCCGGGTGAAGGGGATCAGCTTGCAGATGCGCTCGATGTCGGGGATGAAGCCCATGTCGAGCATGCGGTCGGCCTCGTCGATGACGAGGATGTCGACGCCGGTCAGCAAGAGCTTGCCGCGCTCGAAATGGTCGAGCAGGCGGCCGGGCGTGGCGATCAGCACGTCGGCGCCGCGCTCGAGCTTGCGCTCCTGCTCGTCGAAGGAGACGCCGCCGATCAGCAGCGCCACGGTCAGGCGGTGGTTCTTGCCGTACTTGATGAAGTTCTCCTCCACCTGCGCGGCAAGCTCGCGCGTCGGCTCCAGGATCAGCGTGCGCGGCATGCGCGCCCGCGCCCGGCCCTTCTCCAGCCGGGTGATCATCGGCAGCACGAAGGCCGCCGTCTTGCCGGTGCCCGTCTGGGCGATGCCCAGGATGTCCTTGCCGACAAGCGCGTGCGGGATGGCGCCGGCCTGGATCGGCGTCGGCGTCGTGTAGCCGGCATCGGTGACGGCCGACAGCACCTTCTGCGAGAGCCCGAGCTCGGCGAAGGTGACGACGGGTGTTTCGACCGTGGTGGCGGTCTCGGTTTCAGTCTGGTCGAAAGATGACACGTTTCGGATGTCTTTGCTGTTTCGCGACTCTGCGACGCTGCCGCAATGCGTCCCGGCTCCGGCGTCGGCGCACGGATGCCTCACGCCGCCGTTAAGGCGCGGATGGGCCGATGTCAACGGCACAGGCGCCAAAAGGCCGCATTTGCGCGGATTTCATCTGATTATCGTAAAGATCGCCGCCGTATTCAATAGCGGAACTGTTCGGCGAGGATGCGCTCGTCCCAGGAGTGGCTGGCGTCGAACAGCAGCGTGACCGTCGAGTTGCGCGATTCGCGCACGCTGACGGAGACCACCGACTTGACCTCGGCGTGGTCGGCGACGGCGTTGACGGGCCGCTTGTCGGCCTCGAGGATGTCGAACAGCACCGTCGAGCGGTTGGGGATGAGGGCGCTGCGCCAGCGGCGCGGCCGGAACGGGCTGACCGGGGTGAGCGCCAGAAGCGGCGCGTCGAGCGGCAGGATCGGCCCGTGCGCCGACAGGTTGTAGGCGGTGGAGCCGGCCGGCGTCGCCACCATCACCCCGTCGCAGACGAGCTCGTCCAGCCGCATCTTGCCGTCGATGGAGATACGCACCTTGGCGGCCTGCGCCGACTGGCGGAACAGCGACACCTCGTTGATGGCGCGCGCCGACACCGTCTCGCCGGACGTCGTCACCGCCTCCATCACCAGCGGCCGGATCGTCTCGGCGGTCGCGGCGGCGATGCGCTCGCGCAGGTCGATCTCCGAATATTCGTTCATCAGGAAGCCGACCGTGCCGCGGTTCATGCCGTAGATCGAGCGGCCGGAATCCATGTTCTCGTGGATGGCCTGGAGCATGAAGCCGTCGCCGCCCAGCGCGACGACGACGTCGGCCTGCGCCAGCGGCGACTGGCCGTAGAGCGCGGCGAGCCTCGCAGCCGCCTCGTGGGCGTCGGGATTGTCGGCGCAGATGAAGGTGAGGGAAAGATGCTCGGTGCTCATGCCGTGGCGCGCGACGATCCGGTGGTTGACGCAACGACCGCACCTAGCACGGGCGCGCCGCGATGGATAGCGGCGCCCGCCGGCGGCGGCTTCCGCGCGGCCGACATTCCGTTTTACTGGCGGGCGAATTGTGCTAACGCCTGTGACCAAGCCCTTGTAGCTCAGTTGGTAGAGCACCTGATTTGTAATCAGGGGGTCGCGGGTTCGAGTCCTGCCGGGGGCACCATCCTTCCTTTCCGCGCCGTCATCGTTTTGCCCGCAATCGCGCCCATATCCGGTGCGCAAGCATGGGCACGCAGCGGGAGTGTCGCCGATGATCCGTTTCGTTCTTGTCGCGCTGGCGCTGGCCGCCGCCCTGTGGCTCGTCCTGCGCATCGCCCGCGAGGTCGGCGAGGCCGATGTCGACTGGCAGGGCGTCGCCTTCGCGGCCGGCTTCGTCGCGCTCGCCTTCTACATGCGCCACGCGACCGGGATGGGCGGGCTGGGCTGAAGCCCTATCGCCCGCCGGCGCGGTCGAGATGCCGGCGCGCGGCGTAGAGCGCCACCGCCGCCGCGTTCGACACGTTGAGCGAACGGATCGCGCCCGGCATGTCGAGCCGGGCGAGCGCGCTCACCGTGGCGCGCGTCTTCTGGCGCAGCCCCTTGCCCTCGGCGCCCAGCACCAGCGCGACGCGGCCGCCGGAGAACGTGTCCTCGAGCTCCGCCGGTCCCTCGGAATCGAGGCCGATGGTCTCGAAGCCGGCCGCGTGCAGCTCCTCCAGCGCTTCCGCGAGGTTGCGCACCTCGATCAGGTCGATGTGCTCCAGCGCGCCCGAGGCGGCCTTGGCGAGCACGCCGGTCTCGGCCGGGCTGTGACGCGCCGTGGTGACGAGCGCGCCCGCGCCGAAGGCGACGCCCGAGCGCAGGATCGCGCCGACATTGTGCGGGTCGGTCACCTGGTCGAGCACCAGCACCAGCGGCGTGCCGGACAGCGCCGCGAGCGGCTTGGGCTTCAGCGGCTCGGCCTCGATCATCGCGCCCTGATGCACGGCGTCCGCGCCCAGGATGCGGTCGATGTCGCGCGGCTCGACGATCTCGGCCGGGAAGGGCAGGGAAAGCGGCTCGGCAAGGCCGAGGCGCGCCGCCGCGTTGCGCGTGACGAGCATGCGCCGGACCTTGCGCGCGGGATTGTCGAGCGCGGCGCGCACCGTGTGCAGGCCGTAGAGCCGCACCAGCCCGTCGGGCGCCGGCTGCTGCGCCTGCTGGCCGGGATGCGGGCGCGGCTTCGCTGCAGGCCGGCCGGTCTCCTCGGTGCGGCGATGCGCGCGGCGCAGCCGCGCATAGTGGCTGTCCTTCGGCGTTCCGGTCTTTCTGTCGCTGCTCATGACGCTCCTATAGCGGCGAAGGCCGGGCTTGGATACGGCCTTCGCCGCGCCGCGCGGCATTCGCGCGAACCCGCCCCCAAAATTTGGGCGGAAGCCCGGTTGACAGCGACAGGCCGGCCCGCCATAAGGCGCTCGCGGTTGCCGGGCGGTTCGCTCGTCGGGCGATCGCGCACCTGCCTCGCAGCATGGCTCCGGCGCAGTACGGAGGGGTGCCCGAGTGGTTAAAGGGGACGGACTGTAAATCCGTTGGCTATGCCTACGTTGGTTCGAATCCAACCCCCTCCACCACTGCGCACCGGAAGCCATCGGCGGCGGGTTTTCCCGCCCGCGGCGGTCTGGATCGCGGGTGCGGCCGGTTGCGCGCGGGGCCGGCGGACGACGCCGTCAACCATATGCGATCTTGCCTGTTTACACCCTTTCGGCTTGCCGGTAGTATTCTTGCCCGCCAAGGGGATTTTCTTGTATGGGCAGGGTCTCCATAGCATTTGTCGACGATCATCCGGTTCTTCTGGATGGTCTGGCCCATATCTTCTCCGAACTTGCCCGCTTTGAAGTCCTCGCCGTCGGACGGTGCGCCTCCGACGTCGTCGAGCTCGCCACCGCCAAGCACCCGGACGTGGTGCTGCTCGATCTCAACATGCCGGGAGACGCCTTCGCCGCCATCGTGCGCACCCGCGAGCTGTCGCCGGAGACGAAGATCGTCGTTTTCACAGCCTCCGCCGGCATCGACCATGCGGTGAGGGCGCTGGAGGCCGGCGCCACCGGCTATGTGCTCAAGGGCAGCACCGACGACGAGCTGATGCAGGCCATCGACACCGTTCTGGCGGGCGAGACCTTCATCACGCCGAGCTTCGCGAGCAAGGTCATCGCGGCGTTGCGCGCCGCCTCGATCCGGCGCACCGCGGCGCAGAAGGTCAAGCTGAGCGTGCGCGAGGAGCAGATCGTGCGCCTCCTGCTGCTCGGCCGCACCAACAAGGAGATCGCGCAGCGGCTCCAGATCAGCGAGAAGACCGTCAAGCACTACATGACGCTGCTGATGCAGAAGCTTCAGGCGCGCAACCGCGTCGAGGTGGTGCTCGCCGCGCAGGAGCTCGGCGGCTACGCCAGCGACAGGTCCGGCGCGCGCCAGGCGGGCGACCTGCTCAACTGACCCGGGCTTGCTGCCGCCTGCCGGCCGGCGCGATCCTGTCGCGCGTGGCGAGCTCGCTGATCGGCAGCCTCACCTCCACCACCGTGCCGGACGGGCCGGAGCGGACGTCGGCGACGCCGCCGAACGCCTCCACCCGGTTGCGGATGCCGCGCAGCCCGAGCTTGGAGGGCCCGCCGCCGGGGTTCTCGCCGCCCGGCGGGCCGCCGCCGCGGTCCGAGATGCGCAGGACGACGCTGTTGTCCATGAGCCGCGCGTTGACGCGCTGGCCTTCGCCGCCGGCATGCTTGAACGAATTGGTCAGCGACTCCTGGACGATGCGGTAGATGCAGATCTTGAGCGCGCCGGTCACCCGCCGCGGCAGCTTGCCCAGCTTCACGTCGACCTTGGTGCCGGTGAGGTTCTCGTGCCGCTCGGCGGCGAGCCGGATCGCCTCGGCCACGTTGAGGTCGCCGATCTCCGGCAGGGCCAGCCCGGCCGACAGCGTCCGCAACTCCTGGATGACGGCGGCGGTCAGGTCCTTGATCGCCGCCATGTTGGCCGCGTCCTCGGGCGTGGTGCCGCCGCGTTGCAGCTTTCCCAGCCGCAGCATCAGCAGGCTGAGCAACTGGATCGGCCCGTCGTGAAGGTCGAGGCCGATGCGTCCGATCAGCTCCTCGTTGGCCGCGTTGGCGTCGAGCCGGGCGCGCTCGGCCTCGAAGCGCAGCGTCTCGTTGAGCGTCGCCATTCGTTGGGAGTCCCGGAACCGCTCCTGCAATTCGGTCCGCTGCACGGCGATGGTGCGGCTGCCGCGGCGGACGATGGCGTAGAGGATGGCGAGCATCACCAGCGTCGTCACGCAGACCACGACCCATGTGCGGAACAGGCCGATGTCGAGCTGGGCGGCGAGCGCCTCGGCGTTCTCGTAGACCTCGCCGACCGCGATCACCTCGCCGGTGTCGGCGCGGTAGAGCGGGGTGTAGACCTCGATCAGCGACAGGCCGAGGCCCTGCTCGTGCGCGCTCTCGGCGCTCGTCATGTCCTCGAACTCGGCGACGATCTCGCCGGCCGCCGCCCTTGCGACGTCCGTCGACACGAAGCGCTGGCCGATCAGCTCCTTCGACCAGTTGGTGTAGACGACGAGCCCGTCCGGCCGCCAGATCTTGACCGAGACGATGTTCCTGCGGATCGGCGCTTCCCGCAGCAGCGCGTCGAGCGCGGCGTGGCTGCCGGCGGGCAGCGTCCCGTCCGGCAGGATATCCTGGACCAGCGGCTCGACGAAGGCATCGAGGAACGCGGCGCCGGCCGCGCCCGAGGTCGCCAGCACGCTGCGGGTGATCTGGCGGTTGACCCAGCTTCCCAGCACGGCCATCGACAGGCACAGCACCACGGCGGCCGCCACCAGGAACTGGTTCGACAGGCTCAGTCCCGAAAGCCAGCCGCGATCGTTTTCGTGCATCGGCATGACAGCAGGCCACCCACCCCCGAATTGACATCGCCGCGCCGTGGAAGACTAGCACGTATGACAGGCATGGATAGCCCGTTCCTGCGCCCGGCAATCCCGTGAACGAACGATGCGGACGCGACGATGCGGCCCGCCCGGCCTTTGCGAGACATGGGCGGCAGCGGAAAGACCTCGTCGACGCCGGTCAGGACGTCCGCAGGCGGATGATGGGATCGTTGTCGTCGCCCGTGACCCCCGTGCGCTAGCGTTCCCGGAACGCCTTGCTGAACTGGTCGGTGATCGGCTTCACCAGATAGGAGAGCGCGGTGCGCTCGCTCGTCGTGACGTAGACCTCGACCGGCATGCCGGGGATGAGGCGGCTGTCGCCCATCTTGGCGAGCTCCCCCGGCAGGATGTCGATGTCGCCCTTGTAGTAGAGCTGGCCGCTGGCGGCATCGCGCGTGGTCGCGGGCGACACGTGCGAGACGGTGCCGATCAGCTCCGGCGTCGTGCGCTGGTTGAGCGCCGTCAGCCTCAGCCGCGCCGGGCGTCCGGCCGCCACCTGGTCGATGGAGGTCGGTTGCAGCATGACCTCGACCTTGAGCTTCGCGTCCTTGGGAACGATGGTCGCCAGCACCTCGGCGGGCGTGATGACGCCGCCGATGGTGTGGATGTTCAGCTCGTTGACCGTGCCGGCGATCGGCGCGCGGATTTCCGTGCGCGACAGCCGGTCCGAGATCGCCATGCGGCGGTCCTGAAGCTCCGACATCTTGGTCTCGACCATGGTCAGCTCCTGCTGGGCCTCGGTGCGGGCGGTCTCGTCGATGGCGATGATCTGGAGGCGGATCTCGCTCACGCGGGCGCGGGCCCGCGCCATGGCGGCATCGATCTCGCCGCGCTCGCCGGTGAGGCGCGCAAGGTCCCGGTCGGCCGAATAGAGCGGTCCGCGCTCGAGAAGCTGCTGCCTGACGAGGCGCTCGAGCTTGTCGCGCTGCTCCTCGACCAGCGCGATCTCGTCGGACTTCGACACGCGCTGCGATTCCAGCCCCTTGATCTCCTCGCCGATCTGGTCGATGCCGAGCTCGAGCTGCTGCTTGCGGCTTTCCCGGTTCGTGCGGTTGCCGCGGAAGATGCGGGTCTCGCCGTTGACGAGCTCGAGCGTCTCGCCGCGCGACAGGTCGAGGCTCGACGGGAACCCGATCTCCGCCAGCCCGTCGCGCTCGGCCGTCAGGCGCGCCTTGCGCGCCGCCAGATCGACGAGCTGGGCCTCCACGATCGACAGCTCGGCCCGGGTCTGGGCGTCCTCGAGGCGAAGCAGCACCTGGCCTTCCTCGACCAGGTCGCCCTCGCGTATGGCGATCTCGCTGACGATGCCGCCGTCGCGGTGCTGGATCGCCTTCAGCTTCTGGTCGACCGCCACCTGGCCCTGGGCGATGACCGCGCCGGAAAGGTGCGCCGTGGCCGCCCAGCCGCCGGCCCCGGCCACGAGCAGGAAGCCGAGCGTGAAACCGGCGAAGACGCGCGGGCCGATGCGGAAGGGGTTGTGGGTCTCGGTGTCCATGGCGGCCTCCGCTCACGCATGTTCGATGATGACGAGGACGCGATGGCCCTCGATGGCGACGGTCGTCTCCCACGTCCCGTCGCCGTTGAAGTCGGCCTCGACCACGGTGCGGCTCAGTTCGTCGGTGCGGTCGTGGCGATAGCGGATGGCGATGTCGTCGTCGTCGAAATCGTCGCCGTATATCTCCTCGAAACGGTCCTCGAACTTGTCGAGCACGCGCTCGAAGATGTCGTATTTCGACATGCGGATGCGGTCGCCGACCGTGAAGTCGAGCACGGTGTGCATGAGGGGCGCGGGCTCGCTCTCCGGCGCGGGCTCGCCCGGCGGCAGGAACTCGAAGATGTCGTCGCCCGCGCCGCCGGTGAAGGTCGCCGCCACGTCCGGGCCGGCGATCAGATGGTCGTCGCCCGAGCCGCCGATGACGGCCTCGATCGAGGTCACGGTGTCCTCGCCGATCTCGCATCCGGTGGCGATGCCTTCGGAAAGGTCGACGGTCACGCCCCGGCTGGTCGCCGAATAGTCGAGCGTGTCGTGGCCGTCGCCGCCGTCGTGGACATCGGCCTCGCCGTCGAGCGCCGCCACGATACGGTCGTCGCCGTTTCCGCCCAGCGTGCGGTCGCGGCCCGCGCCGTCGATCAGCACGTCGTCGCCGTCGCCGCCGTCGAGCACGTCGTCGCCGTCGCCCCCGACGAGGATGTCGTCGCCGTCGCCGCCGCTGAGCAGGTCGTCGCCGGCGTCGCCGAACAGGATGTCGTCGCCGTCCTCGCCATAGAGCCGGTCGTCGCCGTCGCCGCCGGAGATGTGGTCGTCGCCCTGGCCGCCGAACACGATGTCGTTGCCCGCGCCGGCAAAGACGGTGTCGTCGCCGTCGCCCGCCACGATATGGTCGTCGCCGTTTCCGCCCGTCACGATGTCGTCGCCGCCGCGCGCGTCGATGTTGTCGTCGCCGTCGCCGCCGTCGATCTCGTCGGCGCACATGCTGCCGAGGATGACGTCGTCGCCGCCGGAGCCTTCGACAGCGTTCCGCCGCACCGTCACATAGGCGACCTGCGCCACCGACAGCGCGCCGTCGGTGATCTCGTAGGTGATCGTCACCTGGCCTTGGAGGCGCGGCCCGCCCTGGAACAGCCATTCGTCGCCGGCCTGCGTCAGCGTGCCGTGCGAGACGGTGAGATTCTCGACCGAAAGCGCGTCGCCGTCGGGATCGTGGGCGTTGCGCAGCAACTCGCCGAGGCCGATCAGCAGCACGGCGCAGCCGGCGATGTCGAGGAGGTAGACGGGGCCGGAGACGCGCGGCGCGCGGTTCGGCTCCCTTTCCTCGTCATCCTCGTCGCAGACCGGGCCTTCGGGCTGCCCGGGGCCGCCGCACGAGCATTCCTCCTCCGGCGGATCGATCGCCGGCCCGCCGGGTCCGCCGGAACCGGGATCGGGATCGGTCGTGCCCGGTCCGTGCCCGGTCTCGCCGGGGCCTTCCTGCGGTTGCGGGCCGGCCGGGGCGTGGAAGCCCGGCGTCGCGTTGTCGTTGGCGGCGAGCGAATCGAAGCCGAACAGCTTCGAGCCGATCCAGCCGCTGGCGTCGATCTCGATGGACGCCCCCATCTGCGGGCTCTCGACCGGCATGAAGCGCGCCCAGGGGAGCTCCTCGACGATCCGGCCGCCGCTGCCGTGGGCCGGGTCGCCGGCGGCGGTCTCGGAGGGGGAGGGCGGCGCGGGCAGGGCGGCGAGCGCGAGCGCCTGCTCCTGCGGCGACGGCTCGGGGTCGATCTTCCCCGCCTCGGCCGGTCGCGGGCCGTCGCCGTCCGCCGCCTGGCTGCCGCCGGTGAAGAAGGACTTGAGATAGACCACGAGGCCTGCCATCAACAGGCTGATCGCCAGCGGCGTTCTGGACTTTTTGTCCATGCTCTTGAGGAGGTAGCGTTGGGCGGGGTCGGTTTCTGCCGGGGCCTGCCGG
>QEVK01000025.1 GCA_003577315.1 Hyphomicrobiales bacterium | reverse complement strand
ATGGTGGCGACCCGGCCGTCCCCGTCCGTCTCGAAGCGGAAATGGGTCGCCTTGTGGCCCCTGAACGGCCGCTTCTTCGCCTGCATCGCGTTGGTCATCTCGTCCCGTCCTTTCCTGTCAGGCGCTGCTTGTTCCGCGCTGGCTGCCGCGCCTCGGCCTTGCCGCAAGGGTGGGCACGCCCGTCCGCCTTGCGGCATTCGCCAGCCTCTCGTTTATCCGCCCGGCCGCTTCGATCACCTGCCGGCGCATCGCGGCCGCGTCGACGCGCGCAAAACCAGCTTCAGTCAGGATCATCACCAGACTGCCGAGGACCCGCTTGTCGGGGTCGAGGATCGGCGCGCCGATGCCGACCAGATCGGGGATGACCTCACCGCGGGTGACGACGCAGCCCGCCTTGCGCATGCGCGACATCGTCGCGCGGAACTCGTCCCAGTTCGAGCCGAGGCCGGCCGCCTCGATCTCGTCGCCGTGCCACAGCATGATGCTGCGCAACTGGTAGGGGGTGAGGTTGGACAGGATCACCTGCGCCATCGCGCCGCGGAACATCGGCATCGGCCGGCCGCGCTCGTAGACGCGCACGAGGCTCTCGTCGGGCCATGCCAGATCGGCGCACATGACCTTGTCGCCATAATAGCTGCACAGCATGAAATTGACGCCGAGCGCGGCCGCCACCTCGTGCATGACCGGGCTGGCATTGGTCAGGAGCGGATCGGTCAGCCGCATCAGCCGGTCGAGCTCGATCACCCGCGACCCCAGCACGTAGGCGCCGCCAGCCGCCGGCGCGAGAAGCCCCGCATTCGACAGCGATTGCAGGTAGCGATAGGCCGTCGCGCGCGACAGCTGCGTCAGTCGCATGACGTCCTCGAGCTGCACCCCCGTCTTGCCATCGTCGAACAGGTCGAGGATGCCCAGCATCTTGTCCAGGCTGGTCATGCGGGTTTCGCCGTCTTTTTCTGCCTTCATATCCTCGCTCCGGGACAAGCTGCCTGTCGTGATGCCTCTTCCTATCACGGTTGCCGGCTTCAGGTTCCCAGGGGTGAAGCCTGAAGTTTGCCCGGAGCCGCTCGGGAGCCCACCGACAGTCCCGCCGCAGATGCCCTCTCGCCAACAGCCCCGCCGCCGAGTGACGTGCCTTCACCTGCCAGCAGGCAAGTGATTTGAACCGCATCCAAAAATTATTGTAAATCCCTTTTTATGAGATTATTGACAATTCTTCTATAACTGGCATTTTTGCCGAAAGGCTGTGCCGGCGCGCGTCGGGAAGGGGGATTGCCGTGACGGCGCGACTGGCGGCAGCGCTCTTCGCCGTCGAAGTCGGCGCGGCATGATGATTTCCGGACGGAGCCGTTCCGCTTCGCCTGCCGGAATGGAACGGGAGGCTGACGTGCAGCATCTTCTGCCGGACAAGGTCGTCATGATCACCGGCGCCGGCTCGCCGGCCGGCATCGGCTTCGCGACGGCAAAGGCCTTCGCGGCCGCCGGCGCGCGGGTCGCCATGATGGATGTCAGGGAAGGCAGCGCACAGCGTCTCGCTGCCATGATCGGCGGCGAGGCAAAGGGGTATACCTGCGACGCCACGGACCGCGCCGCCTGCGATGCGTTCGCGGCCGACGTGCTCGGGATGTGGGGGCGCATCGACGTCCTCGTCAACAATGCAGGCATCACCCAGCCGCGGGCGGTGACGGAGATTTCCGCCGCCGATTACGACCTGATCATGGATGCCAACCTGCGCGGCACCTTGCATATGTCGCAGGCGGTGATCCCGGCGATGGCGGCGCAAGGGTCCGGCTCGATCGTCTGCATGGCCTCGGTGGCGGCGCAGCGCGGCGGCGGCTTCGTCGGAGGCGCCCACTATGCCGCCTCGAAGGGCGGCGTGCTGGGTCTCGTCAAGGCCATGGCCCGTGAGCTGGGGCCGAGGGGCATCCGCGTCAACGCGGTCAATCCCGGCGTCACCATCACCGACATGAACCATGACGCCTTCGACGAGGCGGGGAAGCGCCGGATCGTCGACGCCATCCCGCTCGGCCGGCTCGGCCGACCCGAGGATGTCGCCGGCGTCTGCCTGTTCCTCGGTTCGGACCTGTCCGCCTACGTCACCGGCGCCGCGATCGACGTCAATGGCGGCATCCACATTCATTGAACGCGCCACGCGCCCCGGGGGAAGATGACGATGCGACCGCATATGCCGACCACACCGAGTTTCCGGCTTGATGGCCGCCACGCCCTCGTCACCGGCGGCAGCCGCGGCATCGGCTTCGCGCTGGCGCTGGCTCTTGCCGGGGCGGGCGCCCGGCTGACGCTGTGGGCACGTTCGCGCGAGGCGGTCGAGGAGGCCGCGACGTCGATCTGTGCCGTTGGCGGCACGGCGCAAGGCCATGCCGTCGACGTGCGCGACCCCGGCGCGGTGCAGGCGGCGATGGCCGCCGTCGACCCTTGCGACATCCTCGTCAACAATGCCGGCACCAACCGGCCCCGCCCCTTCGTCGAGGCGACGGAGGAGGAGTACGACACGGTGATGAGCCTCAACGTGCGCGCCGCCTATTTCGTCGCGCAGGCGGCGGCGCGGCGCATGGTGGCGGCCGGCGCCGGCGGCTCGATCATCAACCTGTCCTCCCAGGCCGGCCGCGTCGCCGCCAATGGACGGTCGGTCTACACCATCTCCAAATTCGCCGTCGAAGGCATGACACGGGCGCTGGCGGTCGAGCTCGCGCCGCATCGCATCCGGGTCAACAGCCTGTGCCCGACATTCATCGAGACCGAGATGACGCAGTCCTCCCTTTCCGACCCCGGCTTTCGCGACGCCGTCCTGTCGCGGATCAGGCTCGGCCGTCTCGGCAAGGTGGAGGATCTGATGGGCGCGGCCGTTTTCCTTGCTTCCGATGCGTCGGCGCTGATGACCGGCTCGTCGATGATGCTGGATGGCGGATGGACGGCCTGAGCGGCCGCATCGAACAAGACGGGGGACCACGGAACATGTTCTATCACATCGTGATGATGACCTTCACGCCCGAGGCCGACGGGAGATTCCTCGACAGGGTCGAGCATTACCGGCAGCGCGTGCTTGCCGAATGTCCCGGTGCGCTCGCCTATGCGCTGGTCAGGAACGTCGCCTCGCGAAGCGACGGCCTGACCCATGCGCTGGTTGGCACCTTCGCGTCCTCGCAGGCGCATGACGACTACCAGGTCTCGGCCGCCCATGTGGAGATGAGAGCCTATATGACGCCGTTCATCGCCCGGATCGTGGTGCTCGACGCGGAGGTGCCGGCATGACCGCGCGGACCGACAGTGAGGCGCCGCTGGCGCGTTTCATCGCGCAGCACGGCCTGGCCGACTACGAGCAGCTTGTCGAGCGCGCCGCCCGCGATCCCGAATGGTTCTGGCCGGCGGTGATGCAATATCATGGCCTGCATTTCTTCAAGCCGTTCGAGCGCCTGCTCGATGTGTCGAAGGGTCCGGAATGGGCCGAATGGTGCGTCGGCGGAACCACCAACATCGCCTATAACTGCCTCGACCGCACGCTCGCCAACGGCCATGCCGACAAGCCCGCGATCCTGTGGGAAGGCGAGGACGGCAGCCGGCGCGAGATGAGCTTCGCCGTGCTGCGCGACACGGTGGCGAAGGCCGCGGGGGGCTTGCACGCGCTCGGGATAGGCCGCGGCGACGTGGTCGGCCTGTTCATGCCGTCGGTGCCCGAAACCATCGCTGCCTTCCTAGCGATAGCCAGCGTCGGCGCCGTCGCGCTGCCGATGTTCTCCGGCTTCGGCGTTCAGGCGGTGGCCGAGCGGCTCGCCGATTCCGGCGCGGTCGCCGCCATCACCGTCGACCGCACCTTCCGGCGCGGCAAGCCGGTCGAGATGGCCGAGGTGATCGAGACCGTGCGCGCGACGACGCCGGCGCTGCGGCATGTCGTGGTCGTCGCCCGCGACCCGGAAAACGCCGATCCGCGCTGGCTCGGCTGGGACGACTTCCTCGCCGCGGCCGAGCCGATGGCGCCGGTCGAGCTGCCGGCCGAGACGCCGGCGATGCTGGTCTACACCTCCGGCACCACCGGCAAGGCCAAGGGCACCGTCCATTCCCATTGCGGCTTCATGACCAAGGTGGCGCTGGATTTCGGCCTGATCCTCGATCTGCGGCCGGACGACCGCCTGCTGTGGATGAGCGACATGGGCTGGCTGACCGGCCCGATCCTCGCCGTCGCCGCGCCGATGATCGGCGCGACCATGCTGCTTGCCGAGGGCGTGCCGGACTATCCCGAGCCCGGCCGGCTGTGGCGGCTGGCGCAGGACCACGCGATCAGCTTCCTCGGCGTGGCGCCGACCATGGTGCGCGCCTTCATGCAGCAGCCCGAGGGCACGGTCGAGCGATACGACCTGTCGGCGCTGCGCGTCACCGCCTCGACCGGCGAGCCGTGGACGCCCGAAGCCTGGAACTGGTTCCGCGACAGGGTGTGCCGCAACCGGGCGCCGATTCTCAACTATTCCGGCGGCACCGAGATCGGCGGCGGCATCGTCGCCGGCACCGTCCTGCACCCCGACCTCAAGCCCTGCGCCTTCGCCGGTCCCATTCCCGGCATGGGGGCGATGGTGGTCGATTCCGACGGCCGGCCGCTGCCGCGCGGGGAGGTCGGCGAGCTGGCGCTTGCCGTGCCGTCGATCGGCCTGACGCGCGGCCTGTGGCGCGATCCCGACCGCTACATCGAAAGCTACTGGTCGAAGATCCCCGGCATGTGGGTGCATGGCGACTTCGCCTCGGTCGACGAGGACGGCGACTGGTTCATCCACGGTCGCTCCGACGACACGATCAAGATCGCCGGCAAGCGCACCGGCCCGGCCGAGATCGAAACCTTCCTGCTCGCCACCGGCAAGGTGGCGGAAGCGGCGGCGATCGGCGTTCCCGATCCGGTCAAAGGCTCGGCCGTGGTCTGTGTCTGCGTGCCGACCCGCGGGGTCGGGGAAACGCCGGCGCTGGTCGAGGAGCTGCGCCGCGCCGTGGCCGACGGGCTCGGCTCGTCGTTCCGGCCGAAGGAGATCGCCTTCGTCGACGATCTTCCGAAGACCCGCAGCATGAAGATCATGCGCCGCGTGGTCCGCGCGATCTGGGTCGGCGACGAGGCCGGCGACCTCTCCGGCCTCGTCAACCCCGAGGCCGTCGCCCAGCTTCGCGCCCACCCCGGCGCTGGCAAACGCCGGGTATGAATCTACCCGCCGCCTGTGCGCAGCGGGTTTGTCGCTGTTGACAAAATAACAGTCGTTTGTTTCTATAAATGATGGAGGTTCCCCGATGGTCAAGCTCACCTACATCATTTTCCCGCGTCCCGATCTCGACCGCGAGGAGGCGCGCAGACGCTGGATGGAAGACCATGGCGCACTGATGGAGAAGCATGCGGCGACGCTGCGCGTCGCCCGCTATGTCCAGACGCCGCATGTGGCGGACCCGCTGGAGGAGGTCATGGCCTCGGCGCGCGGGATCGAATGCCGCAGCCCGCTCGGCATGGCGGAAATCTACTGGGCCAGCCGCGAGGACCTCGAATTCTCCTTCCAGGACCGCGACGGGCGCCGCGCCTACCGGGAGCTTGTCGAGGATGAGAAGCGATTCGCGACGGCGACGCTTTCGCCTTGGCTCGGCTCTGAGCGCGAAGTGATCGCGCACGGAGCCGGCGCATGAGCGAAAGTCTGCTGTTCTCGCCGTTCACCGTCGCTGGGGTGGAACTGGCCAACCGCGTCGTGATGGCGCCGATGACGCGCAGCCGCGCCAGTTGGGAGGGCGATGTCGGCCCGTTCGCGGCGCAATATTACGCGCAGCGTGCTTCGGCCGGCCTGATCGTCACCGAGGCGATCGGCATCAGCCCGCAGGCGCATGGCTATCCCTACACGCCCGGCCTGTGGTCGGCCGGCCAGTCGAGGGGCTGGGAACGGGTGACGCGGGCCGTGCATGAGCGTGGCGGCAGGATCGCGGCCCAGCTCTGGCATGTCGGACGTGTGTTCTCGCGCGACAACAACCCGCTCGATCTGGACGCTGTCGCTCCCTCGGCCGTGGCGGCGGCAGGAAAGATCTTCACGCGCGCCGGCTTGCAAGACCTGCCGCCTCCGCGCGAACTGACGACCGGCGAGGTGCGGGCGACCGTCGAGGATTTCGCGGCCACCGCCGCGCGCGCACTCGATGCCGGCTTCGACGCGGTCGAGTTGCATGGGGCCAATGGCTACCTGATCGAGCAGTTCCTGTCCGACGACGCCAACCGCCGAAGCGACACCTATGGCGGCTCGGAGCGGAAGCGGCTGACCTTCCTCGCCGAGATTCTTGACGCGGCCGCGGACCGCTGCGGTGGCCTCGACCGCATCGGGGTGCGGATTTCCCCCTATGGCGACTTCAACGGCATCCGTCATAGTGATCCGGACCGCGTCATGCGCGACGTGGTGGCGCTGCTGGCCGAGCGCGGCATCGGCTTCCTGCACGTGATCGAGCCCGAGGTTTCCGGCGACGGAAGCCGCAAGACCGGCTCGGCGGGTAGCGCTCCCGACGTGCTGGCGATCATCCGCGAGAGCTATTCCGGCGTCTTGATCGCCGCCGGTGGATATGACCGCGATCGTGCCGAGGCGGCGCTTCAGGGCAAGCGCGCCGACCTCATCGCCTTCGGCAGGCCGTTCATCTCCAACCCCGATCTCGTTGCGCGGATGCGCGAGGGCGCGCCGCTGTCTGAATGGGATCGCAGGACGTTCTATACCCGCGGGCCCGCCGGCTATGTCGACTATCCCGATCTCGAAGGCGCGGTCGATCAGACCCATGCGCCGCCGCCTTCGCAAGTGTCTTCAAAGGAGGCAACAGCATGACACAAGTGAGACCCGTAGTGACGCGCAGCGGCACCGAGGACCAGGGCACCGCTCAATCCGGGGACTGTGTGCGCGTGTCGGGCGTCAGCCCGCAGCACACACCCGCCACCAGGATCTGGTTCGGGCGCGTCTCGAACGAGCCGGGCCATCGCTCGCCTCCGCACCACCACGCCGAGGCCGAGACCGGGGGATATGTGCTGAAGGGCAGGGGCCGGATCTATTTCGGTGACGGCTACAAGGAGTACGTCGACATGACGGAGGGCGACTTCGTCTTCGTGCCGCCTTTCATGCCGCATGTCGAGGTCAACATGTCGACGACGGAAGAGTTGGTCTGGCTGACTGCCCGCACGCCCGACAATCTCGTCGTCAACCTTCCCGACGTCGATGACAGCGAGCTGGAAGGCTACCGAAGGGCGTAGAGCATCCGGCCGGAAAGTGCAGCGCCTCTCCGATAAATCCGGCGCGGAACAACAGATAGGGTGGCGATGCATCCCACAGAAGCATCCGATGCTCTAGTGACAACATCCGTATTTTCGCGATCACCGGCGAGGTACAGGTGTCTTGACGGCAAAAATAAACTTACGTACGTTTGTTTGATGTTGGAGTCTGGGAGGGTGACACAGAATAGGATTTTTATCCTAGATAAAAGCCTCCAGCACCCAGCATTAACCAGGGCGTCACCGAAACTTTGGAGGAAAGTTCATGAGCTTGTTGAGAATTGGGAAAGCTGGCGTTGCGGTCGCGGCCGCGCTTCTAGCCGGCAACGTTGCCTATGCACAGGATACCGTCAACGTCAGGATCTCTTTCAATCAGCCCGAAACCTCGCCCGCATGGCAGGAAGCCATCAAGCCGTTCGGCGACGAGCTCGAGAAGGAGAGCGGCGGACGGTTCAAGGTGACGCACTATCCGGGCGAGGTGCTGCACACCGTGGCCGACGGGTTCCGCGCGGCCGCAACCGGCATCACCGAAGTTACCTCGGCCTGGCCCGTATATTCGGCGAACAGCTTCAAGCTGTTTCATGCGACTGAACTGCCCCTTGCCCTGCCGGCCAGCGACGTTGCGGCCGTCCGGGTCGTGGATGAGCTCTACCCGACCTATTTCAAGGACGAATACGAGCGGATGGGTATCTACCTCGCGTTCAACGCCGTGACCCCCGTTTACGACATTCTGACGACGAAGCCGGTCAACTCGATCGACGATCTGAAGGGCATGAAGATCCGCGCCGCCGGCGGCGGCATCACCCAGATCGTCGAGCGGCTCGGTGCCACGCCAGTCACCATGACGATCACCGACGCCTATACCGCATTCCAGCAGGGCGTCGTTGACGGCATCATCCTCAGCACCGCCGACATGGTGGCCTACCGTATGCACGAGGTGGGCAAGTTCAACTACCGCATTGGCGTCGTCCGCGTCGCCATCCCGCATGCCGTCAACAAGGCGTTTTATGACGGGCTTCCGGACGATCTCAAGGAGGTCTTCGACAAGGCGGGTCGCAACGCTTCGTACAATTACGAGCAGATGTACACCCGCCTGACGGCAAAGGCGCTGGAAACGATGAAGGCGGAAGGCGTCACCATTACCGACGCAAGCGCGGACGACCTGAGGAAGGTCAACGAGCTTCTCGCCCCGATGTGGGAAGCCTTCCTTGAGAAGAACGCCGGCTCCGCCCCCTCGGCTGAGCAGCTCGAGGCCGACCTGCGCGCCTTGACGCAGAAATATTCAGCGGTTTCGGATGAGGATATCCTGAAGCTGAAGGATGCGGAGCCGGTCGAAGGGCTTCGATAAGCCCAGGCGGGCGCGGGGCCTTCTTTGCGCCCCGCGTCCGCAAATCGAACCGGAAACGGCCATCATCGAGATTTGCCCATGAAAACCCTCCGTTTAGTCGCATCGGTGCTGTTTGCCCTGTCGGCCTATGTCTGCCTGCCTGTAATCCTCGTGGTGCTCGCCGCCGACGTGACCCTGCGGTACGGGTTCAATGCGCCGATCAGGTGGGGACAGGAACTGGCATCAATTCTGCTGTTTCTGTCCGTCGTGCTCGCACTGCCGCATTCCTGGCTCAGCCGCGTCCATATCAGCGCCGATTTCCTGAAGGGAATCATGTCGCCCATGATGCTCGAAGCCGTTGCCCGCCTGACATGGTTCCTGGTGTTCGTCTTGTCCTGCGTCATCGTCTGGCAATGCTGGAAGGATGCGCAATTCATGTTGATGATCAACGATAGCACGCCGGAGCTCTTCGTGCCGCTTGCCCATCTTCGCGGCGCGCTCGCACTGGGGGCCGGTGTGTCCGGCATCATCGCGCTGCTGCTGCTTTTCAGCCGCTCTCCCCTTGTCGCATCTTCCGATGCCGAGGAGGCATCCCTATGAGCATTATCGGCTATCTCGGCTTCCTTGCGCTCCTGGTCCTGGTCGCGCTTGGGGTTCCCATCGGCCTCAGCCTCTTCATGCTCGGCCTAGCCGGCTTGTCGATCGTCGGTAATTTCACCACGGCGATGACGCAATCCACCATTGCGTTCTGGTCAGAAGGAACGAAATTCGTCCTGGTTTCCCTGCCCTTCTACATCCTGATGGGCAACCTGATCTATCACATGGGCATCGCGCGCCGGCTGTTCACGGCCGCCTCCTACTGGTTGGGCTGGCTACCGGGCGGACTGGGGGTAGCCGCTGTCTTCGCCACGGCCGGATTCAGCGCGATCAGCGGATCGAGTACCGCATCAGCCCGCACGATGGGCGCCATCGTCGTCCCGGAAATGCGGCGACATGGCTACCACATGCGGCTAGCGACCGGCCTGATGTCCTCGGCCGGCACGCTCGGCATGCTGATCCCGCCGAGCATCGTGCTGATCTTTTACGGCCTGATGACCGAGACTTCTATCGGCAAGCTGTTCATTGCAGGCATCATTCCTGGCCTTTTGGTTGCCCTGATATTCTCCGTCTTCGTAGTCGGCATGGCGCTGATCAATCCCAAGCAGGCGGGGGAGGTTGTGGATGTCTCGGGCGTCTCGTGGAAGGAACGGTTCCTCTCGCTGTTTTCTGTGTTACCCGTATTGCTGATCTTCGGCGTGATCTTCGGCGGGCTCTATTTTGGCGTATTCACGCCAACGGAAGGCGCCATCATCGGCGTGGTGACCGTGCTTGCCTATGCGGCGGTGACCCGTAGCCTGAGTTTTGCGGCGATCAAGGATTCACTGGCGGACGCCTCGCTTATCACGGTGATGCTATTTCTCATCATCGTCGGCGGAACGCTGTTCACCCGCTTCCTGGCCCAAACGGGTTTCACCGCCTCTCTCTCCAGCACTATCGCCGCGCTCGACCTAACCTATGTGCAGTTCATCATCATCATTACGATCATGTATCTGATCCTTGGATGCTTGCTCGATACATTCGGAATGATGATACTGACGGTGCCGGTGCTGTTTCCCATCGCGCTCCAGCTCGGGATCGACCCGGTCTGGTTCGGCATCTACGTCGTGCTCGTCGCCGAGATCGGGCTGGTGACGCCGCCTGTTGGCGTCAACGTCTTCGTCATCAAGACGGTGGCGCGGGATGTTCCGCTAGGCGAGATATTCCGCGGCAGCATCCCCTTCATCATCGCCATGCTGATGTTCGTCATGCTGATGACCGCCTTTCCCGAAATCGTCCTCTATCTCGTGAGATAGCAGCGACACGATTCCACGCAATCAGGAGACCTCACATGACCTTCCTCGACCAATGGAGACTCGCGAAGGGCGATATCCGGCCCGCCACCAACGTGTTCCTGGTTATCCTCGGCACGCTGTTGCTGACGCTGTCGGCGAAATATCAGGTGTCACTTGCTCCCGTGCCGATGTCGTTGCAGTCGTTGGTCGCGATCGGCCTTGGCTTCACGCTCGGGCCGGTCCTGGGCGGCGCCGCGGTCCTCGCCTATCTCGCCCAGGGCGCGGCAGGCCTTCCGGTGTTTGCCGGCACACCGCAGCTCGGAATCGGCCTACCCTACATGCTTGGGCCTACCGGCGGCTATCTCGTCGGCTTCCTTCTGGCGGCTGTGTCGGCTGGCCTGATGGTTCGGGCCGGATGGGCACGTGGCCTGTTCGGGGCGACGGCGGTCGCGTTTGCCGCAACGGCCCTGCTTTATCTTCCCGGCCTTCTGTGGCTGGCTATCTATGTAGGGTTTGACGCGGGGCTTCTTCAGTCCGGTCTCTATCCCTTCCTTCCGGGCGACGTCATCAAGGTCGTTCTGGCGGGCTTCGCTTTCTCGCAGATCAACCGGGTGTTCTCGCGCCGTCAGTGATGTCGGGGATGATACAGATCGATATTCTACGGCAGGTCCACGCATGAAACTGGCAAGCTATGTGAAACCGGACGGAACGCCGGGCTATGGGCTCGTGGCCGATGGTGCAGCGCCGGGAGTGATCGACCTCGGCGGGCGCCTTGGCGGGCCGACAAGCCTTCGCGAGCTTCTGGCGCAGGCAGGGTGGCAGCGTTCGGTCGAGTCGTTTGTCGGCAAGGCGCCCGATTTCCCGCTGGAGGGGCTTGCTTTCCTTCCGGTGATCCCCGACCCGGACAAGATTCTCTGCGTCGGCATCAACTATGCCAGCCACGTCGCCGAGACCGGACGGGAGACGCCGACGAAGCCGATGATCTTTACGCGCTTCGCCAACTCGCAGGTCGGCCACGGCCAGCCGATGATCCGGCCGGCGGCTTCGGAGCGGTTCGACTTCGAGGGTGAGCTCGCCGTGGTGATCGGCAGGAGCATTCGCAATGTCGGCCCCGAGGATGCCGCCGCCTGCATCGCCGGCTTCAGTTGCTACAATGACGGCAGCATCCGCGACTGGCAGCGCCACACCACCCAGTTCGCGCCTGGCAAGAATTTTCCCGGCACCGGCGCGTTCGGCCCGTGGCTGGTGACGCCGGACGAGTTCGGCGAGGTGAAAAGCCGGCGGCTGGCGACACGTCTCAATGGCGAGGTGATGCAGTCGGCGACCTTCGACGATCTGATCTTCGACGTGCCGACGCTGATTTCCTATTGCTCGCATTTCACCCGGCTGGAGCCGGGCGACGTGGTCATAACCGGCACCACGGGCGGGGTCGGCGCGTTCCGCACGCCGCCAGTATGGATGGCGCCCGGCGACGCGGTCGAGGTCGAGATTTCGGGCATCGGTGTCCTGCGCAACACGATCGTCGACGAAAGCCCCGAACATCCGGTCAGCGCCGTCTGGCGCTGATCGCGGGGTTAGGTCGCGACGGCGCATTCTACGTCGCCGCCGAACGCCGCTTTATTCGGCCCGTGTATCTGGCTTGCGGTGATACTGCGGAAAATACCGCTCCACGATCGGGCTTTCATGAGCCCAGGAATGGCATCCGCCGAGGAAGAAGGGCTCCTGCGTCCTGTCGGCGTCGATGCCGCCCGACTGGAACATCTTCTGGTCGCGCAGGGCCGAGACGGTCTGGAAGGCGATCGTGCCCATGCCGAACACCAACTCGCGCAGATGCGTGCAGCCGCCATGCGCACCGAACGCCTCCGAAAGCGCTGCCCGCCAACCCCGACCGATGCACGCGCCGACGAGCTTCGACGGGTCCACCGCGCCGAGGCAGTAGCGGAACGGCGTCGCGCGAAGCTCGTAGCGGAAATCGCGCACTGTCATCTCCGCGTCGAAGACCAGCACGGCGAAGATGTCGTGCACCGGCGTGCCCGGCGCCAGCGTGCCGCGTTCGCGGTCGATATAGGCGTAACCCTTCATGTCGCGCAGGGTGCCTTCGATCTCGAACAGGCCGTCGGCCCGCTCGAAGCTGCGATAGGTGGTCGATCGCTCGTGGTTGAGCGGGCGGCGCTCCGTCTCCATCGGGAATCCCCTCTTCAGCGGCCGGTGAATGCCGGCTTCGTCGCGGTGGCGAAGCTTGCCGTGCCGATCATGAAATCCTCCGTCGTGGTCGACGCGCGGAAGGCCGTCCGTTCGACCGCGAGCGCATCGGCGAGCGCCATGCCGTCCGTCTTGTTCAGCACCGAGCGGCTGAGCGCGACGGCGCGCGGCGAGTTTTCCGCGATCTGCCGCGCGACGGCGCGCACGGTTTCGCGAAGCTTAGCCAGTGGCACGACATCCGAGACCAGCCCGACCTCATAGGCGCGGCGGGCGTCGATGGTCCGGCCCGTCAGGATCATGTCGCGCGCCACCGCCTCGGGAATGACCCGCGGCAGCCGCGTTATGCCGCCGGCCCCGGCGATGGCGCCGAGGCTGACTTCCGGCAGGCCGAACGTCGCATGCCCGGCCGCCAGCCGCAGGTCGGCCGCCAGCGCAAGCTCGAGTCCGCCGCCGAGCGCCGGGCCGTTGATCGCGGCGACCAGCGGCTTCGCCAGCGCCCGGTGGGTGATGCCGCAGAAATCGCCGGGGTCCTCGCCGGCGGCGATGCGCTCCTTGAGATAGGGCAGGAACGAGCGCACGTCGGCCCCGGCGCAGAAACTGTCGCCGCTGCCGGTCAGCACGACGACGCGCACGCCCTCGTCCTCCTCCAGCCGGGGCCACAGCGCCCGCAGCGCCTCGTGGATCTCGACATTGACGGCATTGCGTTTTTCCGGCCGGTCGATCGTCACCCAGGCGATCGCGTCGTCCTTCTCGACCCTGATACCCAAATCGCACCTCCCTTCTGTCGTGGTGCCCCGCCGCGGCGGTTCTCGGAGCTCATCCAGCCTCTATCGCGCGCTCGCTGAATTTTTGATTGAGCGGCGCCCGGATTTCAATTATAAAAACAAATGTTCGTAATTAAAAGAGCCGGATTCACGCGCAAGAGGTGACGATGTCCGATCTTCCCAGCCATGTTCACATCCACGAGGAGGGCCCTCGCGAGGGCATCCAGATCGAGCCGGCGAACCTGTCGGTCGCGGAAAAGGTCAGCTTTATCGAGGCGCTCGCGCAGACCGGCGTCAAGCAAATCGACTGCGTCTCCTTCGTCAATCCCAAGCGCGTACCGACCATGGCCGACGCCGACGAGGTCGCCCGCGCGATCCGCAAGAAGCCCGGCGTGCGCTACACCGGCCTGTGGCTGAACCAGCAGGGGCTGGAGCGCGCGCTCTCGCTGCCGCTCGACGTGGTCGGCTCGATCCGCATGACGGCGTCAGAGACCTTTTCGCTGCGCAATACCAACCGCACCATTGCCCAGACGGAGGACGAGCAGCGGAGCTGGTTGTCCACCTACCGCAAGCATGGCGTGCCGCTCGAATGGGGCTACGTCATGACCGCCTTCGGCTGCAGCTTCGAGGGCGAGGTGCCGGTGGCGAACGTCGTCGCCATGGTCGGGCGGATCATCGACCTCGCCGCCGAGTTCGACTTCTCCCTGAAGGGCATCTACCTGGCCGACACGGTCGGCTTCGCCACGCCGCTCGACATCGAGCAGCGTATCGGCGCAGTGCGCGAGCGTTGGCCCGACATGAAGATCGGCCTTCACCTGCATGACACACGCGGCACCGGCATGGCCAATGTCTATGCCGCCCTACGCATGGGCGTCGATCAGTTCGACAGCTCGGTCGCCGGGCTCGGCGGCTGCCCCTTCGCCGAGCACAAGGGTGCGGCTGGCAATGTCTGCACCGAGGACATCGTCTTTATGTGCCACGAGATGGGGATCGAGACCGGCATCGACCTCGAAGCCCTGATCGAATGCGCGCGCATGGCGGAAGGGCTGTTCGGCCACGGTCTGCCGGGAAAGGTCATGCACGCCGGCAGCCTCGCGCGCTTCCGCGCCGCCGCCTGACCTCCATGGATACGGTGGACGCCACGCTCTACTGGGAGGATTTCTCGCCGGGACGGGCATGGAGCTTCGGCAGCTATCCCGTCACGGCGCAGGAGATCATGGAGTTCGCCCGCCGCTATGATCCGATGCCGATGCATGTCGATCCCGGGCTGGCGCTGAAGACGCCGCTCGGAGTGTTCTGCGCCAGCGGCATCCACACCTTCGCGATGACGCAGAAGATGGCGTTCGACAATCTCTATGCGCGCGCGCGGCTGATCGCCGGCGCCGAGGTGCGGCATTTCCGGATGCGCCGTCCCGTGGTGCCGGGCGACGTCCTTTCCGTGCGTGTGGAGGTGGTTGCGCGCCAGGCGCATCGCCGGCGGCCCGATGCCGGCTGGGTTGATTTCCGCGTGACGACGATGCGCGCCGACGGCCAGCCGGTTCTCGAGCACGATTCCAGGATACTGTTCGAGCGCAGATCGCCCGCTGGGGTGGCCAACCTTTAGGTAACAGCGGCAATGTGGGCGGATGCTATTCCGCTGCGAGACTGTTGGCTTCCGCGCCCTCGGCACGCAGCATCAGGAAGATCAGCGTCGTGTATTCGGCCGTGAGCGTGTCGATCTTGCGCCGGCCCTCGGGCCTGTACCATGAGGCGATCGCCGTCAGCATCGTGATGATGGCCAGCTTGACGACCGCCGGGTCGGAGCAGTGAAACTGGCCGGCCTGCAGCCCGTCCTTGATGATGGTCCTGAGGATTTCCTCATACTCGTCCCGCATCTGGCGTATGACCTTGGAATTCTCCGGGGTCAAGCTGCGCAGCTCCATGTTGCCGATGAAGACCTCTTCCTTGCGGCGGGTGTGGAAGTCGATGTGCCGGCGGATGAAGACGCGCAGGCGCTCGGACGGGTCGGTCAGTCCCTGAAGCTCCTGCGTCATCTCCTCCACGAGGTCGCGGATGATCGACGCGAGAAGGTCGAACAGAAACTGTTGTTTGTTGCTGATATAATTGTAAAGCGAACCGGCCTGGATGCCTATCTCCTTGGCAAGCATTCGCAGGCTGACCGCCTCATATCCATGCTGCGCGATCAACCGTATGCCGGCCTCCCGCAGCAGCATCTCCGTGGTCTCGCCCTTGGATCCAATGGTTCGCAACAAAACACCCGCAAAAGTTTAATCTAAGCGTTTCATCTTAGACGCTCAGATATCCGCCATCAACGGCCAGCATAGCGCCGGTGACATAGGAAGCCAAATCGGAAGCCAGGAACACAGCCGGTCCGGCCAGTTCCTCAGGCTCGCCCGGCCGCGCCATCGGAATGTGGCGCAGAAGCGCGGTGCGCACCTCTTCCTTCTCCAGGCTCGCGACGGTCATCGGCGTACGGATGACGCCAGGCGCAATCCCGTTCACACGGATGCCGCGCGGCGCCAATTCGGCCGCGAGCGCCTTGGTCAATTGCAGCACCGCGCCCTTGCTGGTCGTGTAGGCGGCCGAGTTGGGCGTGGCGACAAAGGACTGGATCGAACCGATATTGATGATACTGCCCTTCTTCTCCTCCAGTTGCGGGAGGAAGGCATGGATCATGTTGTACGGGCCGTTGACGTTGACGGCGAGGGTGCGGTCCCAGAACTCCGCGCTCTCCGGAAGGTCGAAGCGGCCGCGCAGCAGAATGCCGGCATTGTTGACGAGACAGTCGATAGTGGCTCCGCTGGAGCGCAGCGTCGCCGCGAGTGCCAAGCATTGCTCGCGGTCGGAGACATCGAGGCGGTGGACCTTTCCGCCGGCGCTGCCGGCAAGGTCGAGGGTTTCACGGCAACCGTCCTCGTTCAGGTCGGCCAGCACCAGTTCGGCACCTGCCTGAGCCATGCCGATCGCTATGGCCCGGCCGTTGCCCTGACCCGCCCCGGTTATCAGAGCCCGTTTGCCGCTGAGCAACCCCTTTGGAATCATGACGCACTCCTCCCCTGGCCGCCGGCTGCAGCGTCCAATAGCTTCTGGCGCAACTCGCGCTTGATGATCTTGCCGCTATAGTTGATCGGCATGTTGTCATAAGGGACCACGTGCACCTGCTTGGGCACCTTGTACCCGGCTAGTTCCTGCTTCGCGAAGGACACGAGTTCGGCAACGTCGGCGTTTGCACCGTCATGCAGCACGATCACGGCGGTGACTTCCTCGCCCCACGCATCGCTCGGCAGGCCGATGATGGCGGCCTCGCGCACGGCCGGATGGCGAAGCAGCACCTGCTCCACCTCCTGCGAATAGACGTTGAGGCCGCCGGTCTTGACCATGTCCTTCAGCCTATCATGGAACCGGACGAACCCGCCTTCGTCCATCGCGCCCATATCGCCGGTGCGCAGCCAGCCATCGTGCATGACAGCAGCGGTCGCTTCGGGGTTGTTGAAATAACCCTGCATCACCGAAGGGCCACGCACGACAATCTCGCCGACCTCATTCGGATCGGCCGGTGTCAGATCCTCGCGCAGGATGCGCACGTCGAAATTGAGGAATGCCCGGCCAATCGAGGCTGGCGCCTTCTCGTAGTCCTTCTCCTTGAGTACCGTGACGATCACCCCCGCCTCGGTAAGCCCGTACTGGTAGAATATCTCGACGTCGGGGATCAGCGCATGCATCGCCTCGCGGTCCTTGCGCGACAGGTTGGCACCGCCGACATACCAGCGCGCGAACGAACTCAGGTCGGAACTTGCCGCCAGCGGATGGCTGAAGATGTCGCGCGCCATCGACGGCGGCGTGAAGGCGTTGGTGCAACGATAGGTTTCTATCGCCCCGATCATCGCTTCGGTCGTATATTTCGGCAGTATCGTCGCGGTTGCGCCGAGATAGAGATGAGGCAGCAGCCAGCAGTTCAACGCCGCGGCATGGTGCAACGGCGTCGCCAGCAGCGTATTGTCGTCCTCATGCATGCCGGTGTCGAGAGCCTCGTGGATCGTGTTCCAGAATATGTTCTCGTGCGACAGCATCGCGCCCTTCGAGCGGCCGGTCGTGCCGCCGGTATAGAGGATCGCCTGGATGTCGGAAGGTGCGGCGTCGATGCCGGTCGGCGTATCGGGCGCGCCGGCAATGAACGCCTCCATGCCTTGATCGTCCGTCACCACGATTTCCGGCACCAGCCCGTCGGGCGGCGTCAGGTGCGGCAGGTCTGCGCCGAGGAACAGAAGGCGCGACTGGCTGTCTTCCAGCACGACCGCGATCTCGCGCGCGGTCAGGCGGTAGTTGAACGGCACGACCGTGCAGGCCGCCTTGCCGATCGCCACATAGAGGATCACCCACTCGATGCAGGACCCCATCAGCAGCGCCACCCTGTCGCCCGGCGTGACACCGCGCGCGATGAGGGCGTTCGCGATGCGGTTGCTGCGCGCGTCGAGCTCCGCATAGCTGAGGCTGCGTCCCTCCTGAATCAGCGCCGTCTTGCCCGGAAAGCGCGCCGCATTATGCGCCACATGCGAGGCCACGGTCATTCCCATCTTGCTCATGGCAATCCTCCCCGGTTCAATATTATTTGTAGGACAGGATCGGCGTCCCGGTATCGACGGTGGCGCCTTCGGCCACAAGAATCTCCTGCACCACCCCGGCTCCGTCCGCTTCGATCGGGATTTCCATCTTCATCGATTCGAGGATCGCGACCACATCGCCAAAGTCGATGGTGTCGCCCACCTTCACCTCGATCTTGAAAACGGTGCCCGCCATCACGGCATCAATCGTACTCGCCATAGTCTGTCCTCTCCTAAACGGGGTGAACGGCCGAACGCCGCTCGATCGTAGCCGCCTTGCGCCGGCTGTAGATGCGCAGCCGCTTGACGAGGTCGTCGCGCAACTCCTCAGGCGCGACGACGTCCTCCGCGGCAAAGGTGTCGGCGGCCGCCTTGTAGACGTCGATGTCGGCGGCGTATTCGTCGCGCTTGGCGGCGACGAAGGCACTGCGCTCGGCTTCGGGCAGCTCCATGATCTGGTTGTAGTGGATCGCGTTGACCGCTGCCTCGGGGCCGACGAGGGCCGGCATCGCCGTTGGCAAAGCGATCATCGCGTCGGGATGGGTCGGCGCGCCCGACATCGCGAGATAGCCGCCGCCATAGGCCTTTCGTACCAGGACGCAGATGCGCGGCACCGTCGCCTCGCAAACGGCCGAGAGTAGCTTCGCCCCATGGCGGATGATGCCGGCCTTCTCGACGGAACTGCCGATCATGTAGCCGCTGATGTCCTGCAGGAAGATGAGCGGCACGTTGAAGGCGTTGCACATCCAGATGAAGCGCGCCGCCTTGTCGGAGCTGTCGTTGAACAGCACGCCGCCCTTGTGGCGGGAATTGTTGGCGACGATGCCGACCGAAAGCCCGCCGAGACGGGCGAGGCCTGTGGTCATCTCCTTGGCGAAGTTCGCCTTCACCTCGAAGAAGCTGCCCTCGTCGACCAGCGCGTCGATCAGCTCGTGCACGTCATAGGCGACGTTCTGGTTGTTTGGCACGATCTCGCCGATCGGCTTTGCTGTGGCCACCGGCGCCCGCGCCGGCACAGCCACCGGCTTCTCGGTCCAGTTCTGCGGCAGGAAGCTCAGATATTCCCGCGCCCGCGCGATGCCTTCCGCATCGTCCTTGACGAGGACGTCGCCGACGCCGGAAACCATGCAATGCAGGCGCGCGCCGCCCATCTGCTCTTCCGTCACATCCTCGAAGATCGTCATCTTCGCCATGCGCGGCGACCCGAGATAGGCCGAAGCCTGTTTGTCCACCATGATCGTCAGGTCGCACAGCGCCGGCACATAGGCCGCGCCCGCCGGCGATGGCCCGAACAGCACGCACACCTGCGGGATCACGCCTGAGGCCTGCACCTGATTGTACCAGATATTGCCCCAACCGTTGCGGCCGAGGAAAAGCGTCTTCTGCTCGTCGATGCGAGCGCCTGCGGAATCGACGAGATAGAGCAGCGGCAGGCCTGTGTCCTTGGCGAGGTCCTGCATCCGGTTGAACTTCAGCAGTGCCTGCCGTCCCCAGGTTCCCGCCTTCACCGTCGCGTCATTGGCGATCACCGCGATGTCACGGCCGTCGACCTTGCCGATGCAGGTGATGATGCCGTCGGCGGGCAGGCCCGATTCGCCGGCCGCAAGCAGGCCGTCCTCGAACTCGAAGCCGTCGTCGAACAGGAGTTCCAGGCGCTGGCGGACCAGAAGCTTTCCACTCGCAAGGTGACGCTCGCGCGACTTTCCCTGCCCCCCTGCGCGCGCCGTTTCCTTGCGCCGGTGCAACTCCTCGGAATCCTTGCCTATCGACATGCCTTGCGGCCCTTTCCTGAAATTAAAACGAACAGTTGGCCGTTTTTATAAAAGTGTACTTGCTGCGTCAACCGTGGGGAGGGATCGCCTCCTTCCCGGGCAAGGCGCTTGCCATCTTGAGACAATATTGATAACCAACGGGCGTTAGTTTGTAAAGTGGAGAGACGGCATGCCGGAACCGGGCACCTACACCACCATCGAAGCGCATGTGGACGACCGGGGAGTGGCCACTCTCACCCTGGCGCGACCGGAAGTCCAGAACGCCATGAACGGCCAGATGTATGACGAGGCGCGCGAGGCACTGCGTCTGTTCGCCGCCGACCCGGCCGTGCGCGTCCTCGTCCTGTCCAATGTCGGCAAGACCTTCTGCGCCGGCGGCGACTTCAAGTACCAACAGAGCCAGGCCGACAAGCCGCGCGGCGAACGCATCCGCGAGGCGCAGAAGCTGGCGCTATGGCTGCGCGAGCTCGACACCTTCCCCAAGCTGCTGATCGGCCGCATTAACGGCGCGGCCTATGCCGGCGGCATCGGCCTGATCTCGACCTGCGACATCGCCTTCGGCCTCTCCGACGCCAGCTTCGCCATCACCGAGGCGCGGATCGGCATGATCCCGGGGATGATCTCGCCCTATGTCGTCAAGCGTATCGGCGAGGCCAATGCCCGGCGCCTGTTCCTCAACGCCCGGCCGTTCAAGGGCGACGAGGCGGTGGGCTATGGCCTGCTGACCCAGGCCTTCGCCCCGGACGAACTCGACGCCGCCGTCGAGCGCGAGGTCGACCTCGCCCTTCGCTGCGCGCCGGCGGCCGTCACCGAGATCAAGCGCCTCATCCACTATGTCGACCGCCACGGCTTCGATGACAATTTCATCTATACCGTCGATCGCGTCGCCGATATGTGGGGTTGGGACGAGGCCGCCGAAGGCATGCAGAGCTTTTTCGAGAAACGCCTGCCTTACTGGGACTGGCGCGCGGCAAAGGAGCATAAGAAGCCGTAATGTGCTTCGTTCAGACTCCCTGAGTACGGATAAGGTGCGAGTTGGATGTATCCTCGTCGAGAGCCGCCCGCAGGCAAGGCCGCATAATAGGGTAAGGCCGCGCATAGAGTAAGCGTGAACGGGCGCTGGAACGCTTCATCGAACGCGCCAAGCGCATCGGCCGGGCAGAGGAGCCGGAAGACGATGGCGCTGCGCCAACGGAACAAGAAGCCGGGACCGGACAGGAAGCCAGCAAGGGAAGCGATCAGCCGTATCACGATATATCGACATCGTGAAGTAGCTTCGCGGCCTGACGCGGGGAGCGCCCATTGCCGTAGTGATTCGCGCGATTGAACTGGCTGTTGCCGTCCCCGATTACTACGTCCACCATCCCGGCCGGCCCGTTACCGTGGTATCCTCCTGCGCTGGCGGGACGGAGCCACGGCCCAGACGGCCTGAGCCGGCTCCGAAGGCTGAAGTCGCTTCCGGCTCCCAAGGGGTGGGGAGGAAGGGGAGTGCGACATCTCCCCCGAAACATCCCGGCCGAGCGAAGCGAGAGCCAGAAACTCATTGAGCGGCACAGCCGGGTTGCGGGTTCGCAGCGGTGCCGATGCCCGCAAGCACAAGGACCGGGCCGGCCCTGCGATGGCCCCACCAATGGGTCCCGGCTCGGCGGCCTCTGCGCGGCCTTGGCCGGGACGACGGCGTAACGGCGCGGGCGCCGCCGCCATCGTGCCAGACGCGCCCTACCGCGCGCCGACCTCGCGCAGATGGCGCACCGGGCGGCCGGGCGCGATGGCGGCGGCGGCGCGCATGATGCCCTGGGCGTCGATGCCGTAATGGCGGTAGAGGTCGGCGATGGTGCCGGTCTGGCCGAAATGCTCGACGCCGAGGGAGCGGGTGCGGTGGCCGTGGACGGCGCCGAGCCAGGCGAGCGTCGCCGGGTGGCCGTCGATGACGGTGACGATGCCGCAATGCGGCGGCACCGCGTCGAGCAGGCGCTCGACATGGCTGCGGGCGTGCGCCAGCCCCTGCTCGCGGGCGCGCTGCGCCGCGCTCCAGCCGGCATTGAGCCGGTCGGCCGAGGTGATGGCCAGGAGGCCGATGTCGCGCCGGTCCTCGGCCAGCAGGCCGACCGCCTCGACGGCCTCGGGCGCGACGGCGCCGGTATAGGCGACGACGATCTGCGCGTTGGGGCCGGGCCGGCGCATCCAGTAGCCGCCATTGACGATGTCCTCGGCCAGCCGGTCGTCGACGACGCGGCGCGGCTGCCCGATCGCGCGCGTCGACAGCCGCAGATAGACCGAGCCGCCGACTGCGTCGCGCAGCCACGTGGTCTCGTCCGGCTCGGCCTCGCCGTCGCGCTGGAGATAGTCGAAGCCGAAGCGCAGGATCGTCGCCAGCTCGTCGACATAGGCCGGCTCGAAGCTCGCCAGCCCGTCCTGCGCCATGCCGATCAGCGGCGTGGCGATGGATTGGTGCGCGCCGCCCTCGGGCGCCAGCGTCACGCCCGAGGGCGTCGCCGCGAGGATGAAGCGCGCGTCCTGATAGCAGGCATAGTTGAGCGCATCGAGGCCGCGCTCGATGAACGGGTCGTAGAGCGTGCCCACGGGGAGCAGCCGCTCGCCGAAGATCGAATGCGACAGGCCGAGCGCCGACAGCATCAGGAACAGGTTCATCTCGGCGATGCCGAGCTCCATGTGCTGGCCCGACGGCGCGAAGTTCCAGGTGAAGGTGGAGGGGATGCGCTCGGCCTTGAACACGTCGGCCATTTTCTCGCGCGCGAACAGGCCGCGCCGGTTGACCCACGCGCCGAGATTGGTCGAGACCGTCACGTCGGGCGAGGTGGTGACGACGCGCTCGGCGAAGGGGCCGTCCCGCTTGGCGATGCCGTGCATGATGAGGCCGAAGCCCTGCTGCGTCGACATCTCGGGGCCGATCTCGATGTCGAGCTTCTCCGGCACGGCGATGGGCGGCGCATGCCGGCGGCGGCGGCCCCTGGCGTTGAACGGGGCTTCGGCCACGAAGCGGCGCAGCGCGTCGGCGTCCTTCAGCCCCTCATAGGGCTCCCATTCGCGGCCGGGGCGGATGCCGAGCGCCTCGCGCAGCGCCTCGACCTGCGCCGGCGTCATCAGCCCGGCGTGGTTGTCCTTGTGGCCGGCGAGCGGCAGGCCGTAGCCCTTGATGGTGTAGGCGATGAAGCAGACCGGCCGGTCGTGCCGCCGCGCCGCCTCGAAGGCTTCGAGCAGCGAGGGCAGGTCGTGGCCGGCGAGGTTCGTCATCAGGTCGGCGAGATCGGCGTCGCTGCGCGCCTCGATCAGCCGGCTGACGTCGCCCTGGTCGCCGATGTCGTCCAGAAGCCGCTTGCGCCATGCCGCTCCCCCCTGGAAGGTGAGCGCCGAATAGAGCTGGTTCGGGCATTCGTCGATCCAGCGCCGCAGGGCCTCGCCGCCCGGCTCGCGGAATGCGGCCTCTTGCAGCGAGCCGTGCTTGAGGATGACCACGTCCCAGCCGAAATTGCGGAAGATCGCCTCGAAGCGCTGCCACAGCCCCTCGCGCACAACGGCGTCGAGGCTCTGGCGGTTGTAGTCGACCACCCACCAGGTGTTGCGCAGGCCGTGCTTCCAGCCTTCGAGCAGCGCCTCGAAGATGTTGCCCTCGTCCATCTCGGCGTCGCCGAGCAGCGCCACCATCTTGCCTTCCGGCTCGCCGTCCCCGAGCCCCTTGGCGCGCAGGTAGTCCTGCGTCAGCGAGGAGAACAGCGTCTGCGCCACGCCGAGGCCGACCGAGCCGGTGGAGAAGTCGACGTCGTCCCCGTCCTTGGTGCGCGAGGGGTAGGACTGCGCGCCCTTGTAGCCGCGGAAGTTCTCCAGCCTGTCGCGGCTCTGGTTGCCGAACAGGTACTGGATGGCGTGGAAGATCGGGCTCGCATGCGGCTTGACCGCGACGCGGTCCTGCGGCCTCAGCGCCGCGAAATAGAGCGCCGTCATGATGGTCGAGAGCGAGGCCGACGAGGCCTGATGCCCGCCCACCTTCAGGCCGTCCTCGTTGGGGCGGATGTGGTTGGCGTTGTGGATCATCCACGTCGATAGCCAGCGCACCTTGCGTTCGAGCTGCGTCAGGGCCGGGATGCGTGCGTCGCTCATGGGTCGCGAACCTCCGTTGTCGCGCCATTCTAGCGCGAGGGAGGGCGGATAACTCACCAAAATCGATTGCGGATGTGCTGGATTTTGGCGATAAGCGCTAATCCTGTACCTCAAGAGAGCGGAAATCGTCACGAATGGACAGTCTCGACGCCATCGACGTCAGGATCATCGCCGCGATCCAGAACGACGGCCGCATCTCGATCAACGACCTTGCCGAAAAGGTCGGCCTGTCGCCGTCGCCCTGCGCGCGGCGGCTGCGCATCCTCGAGGAGAAGGGCGTCATCAAGGGCTATGCGGCGATGATCGACCAGACGAAGGTCGGCTTGCCGGTCAGCGCCTTCGCCTCGATCAAGCTGGAGCGCCAGCGCGAGGAAGACCTCGACCGCTTCGCGAGGGCCGTGGCCGGCTGGCCCGAGGTGGTGGACTGCTACCTGATGACCGGGCAGCGCGACTACCTGATGCGCATCGTGGTCAAGGATCTTCAGGCCTACGAGACCTTCATCAAGTCAAAGCTGACCCGGCTCGAAGGCATCGCCTCCATCGAGACCAGCTTCGCGCTCGATCAGGTCAAGCGCGCGGAAGTGCTGCCGATCGTGTGATGTCACGGGGGAGGGCGGGCTCCGGCCGCCGGCGCCGCCCTCGCCCGGCGGCGCTTCGGCTCCCTATCGCCGCAAGCGGCAGGGCAATCGCGTGGGGCGGGATGCCGCCACCGCCATCCCGGCCGGGCGGAAGCTGGCTCTCAATGCGACCGCAACTGCCTGACTGCGCTGCGGTCAGGATGGACCACGGTGTGCGACATGGAGGGCTCGCACAATATCAGCATCGATTTCCACGCTTTCATCGACGACGGAGCATTGCCGGGGCCGTCGGTGGTAGCGTTGCGCGACGCGATCAGATATTCGGCGCCCCGCCGTTCGTTTCCGCCGCATTCATGCGATGCCGGAAGCCCCCGTCCGGCTGCAAGCCGCCCTATGCCGCGATGTCCTTGCGCGCATCCGGTGCGGCCGCGCCGTTGCCCGCCGGGGTGGCCGGGGCATCCGCCTCCTGCCGCAGCAGCCGGCCGAGCTCGGCGAAGCCGTCGGCCGCCTCGGCGTTGCGGCGCGCGGCGACGCCGACGCCCTCCATCGTGTGCCGGGCGATGCGCAGCGCCTCGGCCGGGTCGCGCCCCGCCAGCGCCTCGATGATGCGCAGATCCGTCTCGATCCGGGCGGCGAGCTTGCCCGCCCGCCTGCCGAGCCGCGCCGCCGCCTCGTCGAGCCCGGCCGCGTGGCCGCCGAGCCGGGCGCGCAGGGCGGCGAGATCGCCGAGGCTCGCCTCCAGCCGCTGCGCCGCAGCGTTGAAATCGCGCCCGAAGGCCTCGTAGGGCTCGGGCAGGTCGACGGCGATGCGCGCCGCGCAGTCCCCCCACGCGAGGCGGCCGACGCCCGCCCCCATCAGCCTGGCGACGGCGGCATGGGCGCGCGCCGCCTTGTGCCGCGCCGCAAGCGCCGCGCGGCAGCGCTCCAGCGCCCGCATCAGCTCCGCCGTTCCGGCGTCGCCGCCGGCGGCGTCCCCGGTGGCGAAATCCTGCGCGGCGAGCCGGTCGAGCGCCTCCGTCGCCGGCCTCAGCGCGGCGCGGATGGCGCGGCGCGCGCCGAGCCATGCGGCGAGCGCGACGACGACGGGCGAGGCAATGAGGAAAGGCGAGGCGAGCGACGGCTGAAGCGACCACAGAAGCAGCGCGCAGCACGAGACGGCCGTGCCAGCCGCCCCGGCGGCGACGGCAGTCGCGGCGGCTGGGGACAGGCGTCCCCGCCGCCCGTTTCCGGCTTTGCTTCCCATGCGCGACAGTCCCGCGATCGATCGGCACGAGCCTAGCCGCGCAAGCTTGCTCGAACTTTGCGTGCGCGGATTCAGGCCGGCGGCCGGCCGAGCTCGGCGGAGCGCCTGCGCGCCGCCTCGACGGCCTCGGCGACCAGCGTCTTCAGCCGGTCGTCGCCCATCAGCACCGAAAGGGCCGCCGCCGTGGTGCCGTTCGGGCTGGTCACCTGCCGGCGCAGCTCGCCCGGCTCCTCGCCGCTCTCGGCCGCGAGCGCGGCCGCGCCGTAAACCGTCTGCATGGCGAGCAGCCTGGCCGTGTCGGCCGGCAGGCCCGCCGCCTCGCCGGCCGCCGTCAGGCACTCGATGAAGTGGAAGACATAGGCCGGGCCGGAGCCGGAGACCGCCGTCACCGCGTCCATCAGGCCCTCGTCGGCGATCTCCGCCACCCGGCCGCTCGCCGAAAGCAGGTCGCGCACGAAGGCCGCCGCCGCCTGCGCCACATGGGCGTTGGCCACCGTCACCATCATGCCCTTGCCGATGGCGGCCGGCGTGTTGGGCATGCAGCGGATCACCGCAGCGCCCGCGCCCAGCAGCCGCTCGAAGGCTGCGATCGGCGTGCCGGCGGCGACGCTGACGAAGGTGGCGCCGTCCCTGAAGCGGGCATAGGCGGGGACGATGTCGAGGACGACCTGCGGCTTGACCGCGAACACGACCAGCCGCGGCGCCACGTCGGCGCCGATCTGCGAGGCGTCGGCCAGCGCCGTCGCGCCGAGCGCCGCGGCGCGCGCGCGCAGCGCCTCGGCCGGCTCGACCACCAGCGCCTGCGCCGGCGTCAGCTTGCCCGCGGCCAGCCATCCTTCCAGCATCGCGCGGCCCATATTGCCGCATCCCACGAGCACAACAGGTCCGGTCATCTCGCTCTCTCCATTCCCGATGCCGTTCTGATGCCATCGGCGGGCCGCCGCGTCCAGTGACCGCGTCCGCCTCGTGCGTCGCGGCCGGCGACAAGCTTGCATGCACGGCCCGGGAATGCGATGGCGTCGCTTTGGCGCGACGGAGGGAATCATGACCCGGATCATCGACGGAAAGGCGGTCGCCGAGGATGTGGCGGCGACGGTGAAGCGCGAGACGGCGGCCTTGGCGATGCGCGACGGCATGGCGCCGGGGCTGGCCGTGATCCTCGTCGGCGAGGACCCCGCAAGCCAGGTCTATGTCGCCTCGAAGTCGAGGAAGGCGAAGGAGTGCGGCTTCCATTCGGTGCAGCACACGCTGCCGGCGGACACGCCGCAGGCCGATCTCGTCGCGCTGGTCGAACGCCTCAACGCCGATCCGGCGATCCACGGCATCCTCGTCCAGCTTCCCCTGCCTGCCCATATCGACGCGCTGGCCGTCATCGAGACGATCTCGCCGGACAAGGACGTCGACGGCCTCACCTACGTCAATGTCGGCCGGCTCGGCGCGGGCGCGCCGCAAAAGGCCTTCGTGCCCTGCACGCCGGCGGGCTCGATGCTGCTGATCGAGCGGGTGCGCGGGCGCGACCTTTCGGGCCTGAACGCCGTGGTCGTCGGCCGCTCCAACCTCGTCGGCAAGCCGGTGGCCCAGCTTCTTCTGGCCGCCGACGCCACCGTCACCATCGCCCATTCGCGCACGAAGGACCTGCCGGCGCTGTGCCGCACGGCCGACATCCTCGTCGCCGCCGTCGGCCGGCCGGAAATGATCCGCGGCGACTGGGTCAAGGAAGGGGCCACCGTCATCGACGTCGGCATCAACCGCATCCCCGCGCCCGAAAAGGGCGAGGGCCAAGGGGGCAAGAAGACGAGGCTCGTCGGCGACGTCGCCTTCGCCGAGGCGTCGGCGCGGGCGGGCGCGATCACGCCGGTTCCGGGCGGCGTCGGCCCGATGACCATCGCCATGCTGATGGCCAACACGCTCGTTTCCGCCTGCCGCGCCGCCGGCGTCGAGCCGCCGCGGTTCTGACCGGGGCGTCGTCCTACGCTTCCTGCGCCGCCGGCCGCGCATGCCGGCGCTCGCGGTAGACGATGTAGAGGCCCGAGCCCATGGTGATCGCGATGCCCAGCGCGGCGACGCCGTCGGGCAGGTCGCGGAACACCAGCCAGCCGATGAAGGTGGCGAAGGGAATCTCCAGATACTGTATCGGCGCCAGCGTCGCCGAGGGCGCGAAGCGCAGCGACCACGTCATCACCAGATGCGCGAACGTCCCGAGAAAGCCGATCGCGGCGAGCAGCGCGACCTCGCGCGCATCGGGCGCCTTGAGCGTCAGCATCGCCATGTCGCTGCCCGCGCCCAGCCACAGCGCGAGGGCGAGGAAGGGCGTGGCCATCATCCCGCCCACCGCCTGGAGGGTGAGCGGATCGGCGTCCTTGGCGATCTGGCGGCTCACCATCATGTAGAGCGCGAAGGTGAGCGCAACGACGAGCGGCAGGAACGCCGGCCAGCCGACATTGGCGAAGCTGGGCTGCACGACGAGCAGCGTGCCGGCGAAGCCCACCGTGCAGGCGATGAGCCGTCTCGGCCCCACTTCCTCGCCGAGAACGAGCCGGCCCAGAAGCAGCATGATGAACGGCATGACGAAGGCGATGGCCACCGCATCGGCCAGCGGCAGGTAGCGCAGGGCCGTGAACATCGCGCCGATGCCGGCGACATGCAGCACGGTGCGCAGCGCCGTCAGCCGCAGGACGCGCGGCGTCATCGCGAGGCTGCGGCCGGTGGCGGCGATGACGGGCAGGAGCAGGAGGAACTGCGCCGCGAAGCGCACCAGCAGCAACTGCATGAGCGGAATGGTGTCGCCAAGTATCTTGGCGATGGCGTCGCCCAGCGGAGCGATCGCGCAGAACACCACCATGAGAAAGATGCCGACGAGCGGCCGGTCCGCGATCATGGCGCGACGCTAGCGGCCGCGACCGCTTCGCTCAATGTGCCACGGAAGGCGGACCGGACGGCCATCGCCGGCGTGCGGCGACAGGGCCCCGACTAGCCGAACACGGCCGCGCCCATGTCGGCGCGGGTGGCGAGCGCGCGGAAGCCGGCGAACAGCTCGCGGCCCATGCCGAAGCCGTTGGCGGAAAGGTCGGGCGCGGCCGGGGTACGGGCGGCGAGCGTCGCCTCGTCGACCTTCACCTGAAGCGTGCCCGCCTCGGCGTCGAGGCGGATGACGTCGCCGTCCTCGATGCGGGCGATCGCGCCGCCGTCGAGCGCCTCGGGCGTGACGTGGATCGCCGCCGGCACCTTGCCGGAAGCGCCCGACATGCGCCCGTCCGTCACCAGCGCCACCTTGCGGCCGCGGTCCTGCAGCACGCCGAGCACCGTGGTCAGCCGGTGCAGCTCCGGCATGCCGTTGGCCTTCGGCCCCTGGAAGCGCACCACGGCGACGAAGTCGCGGTCGAGCCGGCCGGCCCTGAAGGCGTCGTTCAGCGCCTCCTGGCTGTGGAACACCAGCGCCGGCGCCTCGACCGTCCGGTTCTCCGGCTTCACCGCCGAGGTCTTGACGATGGCGCGGCCGAGATTGCCGGAAAGCAGCTTGAGCCCGCCGGTCGGCTGGAACGGCGTGTGCGCCGTGGTCAGCACCTTGTCGTCGCCGCTCTCTTGCGGTGCAGGGCGGCGCGACACCGAGCCGTCGGCGGCAAGGCCGGGCTCGATGGCGTAGGGGCGCAGGCCCTCGCCCCACACCGTCCTGACGTCCTCGTGCAGATAGCCGGCGTCGAGCAGCTCGCGGATCAGGAAGCCCATGCCGCCGGCGGCGTGGAAGTGGTTCACGTCGGCGAGCCCGTTGGGATAGACGCGCGCCAGAAGCGGCACGATGTCGGAGATGTCGGAGATGTCCTGCCAGGTCAGGCTGATGCCGGCGGCCGCGGCGATGGCGATCAGGTGGATCGTGTGGTTGGTCGAGCCGCCGGTGGCGTTGAGCCCGACCACGCCGTTGACCACCGAGCGCTCGTCGAACAGGCGCCCCACGGGCGTGAAGTCGTTGCCCTGCGCGGTGAGGCTGAGCGCCCGCTTCGCCGCCTCGCGCGTCAGCGCCTCGCGCAGCGGCGTGTCGGGGTTGACGAAGGAGGCGCCGGGAATGTGCAGGCCCATGATCTCCATCAGCATCTGGTTGGAGTTGGCCGTGCCGTAGAAGGTGCAGGTGCCGGGGCCGTGATAGGATTTCGACTCGGCCTCCAGCAGCTCGGCGCGGCCGACCTTGCCCTCGGCGTAGAGCTGGCGGATCCTTGCCTTCTCGTCGTTGGGCAGGCCGGACGTCATCGGCCCTGCGGGGATGAAGACCGCCGGCAGGTGGCCGAAGGTCAGCGCGGCGATCATCAGGCCGGGCACGATCTTGTCGCAGACGCCGAGGTAGACGGCGGCGTCGAACATGTTGTGCGACAGGCCGATGGCCGCGGCCATGGCGATGACGTCGCGGGAAAACAGCGACAGCTCCATGCCGGGCTGGCCCTGCGTGACGCCGTCGCACATGGCCGGCACGCCGCCCGCCACCTGCGCCACGCCGCCGGCCTCGCGCGCCGCCTCGCGGATGATCGCCGGGAAGGCCTCGAACGGCTGGTGGGCCGACAGCATGTCGTTATAGGCGGTGACGATGCCGAGATTGGGCACGAGGTCGCCGGCGAGCGCCGCCTTGTCGGCCGGCGCGCAGGCGGCGAAGCCGTGGGCGAGGTTGCCGCAGGACAGCACCGTGCGGTGCGGGCCGGCCGAGATCGCGGCCCCCACCCGTTCGAGATAGGCTTGCCGCGCGGGCTTCGAGCGCTCGACGATGCGCTGCGTGATGGCTTCGATCTGGCGTCTGGCTGTCATGGCTGCCTCTCATTCGGCCCAGTAGACGGGCACGGGCTTGTCCGCGTGGGCGAAGACGGCGCCGACGGGCCTGTCCCCGCCGGGCGAAAGCGCGGCCTTCAGTGCCGCGCGCTTCTCCTTCCCCTCTATGTGGAGCGCGAGCAGCCCCGCTTCCAGCAGCCGCGCCAGCGGCAGCGTCAGCCGCGGCTCGCCGGCGCTTCGCGCATGGACGGGCAGGACGAGGGCGTCGCCGCCGGGATCGAGCAGCGCGTCGAGTCCCCTCGCGTCGGGGAAGAACGAGGCGGTGTGGCCGTCCGCGCCCATGCCGAGGATGGCGACGTCGAGCGGCCATGGCAGGCCGGCGAGGCCGGCGCTCGCCTCCTGCGCCGCCGCTTCGACGGTCGCGGCCGGGCGGTAGAGCGGCGCGAAGCGCGCGGCCGCCGCCCTGTTCGTAAGGAGATGGTTACGTACAAGCGTGGCGTTGGAGCGCGGCGTTCCCTCCGGCACGAAGCGTTCGTCGACCAGCGTCACCGTCACCTTCGGCCATTCCAGCGCCTGCCTCGACAGCGCATGGAAAAAACGCTGCGGCGTCGTGCCGCCCGAGACGGCGAGCAGGGCTTGGCCGCGCCGGGCGATCGCGCCGGCGAGCGCGGCCGCCACCGCGCCGGCCAGCGCTTCGGCCAATGCCCCGGGCGAGGGAAAGACATGCCAGTCGGGCCGGGCGCTCATGCCGCCTCGCTTGCGCAGGGCGCGCCGTGCGGTCGCCTGCCCGGGCGGCGCGAACGGTGCGGAAGCCGGAGCAACGTCTTCACCCGCTTTCGTGCCAGGTGCGGCCGTCGCGCTCGATCAGCGCGATCGAGCCGGACGGCCCCCACGTGCCGGCGGTATAGCCCTGCGGCGGTTGCCGGTTTTCCGTCCATGCCGCCTGGATCGGATCGATCCACGCCCATGCGGCCTCGACCTCGTCGCGGCGCATGAACAGCGTCTGGTTGCCGCGCACCACGTCCATGATCAGCCGCTCGTAGGCATCCGGGTTGCGCACGTCGAAGGCGTCGGCGAAGCTCATGTCGAGCGGCACGTGGCGCAGGCGCATGCCGCCGGGGCCGGGATCCTTGATCATCAGCCACTGCTTGACGCCCTCGTCCGGCTGGAGGCGGATGACGAGCTGGTTGGCGGCGACGACGCCCGCACCCTCGCCGAAGATCGAGTGCGGCACAGGCTTGAACTGGATGCAGATCTCCGACACCCGCTCGGCCAGCCGCTTGCCGGTGCGCAGGTAGAAGGGCACGCCCGCCCAGCGCCAGTTGGCGATCTCGGCCTTGAGCGCGACGAAGGTCTCCGTGTCGCTGGCCTTGCCCAGCTCCTGCGCGTAGCCCTTCACCGCGCCGCCCTCGGCCGCGCCGGCCTTGTACTGGCCGCGCACGGTCAGCTTCTGCGCCTCCGCGCCCTCGATGCGCTTCAGCGAGCGCAGGATCTTCAGCTTCTCGTCGCGCACCGCGTCGGCGTCCATCGAGGACGGCGGCTCCATCGCGGTCAGGCACAGAAGCTGCAGCATGTGGTTCTGCACCATGTCGCGCAGCGCGCCGGCCGTGTCGTAGTAGGAGACGCGGTCCTCCAGCCCCACCGTCTCGGCCACCGTGATCTGCACGTGATCGATATGGGCCGAGTTCCACAACGGCTCGTAGAGCGCGTTGGCGAAGCGAAGCACCATCAGGTTCTGCACCGTCTCCTTGCCGAGATAGTGGTCGATGCGGAAGATCTGGTGCTCGTCGAAGACCCGGCCGATGGCGTCGTTGAGCGCCCGCGCGCTCGTCCGGTCGCGGCCGATCGGCTTCTCCACCACGATGCGCGCCCCGCCGCCGGCGAGGCCGTGGCCGGAAAGATGGCCGGCGATGTCGCCGAACAGGGCCGGCGCGACCGCGAGGTAGAAGACGCGCACCGCGGAGCTGTCCCGTGTCGCCGCCCGAAGCCGCTCGAAGCCGTCGCCGCCTTTCGCATCGACCTGGATGTAGGAGAGGCGGTCAAGGAACCGCTTCAGCTCCCCCTCGTCGATCTCCTCGGCCTTGACGTGCTCGCGGATCGCCTTTGCCGCGAAGTCGCGGTAGCCGTCGTCGGAAACGGCCGAGCGCGAGGCGGCGATGATGCGCGTCGGCTCGCTGAACTGGCCCGCCTTCTGGCGCTGGTAGAGCGCGGGCAGGAGCTTGCGCTCGGACAGGTCGCCCGTGCCGCCGAAGACGACGAGATCGAAGGGATCGACGGGAATGATCTGGCTGGTCATGGATGTCCGCAATCGTAGCGCCGACGTTGCCGCAAGCCTATAGTCTAATCGATTTAAAAACACCAACGAAAATCCCGCCGGGGATGCCGGCGGGAACGTCGGCCCAAAAATGCGCGCGACGCGGCGGCGGGGAATCGGGCGCGGCATCCTTTCATGCTATCCTTTTCCGGCGCCAAGGGCAGCGTCGCGTCCCGGCCTGGGCCTTTTTCCTTGACAGGAGGGACCCCGCTGGTTTTGTCAGCGCCATCGAACTGGTCCATCGCATTGCGCCACGCAAGGCGCTAGGAGGGCCGTTCCCGAACATGGAGCAACGACCATGGGCACCCCCCTGACTCTTACCGTCGCCGAAGGCGCGGCCTTCATGAACCTGATCGACGGCAAGCCGGCCGGCGCGTTCTCGGGCGCGCGCATCGACGTCGCCTGCCCCTCCGACGGCAAGGTGTTCGCCTCCATTCCCGCCTCCGGCGCGGCCGACGTCGATCTCGCGGTCAGGTCCGCCTACAGGGCGTTCCACGAAGGTCCGTGGAGCCGCATGCCCGCGGTGGAGCGCGGCCGCTGCCTGACGCGGCTGCTCCACCTCGTCGAGAAGAACGGCGAGGAGCTGGCGGCGCTCGAATCGCGCGACACCGGCAAGCCGGCGCGCCAGGGCAAGGCCGACGTGACCGCCACCATGCGCTACTACGAGTTCTACGGCGGCGCGGCCGACAAGATCCACGGCGACACCATCCCCTTCCTTGACGGCTACACGGCGCTGACGCTGCGCGAGCCGCACGGCGTCGTCGCCGGCATCATCCCGTGGAACTATCCCATGCAGATCCTCGCCCGCGTCGCGGGCGCGGCGCTCGCCATGGGCAACACGCTGGTGGTCAAGCCGGCCGAGGACGCCTCGCTGTCGACGGTGCGCATAGCCCAGCTCGCGCTGGAAGCCGGCATACCCGAGGGCGTGTTCAACGTGATCACCGGCTACGGCCGCGACGCCGGCGCCGCCCTTTCGGCGCACCCGCTGGTCGACTACGTCACCTTCACCGGCTCGCCGCTGACCGGCACCGCCATCCAGCAGGCCGCCGCGATCAACAACCGCGGCGTCACCATGGAGCTGGGCGGCAAGTCGCCGCAGATCGTGTTCGCCGACGCCGACCTCGACGCGGCGCTTCCGGTGCTGGTCAACGCCATCATCCAGAACGGCGGCCAGACCTGCTCGGCCGGCAGCCGCGTCCTGATCGAGAGGCCGGTCTACGAGAAGGTCGCGTCCGCGCTGGCCGGCCGCTTCTCGAAGCTGGTCGCCGGCCCGCACGACGCCGACCTCGACCTCGGCCCGCTCATCAACGAGAAGCAGCGCGACCGCGTCGCCGGCATGGTCGCGGCAGCGAAGGAAGCGGGCGTGTCGGTGCTCGCCGAGGGCTCCGTCCACGCCGACGCGCCGAAGGGCGGCTATTACCAGCCGCCGGTGCTGTTCGGCTCGGTCGATCCCGCCGCCGTCGTCGCCCAGGAGGAGGTGTTCGGCCCGGTGCTGACGCTGTTCCCCTTCGAGGGCGAGGAGGAGGCGGTCCGTCTCGCCAACTCGACCGAGTTCGGCCTCGTCGCCTCGGTGTGGACGAAGGACGGCGCGCGCCAGCACCGCGTCGCCAAGCGCGTGCGCGCCGGCCAGGTCTTCGTCAACGGCTACGGCGCCGGCGGCGGCATCGAGCTGCCCTTCGGCGGCTTCAAGAAGTCCGGCCACGGCCGCGAGAAGGGCTTCGAGGCCCTCTACGACATGAGCGCGACCAAGACGGTCGTGTTCAATCACCAGTAATCCCGGCACCAGTAGTCCCGGCACCAGCAATCCCGGCCCGGAAACTCCGAAGAGAGGACATCATGGCACGTCTGCAAAACAAGGTCGCGATCGTCACGGGCGGAGCGTCCGGCTTCGGCGAGGGCATCGCCCGGCGCTTCGCCGAGGAAGGCGCGAAGGTCGTGGTCGCCGACCTCAACCTCAAGGGCGCGGAGCGCGTGGCCGGCGACATCGGCAAGGCCGCCGTCGCGGTGCAGACGGACGTGTCGCAGCGCGCCGAAATCGAGCGCATGGTGGCGACGGCGATGGACGCCTTCGGCCGCGTCGACGTCATGGTCAACAATGCCGGCTACACCCACCGCAACGGCGACATGCTCAAGGTCGAGGAGGACACCTTCGACCTGATCACCGCCGTCAACATGAAGGCGATCTACTATTCGACGCTCGCCGTCGCGCCGATCATGGAGAGCCAGGGCGGCGGCTCGATCATCACCACGGCCTCCACCGCCGGTCTGCGGCCGCGCCCGGGCCTGACCTGGTACAACGCCTCCAAGGGCTGGGCGATCACGGCCACCAAGTCGATGGCCGTCGAGCTGGCGCCGAAGAACATCCGCGTCAACGCGCTCTGCCCGGTGGCCGGCGAGACCGGCATGCTCGCCCAGTTCATGGGCGAGGACACGCCGGAGCTGCGCGCCAGGTTCCGCGCCTCGATCCCGCTCGGCCGGCTGTCCACGCCGCTCGACATCGCCAACGCCGCGCTGTGGCTCGCTTCCGACGAGGCCGCCTTCATCACCGGCGTGGCGCTGGAGGTCGACGGCGGCCGCTGCATCTGACGCGGCGCGCGCAAGCTTCGGAGCACCGGCGGGGATGTCCCCGGCCGCCGTTTCTCGCGGCGGCGTTCTGCCGGCTTTCCTCCGGCGTTTCCTCGTGCAAGAGAGAGTGAAGACAAGAACATAGACGGGAAACGCCATGCACAGGGTCGCGATCAGCGGGACCGGGCTCTTCACGCCCGGGGAAGTCATCACCAATGCCGAGCTGGTGGCCTCCTACAACGCCTATGCCGAACGGCAGAACGCGCTGAACGCGGACGCCATCGCGGCCGGCACCGCCCAGCCACTGCCGTTTTCCAGCGAGGAGTTCATCGTCAAGGCGTCCGGCATCGAGCGCCGCTACGTGATGGACAAGACGGGCGTGCTCGATCCCGCGATCATGCGGCCGGTCCTGCGCGAGCGCTCCGACGACGAGCTGTCGATCATGGCCGAGATCGCGGTCGCGGCCGCCAGGAAGGCGCTGGAAAAGGCCGGGCGCGCGGCGGCCGACATCGACGCCGTCATCTGCGCCGCCTCCAACCACGAGCGCGCCTATCCCGCCATCGCCATCGAGGTGCAGCAGGCGCTGGGCATCAGGGGCTTCGCCTTCGACATGAACGTCGCCTGCTCGTCGGCGACCTTCGGCATCCAGGCCGCCGCCGACATGATCCGCTCGGGCTCCGCCCGCGCCATCCTGATGGTCAATCCCGAGATCACCTCCGGCCATCACGAATGGCGCGACCGCGACTGCCATTTCATCTTCGGCGACGTCTGCACCGCCGTGGTGCTGGAGCGGGCCGACGCGGCGAGGTCCGGCAATGCCTGGGAGATCCTGTCGACGCGCTGCATGACCGAGTTCTCCAACAACATCCGCAACAACAACGGCTTCCTGCGCCGCACCCGCGAGGGCCACATGGCCGACCGCCGCGACATGCAGTTCCGGCAGGAGGGCCGCAAGGTCTTCAAGCAGGTGGTACCGATGGTGACGGAGCTGATGCTGTCGCACCTTGCCGACGAGGGCATCGCACCCGCCGACCTCGACCGCATGTGGCTGCACCAGGCCAACAAGAGCATGAACGACCTGATCGGGGCCAAGGTGCTCGGCCGCGAGCCGACGCGCGAGGAGCAGCCCAACGTGCTGCAGGACTACGCCAACACCTCCTCGGCCGGCTCCATCATCGCCTTCCACGAGTTCTCCGGGGACCTTCCGGCGGGCAGCCTCGGCGTCATCTGCTCGTTCGGCGCCGGCTATGCGGCCGCGTGACCGTTCAGAACCTGTCCCTCAGCGCGTACCAGTTGAGCGCGAGGAAGAGCAGCGGCGCGCGGAAGCGGCGGCCGCCGGGGAAGGGCGGTATCTTCAGCTCCTCGAACAGCCTGAGCCTGTCGCGGCTACCGGCCACCGTCTCGGCATAGAGCCTGCCGACGAAGTTCGACAGCATCACGCCGTGGCCGGAATAGCCGCCGGCGCAGATGACGTTCGGCATCACCTCGCGCACGAAGGGCTTGCGCGGCATGGTGATGCCGACATAGCCGCCCCAGGCGTGGGTGATCTCGACATCCCTGAGCGCCGGATAGATCTCGGCGATCTGGCGGCGGATGTGGACGGCGATGTCCTGCGGGTCGCCCGGCGCATAGATCTCGCGGCCGCCGAACAGCAGCCGTCCTTCCCTGTCGCGGCGGAAGTAGCGCACCACGAAGCGCGAATCGTCGACCGCCTCGAAGCCCGGCAGGACGGGGCTGTCGGCGCCCAGCGGCGGCGTCGCGCCGATGAACGAGCCGATCGGCATGACATGGGCGGCGCTGACCGGCTCCAGGTCGCCGCCATAGGCGTTGACGGCTACAAGCGCCTTGTCGGCGGTGATCGTGCCCGACGGCGTCGTCACCCTGACCTTGCCGCCGGCCGCGGAGATGCCCGTCGCCCTGGTGTTCTCGTAGAGTCGCGCGCCGGCGGCGGCGGCGACGCGCGCCGTGCCCACCACCAGCTTCAGCGGATTGACGTGGCCGGTGCCGGTGTCGCGGACGCCGCCGAAATAGCGCGTCGAGCCGAGCCGTTGCGCCGTCTCCCTCGCGTCCATGAACGAGATGTGCGGATAGGAAAAGCGGCTCGCCACGATCTCGGCATGGGCGGCGTAGGCCTTCACGTGGCGCGGCTTGTGCGCGACCGACATCTGGCCGGGCATGAACTCGATGTCGATGCCGTTCTCCCGCGCGAAGCCGAGCAGGTGCGCCTTGGCCTCCTCGGCGAGGTCGAACAGCGCCTTGGCCCGGGTAAAGCCGAGCTCGGCTTCCATCTCCTCCGGCCAGGCGCGCTGGCCGGTGTTGAGCTGGCCGCCGTTGCGGCCCGACGCGCCGTCGCCGAAGCGGTGCGCCTCGATCAGCACCACGCCCGTTCCCGCCTTCGCCAGATGCGCGGCGGCGGACAGGCCCGTGAAGCCGCCGCCGATGACGACGACGTCGGCCGTCGCATCGCCGTCGAGCGCCGGATATTCCGGCCGCTCGGCGAGCGCGGCCTCGTACCAGGAAAGACCGGGGGAAATGGGGGAGTGGTGCATGGGCGAATAGTTGGTAGCGAATGGCGAATAGTGAGTAGTGAGTAGTGAGTAGTGAGTAGTGAAGCGGATAGCGAGATGAAATTCCCTATTCGCTATTCGCTACTCCCTGTTCGCTCCTAGACATTGAGAAGCAGATACTCCCGTTCCCACGGGCTGATGACCTCCATGAAGGTCTCGAACTCGGCCTTCTTGATCGCGGCGTAGGTCGAGGCGAACGAGGTGCCCAGGATATCGCGCAGCGCCTCGTCGCCCTCGAACAGTTCGACCGCCTCGAGCAGGCCGCGCGGCAGGTCGATGTCGTCCTCGTTGGCGGTGGTGCCGACCGGGGCGTCCGGCTCGATCTCGTTGATCATGCCGATCAGCCCGCAGGCCAGCGAGGCGGCGAGCGCGAGATACGGGTTGGCGTCGGAGGAGGGGATGCGGTTCTCCACCCGCCGCGCCGCCGGGTCCGAGCGCGGCACGCGGAAGGCGGTGGTGCGGTTGTCGTAGCCCCATTTGGTGTTGACCGGGGCCGACGCCCCCTGCGTCAGCCGGCGGTAGGAATTGACGTAGGGCGCGAACATGACGAGCGCGTTGGGGATGTGGCGCTGCATGCCGCCGATGAAGTGGCGGAAGGCCGGCGTCTCGCCGCCCTCGGCGTCGGTGAAGATGTTGCGGCCCGTCTTCCTGTCGAGGATCGACTGGTGGATGTGCATGGCCGAGCCGGGCTGGCCCTGGATCGGCTTGGCCATGAAGGTGGCGTAGGTGTCGTGCTTCAGCGCCGCCTCGCGGATGGTGCGCTTGAACATGAACACCTGGTCGGCCAGCTCTACGGGATCGCCGTGGCGCAGGTTGATCTCGAGCTGGCCGGCGCCCTCCTCGTGGATCAGCGTGTCGATCTCAAGCCCCTGCGCCTCGGAGAAGTGATAGATGTCGTCGATCAGCTCGTCGAACTCGTTGACGCCGGCGATGGAATAGCCCTGGCCGCCACCGATGGCCCGGCCCGAGCGGCCGACCGGCGGGGTCAGCGGATAGTCGGGGTCGGGGTTCTTGTTGACGAGGTAGAACTCGATCTCCGGCGCGACGACGGGCCGCAGGCCGCGCCTGGCATAGGCGGCGACGACACGGCGCAGCACGTTGCGCGGCGTGAACTCGACCGAGCGGCCGTCCTGGTGCACGAGGTCGCAGATCACCTGCGCGGTCGGGTCGCTCTCCCACGGCACCGCCGAAAGCGTGGAAAGGTCCGGCTCCAGCTTCAGGTCGCCGTCGTCCTCCGGGTAGGCGAAGCCGTTGCCGTCCTCGGGGTAGCCGCCGGAGATCGTGGCCATGAACACGGCCGACGGCAGCGCCAGCGACGTGTTGGAGATGAACTTCTTCGACGGCATCATCTTGCCGCGCGCCACGCCGGCCTGGTCGGGCGTGATGCACTCGATGTCCTCGATGCCGCGCCACTGGAGCCAGGCGGTGGCCTCCTTCCAGTTCCTGACGCCGCGGTGCCGCTTGACGAATTCGGGCATGCGCACGCGCGTTCCGCGGCCGGAGGGGCGGACTTCCTTCTTCTGCAGGGGAGGCATCAATCACCAGAAAGATCGTTCGGGATGGCGGACTATAGCCGGCCGCCTCCGCGAATGGGAAGGGCCGCCGGCATCTTCGCACATTCCCGCCGCCCGGCAAGATGGATGCCGCCGAGGCCGGCCCCGCGCTCGCGCGGCTTACTCATCGAAGCGGCTCGCGGCGTCGCGGTCGCGCTCGTATCGTCTTTCGAGCGGAAACGGCGGCAGCCAGGATTCGCGACGGACGGTCCACAGCTCGTAGGTCGGCCTCAGCTGGTCGGGGGCATCGAGGGACCCGAGATTCACCTCGATCTCGTCTGCGCTGCGCCCGAAGACGGTCGACCCGCAGCGGGGACAGAAGAACCGCCCGGCATAGTCGCGCGTCTCGCCGGTGATCGTCACCGCGTCCTGCGGGAACACCGCGGAAGCGTGAAAAAGCGCCCCGTGATGCTTGCGACAGTCGAGACAGTGGCAAATGCCGACCCGGTACGGTCGCCCCGACGCCACGATGCGGACGTTGCCGCACAGGCAGCCGCCGGTGAATCGGTCCATGCTCGCGTCTCCTCCGGAACCGGGCGGACGGAACGGCTGCTGCGCGCCGCGCCGTTGCCGGATGCCAAAAGGGGCGGTCTCGCGACCGCCCCTGTTTGTCGTTCATGCGGCCCGCAGGTCGCGCCTGCCCGTTACTCGCGGTTGCCCAGGAACTGCAGCAGGAACATGAACATGTTGATGAAGTCGAGATAGAGCCTCAGCGCGCCCATGATCGCCTTGCGGCCGGCCACCAGCGCCCCGTCGCCCTCGTAGTACATCTCCTTGATCTGCTGGGTGTCGTAGGCGGTCAGGCCCGCGAACACCAGCACGCCGATCGCCGAGATGGCGAACTGGAGCGCCGACGACTGCAGGAAGATGTTGACGATCATCGCCAGGATCAGGCCGATCACGCCCATGATGAGGAACGAGCCGAAGCCCGACAGGTCGCGCCTGGTGGTGTAGCCGAACAGCGACAGCGCCAGGAAGGCGGTGGCGGTGATGAAGAAGGTCTGCACGATGGAGGCGGCGGTGAACACCAGGAACACCGAGGACAGCGAGATGCCGACCAGCGCCGCATAGGCCCAGAAGGTGGTCTGCGCGGCCGAGACGCTCATCTTCTCGACACGGAAGGACAGGAAGAAGACGAGCGCCAGCGGCGCGAGCATCACCACCCAGCGCAGCGGCGAGCCGTAGATGGCCGCGCCGAACGCGGTCAGCATCTTGCCGTTGCCGAGCGTGGCGACGGCGGCCGCCGGATCGGAGGTGGTGGCCAGCATCACGGTGCCGAGGGCGGCGAAGCCGGTGATCGCAAGACCGAGCGCCATCAGGTTGTAGACCCTGATCATGTAGGCGCGCAGGCCCTCGTCGATTGCGGCGTCCGCGCGCGCACCGGCGGTCGCGACGCGAGCCTGGTAGTTGCGAAAATCAGCCATAGGTTCCTCTTTTTCTGCTCATGTTCCGTCGGGTGTCGGGCGTCCGCCCAGGCGCCGCTGGCGGAACTCCAGCATGCCTGGCGCAAATATGATGGTTCTTCGCGGCTGCGACAAGGCCCGTTGCGCACGGAAACGTGCCGTGATCGACCGCCGCGATCACTTTTGCTTCAGAGCTCGCGCAGCACGGGCGCGGCCTTGTGGCCCAGGACCCGCCATGTGCCGATCAGGCCGAAGCCCACCGTCAGCGCCAGCGCCAGCGCCACCGTCGACAGCGCCACCTGCGGCAGGAACGCCGAAGGCAGCGCCATGATGCGCGCCACCACGAACCACGCCGCCACGCCGCCGGCGATCAGCGCGAACACGGCCGTGGCGAGCCCGATCAGCGCGTATTCGAGCGAGAACGCCCTGATCAGCGTGCGCCGCGTCGCGCCCAGCGTCTTGAGCACCACCGCGTCGTGGACGCGGGCGCGGTTGCCGGCCGCCAGCGCCCCCGACAGCACCAGAACCGAGGCGACGAGCGCGATCGCCGCGGCCGCGCGGATCGCCACGCCGAGCTGGGCGACGATGCCGTTGATGACGTCGAGCGCGTCCTTGACGCGCACGCTGGTCACCGCCGGGAAGGCGCGGGTGACGGCGTTGAGCAGCCGCGCCTCCTCGGCCGGGCTCGCCTGCGGGTCCGACAGCGTCGCCAGCCACGAATGCGGCGCACCCGCGAAGGTGTTGGGCGAAAACACCATGACGAAGTTGATGGCGAGCGATTCCCATTGCAGCTCGCGGAAGCTGGCTATGCGGGCCGTCACGTTGCGGCCGAGCACGTTGACCGTCACCGTGTCGCCGAGCTTGAGGCCGAGCTCGCGGCCTTCCTGCGCGGCGAACGAGACCAGAGGCTCGCCGTCGTAGCCTTCGGGCCACCACTCCCCCTGCGACAAGGTCGAGTTCTCCGGCACGTTGCGGGCATAGGTGATGCCGCGGTCGCCGCGCAGCACCCAGGCGCCTTCCGGCGGCACCTGAAGCTCGCGCACGTCGGTGCCGTTCAGCGCCATGACGCGGCCGCGCAGCATCGGCACGCGCACCAGCTTGCCGTCCGGCGCCTCGGCCTCGACGAGGGCGGCGAAGTCGTCGACCTCGCCGCTCTGGATGTCGACGAAGAAGAAGTTGGGCGCGTGCGCCGGCAGGCTGTCGGAAATCTGGCGCCTGAGATTGCCGTCGATCAGCGCCAGCGTGACCAGCAGCGTCAGGCCGAGGCCGAGCGACAGCACCACCGAGGGCGTCAGCGCGCCGGGCCGGTGGATGTTGCCGATGGCGAGCCGGAGCGGGGTCGAGCGCGCGCGCGGGGCCTTGCGCGCCAGCCACTGCACGGCGGCGCCGACGAGGCGCAGCACCAGGAAGGCGGCGATGGCCGCCGTGACGAAGATGACGGCGATGCGCCGGTCGCCGGCCGTCAGGATCGCCAGCGCCGCGAGCGCGGCCGCGATTCCCGCGATGGCCGCGAGATAGACCGGGCGCGGCAGGCCGCGGCCCTCGAAGCCCATCTCGCGGAACAGCGCGGTCGCCGGCACGTCGCGGGCGCGGCCGAGCGGCATCAGCGCGAAGGCCAGCGTGACGAGCACGCCCGCAAGCGCGGCGAAGCCGAGCGCGCCGGCATGGACGCCGCCCTCCATCGGCACCGGAAAGACCGCGGCCAGCAGGCCGGCCGCCGCCGGCGGCATCAGCGCCGCCAGCACGAGGCCGACGGCGATGCCGATGCCGGCGATGACGAGGATCTGCACCAGATAGACGAGGAAGACGAAGCGGCCGGAGGCGCCGAGGCTCTTGAAGGTGGCGATGACGCCGCGCTTGCCGTCGAGATAGGCGCGCACGGCGTTGGCGACGCCGACGCCGCCGACGACCAGCGCGGTCAACCCCACCAGCGTCAGGAACTGCGAGAAGCGCTCGACATTGGCCGACAGCGACGGGGCGGCGCTGTTGCGGCCGCGCACGCTCCATCCCGCTTCGGGGAACTCGGCCGAGGCGCGCTCGCGGATCGCCTGGAGGTCGGCCTCGCTCGCCCCTTCGGGCAGGCGCAGCTTGTAGGCGTGCTCCACGAGGCTGCCCGGCTGGATCAGGCCCGAGGCGTCGAGCGCGTCGAGCGAGACCATCAGCCGCGGCGCCAGCCCGAAGCCGTCGGAGATCGCGTCCGGCTCGGAAACGATGCGCGCGCGCAGCTCGTATTCGCCGTCGCCGAGGCGGATGCGGTCGCCGACGGAAAGGCCGAGCCGCGAATAGAGCATGTCGGCGGCCGCCGCGCCGTGGACGCCGTCGCGCTCGGCCAGGATGTCGGCGAGCGGCAGGGCGGGCTCGGCCGCGAACGCGCCGTAGAGCGGATAGAGCCCGTCCACGGCCTTGACCTCCACCAGCGTCTGGTCCGAGCCGTCCGGCAGCCGCGCCATGGAGCGCAGGTTGGCGCTCGCCGCCACGGTGCCGAGGCTGTCGAGGAAGGCGGCCTCGCGCGCGTCCGCCTCGCGGTGGACGAGCTGGAAGCGCATGTCGCCGCCGAGAAGGTCGCGACCCTGCGCCTCGATCCCGGCAGAGATCGCCCTTGCCAGCGAGTTGACGCCGCCGATGGCGGCCACGCCGAGCGCGATGCAGGCGATGAAGATCATGAAGCCCGACAGGCCGCCGCGCATCTCGCGCAGCGCGAAGCGCAAGGCGAGCCGCAGCGTGCGGGCGGGACCCATGGTGTCCGCCGTCCCGGTTTGCGCCATGACGCCGCTCCCGCTCACGCCGTGACGGCGGCGAGCGCCGGCGGCGTCTCGATGCGGCCCGAGCGCATGGCGACCTGCCTGGCGCAGCGCGCGGCGAGCGCCGGATCGTGGGTGACGAGCACCAGCGTCATGCCGCGCTCCGCCGCCTTGGCGAACAGGAGGTCGGCGATCTGGCGGCCGGTCGCCTGGTCGAGATTGCCGGTCGGCTCGTCGGCGATCAAGAGCGCCGGCTCCGGCGCCAGTGCCCGGGCGATGGCCACGCGCTGCTGCTCGCCGCCCGAAAGCTCGCCCGGATAGTGCGTCAGCCGCTCGCCGAGCCCGACGGCCTCCAGCTCGCGCCTGGCCACGCCGAACGGGTCCGCGTGGCCGGCAAGCTCCAGCGGCACGGCGACGTTCTCCAGCGCCGTCATGTTGGGGATCAGGTGGAACGACTGGAAGACGATGCCCACGGTGCGGCCGCGAAACGCCGCCACCGCGTCCTCGCTGAGCGTGTCGATGCGCGTGCCGGCGATCCACACCTCGCCGGCGTCGATCCGCTCCAGGCCGGCCAGCACCATCAGCAGCGTCGACTTGCCCGAGCCCGAGGGGCCGACGATGCCGGTCGCCTCGCCGGGCGCGACCTCGAGGCCGACGCCCTTGAGCACATGCACCGACGAGGCGCCTTCGCCCAGCGTCAACGAAACGTCCTTCATGCGGATCACGGCTTCTGTCACGGGGCGGATGTCCTATATGAGTGGCGGGCGCCGGTCGGATATGGGTTGGATTGCATGGCTTTCAAACGGTTCCAGCGGATAATCTTCGGTCTGGGTATTGCCCTTGCGGTGCTGACGACGGCCGCCGCGGCCGAGCCGGTCCGCATCGTCGGACTGGGCGACAGCCTGATGGCCGGATACCAGCTTGCCCCCGGCGAGTCCTTTCCCGAAAGGCTGGAATCGGCGCTGAGGGCGCGCGGTCACGATGTTGTGATCGCCAATGCCGGCGTTTCCGGCGACACGACGAGCGGCGGACTGTCGCGGCTCGACTGGTCGGTGCCGGACGGGACGGACCTCGTCATCCTCGAGCTCGGCGCCAACGACATGCTGCGCGGCATCCGGCCCGACGTGACGGAGAAGAACCTGGCGGCGATGATCGAGCGGCTTCGGGCGCGCGGCATCGCCGTGGTGCTGGCCGGCATGGTCGCCGCGCCCAATCTCGGGTCGGGCTATGCCGGGGAGTTCGACCCGATCTATCCGCGGCTGTCGCAGAAATACGACCTGCCGCTCCATCCCTTCTTCCTCGACGGCGTGGCGGCCGAGCCCGGCCTGCTGCTGGCCGACGGCATGCACCCCAACGCGGCCGGCGTGGAGCGCATGGTCGATGGCTTCCTGCCGCTGATCGAGCAGGTTCTCGCCGGCGGCGAGGCCGCGGCGGCCCGCCGCTGAGGCGGGCGCGATCCACAGGCCGCCCGGCGGCGGCCGGCAAAACAGCTTGCTCCGGCGGGCGAACAATGATTCGCTCGGGCTGAGCAGTCGATTCGAGGAGGCAGCCATGCCGCGACTTTTCACCGCCCTCGAAATTCCGCGCGACGCCGCCCTTTCGCTCTCGCTGCTGCGCGGCGGCCTTCCCGGGGCCCGCTGGATCGACGTCGAGAACTATCACATCACCCTGCGGTTCATCGGCGATGTCGAGGGCCATGTCGCCGACGAGATCGCCAACGCGCTCGACCGCGTGCGCCGGCCTTCCTTCACCCTCACGCTGTCGGGCGTCGGCGCGTTCGGCTCGAGGAAGCCGCACTCGATCTATGCCGGCGTCGCCGCCTCGCCGGACCTCGCCGCGCTTCAGGCCGAGATCGAGCGCATCTGCCAGCGGCTCGGCCTGCCGGCCGATCCGCGCAAGTTCGTGCCGCACGTGACGCTGGCGCGGCTGCGCAATTCGAGCGCCGACGACGTGGCGCGCTACCTGTCGGCGCGGGGCAATTTCGCCGCCATGCCGTTCCGCGTCGGCCGCTTCGTGCTGATGTCCTCGCGCGAATCGGTCGGTGGCGGCCCCTACATCGTCGAGGAGGCGTGGCCGCTCGCCGCCGCCGCCGAGGCCGGCCTGCCGGAGCGGCTGGCCGGCGGCTCGGCACGGATGCACCGGCCATGAAGCGCGAACGGCTCGACGCCGGGGCGGCGAGGGCGGCGCTCGCCGGCCTCGACGGCTGGACGCTGGAGGAGGGCGGCGGCGCCATCGTCAGGCGCTTCTCCTTCGCCGACTTCAACGCCGCCTTTGGCTTCATGGCGCGCGCCGCGCTGGTGGCCGAGAAGCTCGACCACCATCCCGAGTGGTCCAACGTCTACAACCGGGTCGAGGTGCGGCTGACCACCCATTCGGCGCGCGGCCTGACCGCGCTCGACTTCGAGCTGGCGCGGGCCATGGACCGCATCGCCGCGCCATAGCGGGAAATCTTGCATCGGCGCTCCGCTCCCCCCATCTTTCGTCGCAGCGACGGAGGTTTGCCAGCCATGGACCGGGCCAAGATCGGCGAGATCCTGAAGCCTGCCGGCGTCCGCGAGGATGCGCGGCGCGAGGCCGACGTGCGGGACAGGTTCTGGCGCACGGCCAGGCGCGCGGCGCGCCAGGTGCCGTTCATGGAGGACGTGGTCGCCGCCTACTATGCCGCGCTCGACCGCGCCACGCCGCTCAAGGTGCGCGGCACGCTGCTCGCCGCGCTCGCCTATTTCGTCATGCCGGCCGACATGATCCCCGATTTCATCGTCGGCCTCGGCTTCACCGACGACGTCGCCGTGCTGTCGGCGGCGATCGCCGCCATTCGCGGCCACATCAAGCCGGCCCATCGCGACATGGCCCGCGCGGCGCTGGAAGACGTCGACGCCTGACATTTTTTCGCGCCGCTGCGGCGCGGCCTTCGGCGCCCCTCCTCCCCCGGCCTGAAATTTCCGGGTCAAACTCTTGCCGCTTTTGCCCTTTTCAACGCCAGGGAAGGGATGCGGCTGCCGGCGCGCGCGGCGATCGAGGATGTGCGCAAGGGCAGGGGTTGCGAAGCGGCGGGGCCTGCATGTGGTCGGGTTCACCTTTTCGTAACCCTGATTAATTCAAAATGAAGCGAACTGGACCGGATTGCCGGCCCTCGCCCGTACACGACCACGCACAGGGATAACGCTACGACGATGCGCGGAATAATCTCGACCCTTTCCTGCCTCGCGCTGCTCGCGGCCGCCACGCCGGCGCTCGCCCAGGGGGCGACCAAGATCGGCCAGCACAATGCCTGGGGCACCTATTCGTACCAGACCAACAACGGCAAGGTCTGCTACGTGCTGACCATCCCGACCGAGAAGCAGCCGGCCAATCTCGACCATGGCGAGATCTATTTCTTCGTCAGCCAGAAGCCGGGGCAGAACGTCTCCTACGAGCCGCAGTTCATCGCCTCCTACGACTTCCAGGCCAATTCCAAGGTCCAGGTCGCGGTCGGCGACCGCTCCTTCTCGATGTTCACGCGCGGCAAGTCGGCGTGGATGGAGAACGCCGCCGAGGAGCCGCAGCTCATAGCCGCCATGCGCGCCGGCGCCGACATGAAGGTGCAGGCCACCTCCGGGCGCGGCAACAAGACCAGCTACACCTTCTCGCTGCGCGGCATCACCGCGGCGCTGAACTCGATCCAGACCTGCCAGTAAGACCTGCCGGTGGCGGCGCTGGCGAGGCGGATCGCGACGGGGCGGTGACGAAGCGGCCCCGTTCTGCTATCAGCGGCGCAATTGCCGGCGCGTGGCGCCGGCCGCAACCAGCCTTGCCCGACGATGACGCTTTCGCTCGACCTGACCCAACCTGACACGCGCGCCGCGCTCGCCGCTGGCGCGCGCGCGGCCGAGAAGCCGTCGCTGATCGGCATGGACCGGCAGGAGATGGCCGAGGCGCTGGGCCTCGCCGGCGTGCCGGAGCGCCAGCGCCGCATGCGCGTGCAGCAGCTCTGGCACTGGCTCTACGTGCGCGGCGTCTCCGATTTCTCGCAGATGCGCAACATCTCCAAGGAGCTGCGCGCCGCGCTCGACCGCCACTTCACCATCGCGCGGCCGCAGGTGGTGGAGGAGCAGATCTCGCAGGACGGCACCCGCAAGTGGCTGTTCCGCTTTCCCGCGCGGGGGGCGGGCAGGCCCGTCGAGATCGAGACCGTCTACATCCCCGAGGAGGGGCGCGGCACGCTGTGCATCTCCAGCCAGGTCGGCTGCACGCTCACCTGCTCGTTCTGCCACACCGGCACCCAGAAGCTGGTGCGCAACCTGACGGCCGAGGAGATCCTCGCCCAGCTCATGACCGCGCGCGACCGGCTCGGCGACTTCCCCGACGCCGACACGCCCGATTTGTCAAGCAGGAATGGCAGCGTGATCGTCCCGGCCGAGGGCCGCAAGGTCTCCAACATCGTCATGATGGGCATGGGCGAGCCGCTCTACAATTTCGACAACGTCAAGAAGGCGCTGCTGATCGCCTCCGACGGCGACGGCCTGTCGCTGTCGAAGCGCCGCATCACGCTGTCGACCTCCGGCGTCGTGCCCGAGATATTCCGCACCGGCGAGGAGATCGGCGTCATGCTGGCGATCTCGCTGCACGCCGTGCGCGACGACCTGCGCGACATGCTGGTGCCGATCAACAAAAAGTACCCGCTCGCCGCGCTGATGGACGCCTGCCGGCGCTATCCCGGCCTGTCGAACGCGCGCCGCATCACCTTCGAATATGTCATGCTCAAGGACGTCAACGACAGCCTCGACGACGCGAAGGAGCTGGTGCGGCTCCTGAAGGGCATCCCCGCCAAGATCAACCTGATCCCGTTCAACCCGTGGCCCGGCACCAACTACCAGTGCTCGGACTGGGAGACGATCGAGCGCTTCGCCGACACCATCAACAATGCCGGCTACGCCTCGCCGATCCGCACCCCGCGCGGCCGCGACATCCTCGCCGCCTGCGGCCAGCTGAAGTCGGAATCGGAGCGCATGCGCAAGGCCGACCGGCTGGCGCTGGAAGCGATGATGATCGCCGGGCACGGCGAGGCGTGAGCCGCAGGCGCGCCGCGACCGTCCTGCTCGTCGCGGCGTTGGCGCAAGTCGCCTGACCGGGCGGCGCTACCGCGCCGAGGCGCCGAGGATCTTGAGGGCGAAGGCGGAGAACACGCCCGCGAACAGATAGTCGGTCAAGCGCATGATGCGGGGCGCGCGCTTCAGCATGGCCGAGAAGCCGTCGGCGGCCAGCACCATCGGCACCGTCACCGGCAGCGAAAGCGGGATGAACAGCAGGCCGAGGAAGAGCAGCTTCTGCGGCGCGTAGGGGTCGGCGGCCGACACGAACTGCGGCAGGAAGGTCATGAAGAACAGCACGATCTTCGGGTTGAGCAGGTTGATCGTCAGCCCCATCGCCCAGTTGCGGAAGAACGGGCGGCGCTTCTGCGGCCTGGCGTCGGGCGAGAAGGCCGAGCCGTGGCGGATCGCCTGGAAGGCGAGGAAGATGAGATAGCCGGCGCCCACCACCTTGAGCGCGAGAAAGGCTTGCGGCGAGGCCACGATCAGCGCCGACAGGCCGAGCGAAACCAGCAGCGTGTGGATCAGGATGCCGGTCATCGCCCCGCTCATGCAGGCAAGGCCGGCGGCGCGGCCCTGGCTCAGCGCCCGGCCGACGAACAGCGTCATGTCGGGGCCGGGCGTGATCGCGATGACGAACACCGCCGCCGCAAACTGGAGGATCACGGAAAGCTCGGGAACGGCGTTGGCGAGGGTCATGGACGGGCTTCCGGGACATGCTGCCGGCTGGAAAACGCGGGATTCATACCGCATCCGCGAGGCGCGCGCGAGAGGCTTCGCGCGCGCCTCGCGGGCGGCGGTCCGCGCTTCAGTCCCGCGCCGTCGCGGGCGGGGCCTCCTCGTCCGGCTCCTCGTCCGGCTCCTCGGGCAGCTCGCCCTTGAGCGCATAGCCCTTGCCGTCCCAGCGCCAGATCAGGCCGGCGCCGACGCCGCGCACCGGCAGGGTGACGAGGTCCGGCCAGCCGTCGGTCGCGGCGCCGGCGTCGATGTAGAGGTGGACGCTCTCGGTGTCGTAGACCGCGTTCCAGCCCTCGCCGCCGTCCGGGCGCGGGGCGAAGCCGGTGATGTTGCAGCCCGAGGCGCCGTAATACCAGGACGAGCCGCACAGCCTCGTGAACAGCACGCGCCGCCCGCCGTCGAACTCGGCCATCGCCACGGCGAGCTGCGGCTCGGAGGCGGTCGAGAGCCGGAAGGCGGCGATGTCGTCCCGGCGCAGTTCGCGGCCGAGATTCATGTAGGAGGAGTAGGGCGTGAACGTCACCGGCGTGTAGGCCGACATGTCGCGCAGCGTGCAGCGCTCCTGCGCCGCCGAGATCGCCAGCTTCGAGCCGCGCAGCGAGAAGGCGGCGTCGCCGAGCGCGGCCTGAAGGTCGCCGGAGAAGGAGAGCCTGAGCCGCAGCCCGTCCTTCAGCGGCTCGATCGCCGCGCGCGGCACGGCGAAGGCCAGCCCCCCGGCGTCCCGCGCCGGCCTCAGCGCGAAGGCGCGCGCGTCCACTTCGAGCGCGGCGGCTCCGTCGCCGGGCGCGGTTCCCCCGGCGGTCTCGACATCGAGGCGCCAGCGCTGCGCCGCGCAGGAAAGGGCCGCGCCCGTCACCCTCGTCTCGCCGCGCGGCGCGGGAAGGACGGCGCGCGCCTGCGTCTCGTCCGCCGCCCAGCGGTCCGCGTTCTGGGCCGCCGCCTGCGGCGCGGCGAGGATGGCCGCGGCCAGGGCGATGGGGGCGAGGGCGATGGGGGCGAGGCCGGTTGCGGCGAGGCCGGCGGCTGTCCGCCGCAGCGGCGGGAAAGGACGATCCGCGTCCCTTCGGCGCGGCGCTCTGGCGGAAGCTGTCGGCAAGCGTTTCCCCTCGAATTCGGTATGGCATTGAATCGGCGCGGCAATCGGCTTCGATCCTACCGTCCGGCGCGGCGCGGGCAAGGCCGGCCGGCTTCACAAACCGGCGAGCGCGGCGGCCGCGGGCGAACTCCCTTGCCCGGCGCGGCATTCCTGCTAAAACGGCCGCCGATCAGACAAGCGGCAGCGCCGCCGGCGCGAAGCGGGGACATCATGGCCAAGTGGAAAGACGTCAAGAAGGTGGTGCTTGCCTATTCGGGCGGGCTGGATACCTCGATCATCCTGAAGTGGCTGCAGACCGAGCTCGGCGCCGAGGTCGTCACCTTCACCGCCGATCTCGGCCAGGGCGGCGAGCTGGAGCCGGCGCGCCAGAAGGCCGAGATGCTCGGCATCAAGGAAATCTACATCGAGGACGTGCGCGAGGAGTTCGTGCGCGACTTCGTCTTCCCGATGTTCCGCGCCAACGCGCAATATGAGGGCATCTACCTGCTCGGCACCTCGATCGCCCGGCCGCTGATCTCCAAGCGCCTGGTCGAGATCGCCGCCGAGACCGGCGCCGACGCGATTGCCCACGGCGCGACCGGCAAGGGCAACGACCAGGTCCGCTTCGAGCTGTCGGCCTATGCGCTCAACCCCGACATCAAGGTGATCGCGCCGTGGCGCGACTGGGATTTCAAGTCGCGCACCGACCTGCTCGACTTCGCCGAGAAGCACCAGATCCCGGTCGCCAAGGACAAGAAGGGCGAGGCCCCGTTCTCGGTCGACGCCAACCTGCTGCACTCCTCCTCGGAAGGAAAGGTGCTGGAGGACCCGTGGCAGGAGCCGCCGGAATATGTCCACATGCGCACCATCTCGCCGATGGACGCACCCGACAGGGCGACCGAGATCGTGATCGCGTTCCGCAAGGGCGACGCGGTCGCCATCGACGGCAAGGAGATGTCGCCGGCGACCCTGCTCGCCGCGCTCAACGACCTCGGCCGCGACAACGGCATCGGCCGCATCGACCTGGTCGAGAACCGCTTCGTCGGCATGAAGTCGCGCGGCGTCTACGAGACGCCCGGCGGCACGATCCTGCTCGCCGCGCACCGCGCCATCGAGTCGATCACGCTCGACCGCGGCGCCGCGCATCTCAAGGACGAGCTGATGCCGCGCTATGCCGAGCTGATCTACAACGGCTTCTGGTTCTCGCCCGAGCGCGAGATGCTCCAGGCGCTGATCGACAAGAGCCAGGAGGAGGTCGAGGGCGAGGTGCGGCTGAAGCTCTACAAGGGCAACGTCATCGTCACCGGCCGCCGCTCGCCGAAATCGCTCTATTCCGACGCGCTCGTCACCTTCGAGGACGACCGCGGCGCCTACGACCAGAAGGATGCCGAGGGCTTCATCCGGCTGAACGCGCTCAGGCTGCGCACGCTGGCGTCGAGGAAGCGCAAGGGCTGATCGCCACGGGCCGCCGGGCACGAAAAAAGGGCGGCCGCGCGGCCGCCCTTCTTCGTCTCGCGCTGGGGCCTGCCCTACTTGTCGATCTCGCGGGCGATGATGGCGATGGCCTGCTGGTAGACGCGGGCCGAGTTCCAGCCCGCGATGGCGCCCATATTGGCCTCGTAGCTCGCTCCCGGCTTCCAGCCGTGGCCCCTGAGGAAATTGGCCGTGGAAGCCAGCGCCGTCTCGCGGTCGCGCAGGTTCTTGTTGCCGACGCCGAATTTCAGCACGTTTCCGGGCAGGAACTGGGTGTGGCCGATCTCGCCGTGCATCGCGCCGACCGAGCCCGCGTCCAGCGCGCCGCTGTCGATCAGCTTCAGCGCGGCGATCGCATGCGGCGTGAAGAAGTCGGGGCGACGGCAATCGTAGGCGAGCGTGACGATGGCCGAGACCGTGTTCTGCTTGCCCATGTAGGAGCCGAAGCCCGTCTCCATGCCCCAGATGGCCAGCAGTACCCCGGGCGGCACGCCGTAGGTGCGCTCGATCTGGTTGAAGAGCGCCGCGTTCGTCTTCTTCAGCGAGCGGCCCTTGGAGATGATCGTGGCGGCGCCCCGGCGCTGCATGAAGGACTCCACCGAGCCGCTGAACGCCTTCTTGACGGCGCGGTCGGCCTTGATGGTCGCCGTGGCGTATTGCGACCGCGCCAGCGCCGAAAGGCCCTTGTTCTTGACGCCGGCGGCCTTGGCCTGGTTGGCGAACTCGGCCTTCCATGCCTCGAAGCCCGCGCCGGTGTCGCCGCACCTGGCCGCCTGCGCCGCGCCGCCCGACAGGCAGAGCGCCACCAGCGCCGCGCCGACGATCCCGCCCCTCAAACCTGCTGCCATTCCCGTCTCCTCGTTGCCGATTCCGCCTCGCGGGGCGGAAGTCTGCCAATCGCGGGCCGCCTTGTCACCCGCCTGACGAAAGGTTGATCCGCTCCCGGCATGCCCGGCCGCGCCCGCCATGGACATAGCGCGGTTCCGTTTCCGGAGCCTTACCGGCGAGGGTCGGCTTGGCCGGCGAAGATGTCGATGTCATGGCGCAGGGCCGCCCGCGCTTGACTCCGGCTTGATTTTCCTGTCTAGAGCGGCCGGAAATCCAGCGACGAGTGCCAACTCCGAGCAACCGACCGGGGCGCGTCCCACGATGGAGACGACGATCCCGGAGGTCAACACCCGGCAGCGCGATGCGCCCCCGGGTGCTTTTCGGTTTTGGCGTTTGGCAACCCGGCGCTGAGCCATTACCTCTCTGGCGGACAGATTTCGGCAGGGAACGGGAAAAGCGGATGTTTGAACCACTTCAGGAGCGCCCAGGAGGCGTGGAGGGCCGCAGGCCCGACAGGGACATGAAGAAAGCCGGGGCGTGTTCGTGCCGCGGGGGCAAGCATGTTTGAGTCGCTTCAGGAGCGCCTCGGCTCCATCCTCAACGGCCTGACCGGCCGCGGCGCGCTTTCGGAGGCCGACGTGGCGGCCGCGCTGCGCGAGGTGCGCCGCGCGCTGATCGAGGCCGACGTGGCGCTCGAGGTCGTGCGTTCCTTCGTCGACAAGGTGCGCGAGAAGGCGGTCGGCGCCGAGGTGCTGAAGTCGATCAAGCCCGGCCAGATGGTGGTCAAGATCGTCCATGACGAGCTGGTCGCCATGCTGGGCGCGGAAGGCCAGACCATCGACTTGAACGCCCCGGCCCCGGTCGTGGTCATGATGGTCGGCCTCCAGGGCTCGGGCAAGACCACCACCACCGCCAAGATCGCGAGAAGGCTGAGCGAGCGCCAGGGCAAGAAGGTCCTGATGGCCTCGCTCGACACGCGCCGGCCCGCCGCGCAGGAGCAGCTTCGCCAGCTCGGCGAGCAGACGGGTGTGGCCACGCTGCCCGTCGTCGCCGGCCAGACCCCGGTCGAGATCGCGCGCCGCGCCGTCCAGGCGGGCAGGCTCGGCGGCCACGACGTCGTCATCCTCGACACCGCCGGCCGCACCCATATCGACGAGCCGCTGATGGCCGAGATGGCCGAGATCCGCGCCGCGTCGAACCCGCACGAGATCCTGCTCGTCGCCGATGCGCTGACCGGCCAGGACGCCGTCAACCTCGCCCGCAACTTCGACGAGCGCGTCGGCCTGACCGGCCTGGTGCTGACCCGCATGGACGGCGACGGCCGCGGGGGTGCCGCCCTTTCCATGCGCGCCGTCACCGGCAAGCCGGTCAAGCTGATCGGCACCGGCGAGAAGATGGACGCGCTGGAGGAGTTCCACCCCAAGCGCATCGCCGACCGCATCCTCGGCATGGGCGACATCGTCAACCTGGTCGAGAAGGCGGCCGAGACCATCGACGCGGAGAAGGCCGCGGCGATGGCCAAGAAGATGCAGTCGGGCAGGTTCGACCTGAACGACCTCGCCGACCAGCTTCGCCAGATGCAGAAGATGGGCGGCATGGGCGGCATCATGGGCATGATGCCCGGCATGGGCAAGATGAAGGACCAGATGGCCGCCGCCGGCTTCGACGACAGGATGTTCGCGCGCCAGATCGCCATCATCCAGTCGATGACCAGGGCCGAGCGCGCCAACCCCGACATCCTGAAGCACAGCCGCAAGAAGCGCATCGCCGCCGGCTCGGGCACCGACGCGGCCCAGATCAACAAGCTTCTGAAGATGCACCGCCAGATGGCCGACATGATGAAGGCCATGGGCGGCAAGGGCAAGGGCGGCGGCATGATGCGCGCGGCCATGGGCGGGCTGGCGTCGAAGATGGGGCTGGGCGGCCTCGGCGGCATGGGCGGCGGCATGCCGGACCTGTCGAAGATGGACCCCAGGCAGCTCGAGGCGTTGCAGAAGCAGGCCGAGGCCGCCGGCTTCGGCGGCGGGCTGCCTCAAGGGATGCCCAAGGGCCTTCCGGGCGGCATGCCCGGCCTCGGCGGCCTGCCGGGCCTGCCCGGCGCGCCGAAACTGCCCGGCCTGCCCGGTTTCCCGAAGAAGAAGTGAGGGAGCGCAGATGACCACCGAAAACGACGACGTTCAGCGCGCGCGCGTGCTCCTGGCCGACCTCAGGGCCTCGATCGACAACATCGACGCGGCCATCATCTACATGCTGGCCGAGCGCTTCCGCTGCACGGAGGCGGTCAGCCGCCTCAAGGCCGAGCACAAGCTGCCGCCGGCCGACCTGACCCGCGAGGCCGAGCAGATCGCGCGCCTCCGCCGTCTGGCGCAGGATGCCCGCTTCAATCCCGACTTCACCGAAAAATACCTGAGCTTCATCATCCCGCACGTCATCCGCCACCATGAGGCGATCGCGGCGGGAGAGAAGAACGCCGATCTCGTCGCCCGCCGTTCCTGAGACGCGGGCGCGAAACAGAAAAACGCACATTCCGACAGGAGAAAATCGAATGGCTCTGAAAATCCGCCTTGCCCGCGCCGGCTCCAAGAAGCGCCCCTACTATCACGTCGTCGTCGCCGACGTGCGCAGCCCGCGAGACGGCCGCTTCATCGAGCAGCTCGGCGCGTGGAACCCGATGCTGCCCAGGGACGGCGAGCGCGTGAAGCTCAACGAGGAGCGCGTCAAGCACTGGCTGTCCAACGGCGCGCTGCCGACCGACCGCGTCGCCCGCTTCCTCGCCGATGCCGGCCTCACCACGCGCGAGGCGCGCTCGAACCCGACCAAGGGCACGCCGGGCAAGAAGGCGCAGGAGCGCCTGGCCGCCGCCAGGCAGGCCGAGGAAGAGGCAGCCGCCAAGGCCGCCGAGGCTGCCGCCGCCGAGGCCCCGGCCGCGGAAGAAGCCGCTTCCTGATCGGGCACTGCCGGAGGGCGGCCTGGAGGGCGGGCGGGTGCCCGCCCGGCCTGCGCGCCCTTTCCGCGCCCTGAAACGACGACGGCCCGGCGTTCCCGCGGGAACGCCGGGCCGTTTCGTTGTCCGGCCTCGTGCCGGCCTGCGCGTCAGCCTTTCGCGCGAGCCGCCATGCGCGCCCGGATCGCCGCGCGCCAGTCCTCGAGAAGACGCCGGTCCTCCTTCGAGAAGGCGGCGCGGCGCTTCAGCGCCTCGAACGTGTCGTCGGGGTGGCAGCGCTCGTATTCCGCGCGCAGCACGTGTTCGCCGTCAGGGTCCGCTTTCATCGGCCTTCCTCCGATAACGATCCCCGCCCGCCCGGCGCGGCGCGCCTTGCGCCTGTCCGCGCCGGCCGCCGTCGCCGCGCCGCAAGGCCGGTCGCGGCATTGCGAAAGGGCGCGGGCCCGGTCGGGGAGGGGGTGCCGCCTTGCCTTGCGTCCGCCCGGACGCGCGGCGGCTACTGCGTGAGATCGCCGAAGAGCGCGGCGAAGTGGTTCTTTGCCTTGCCCGGATGCTTGACGGCCTTGGCCTCCTCGGCGTTGACCGGCTCGCCGGCGACCACCAG
>QEVK01000024.1 GCA_003577315.1 Hyphomicrobiales bacterium | reverse complement strand
GGGCTGGGCCGAGGCGGGCTTCATCGTCCCGACGCCGGGGCCGGTCATCAATCACAAGGTGGTCGCGAAGCATATCCGCACCCTGTGCGACGAGTACGATGTCGAGGAGATCAACTTCGACCCGAACCGCGCCGTCGACATCATGAACGACCTGGCTGACGACAAGCTGCCGGTCTTCAAGTTCGATCAGTCCTGGCGGATGCTGGTTCCGGCGATCGACACCTTGCGCGAGGTGATCCTTGAAGGCCGGATGCAGCATGGCGGCCATCCGATCCTGCGGTGGTGCTTTGAAAACATCTCCATGACCTCGCCCGACCGGAACGGGAACCGCCTGTTTGACAAGGCGAAGTCACGCGACAGGATCGACGGCGCATCGGCCTGCCTGATGGCGATCCAGCGCGCCGCTATGGGCGAGATCGGCGGCACGTTCTACGATACCGCCAAGGCCGACGATCCGAAGTTCTGGAGCTTCTGAGGCTGAAGAGGCGGCTAGTGCTATTAGCCAGCGCTGTACAAGGCGGCTTCTCGGTACTGGCGTTCCAATTCATCAAAACTTGCCCACAGTTCATCAAGCGATTTTTGCATACCAAGATTACCGATTGCCCAGACAGCAAGCCCCCTCGTGCCGAAGTCGCCAGGATCAGCTTCCCACACCAGCGATATTGCCTCTTCGTTAGAAAGGCTCCTTCCCAATTTCGCACAGAGGTATGCGAACGTCGCCGGATAATGTTGACGTATTGAATCCCAAACCTGTTCAGGAACAGAGGGAGCCCGCAACGCTGCCCGAGAGATAATCCATCCCTCTATCCTACGCTCGACAAACTCAGGCAGCGCCTCAGCAACCAAGCTCGGTGCAGCCCGGTATGCAACAATCTTTGCCGCGCGAGCATCGAGCGTTCGCCTCCAATGTTCCAAAATTGCGGTATCGGAATAATGGATAGGGTCGTTCTCCAATGCTCTCAACGCACGTTTGAGCATTGCGGTGCTTCCAGAGTCTTGCCATCGCTCCAGCAGACGAAGACGCATTGGTGGACTAAGGTGTTTGTAGATATCTGAAAGCAAGCTTTCCACTCTGGCTACTTGAGGCCGGATGGAAAACCGTTCAGTTACTTTGACACTAAGAGCGTCAGCAATATCTCTGAAGCTCTCGCGCTCAGCACGACGCACAAGCGCTGATTTCACTGTTCGATGGATTTGCCCATCTCCATCGATCGTCCGGATGACGGCTTCGCAAATATCGTCATCAGAGAGACAGCTTGCGAATGCATGCATGAAGCTAACCGCCAACGGGTTGTAATGCGATTTCTCCGCACATTCTGCCAGCCGGGCAAGGGCGACGTCGACCACGACTCAGTATTCCGTCCAGCCAGTGAAGGTGCCGACGCGTTGGCGAACTATCGCTACCACATCATTCCATCGCTCCTCGTTGCCGGCGCCGCGTATTTCGTCCCAAAGCTCCATGCATTCGGGTGAGCGTGGGGCGCCTTCCAAGGGACGGATACCCGCTCCATCAATCGTGAGTGTGAAGCCCGCAGCCTTGAAACGATCGAGCCAACCTTCTGCTGTCGTGTACATGCCCTTCCTCCCATGTTCCCCGCCCTGATCGTGCTGGAAAGGGCAGGAGCGGTCAAGGAGGGCGGCGTGCCTCGCCCGCGCGCGTGGGGGAACCCCAGAATTCCAGACCAGAATTCTGCTACCGTCGGCCTTGCCCGTACCAACTTGGTACACCGTCACTGTCATCCGATGACAGTCAGCCTTGCCGCCACCCCCGATCCGAGGGCAGGCCGCACCGCGTTCGAGGTAATAGGCTTCGCGGTAGAGCTTGCCGCCACCCCCGATCCGAGGGCAGGCCGCACCTGATCCCGGCCTATGTTTGCCGCTTCGGCAAACTTTCCCAAGCCCGAAAGTGTCCAGAGTTCTGGATACTTTCCCGGCCCGAAAGCGTCTCAAGCTTGATACCCTTTCCCGGCCTATATGTTTGGCAGCCAAACGGTTTCGTGGCGAAACCGCTTCCCCCCAAAAGCAAAAGCCCCGCGCGGTGGCGGGGCCTGCTTCGCGGTCTCGTTCGGCTCGGGCCTATGTCGATGCCGGATGGCGGGACGTTGGCTCTGGCGCTGGTCGAGATAACCGGCTCGCGCGATGACAGAACCATATTCCAACTTGATTGGATTCTCAAGGTTCATGTCGCGTTTCATGTCGCACGGATTCGCCGTGGTGCGGATGAAACCCCCGCAAATCAAGGGAATTGCAGCGCAGCATGCGTGCGACATAAAGCGAGCAAAGACGCTCGGAAACATCACATAAGCGATTGTTTTTGTTGTGAGATTGATGGCGCGCCCGAAAGGATTCGAACCTCTGACCCCCAGATTCGTAGTCTGGTGCTCTATCCAGCTGAGCTACGGGCGCGCAGTGGGCCGCACAGGCGACCCGAACCGGAGCGGCAGGTGAGCCGCCCCGTTTCGTGCGGCGTTTCCTAGCCACTCGCCGCGCGAATTGCAAGCGCGTCGTCGCATTTCTTTGTTCACGTCTCGTCGCCGTGCCGCGTCGCCGCTCACGCCGGGCGGCGCAGGGCCGTGCGGGCCTGCGCCAGATCGAGCGGCCGGTCGGGGATGGCGATGGCGAAGGCGGTATGCCCGCTGCGGCTCTCGACAAGCTCGAGCGCCCCGCCATGGGCGCGCACCAGCTCGTGCGCGATGGCAAGACCGAGCCCGGTGCCGCCGGTGCGCGCCGAGCCGCGGAAGGCGGAGAACAGGTTGTCGCGCGCCTTCTGGGGCAGGCCCGGTCCCGTGTCCTCGACCAGGATGCGGCTGACCCCGCCGGTGCGGGCGGCGCCGATGGTGAGCCGGCGCACCAGCACCGATTCGCCGTCGTCCGCCATCGCCTGGACGGCGTTGCGCGCCAGGTTGGACAGCACCCGGAAGAGCTGGTCGGAATCGGCATCGACCTCGAAATCCGGCTCGACCGCGTTGACGAACTCGATGCGCGTGGCTTCGTCGAGCCCGAACAGCGCGTAGACCTCCTCGACGAGGCCGCGCAGGCGAACCCGCCGCCGCGCCGGCGGCGGCTCCTGCGTGCGGCCATAGGCGAGCACGCCCTCGGAATAGGAGATGGCGCGGTCGAGCGCGCGCACCAGGCGCGGCGCGAGGCTGCGCGCGGTCGGGTCCTTGAGCCGCGCCAGCCGGTCCGACATCAGTTGCGCCGCCGCCAGGATGTTGCGCATGTCGTGGTTGATCTTGGAGACCGCCAGCCCGAGGTCGGCCAGACGCCGGCGCTCGACGAGCATGCGCTGCAACTCGCCCTGCATGGCGGCGAGCTCGCGCTCGGCCACGCCGATCTCGTCGGCGCGGGCGCTGGCGCGGATGATGCGGCCGGGATCGTCCGGCGCCTGCGCGAAGGCGAGCATCGAGCGCGTCATCGTGCGCATCGGCCGGATCATCACCCGGTCGATGGCGTAGTAGACCAGCGTCGCCGTCACCGCCGACAGGATGAGCGACAAGAGCGCCACGTTGCGCGCATAGGCGACCATCGCCCGGCGCAGCCCGGCCTCGGACATGACGAGCTCGAACTCCCTGTCGCCGGCCCCGACCGGCGCGAACACCCGCAGCACCCGCTCGCCGCCGAGGAACAGCGTGTAGAGCGCCTCGTGCATCTGCGCCAGCGGCGACGCTCCCGCCAGGTCGACGTGGAGATCGATCTGCTGCGGCATGGCGACGGCGACGAGAAGCTGCGACGAGCCCTCGTCGCGCACGGCGAGCGCCATCGCGCCGAGCGCGACCAGCACGTCGTCCTGCACCTCCTGCGACAGGCTGGCCGGGTCGCTCTCCACCAGCACGATGCCGACGGCGGCGGCGGTGGAAAGCCGCTCCTGCAGCCAGCTCAACCGGAAGTTTGCCAGCGAGGGCAGGAAGATCAGCACCTCGGCCAGCGTGATGAACAGCACCGTCAGGACGAGCAGCTTGGTGGAAAGCCCCCGCGACAGCGGCACCCGCTCGTCCGCGCGGGCGGGCTCGTCCTGTCGTCGCTCGCTTGCGTCCTCGGCCACGTCGTCGCCTCCGCGCCCGGCCTGCTTCCGGGCGGCGTCCAAGGATAGGCCAAGGCAGCCGGTTTGCCAATTTGCGGGGGGAAAAGCGCGGTATCGCCCCGAAAGGCGGCCCCGGCCGCAGGCCGCGAGCCCGACCGGGCGTCGGGCCTTGCGGCCCGCGAGCGAGAACAACCACGCGGCCCCTTGGCGAAGGCACGGCCGCAGACCGCGAGCCCGACCGGGCGTCGGGCCCTGCGGCCCGCGCCCGCGCAGGGCCAGCCGCCGCAGGCGGCGGTGCGGCCCGCGAGCGAAAGAACCGCGCGGCCTGTGCGCGAAAGCAGCTCTGCGGCCCGCATTGACACCGCCCCGGCACGCCCCTATAAGCGCGCCCACGCTCGGGCCTTCGGTCCGGCGCGGTCGTGGCTGTGCATTGCAGCCCTTCGCGCACAAGAAGGCGGGCGAACGCTCCTGCTCATGAAGAGTCAGAATCAAGAAGGGCCGCACACCGCGGTATTAAACAAATGAAGCGCACCTATCAGCCCTCCAAGCTCGTCCGCAAGCGCCGCCACGGCTTTCGCGCGCGCATGGCCACCAAGGGCGGCCGTGCCGTGATCGCGGCCCGCCGCAACCGCGGCCGCAAGCGGCTGTCCGCCTGACCGGCGCAAGGCCGGACGGTGACTGCCCGGCCGACCGGCAAGCCTCCCGCGCGGCTGAGGAAGCGCGCGGAATTCCTGGCCGTCCGCCGGGGCGAGAAGCGGCGCGGGCCACTGTTCCTGCTCGAGGTTCTCGACCGCGGCGACGGCGCGCCGCCGCGCGTCGGCTTCACGGTCACGAAGAAGGTCGGGAACGCGGTGACAAGAAACCGCATCCGCCGGCGGCTCAGGGAGGCCGTCAGAACCCGCGCCGGTGGTGACATGGCGGCCGGCAGCGACTATGTCATCGTCGGGCGGCGCGAGGTGCTCGACGCCACCTTCGACGATCTCGCGCGGGAGCTGTCCCGCAGGATGCGCGGCGCGCGGCAGCGGTAGGGAATCGATGGAAAACAATCGCAACTTCTTCATCACGATCGCGCTTTCCGTGCTGATCCTCACGCTGTGGCAGGTGTTCTACATGAACCCGCGCATCGAGGCCGAGCGCGAGGCGGCCCGCATCGCTGCCGAGCAGGCGGGCGGGACGCAGCCGGCGCAGCCGAGCCAGCCGGATCTGCCGCCGGTCGCGGGCGGCTCCGACCTGCCGGGCGCGACCGCGCCGGCGGTGCCGGGCGGCGGCGCAAGCGGGGCTGGCGGCGTGCCGGGCGTGCTGTCGCGCCAGGACGCCATCGCCGCCTCCGGCCGGGTCGCCATCGACACGCCGCGCCTTTCCGGCTCGATCAACCTGACGGGCGGGCGCATCGACGACCTCGTGCTGAAGGACTATCGCGCCACCGTCGAGCCGAACTCGCCCAACATCGAGCTTCTGAACCCGTCGTCGCTGCCCGACGGCTACTATGCCGAGATCGGCTTCATCGGCGGCGAGGCCGCGGGCGCGCTGCCGGGGCCGGACACGGTCTGGGCCGTGGAGGGCGAGCGGACGCTGACGCCCACGACGCCGGTGACGCTCGTCTACACCAACGACCGCGGCCTGACCTTCACCCGCACCATCGCGATCGACAACGACTATCTCTTCACCGTCTCCGACAGCGTCGCCAACGAGAGCGGCGAGGCGGTGTCGCTGTCCAATTACGGCCGCGTCGCGCGCATCGGCACGCCGCACGTCGCGGGCTTCTACATCCTGCACGAGGGCCTGATCGGCGTGACCGGCGAGGAGGGGTTGCAGGAGATCGACTATTCCGACCTCGCGGAGAAGCGGCAGATCGCGCCCGGCAAGTCGAACGACGGCTGGCTCGGCATCACCGACAAATACTGGGCCGTGGCGATGGTGCCGTCGGGCGCCCAGCCGTTCCAGCCGCGCTATGCCTATTTCGACGACGGGCGCGTGCGCTACCAGGCCGACTATCTGAGCGATCCCGTCCAGGTCGCGCCGGGCGAGACGCGCACGGTCGAGACGCTGGTGTTCGCCGGCGCCAAGGAGACGGCCAGGATCGACGCCTACGAGGAGAGCCGCGGCATCCGCAACTTCGATCTTTTGATCGACTGGGGCTGGTTCTACTTCATCACCAAGCCGATGTTCTACCTGATCGACTGGCTGTTCCGCCTGTTCGGCAATTTCGGCCTCGCCATCCTCGCCACCACCGTGGTGGTCAAGGCCATCTTCTTCCCGCTCGCCAACAAGTCCTACAAGTCGATGGCGAACATGAAGCGCGTGCAGCCGCAGATGCTGGAGATCCGCGAGAAATACGCCGACGACCGCATGAAGCAGCAGCAGGCGATGATGGAGCTCTACAAGACCGAGAAGATCAATCCGCTCGCCGGCTGCTGGCCGGTGGTGGTGCAGATCCCGGTGTTCTTCGCGCTCTACAAGGTGCTCTACGTCACCATCGAGATGCGGCACGCGCCGTTCTTCGGCTGGATCAGGGACCTGTCGGCGCCCGACCCGACCTCGATCTTCAACCTGTTCGGCCTTCTGCCCTACGACGTGCCGGCCTTCCTGCTGATCGGCGTGTGGCCGCTCATCATGGGCGTGACCATGTTCCTGCAGATGCGCATGAACCCGACGCCGCCCGACCCGACCCAGGCGATGATCTTCAACTGGATGCCGGTGATCTTCACCTTCATGCTGGCGACCTTCCCGGCCGGGCTGGTGATCTACTGGGCGTGGAACAACCTGCTCTCCATCATCCAGCAGGGCGTCATCATGAAGCGGCAGGGCGCCAAGATCGAGCTGTGGGACAACCTCACGGCCCTGTTCAGGAAGAAGCCGAAGCCGGCCGAATAGGCCGGCCGGCGGCGGGCTGCGGCGACGATGCAGGACAACACGGACACACCCGCCGGCCCCGCGATCTTCTCGCGGCCGTGGGTATTCATCCGCGGCGTGCCGGCGATGAAGTTCCTGCCGCCGGAAGGCCCGCCCGAGATCGCCTTCGCCGGCCGCTCCAATGTCGGCAAGTCCTCGCTCATCAACGCGCTCATCGGCCGCAAGGGGCTGGCGCGCACCTCCAACACGCCCGGCCGCACGCAGGAGCTGAACTACTTCGTGCCGGACGGCCATTCGGGCGAGGGGGACGACCTGCCGCCCATGGCGCTGGTCGACATGCCGGGCTACGGCTATGCCCAGGCGCCGAAGGCGCAGGTCGACGCCTGGACGAAGCTCGTCTTCGACTATCTCAAGGGCCGCGTGACGCTCAAGCGCGTCTATCTTCTGGTCGACGCCCGCCACGGCATCAAGAAGAACGACGAGGAGGTGATGGACCTGCTCGACCGCGCCGCCGTCTCCTACCAGGTGGTGCTGACCAAGGCCGACAAGATCAAGGCCGCCGGCCTGCCGCGGCTGATCGCCGAGACGGCCGAGAAGGTGCGCCGGCGGCCCGCCGCCTATCCCGGGATACTCGCCACCTCGTCGGAGAAGGGCGCGGGGCTCGACGAGCTGCGCGCCGCCATCGCGCTTGCCGTCAGCGGCGGCTGACCGCCCGCTTTCAGCCGCGGCGCCTGCCATGGGGAAAAGCCCGCCACAGGCGCGGCCGACGCCCGCCCGCCGATTGCCGCGCTCCTGAAATTGGCCTAGCCTTCGGGGCAATCATAACGGCGGCGCTGTCCCTCAAGCCCCGCATAAACCAGAGGTGGTCAAATGTCCGATACTACCCGACCTTCCGGCGTCCTGCCGGTGACCCGGCGCGGCCTGTTGCAGGCCGCCGGCGCAGGCGCCGCCCTCGGCCTCGCCGCCGGCTTTCCCTCGCGGCTTCTCGCGCAGGATGCGCTGAAGGTCGCGGCCGTCTACACCGTGCCGGTCGAGCAGCAGTGGGTGAGCCGCATCCACAAGGCCGCCAGCGAGGCCAGGGACCGCGGCGAGATCGAATACGTCTATTCCGAGAACGTCTCCAACAACGATTACGAGCGCGTCATGCGCGAATATTGCGAGGCCGGCCACAGGCTGATCCTCGGCGAGGTGTTCGGCGTGGAGCAGGCGGCCCGCGAGGTGGCGCGCGACTACCCGGACGTCGCCTTCCTGATGGGGTCGAGCTTCAAGGAGGACGAGAGCGTCCCCAACTTCGCGCCCTTCGACAACTACATCCAGGACGCCTCCTATCTCACCGGCCTGATCGCCGGCGCCATGTCGCAATCGAAGAATTTCGGCATGGTCGGCGGCTATCCGATCCCCGAGGTCAACCGGCTGATGCACGCCTTCATGGCCGGCGTGAAGGAAGTGGCGGCCGATGCCAGGTTCCAGGTCGCCTTCATCGGCTCGTGGTTCGACCCGCCCAAGGCCAAGGAGACCGCCTTCGCCCAGATCGACGCCGGCGCCGACGTGCTCTATGCCGAGCGTTTCGGCGTCTCCGACGCGGCCAGGGAGCGCGGCGTGCTGGCCATCGGCAACGTCATCGACACGCAAGCAGACTATCCCGACACGGTGGTGGCGTCGGCGCTGTGGCATTTCGAGCCGACGCTCGCCAAGGCGGTGGCCGAGGTCAAGGCCGGCACGTTCAAGGCGGCCGACTACGGCGTCTACTCCTTCATGAAGGAAGGCGGATGCTCGCTGGCGCCGCTCGGCACCTTCGAGGACAAGGTCCCGGCCGAGATCAAGGCGCTGGTGGCCGAGAAGGAGGCCGCCATCAAGGCCGGCACCTTCACGGTGGAGATCAACGACGAGGAGCCGAAGTCGAACTAGCGCCTTTCCTTCTTCCCGCCTGCGGGGGTGGGGAGCGGTCCGCGAAGCGGATGAGAAGCCAACGATTCGGCTTTTCAAGCAACGAACGCCCGAAGCGCAAGCGAAGGGCCGGGCCGGCAGGCAGGCAGATGAGGGGCGGCACCTGTCCTGGACGATCGGCTCCGCCCCCATCCGACCCTTCGGTCCACCCTCTCCCCGTGAACGGGGGGAGGGAACGCCAACCGTGATCGTTGTCTCATGACCTCCAGCACCGCTCCCGTCCTTCGCATTTCCGGCGTCACCAAGCGCTTCGGGCCGCTCGTGGCCAACGATTCGATCTCGTTCGAGCTGATGCCGGGCGAGGTGATCGCGCTGCTCGGCGAGAACGGGGCCGGCAAGACCACGCTGATGAACATCCTGTTCGGCCACTACGTCGCCGACGGGGGCGAGGTCGAGGCGTTCGGCGCGAAGCTGCCGCCGGGCGACCTGCGCGCCGCGCTCGACGCCGGCATCGGCATGGTCCACCAGCATTTCACGCTGGCCGACAACATGACGGTGATGGACAACATTGCCCTCGGCACGCAAAGCGCGTGGTCGTGGCGGCTCGACCGTGCCCGCGCGAGAAGCCGCATCCGCCAGCTTGCGCAGGATTTCGGCCTCGCCGTCGATCCCGACCGGACGGTCTCGGCCCTTTCGGTCGGCGAGCGCCAGCGCGTCGAGATACTCAAGGCGCTCTATCGCGACGCGAAGATCCTGATCCTCGACGAGCCGACGGCGGTGCTGACGCCGCTGGAGACCGAGGCGTTGTTCCGCACGCTCAAGATGCTGGTCGCGAAAGGGCTTTCCGTCATCTTCATCTCGCACAAGCTGGGCGAGGTCATGGCCGTCAGCGACCGGGTGCTGGTGCTGCGCGCCGGCCGCCTTTCCGGCGAGCGGGCGACGCGCCAGACCACGCGGCAGGAGCTGGCGGCGCTGATGGTGGGCCAGGAAGTGGCCGCCCCGCCCGTGCCGCCGGTCGAGCGCGGCGCGCCGCTTCTGACGCTGGAAAACGTCTCCACCGCGCCCGGCCCCGGCGGCAGCGCGCTTCGCGGCGTGTCGCTGACGCTCCATGCCGGCGTCATCACCGGCCTCGCCGGCGTTTCCGGCAACGGGCAGGCCGCGCTCGCCGCGCTGCTTGCCGGCACCGCCGCGCCGGCATCGGGCCGGCTCCTCGTCGGCGGCGAGGCGGCGGCCGACTGGTCGCCGCGCGCCGCGCTCGCGCACGGGATCGCGCGCATCCCGGAGGACCGCCACGCCGTCGGCTCCATCGCCGACATGAGCGTGACCGAGAACGTCATCGCCGAGCGCTACCGCTCGCCGCCCTTCTCGCGCAACGGCTTCCTCGACTGGAAGGCGGCCCGCGCCTTCGCGCAGCAGCTCATCCGCGACTACGACGTCAAGTGCCCGTCGCCGGAGACGCGCATCCGCCTGCTTTCGGGCGGCAACATGCAGAAGCTCATCCTCGGCCGCGCGCTCGACCCCGACCCGGTCGTCATCCTCGCCAACCAGCCGACGCGCGGGCTCGACGTCGGCGCGGTCGCCTATGTCCACGGCCGGCTGCTGGAAGCCCGGGCGAGGGGGGCGGCGATCCTGCTGATCTCGGAAGACCTCGACGAGATTCTCGCCCTGTCCGACGAGGTGCTGGTCATGTTCAAGGGCAGGCTTTCCTCGCCCTCGCAGCGCGGCGAGCGCTCGATCCGGGAGCTGGGCGCGTTGATGGCCGGCCACGGGCTGGAGGAGGCTGCGGATGCGGCTTGAGCCGAAGCCGGCCCCCTCGCTCGCCGCCACGCTGGCCTATCCGGTCGGCGCGGTCGTCGCCACCTTCGTCATCGCCTCCGCTCTCATGCTGGCGGCCGGCGCCTCGCCGCTGTCGGTGTTCGCGCTGGTGGCCAGGGGCGCGGCCGGCTCGCAATTCGCGCTTCTGGAGACGCTGACGCGCGCCACCCCGCTGATCTTCACCGGCCTTGCCGTCGCGGTCGCCTTCCGCGCCAAATTGTGGAACATCGGCGCCGAGGCGCAGCTTTACGCCGGCGGCGTCGTCACCGTCGTGCTCGGCACCGGCGCGCTGCCCCTGCCGGCGCCGGTGCTGATCCCGCTGATCATGATCGCCGCGATGGCCGCCGGCGCGCTGCTGCTCGCCGGCCCGGCGATCCTCAAGACGCGGTTCGGCGTCGACGAGGTCGTCACCACGCTCCTGTTCAACTTCATCATGATCCTGTTCGTGTCCATGCTGCTCGAAGGCGTGCTCAGGGACCCGATGGGCATGGGCTGGCCGCAGTCGCAGCGCGTGGCGGCGGATGCGCAGTTGATGAAGCTCGTGCCGCGCAGCCGGCTGCATCTCGGCTTCGTCATCGCGCTCGTGGCGGCGCTCGCCGTCTGGGTGATCATGAAGAAGACGACGCTCGGCTACGAGATGCGCGCCGTCGGCCACAACCCGGAGGCGGCAGCCTTCGCCGGCATCCCCGTCAACCGGGTGCTGATGAAGACGGCGCTTCTGTCGGGCGGGCTCGCCGCGCTCGCCGGCTTCTCCGAGGTGGCGGGGCTCAAGGGCAACCTCACGCTCGATCTGTCGCCCGGCTTCGGCTACACCGGCATCGTCGTCGCCATGCTGGCGATGCTCAATCCGCTCGGCGTGGTCGCGGCCGCGATCTTCGTCGCAGGCATCTTCGTGGGCGCCGACGCCATGAGCCGCACGGCGGGCGTTCCCTCCTACATCGCGCAGGTGATGGTGGCGACGGCGCTTCTGACCATGGTGGTGGCGATCATGCTCGCCCGCTTCCGCATCAGGTGGAGGTGAGGCGATGGTCGAAGCCTTCGAGATCCTGTTCACCGCCTCGTTCTGGATCGCCGCGATCCGCATCGCCTCGCCGCTGATCTTCGCCACCATGGGCGAGCTGATCTGCGAGCGCGCCGGCGTGCTCAATCTCGGCATCGAGGGCATCATGACGGTCGGCGCCTTCGCCGGCTGGATGACCGTCTATTCCGGCGGCGACCTGTGGCTGGGCGTGGCGGTGGCGGCGCTGTCGGGCGCGCTGTTCGGCCTGCTGCACGGCACGCTCACCGTGCCGCTCGGCCTGTCCCAGCACGTGGTCGGCATCGGCATCACGCTGCTCGCCACCAGCCTGACCTACTTCACCTACCGCCTCGTTCTGCCGGAAGTGACCTCGCCGCCCAAGATCGTGCCTTTCCAGCCGCTGCCGATCCCGGTCCTCTCCGACATCCCGCTGGTCGGCCCGGCGCTGTTTTCCCAGACGCCGCTGACCTACCTCGCCTTCGTCGCCGTCGGCGTCGTCGCCTGGGTGCTCTACCGCACGCCGCTGGGCTTGGCCCTGCGCGCCGCCGGCGAGAACCCGGCCGCCGTCGAGGCGCAGGGCATCTCGGTGACGGCGGTGCGCATGGGCGCGGTGATGGCCGGCAGCGCGCTGATGGCGGTCGGCGGCGCGTTCCTGACCATGTCGGCCTTCAACTCCTTCTTCTTCGAGATGATCAACGGCCGCGGCTGGATCTGCATCGCGCTGGTGGTGTTCGGCTCGTGGCGGCCGGGCAAGGCGCTCGTGGGCGCCATCCTGTTCGCCGCCTTCGACGCCTATCAGGTCCGCCTCCAGCAGCTGACCGGCGGCGTCGTGCCCTACCAGCTCTTCCTGATGATGCCCTTCGTGCTGTCGATCGCCGCGCTCGTCGTCATGTCGCGCCGCGCCTCCTACCCGAAGGCATTGATGATCCCCTACCGGAAAGGCGAGAGATGAGCTTCGACCTGATCGTCAAGGGCGGCACGCTGCCCGATGGAGAGCAAGCCGACATCGCCATTTCCGGCGACAGGATCGCGGCGGTGGAGTACGGGATCGCGGCCGAGGCAGGCCGCGTGGTCGACGCCTCGGGCTGCCTCGTCTCGCCGCCCTTCGTCGACCCGCATTTCCACATGGACGCGACGCTGTCCTACGGCATCCCGCGCATCAACGCCTCGGGCACGCTGCTCGAGGGCATCGCGCTGTGGGGCGAGCTGAAGCCGCTGCTCACCCACGAGGCGGTGAAGGAGCGGGCGCTTCGCTATTGCGACTGGGCCGTCTCCATGGGCCTGCTCGCCATCCGCACCCATGTCGATGTCTGCGACGACCGGCTGCTCGCGGTCGAGGCGCTTCTGGAGGTGAAGAAGGAGATCGCGCCCCATATCGACCTCCAGCTCGTCGCCTTCCCGCAGGACGGCTATTTCCGCGACCCGACCGCGAAGGAAAACACCATCCGCGCGCTCGACATGGGCGTCGAGGTGGTCGGCGGCATCCCGCATTTCGAGCGCACCATGGAGGACGGCCGCCGCTCCGTCACCGAGCTGTGCGAGATCGCCGCCGAGCGCGGCCTGATGGTCGACCTGCACTGCGACGAGACCGACGACCCGCTGTCGCGCCATGTCGAGCAGCTCGCCTGCGAGACGCAGCGGCTGGGCCTGCACGGCCGCGTCAACGGCTCGCACCTGACCTCGATGCACTCGATGGACAACTACTACGTCTCGAAGCTGCTACCGCTGATGGCGGAGGCTGAGGTCTCGGCCATCCCCAACCCGCTGATCAACATCGTGCTTCAGGGCCGCCACGACACCTATCCGAAGCGGCGCGGCATGACCCGCGTGCCGGAGATGCTCAAGGCCGGCATCCGCGTCGGCTTCGGCCAGGATTGCGTGCTCGACCCGTGGTATTCGCTCGGCACCGCCGACATGCTCGACGTCGCCTTCATGGGCCTGCATGTCGCGCAGATGACCAGCCCGCGGGACATGCGCCGCTGCTTCGACATGGTGACCAAGGAAAGCGCCGCGATCATGGGCCTGGAAGGCTACGGGCTCGAGCCCGGCTGCAAGGCGAGCCTCGTCGTGCTCGATGCCGCGAGCCCGGTCGAGGCGATCCGCCTGCGCGCCGAACGGCTTTGCGTGGTGGCCAAGGGCAAGGTGGTGGCCGAGCGCCCGCGCCGCGACACGGCGCTTTCGCTGCCCGGCCGGCCGGGCAGCGTCAACCGTCGGCATACGCTGTAGCGTCAGGAGATCGGCGCGGCTTCCCACTTCGCGAGCGCGGTGTCGCGCAGGTCGCGGATCGAGGCGAGCTTTTCACGCTTCACCAGTTCCGACAGGCCGCGCACGATCCTGCCCGGCAGCGACGGGCCGGCATAGATCATGCCGGTATAGAGCTGGACGAGGTCGGCGCCGGCCCTGATCTTCTCCGCCGCCGTCTCGGCCGAGTCCACCCCGCCGACGCCGATCAGAGCCACCTGCGGCCCCAGCCTGCGGCGCATGCGCGCCAGCACGGCGGTGGAGCGGGAAAACAGCGGCCGGCCGGAAAGCCCGCCCGCCTCCGCTTTCGCGGCGCTGCGCAAGCCCTCGCGCGACAGCGTGGTGTTGGAGACGATGACGCCGTCTGTGCCCTTGTCCAGCACCTCGGCGGCGATGTCGTCGAGCCCGGCCTCGTCGAGGTCCGGCGCGATCTTGAGGAAGACGGGGGTGCGCTTGCCCAGCAGCCTGTCCTGCCCGTCGCGCGCCTCTGTGACGGCGGCGAGCAGCAGGCTAAGGCTTTCCCGCGCCTGAAGGTCGCGCAGGCCCGGCGTGTTGGGCGAGGAGATGTTGACGGTGAGGTAGGCGGCATGGCGCGCGAAGCGCTCGACGCCCTGCCGATAGTCGGCGATGCGGTCGTCGCTGTCCTTGTTGGCCCCGACATTGATGCCCAAGATGCCGCCGCGGCCCTGCCGCGCCTCCATGCGCTTCAGGCAGGCGCCGTGGCCCTCGTTGTTGAAGCCGAGCCGGTTGACGACCGCGGCGTCCTCGGTGAGCCGGAAGATGCGCGGCTTCGGGTTGCCCGGCTGCGGCCGCGGCGTTACCGTGCCGATCTCGGCGAAGCCGAAGCCGAGCCCGACGAGCGCGTCCGGCACCTCGCCGTTCTTGTCGTAGCCGGCCGCCATGCCGAGCGGGTTCGCGAAGGAAAGGCCCGCGACCGTCACCGCCAGCGCCGGATCGGGCGAGGGCGCGCAGCCGAGCGGCAGGCCCGCCTTCAGCGCCGCGATCGACAGGCCGTGCGCCGTCTCGGGATCGAAGGCGAACAGCATTTTCCGGCCGAGCCGGTCGAGGCCGGGAATCATGCGGCAAGCTCCGGGAAGTGGTGGTTTCCGTCCGGGCCGAGCGGCAGCGGCCTGGCCCAGGCGACGGCGGCGAGGTCGAGCGGCGCGTAAAGGTGGGGAAACAGCGCCCCGCCGCGCGAGGGCTCCCATTTCAGCGCCGCGCCGAGCCTTGCGGCCTCGACGGCGACGAGCACGAGGTCCTCCTGCCCGGCGAAGTGCTTGGCCGCCGTCTCGCGCACCTGCGCGGCGGTCGAGAAATGGATGTAGCCGTCGGCGGCGTCGACGGGCGCGCCGGCGAAGGTCCCTTGCGCCTCGGCCTTGCGCCACAGCGCGCCGGGCGCGATCTTGTAGATGAGCGTGGTCATGGCCGCCTATAGCCGCATTCACGCCGCCGACGCAATTCGGGCGCATTGCTGCGGTGAATTCGTGCCCGCTTCATGAAGGAGGCTTGCCATGCGCCATGGATGGACCCTTGCCGGCGCCGCCGCGTTTTCGGCGCTCGCCGCCATGCCCGCCGCCGCGCAGGACGTCGAGCGCTACCGGCTGGAGCGCACGGAAGGTGGCTATGTGCGGCTCGACACCCGGACCGGCGCGATGACGCTGTGCCGCGAGACCGACGGCCGGCTGTCCTGCGCGCCGGCGGCGCAGGAGCGCGAGGCCGGCAGCGAGGTCGAGGCGCTGCGCGAGCGCGTCAACGCGCTGGAGACGCGCCTTGCCGCGCTCGAAAGCCGCGCCCCCGCCGCCGGCCTGCCGCCGGAGGAGGAGTTCGAGCGCGGCATGAGCTACATGGAGCGCTTCTTCCGCATGTTCATGGGGCTGGTGCGCGAGTTCGAGGGCGAGAGCACGCGCACCGCGCCGGACAGGCCCACACCCGAACGCACCTGACACGCATGTCGGGCCGGCGCGCCTGACGGCCCGCGCCCGCATCCCGCCGGCAAGCAGCCGGCGAGGCCCTGCGACGTTTCCCGCTTATCGGCTGCGACGATTTTCACTATTGTCGCGGCGGGGGCATATTTCTGGACTGATTCTTCGTTGCAGGAGAGAGGGATGCTCAAGGAATTTCAGGAATTTATTGCCAGGGGCAATGTCATGGACCTTGCCGTCGGCGTCATCATCGGCGGCGCGTTCGGCCTGATCGTCTCGTCGCTGGTGGACGACATCATCATGCCCGTCGTCGGCGCCATCTTCGGCGGCTTCGACTTCTCCAACTACTTCCTGCCGCTGTCGTCCGGCGTCACGGCCTCGACGCTCGCCGCCGCGCGCGAGCAGGGCGCGGTGTTCGCCTACGGCAACTTCATCACCGTCGTCATCAACTTCCTCATCCTGGCCTGGATCATCTTCCTGATGGTCAAGGCGGTGAACACGCTGCGCCGCCGGCTGGAGGCCGAGAAGGCGGCCGAGGCCGAGGCGGCACCTGCCGACGTGCAACTGCTGACCGAGATCCGCGACCTGCTTGCGAAGAAGTAGGCGTCGCGATAGTCGTGCCGAAGACCCCGGCCGTCGCGGCCGGGGTCTTCGTTTTGCCGGAGGCCGGACCGCATGTCCCCCATCGATCGCCTGCGCCGCGAAGCCCGCCTTGCGCCCGAAAGCGGCATCGTCGAGCTGATCAACCATGCGCGCGGGCGCGAGGGGCTGATCCCGCTGTGGGTCGGCGAGGGCGACCTGCCGACGCCGTCCTTCATCGCCGAGGCGACCACCGCCTCGCTCGCCGCCGGAGAGACCTTCTACACTTGGCAGCGCGGCATCCCCGAGCTGCGCGCCGCGCTCGCCCGCTATTATGGCCGCCATTTCGGCGGCGCGCACGAGGCCGAGGAGTTCATCGTCTCGTCCAGCGGCATGCACGCCATCCAGCTCGCGCTCGATGCGGTCGCCGGCCACGGCGACGAGGTGATCTACCTGTCGCCGGCATGGCCGAACTTCGCGGCCGCGGCCGCGATCGCCGGCGCGCGGCCGGTGCCGGTCGTGCTCGACCGCACCGGCAACGGCTGGGCGCTCGACATGGAGAAGCTGGCGGCCGCCGTCACGCCCGCGACGAAGGCGGTCTTCGTCAACACGCCGTCCAACCCGACCGGCTGGACCGCCGACCGCGAGACGCTGGCCGCCATCCTGTCGCTCGCCCGCGACAGGGGCCTGTGGGTGATCGCCGACGAGATCTATGCGTTGTTCTCCTACGGTGCTGCGCGCGCGCCCTCCTTCCTCGACGTGATGGAGCCGGACGACCGCGTCATCTTCGTCAACAGCTTCTCCAAGAACTGGTCGATGACCGGCTGGCGCGTCGGCTGGCTGAAGATCCATCCCGAATTGCAGCAGGTGTTCGAGAACCTGGTGCAGTATTCGAGCTCCGGCACGCCGGCCTTCCTCCAGCGCGGCGCCGTCGCGGCCCTCGACCACGGCGACGACTTCGTCGCGGGCCAGGTGGAGCGGGCGCGAAAGGCGCGCGCCCTGTTGTGCGACCGGCTCGCCGCCACCGGCCGCGTCCGGGTCTCCCCGCCGGCCGGCGCGTTCTACCTGTTCTTCGGCATCGACGGGGTGAGCGACAGCCGCGCCGCGGCCTTCGACATCGTCGAGCGCGCCAATGTCGGCCTTGCGCCCGGCACCGCCTTCGGCGCCGGCGGCGAGGATCATTTCCGGCTGTGCTTCCACCGCCGCCTCGACCAGATCGAGGAGGCGGCCGACAGGCTCGGCAGGTGGATCGAGGCGGCCTGAGCCGTTCGCCCTATCCGCCCGCCTTCGGCACGGCGAGCGGCACCACCCGGTCGGAGCGGGCGGGGACGGCGGGCCGGGTCTCGCCGTGGAAGGGAATCCCCAGCGCGGTCCAGGTCTCGACCAGCGCATCCTTGAGCGTGTCGATCAGCGCGTCGTCGTGGAACGGCGTCGGCGTGATGCGCAGCCGCTCGGTGCCGCGCGGCACGGTCGGATAGTTGATCGGCTGGATGTAGATGCCGTGCTTCGCCAGCAGCCGGTCGCTCGCCATCTTGCACAGCTCCGGGTCGCCGACCAGCACCGGCACGATATGCGTCTCGGACGGCATCACCGGCAGGTCGGCGGCCGACAGCACGTCCTTGGCGCGCCTGGCCTGGCGCTGCTGGGCGTCGCGCTCGGCCTGGGAGGCCTTGAGGTGCCGGATCGAGGCGGTCGCGGCCGCCGCGATCATCGGCGGCAGCGCGGTGGTGAAGATGAAGCCCGGCGCATAGGAGCGCACCGCGTCGATCACCTCGCGCCTGCCGGCGATGTAGCCGCCCAGCGTGCCGAACGCCTTGGCGAGCGTGCCCTCGATCACGTCGATGCGGTGCGCCAGTCCCTCGCGCTCGGTGATGCCGCCGCCGTGCGCGCCGTACATGCCCACGGCATGGACCTCGTCGATATAGGTCATGGCGTTGTATTTCTCGGCGAGGTCGGCGATGGCGGCGATGGGGGCCACGTCGCCGTCCATCGAATAGACGCTCTCGAACACGATCAGCTTGGCGCGCTCGCGGCCGGCCTGCTGCAACAGGCTTTCCAGATGCGCGACGTCGTTGTGGCGGAATATCTTCTTCTCCGCGCCCGAACAGCGCACGCCCTCGATCATCGAGGCGTGGTTCAGCTCGTCCGACAGGATCAGGCAGTTGGGCAGCAGCCGGCCGATGGTCGAGATCGCCGCCTCGTTCGACACGAAGCCGGAGGTGAAGACCAGCGCGGCCTCCTTGCCGTGCAGGCCGGCAAGCTCGAGCTCGAGCTCGACCAGCGGGTGGTTGGTGCCGGAGATGTTGCGCGTGCCGCCCGCGCCCGAGCCCATCGCGCCCGCCGCTTTCTGCGCCGCGGCGATGACGTCGGCGTGCTGGCCCATGCCGAGATAGTCGTTGGAGCACCAGACCGTGATCTCGCGCGCTTCGCCGTTCGAGCGCCAGATCGCCCTGGGGAAGGCTCCGACGATCCGCTCCAGATCGGCGAACACGCGATAGCGCCGTTCGGCGTGGAGCTGGTCGATCGCGTCCTCGAAAAACCGTTGATAGTCCATGCTTGCGTCCCGGGGTTGCGGCGGCAAGATAGTCTGCGCTGCCTGAGGCGTCCACGCCGCCAGGCCGGGCAAATTGCCACGCTTGGCGAGCTTGCTTTTCTCTATAGCGCGTGCGCGGCGTCCGCCTGTTGAGCAAGATCAATCGTCGGGCCGCACCTCGTCTGAAACCTTTCTTAGCGATTTGCAGGCAGTGTGCGCCCGAAACGAAACGCCAAACGAGATGCCGGCCCGCGACGGTCCGGCAAGCGACAGCGAGGTGAGGCAATGGCCGTACTCGTCACCGGCGGCGCCGGCTATATCGGCAGCCACATGGTCTGGGAACTGCTCGACGCCGGCGAGGAGGTGGTCGTGCTCGACCGGCTCTCCACCGGGTTCGACTGGGCGGTGGCGCCCGAGGCGAAGCTGATCGTCGGCGATGTCGGCGACAGCGCCCTCGTCGCCGAGCTGATCGCCGGCCACGGCATCGATGCGATCATCCATTTCGCCGGCTCCATCGTGGTGCCGGAATCGGTCGCCGACCCTCTCGCCTATTACGACAACAACACCGTCAGGACCCGCGCGCTGATCGAGACGGCGGTGAAGGGCGGGGTGAAGCACTTCATCTTCTCCTCCACCGCCGCCGTCTACGGCGCGGCCGGCGCGGAGCCGGTGTCGGAAGGCGCCGCGCTCCATCCCGAATCGCCCTACGGCCGCTCCAAGCTGATGAGCGAATGGATGCTGGCCGATGCGTCGGCCGCCTACGGCCTGCGCTACACGGCGCTGCGCTACTTCAACGTCGCCGGCGCCGACCCGAAGGGCCGCACCGGCCAGTCGACCGCCGGCGCCACCCATCTCATCAAGGTGGCGGGGCAGGCCGCGCTCGGCAAGCGGCCTTTCATCGAGGTGTTCGGCACCGACTACCCCACCGCCGACGGCACCTGCATCCGCGACTATATCCATGTCAGCGACCTCGTCGCCGCCCATCGCCTGGCGCTGGAGCGCCTGCGGCAGGGCGGCGCGAGCCTCGTCGCCAATTGCGGCTACGGCCACGGCTATTCGGTGTTCCAGGTGCTCGACAGCGTCAGGCGCGTCCACGGCCGCGACTTCGACGTGCGCATCGCCGGGCGTCGGCCGGGCGATGCGGCGGCGGTCGTGGCCGACCCAGGGCTCGCCCGGCGCGAGCTTGCCTGGTCGCCGCGCCTCGACGACCTTGACGCCATCGTGAAGTCGGCCCTCGACTGGGAGCGCCACCTCTCGGCGATGAACGCGCCGAAAGCGGGCGGCTGGAGCATTTTGCAGTCAAGTGGGATCACTTGACGTCGCATGAATGCGGCTAAAGCAAATAGATAGAGCGGCAGCCCGGCCCTGTCCGGGCATCCGCTGCTCCAGAGACAATCAAGGTGTGGAGCGCCGTTCCGTGCTTGCCGTCGTCCCGTCAGTAGTCGCAGATCACGTTGACCACCGCCTGACGCCGTTCCCGCGAAACGACCTCCACGGCGCGTTTCAGCACTTCGGGGAGATCGCGCGGCCGCTCGACCCGGACGCCGAAGCCCCCGCTTGCCTCCACCACCTTCTCGAAATCGGGCGACGGCTCGAGCCCGGCAAGCAGATCCGGGTTGTTGCGTGCTGCCTCGCCCTGCCCGTACATGTCGAGGGTGGCGTTGCGCACGGCGCCGAACCGCTTGTTGTTGAAGATGACCGTGAGGACGGGCAGGTCGTACGCGGCCGAAAGCCAATGGCAGGCGGTGGGGTTGGCGAATATGTAGGAGCCGTCTCCCACGGTTGAGACGACGAAGCGGTCGGGGCAAGCCAGCTTGGCGCCCAACGCCGCTCCGAGCCCCCAGCCCAATCCTCCCGCGGAGCTGTGCAGGAAGTACGAGTCCGCCCGCTCGCGGGGGCAATGTTCGAGCCGCAGCGGATATTCGTTGAAGATCACCGCGTTCTCCGGGATCGCATCCGAAATGCAGCGGCTCAGCCATTCCGGCTTGATCGTCGCTTCCTGCGAGAGCCTCATCTCGGTCGCCGCCCACGTCGCGCGCAGGTCGGCCGACTGCTTTGCTACCCGGTCCCGACGCTCTCCGATCTTCCCGTCGTCGGGGGAGATGTGGTCCCGCAACGCCTTCTCCAGCGCCGCCAGGGCGTCCGGCACCACGGCGGTGATCGACAGGTCTGAACGGAAGCTGCGCATCGGATAGCTGGCGAAGGCGGGATCCTCGCCGATGTGGACGATCCGGCAATCGGGGGCCGGCCGGGCCCGTTCCGGTATCCAGGGAACGTCGCATTCCAGCGCAAGGATCAGGTCCGCCTGCTGGATGTGGGGGGTCAGCGTGTAGCCCAGGTGCATCGGATGGCTGCTGGGCAGGGATATCGTTCGCGGAAAATGACTGACGACCGGGATGGCGTAGCTGCCGCTCAGCGATGCGATGGCATCGACCGCCTTCTGGCTTCGGCCCGCATTGGCGGCGACGATGAGGGGGCGCTGGGCCGAGGCGATCATGCCGGCAAGCCGCGCGATCGCGTCCGGGTTGGGATATGGCGGGATCGGGGCGGCGCGGGGAGGTTCCGCCACCCTCGTCGTGGATGCGGCGATGACGTCGCGGGGCAGGGTCAGATAGACGGGGCCGCGAGGCGAGGCCATTGCCAGCTCCATGCCCCGGGACACCGCGTCCGCAGCCTGGTCGGCGCGGCGCAGCTCGTAGTCCCACTTGACGCATTCGCGGATCATCCCGCCCTGGTCGAACATCTCCTGCGGCCAGTGGATGAAGCCGTTGCGGGTGCCCTCGCAGCCGGTTTCGCTGATCGGCGTGCGTCCGGCCAGAAGCAGGATCGGGACGTTGTCGCGATAGGCGTTGAACACGACGTTGATGGTGTTGGCGGTGCCGACATTGACGTGGACCATGACCGCCTGGGCCCGTCCGGTCATCAGGTAGGCGCCATGCGCCAGCGCGATCGCCGGGGTTTCGTGGGGCACGACCATCGGCCGGGGGGCCGGCAGCCCGTCCTTCCCGGCTCTGGCCAGAGCCTCGACGACGGGGGCGAAATCCGATCCCCCACACCCGAAGAAATAGTCGATCTTCTGGGCCGCGAGCGCCTCTATGAGCAGATCGGCTCCCGACTTTCCGGTGGAGCCCTCGGGTGACGGCGTGTGCGAAGTATTCAACTCGACCCTCCCGCGATATTTATGATCACACTATGAGATCACATAACACGGGCTGTCAACGCCGCGCATCGCAAGGATTGACAAGCGTCCGATATTGTCATCACATATCGTGATCACATATTGGCGTTACATTTGGGAACGAAGAGTGCGCGGACAGGGCTGTGGCCGGCAAGGTGCGGCCGGCAAGGGATGACGTTTATTCGAGCAACCGGGGAGGTTTACATGCAGGGCAGGTATCGATTTCTACCCACGACGCTGGAACTCGGAAAAATCGTGTCTCTGGCGCTTGCGGCGCTCTTCCTGTCGATAGGGGCTTCCGTCGCCGCCGATTCCGTCAAGGTCCGCTTCGCGTGGAAGATCAAGGGCGAGTATGCGCCGTTCTACGTGGCGCTGGAGCATGGCTTCTTCGAGCGCCATGGCCTCGACGTGACGATGGGCGAGGGTGCGGGCTCGCAGGCGGCGCTGGCGGCGATCATCCAGGGACAGGAAGATTTCTTCGTCGGCCCCGGCATCTTCGCGCTTTCGGGCATCCAGAAGGGCATCGACGTCAAGATCATCGCCATGTACCACCCGAGCGCGCCGATCGTGCTGGTCTCGCACCCCGACAAGCCGGTGCGCACGCCGGCCGACCTCGAAGGCATGAAGATCGCCACCTCGGTGGGTGAGACCGGCACCGCCTATCTCGACACGCTGTGCAAGCTCAACAATGTCGACTGCGCCAAGATCGATCGCGTCATGATGGATCAGCGTGCGCGCAGCGGCATGTTCATGCAGCGCAGCGTCGACGTGATGAGCGCCTATACGACCAACGACCTGCCGCTGCTCAAGGCGGCGACCAACGAGGAGTTCGTGATCCTTGACATGCCGTCCTTCGGCCTCACCGTTCCGGGCATGGCGGTCGTCGCCAGCGACAAGAACATCGCCGAGCGGGCCGACGTGGTGCGCCGGTTCCTGGCCGCGGTCGACGAGGGCTACAAGGCAACCATCGCCGATCCCGCCGCCGCCGCGGCCGCCATCGCCAAGCACTGGAACAACGCTCCGGAGATGAAGCTCATCGAGGAGCAGGTGGTGGAGTCAGTGAAGATAACGCCGCACTATGACGGTCAGCCTCTGGGATATATCAGCCCGGAGATCATCGAGTTCTCGCTCGGCCTGATCAAGGAATACGAGAACGAGAGCGACATGCGGCCGGCGCAGACGTTCTACACCAACGATCTGCTGCCGAACGGAAAGACGGACTGATCCGGCCGCGCCTGGAGGCGGCGGGGGCCCGGGCGGTTCGGCGCAGCGGACGCCACTTGGCGCGACACGGCAGCGGGCGCGAACCTGTTGCCGTGTCGCGAGTAACTTTGCCCGCCTGCGTCATCGACGCAGAGCGGCGACGCTCAGGCCATAGGAACGGGCCATAGGAACGGGATTGAGCGGACCCCGTCTTCGCTCACCGCTGGACCACGATGCGGGTGTTCTTCAGCCCCTCGCGCTGGGCGAGGCGGTAGAGCACGGCGGCGTTGTCGGGGTGCAGCCTGATGCAGCCGGCGGATGCGGGGCTGCCCAGCCGGCCGATCTGGTTGGTGCCGTGGATGGCGTAGTTGCCGTTGTAGAAGATGGAATAGGGCATCGGGGCGTTGTTGTAGCGGCTGGAGCGGTGGTTGCGCGACAGCCACTTGGCCGTCCACGAGCCTGCCGGCGTCACCTTGCCGCGCCGCGCGGTCGAGACCTTCCACCTGTACTTGACCTGGCCGCGATGCACCACGGTCATGGTCTGGGTCGAGATGTCGACCCTGGCGACGAGCGTCGCCGCCTGCGATGCCGCCGGCGCGCCGATGACGAGCGCAAGCGCCAGCGCGAAGCCTGCAAGGAACCTCATAAGCCTTCCCAAGCCCTGTTTCGCCGCAACAAGGTTAGGGCGCGGGCACGGCGAAACCAATTCATTTCTTCGTCAACGTCGGGACAGGGTTAAAAGCCCTTCCCACCGTCGGGCGCGATGCTCTAGAGGTTACCGCCACCGCAACGCGCCAGAACAAGAGGGTCGCCATGAAGCTCAGGGTCGCCGTCCAGATGGACCACATCTCGACCGTCTCGATCGCCGGGGACACCTCCTTCGCCCTGTCGCTGGAGGCGCAGCGGCGCGGCCACGAGCTGTGGCACTACACGCCTGACCGGCTGTCGATGACGGGCGGCACGGTGTTCGCCCATGCCGAGCCGATGCAGGTGCGCGACGTCGAGGGCGACCATTTCACGTTGCAGCCGGCCGAGCGCGTCGACCTGTCCGAGATGGACGTGGTGCTGCTCCGGCAGGATCCGCCCTTCGACATGAACTACATCACCACCACGCACCTTCTGGAGCGCATCCACCCCAGGACGCTGGTGGTTAACGATCCGGCCTGGGTGCGCAACAGCCCCGAGAAGATCTTCGTCACCGAGTTTCCCGACCTGATGCCGGAAACGCTGATCACCAAGGACCCGCGCGAGGTCGACGCCTTCCGCAAGGAATATGGCGACATCATCGTCAAGCCGCTCTACGGCAATGGCGGCGCCGGCATCTTCCACCTGCACGAGGCCGACCGCAACCTCGCCTCGTTGCTCGAGATGTTCCAGCAGATGTTCCGCGAGCCGTTCATCGTCCAGCGTTACCTCAAGGACGTGCGCAAGGGCGACAAGCGCATCATCCTGATCGACGGCGAGCCGGCCGGCGCCATCAACCGCGTTCCGGCCGAGCACGATTCGCGCTCCAACATGCATGTCGGCGGCCGCGCCGAGCCGACCGCGCTGACCGGGCGCGAGCGCGAGATCTGCGCCCGCATCGGCCCCTCGCTCCGCGAGCGCGGCTTCATCCTCGTCGGCATCGACGTCATCGGCGACTTCATGACCGAGATCAACGTCACCTCGCCCACCGGCGTGCGCGAGGTCAGGCGCTTCGGCGGCGCCGACATCGCCGCCCTGTTCTGGGACGCGGTGGAGGCCAGGAGGCGCTGAGCGCCCGCCGCTTCCCCTTCGCCGCAGCGCTGCCCGGCGAAGGGGAATCGGCGGACGTTGTTTGCGATAAGGCAAACCCGGACGAGAAACCCGGGCGTTCCGCGACCCGGCGTCCGCCCGCGGGGGCAAATCTTAAGCGTTTGTTTATTGCGCAGCCATGACATGGCGCGGCGCATGATGCGCGGGTCCGGTACGGCATGACGCCGAACGTCCTGGGGGTTCTCATGCGCATCACCGATGTCTCCATCAACCGGCGTCTGTGGATCGCCGTGCTGCTGCCGCTCGTCGCGGCGGGCTATCTGGCGGCCACGCAGATCGCCGCCATGTGGAACTCCTATCGCGACATGCAGCAGATCGTCGCCGTCAGCGAGACGGTGGCGAGCGTGGGCGACCTGGTCCACGCCCTTCAGGTGGAGCGCGGCGTGAGCGCCGGCTTCATCGCCGCCGCCGGCAGGGATGCCGGGGCCGATCTCGCCGCCGCGCGCCGCGGCACCGACGAGGCGCTGGCGCGGTTCTCCGGCGTCGCCGCGACGGCGGCCCTTTTCTCGGACCCGCAGCTCGACCGGCAGATCGAGGAGCTGGACCGCGGACTGGCGTCGCTTGCCGCCACCCGTGGCGCCATCGACGGCCGCGCCTTCACCACCGCGCAGTCCTTCGACTTCTACACCGGCACCGTCGGCCGCATGACGGCGCTGGCGCGCGACCTGTCGATGAAGGGCGTCCATTCGCGGATCGCCACGCGCATCGTCGCCTACAACCAGTTGATGCAGGCCAAGGAGATCGCCGGCCAGGAGCGGGCGACGGGCGCCGGCTTCATCGGCGGCGGCGGGATCGACGAGGCGCGGCTCCTCGCCTTCGCCCGCATGGGCGGGGCGCAGCAGGCGCTGCTCGACACCTTCGTCTCTCTCCAGGACGCCGCCGAACGCTCCGCCTTCGAGGCCGGCCTCGACGTTCCGGCCCTGACGGCGATCGAGGCCGCGCGCGGCCGCATCGTCGGCGGCGGGGCCGGCGCCGACCTTTCCGGCGTCGACGGCAGGAGCTGGTTCGCCGCCACCACCCAGCGCATCGAGGCGATGAAGGAGCTGGAGAACCGCAGCCTGCGGCGCATCGCGGCGCTGGCCGAGGCCGATGCGCAGGGCGCGCTGTCGGACCTGCGCGCCATCGCGGCGCTGTGCGCGCTCGGCGGCGCGCTGATGATCGCGGTGTCGAGCTTCATGGCCATGACCATCGTGCGGCCGCTCAACCGGCTGGTCGGGGCCATGCGCGACCTTGCCGACGGCGACCTTGCCGAGCGCGACACGGGGGCGGCGCGCAAGGACGAGATCGGCGACATGGCGCGCGCCGTCGAGGTGTTCCGCCTCGCCGCCATCCGCAACGGCGAGCTCGAGACCGAGGCCGAGGCCACGCGACGGCGCTCGGAGGCGGAGCGCATCGAGATGCAGCGCCGCGCCGAGGCGGAGGCCGAGGCGCGCCTCGAGCGGGCGACGGCGACGCTCGCCGCCGGGCTTCGCCGGCTGGCGCAGGGCGACCTGCTGTGCGAGATCGAGGAGACCTTCGCCCCGCAGTTCGAGGCGCTGCGCCACGACTTCAACGTCTCCGTCAGCCAGTTGCGGCAGACGCTTCTCGGCGTCGAGCGCTCCGTCACCACGGTGAACGGCGGCGCCGGCGAGATTTCCGCCGCCTCGGACGACCTGTCGCGCCGCACCGAGCAGCAGGCGGCCTCGCTGGAAGAGACGGCGGCCGCGCTCGAGCAGATCACCGCCAATGTCGCGGCGACCTCGCAGCGGTCCGCGCAGGCGCGCGAGGTCACGCACGAGGCCCGTATCCAGGCCGAGCGGTCCGGTGCGGTGGTGCGCGACGCCGTCGCCGCCATGGGCCGCATCGAGCAGTCGTCGCGCCAGATCACCCAGATCATCGGCGTCATCGACGAGATCGCCTTCCAGACCAATCTCCTGGCGCTCAATGCCGGCGTCGAGGCCGCGCGCGCCGGCGAGGCGGGCAGGGGCTTCGCCGTCGTGGCGCAGGAGGTGCGCGAGCTTGCTCTGCGCTCCGCCGCCGCCGCGCGCGAGATCAAGGAGCTGATCGGCAATTCCGGGGTCGCCGTCGCCGACGGCGTGCGCCTCGTCTCCGATACCGGCCGCGGCCTCGGCGACATCGTGCGGCTGGTGCACGACGTCAACGAGCAGATGGAGGCGATCGCCACCGCCGCCCGCGAGCAGTCGACCGGCCTCGCCGAGGTCAACACCGCCGTCAACCACATGGACCAGGCCACGCAGCAGAACGCCGCCATGGTCGAGGAGCTGAGCGCGGCCGGCGCCGGGATGGCGCAGGAAAGCGGCGCCCTGCGGCGCATCCTCGCCGATTTCCGCCTCCGCGACGAAGCCGGCCACGCGGTCGCGGCCCGCGAGGAGCCGCAGCGGCTGTCGGCATAGGGCGGCGCGATCCCGCAAACGGCAAGTCGCGGCCGGGCGCGGCCCGGCGTCGCCGGAGCCTCAGCCCCTGAGGCGGTCCATCATGTCGCGGATGATCGGCTGCAGCCGGTCGGGCGTGATCGGCTTGGCCAGCACGACGTCGACGATGCCGTCGCGCGGCCGGCCGGCCGCCGGCATGTGGTTTGCGAGGAGGATGATGAGCGGGGCCTGCGCGCGGCCGGCGGGCCGGCGCATGGCGGCGAGCTGCTGCGCGAGCCGGTCGCAGTCGCGGCCGTCGGCGCCGCCGTCGAGAATGGCGATGGCCGGGAGCCGGCCGGCGACGACGGGCTGCACTTCCCCGGACGTCCGGCAGACGGTTCTCAGGCCGGCGCGCTCGGCGATGCGCGAAACCACGACGCGGGTGATCGGCGACGAGCCCACGACCAGCGCGAGGCCGAAATCGACGGTCTCTGCCGCGCCCGGGGGCGCTTCGCCGTCATTCTCGTCTCTCGGCTCCAGCATGGATGCAACCGACCGTAAAGACCATGGGAAGGAAATTTGCAATGATATGGCGTGTTTGTTCTTGATCGGAGCAATTGTGTCAAGTCTATCCGGTGCGGGGAAATGAAAAAGGCGGCGCGAGTGCGCCGCCTTTGCGATGTCTCAGCCTGTATGCGCTGATTTGTCACGCCGCCCCGTCGCCGCCGCCGGCGCCGGCGGCGTTGGCCACGACGACCGGGATGAGGAGATCGCCCCAGTTGCCGTCGCCGCCGTGGTGGCGGGCGGAGCGCACCAGCTCCACCGACACCCCGGCCTCGACCGCCTTCATCACCGACTGGTTCAGGCGGTGCAGGTCGTTCGCCACCATGCGGATGACGGCCTGCTGGTCTGCGGTCATGGCCGAGGACTGCTCCTCTGCCCGTTCCTTGACGCGGGTCTTGGGCGACATGGGTATTCTCCTTCGTGTGCCTCGGTATGCCCTTTCGGGACTATGCTCCGGGACGTCGCGCGGGCGTCATTCCGCCGCCGGGCGGAACTGCTCGTGCTCGGTCGATTCCTTCATCGCGGTGGTCGACGACTGGCCGCCGGTGATCGCCAGCGACACGGCGTCGAAGTAGCCGGTGCCGACCTCGCGCTGGTGCTTGGTCGCGGTGTAGCCGTTGGCCTCGGCCGCGAACTCGGCCTCCTGCAGCTCCGAATAGGCCGCCATCTGGCGCTCCTTGTAGCCGCGCGCCAGCTCGAACATGCCGTAGTTGAGCTGGTGGAAGCCGGCGAGCGTGATGAACTGGAACTTGTAGCCCATCGCGCCCAGCTCGCGCTGGAACTTGGCGATCGTGGCGTCGTCGAGGTTCTTCTTCCAGTTGAACGACGGCGAGCAGTTGTAGGCGAGCTTCTTGCCCGGATGCGCCTTGTGGACGGCCTCGGCGAACTTCCTGGCTTGCTCGAGGTCCGGCTTGCCGGTCTCCATCCAGATCAGGTCGCAGTGCGGCGCGTAGGCGATGGCGCGGGCGATGCACGGCTCGATGCCGTTCTTGACCTGGTAGAAGCCCTCGACGGTGCGGCCGGCGTCGTGGTCGACGAAGGGCTGGTCGCGCTCGTCGATGTCGGAGGTCAGCAGCTTGGCGGCCTCGGCGTCGGTGCGCGCCACGATCAGGGTCGGCACGCCCATGACGTCGGCGGCGAGCCGCGCGGCGTTGAGGTTGCGGATATGGGCCGCGGTCGGGATCAGCACCTTGCCGCCGAGATGGCCGCACTTCTTCTCCGACGCGAGCTGGTCCTCGAAATGGACGCCGGCCGCGCCCGCCTCGATGAACGCCTTCATGATCTCGAAGGCGTTGAGCGGACCGCCGAAGCCGGCTTCCGCGTCGGCGACGATCGGGGCGAACCAGGTCTCGACCGACAGCTTGCCTTCCGCCGTCTCGATCTGGTCGGCGCGCTGGAGCGTGCGGTTGATGCGCTTGGCCAGCTCCGGCGCGGCGTTGGCCGGATAGAGCGACTGGTCGGGATACATGGCCGAGGCGGTGTTGGCGTCCGCCGCCACCTGCCAGCCGGACAGATAGATCGCCTTGAGGCCGGCGCGCACCATCTGCATCGCCTGGTTGCCCGACAACGCGCCGAGCGCGTTGACGAAGTCCTCCTCGTGGATCAGCTTCCACAGGCGGTTGGCGCCGTTCTCGGCCAGCGTGTACTTGATCTGCACGGAGCCGCGCAGCCGCTTGACGTCCTCGGGCGTGTAGGGGCGCTTGATGCCCTCGAAGCGGCCTTCAGGCGCGGACGGGACGAGGTTGTAAAAATCGGTCATAGGAACTCTCCTGCAAGCTGGCTGTTGTCGGCTCGACCGCATGGGAGGTGCGATCTGGATATGACTGCATTTACATTGCATCGCAGCGCGGCACGAGGAAAATGGCGAATCCTGCCCCGTAAATCGAGCAAACCTGTGTTGCGTTTGACTCGGGCGCGATGTAAAATTGTGTAAATTGTAAAAGCCGGTACGGTGCGGGCTTTTGTAAAATCCAGTCAAAGGCAGCGGCGCGGGACGGTTCCATGGCCGAGCAGAAGATCTTCGCCGGCGCGCGCATCCGCCGCATCCGCAACGCCCGCGGCCTGACCCAGACGGCGATGGCCGAGGGGCTCGGCATCTCGCCCTCCTATCTGAACCTGATCGAGCGCAACCAGCGGCCGCTGACCGTCCAGCTCATCCTCAAGCTCGCCTCGGTCTACCATGTCGAGCCCGAGGATCTTCAGGTCGAGGCGGCCGGCTCGATCGCGGCGCTGCGCGAGGTCTTCGCCGACCCGCTGCTCGCCGGCGAGCTGCCGGGCGACCAGGAGCTGGTCGAGATCGCCGACGCCGCGCCCAATGCGTCGGCGGCGGTGATCAAGCTCTACCGCGCCTATCGCGAGCAGGCCGAGCGGCTGTCGGACCTGTCGGAGCTTCTCGCCCGCGAGGGCCGCGCCACGACGCTGTCCTCGGCGCGGCTGCCGATAGACGAGGTGCGCGAGACCTTCGAGCGCCGGGCGAACTGGTTTGCCGCGCTGGAGGAGGAGGCCGAGGCGTTCGTGCACCTGCTACAGCCGGGCGACGACCTCTACGGCGCGCTGAAGGCGTGGCTGAAGCGCGAGCACGGCATCGTCGTCAAGGTGCTTCCCGTGGCCACCATGCCCAACTGGCGCCGCCGCTACGACCGCCATTCCCAGCGCCTGTTCATCTCCGAGAGGCTGTCGCCCTTCGACCAGTTGCGCGAGGTGGCGATGGAGGCGTGCCTGATCCGCTGCCAGGTGGCGGTGGCGGCCGAGGTCAGGGCGCTGAAGCTGTCCTCCGACGAGGCGCGGCGGCTGGCCCGCTTCGAGCTCGGCCGCTATGCGGCGCACGCGCTGATGATGCCTTATGCCGCCTTCCTGGCCGCCGCCCAGCGCGCCCGCTACGACATCGACGTGCTGCGCTCGCGCTTCGGCGTCTCCTTCGAGCAGGCCGCCAACCGGCTGACCATGTTGCAGAAGCCGGGCGCGTCGGGCGTTCCCTTCTTCATGCTGGAGGCCGACAATGCCGGCAACCGCTTCCGCCGCGCCGGCAGCCAGGGCTTTCCCCATGCCCGCTTCGGCGGCGGCTGCCCCAAGCTTCCCGTCCACGCCGCCTTCGCCCAGCCCGGCCAGATCCTGGTCGAGGCGGTGGAGATGCCCGACGGGGCGGCGTTCCTGACGCTGGCGCGCACGCTGGAAGGGCCGCAGGGCGCGTTCTCCGAGCGGCCGCGCCGCACCGCGATCCTGATCGGCTGCGACATCGGCTTCAAGGACGAGATCGTCTACGCCGCCGCCCTGCCGGTCGACGGGCGGGCGACGCCGGTCGGTCCCGCCTGCCGCCTGTGCGAGCGCGCCGGGTGCCTCGCGCGCATCGAGCCGCCGGTGACGCGGCCGCTCGGGCTCGACGAGATGGCGACCGGCCTGTCGGCCTTCGATTTCCAGTAGCGGCTCCAGGGGACGATGACGCGAGGCCCTTGCAGCGGGCCCTGCCATAACCGGATGGCGAAGCTGGACCATCCGCGCCGCCGCCATTGTGGCTAGCTGCCGTCGCGGGCGCCGGGTGCCCGCGCTCCCGGAGTCCGCGTGTCGATGAGCGCCCCTGCCGCCGCCCCGATGCCCGCCGCGCGCGACGAGCGCGCCGGCTTTCTCTACGTCTTCCTCGCCGCCCTGTGCTGGAGCCTCGGCGGTGTCATCGCCCGCTTCATCGAGGCCCCCGACCCGTGGACGGTGGTGTTCTGGCGCTCGCTGTTCGCGGCGCTGTTCCTGCTGGGCTTCATGCTGTGGCGCGACGGCCCGCGCGGCACCTTCCGGCTGTTCGCCGCCATGGGCCTGCCCGGCCTTGGCGTCGCCTGCTGCTTCGCCATCGCCACCTCCAGCTTCGTGCTGGCGCTGAGCTACACCACGGTCGCCAACATCCTGCTGATCCAGGCCGGCGGGCCGCTCTTTGCGGCGCTGCTCGCCTTCGCCCTGTTCGGCGAGCGCGTCTCGGCCGTCACCTGGGGCGCGGTGGTCGCCGTCATCGCCGGCGTCGCCGTCATGGTCTCCGGCTCGTTCTCCGGCGCGGTCTCGATGGTGGGCGACGGGCTGGCGCTCGCCATCGTGCTGGTGTTCTCCGTCGCCACCGTGCTGACGCGCCGCTTCTCGCATGTGCGCATGACGCCGGCCATGTGCCTGGGCACGGCCATCGCCGGCCTGTTCGCTGCCGCCCAGGCCTCGACCTTCCACGCTTCGGCGTCGGACATGGGCTTCCTGTTCGCCTTCGGCGCGGTCAATCTCGGGCTCGGCCTCGCCTTCTTCGCCACCGGCGCGCGCATGATCGCGGCCGCCTATGCCGCGCTGCTCGCCACCTTCGAGACGCTGCTCGGCCCGATCTGGGTCTGGCTGGTGCATGGCGAGGTGCCGGCCGGGCGCACGCTTCTCGGCGGCGCCATCGTGTTCGCCGCCCTGCTCGTCCATATCGGGCTCGAGTTCCGCCGCCTGTCGCGGCCGCAGCGGCCCGGCGTCACCGGCATCTCGGCCCCCCATTGACAGAATTGTGACGCAAGCGCAGGCTGTAAAAAGCGAAACCAGCGAACAGGTCTATCTTGCGGTCTCAATCGTCGGGCGTTCTTGAAACAGGAACAAGGCGTATTCCCGAAGCAAAGCGCAAATCCGAACCAGGCACGCCGGAGGAAATGTCCCGTCGCGCCGAAGAAGAAGCCAGCCGGTTCGTCTCTCCCGATCATGAACGCGAGTATCGCGCCTTCGTCCGGCAGCACCCGGATCTCGAGGCCGTCGAGTTCCTGATCGTCGATCCCAACGGCGTCATGCGCGGCAAGTGGGCGCCGGCCGACGCGCTCAAGAAGGCGTTCCAGGAAGGCGTCAACTTCCCGATGTCGCTGCACGGGCTCGACGTGTGGGGGCGCGAGGTGTCCGAGACCGGGCTGCACATCGAGACCGGCGACCAGGACGGCTTCTGCCGGGCCACGCGCGGCACGCTCGCCATCGTGCCCTGGGCCAAGCGCAAGACCGCCCAGGTGCTGTTGCAGACCTTCACGCCCGAGGGCGAGCCCTTCATGGCCGATCCGCGCCAGGTGCTGAAGAAGAAGGTGGCCGAGGTCAACGAGAAGGGCTTCTTCCCGGTGGTGGCCTTCGAGCTGGAGTTCTACCTGCTCGACCCCGGGACCGACTGGGACGACGGCATGCCGGCGCCCGTCGGCGCCATGGCCGGGCCGGACCGGCTGCGCATGTACGGGCTGGACGACCTTGCCGAGCATGCCGAGCTGTTCGACATGATCCGCGACGCCGCCGCCGCGCAGAGCCTGCCGATCGACACCATCATCAAGGAGGCCGCGCCCGGCCAGTTCGAGGTCAACCTCAAGCACCGGGCCGACCCGCTCAAGGCGGCCGACGACGTCATCCTGCTGCGGCGCATCGTCATGGGCTGCGCCCGCGCCCACGGGCTGACGGCCACCTTCATGGCCAAGCCCTTCCTTGAATATGCCGGCAACGGCATGCACGTCCACGCCTCGGTGCTGGACGCGAACGGCGACAACATCTTCGCCGGGCCGGAAGGGCGGCCGCGGCTGGAGGCCGCCGTGGCCGGCCTGCTGAAGACCATGCCGGAATCGCTGCTCTTGTTCATCAACACCTGGAACGGCTTCCGCCGCATCACGCCCGGCTCCTACGCGCCCACGCGCGCCGTGTGGGCGGAGAACAACCGCTCGGTGGCGCTGCGCATCCCCGTCTCCAGCGAGGAGAACCGCCGCGTCGAGCACCGCATCGCCGGCGCCGACGCCAACCCCTATCTGGTGATGGCGACGCTGATCCAGGGCATGGTCGAGGGCATCGAGAAGAAGGCGGTTCCGCCGCCGCCGGTCAAGGGCAACGCCTATGACGACGAGGGCCTGTTCCTGCCCGACGACATGGACGACGCCCTCCAGCTCATGGCCAAGAGCCGCTTCGTCGAGCGCGCCCTCGGACCCTTGCTGGCCAAGGTCTACAAGGACCTGAAGCGGGCCGAAATCCTCGCCTTCTGGGGCGAGATCACGCCGCTGGAGCGCACCACATACCTGTGATGGGCAAGGCTTGTTTTCGCGCTTGTGGCGGCGCGAAAACGCCAATAGGTTTTTCAACGACAACCCGGCCGGAACGGGGTTCGGCAGAGCCGGGAACGCGGGCTTCGACAGAGGAGAACACCATGATCCGCAAGGCAATCCTGCTTTCCGCCGTGTCCGCGGCCGCCGCTACGCTGGCGCTTGCGGCCCAGGCGCAGGAGCGCGTCGTCAACGTCTACAACTGGTCGGACTACATCGACGACTCGATCATCCAGGAATTCACCGCCAAGACCGGCATCCGCGTCGTCTACGACGTGTTCGATTCCAACGAGATCCTCGAGACCAAGCTGCTGGCCGGCGCCTCGGGCTACGACGTCGTGGTGCCGACCGGCTCGTTCCTGGCGCGCCAGATCGAGGCCGGCGTGTTCCAGAAGTTGCAGAAGGACAAGCTGCCCAACCTCAAGAACATGTGGGACGTCGTCTCCGAGCGCACGGCCAGGTACGATCCGGGCAACGACTACTCCATCAACTATATGTGGGGCACGGTCGGCATCGGCTACAACGTGCAGAAGGTGCAGAACGCGCTCGGCGTCGAGGAGATCGACTCCTGGAGCAGCGTCTTCCAGCCCGACCAGATCGCCAAGGTCGCCGATTGCGGCGTCTACTTCCTCGATTCGCCGACCGACGTGATCCCGACGGTGCTCGCCTATCTCGGCATCGACCCCAACAGCACCGACCCCGCCGACATCGCCAGGGCCGAGGAGGTGCTCCTGGCGGTGCGGCCGCATGTGCGCAAGTTCCACTCCTCCGAATACATCAACGCGCTCGCCAACGGCGACATCTGCGTGGCGATCGGCTGGTCGGGCGACGTGTTCCAGGCCGCCGACCGCGCCGCCGAGGCCGACCAGGGCGTCGAGGTCGCCTATGTCGTGCCCAAGGAGGGCGCGCAGATGTGGTTCGACCAGATGGCCATTCCCGCCGACGCCAGGAATGTCGAGGAGGCGCACGAGTTCCTGAACTTCATCATGGAGCGGGAGGTGATCGCCAAGGCGTCGAACTACGTCTACTTCGCCAACGGCAACCTCGCCTCGCAGGAGTTCCTCGACGAGGAGATCATCGGCGACCCGGCGATCTATCCCGGCGCGGAGGAGCTGGCCAAGCTGTTCACCGTCATGCCCTACGACCCGCGCACCCAGCGCCTGGTGACGCGCTCGTGGACCAAGGTCGTCACCGGCCAGTAGCGGAGCATCCGGCGCCGGCGACCTTCGCCGGCGCCGCCTTTCGGGCGCGATACGGGCGGTTCCAGCAACAGGCCGACACGGTTTCCGGCCGGAATTGCCCCAGCGACAGGAAACAGGGTGGGCCGTTTCGCGGGACGGCGGCCGCCCCGGAACCGGGGAATCCAGCATGAAATCGCTCGGCAGCATCCGCAGGAGCTTCGCGCCCTGGAACGATCCGCAGGCGCGGCCCTTCATCTCGTTCCGCAACGTCACCAAGCGGTTCGGCGATTTCACCGCCGTCGACGACCTGTCGCTCGACATCCACGAGCGCGAGTTCTTCGCGCTGCTGGGCGCGTCGGGCTGCGGCAAGTCGACGCTTCTGCGCATGCTCGCCGGCTTCGAGCACCCGACCTCGGGCGCGATCCTGCTCGACGGCCAGGACCTCGCCGGCATCCCGCCCTACAGGCGGCCCGTCAACATGATGTTCCAGTCCTACGCGCTGTTCCCGCACATGAGCGTCGAGGCCAACATCGCCTTCGGGCTGAAGCAGGACGGCATGCCGAAGCCGCAGATCGAGGCGCGGGTGAAGGAGATGCTCAAGCTCGTGCGGCTGGAGCAGTTCGCCAGGCGCAAGCCGCACCAGCTTTCCGGCGGCCAGCGCCAGCGCGTGGCGCTCGCCCGCTCGGTCGCCAAGCGGCCCAAGGTGCTGCTGCTCGACGAGCCGCTCGGCGCGCTCGACAAGAAGCTGCGCGAGGCCACCCAGTTCGAGCTGATGGACCTCCAGCAGGAGCTGGGGCTGACCTTCCTCGTCGTCACCCACGACCAGGAGGAGGCCATGACCATGGCCGACCGCATCGCCATCATGGACAGGGGCAAGGTGATGCAGGTCGCCACCCCCGCCGAGGTCTACGAGGCGCCGGCCTCGCGCTTCGTCGCCGATTTCGTCGGCAACGTGAACATCCTCGAAGGCACCGTGTCGGAACGCAGCGGCGACGCCGCCACCATCACCGGGGCGAGCGGCGCGCAGATCAGGGTCGAGAACGCCGGCGCGGCCGCGGCCGGCAGCGCGGTCGCCTTCGCGATCCGGCCGGAGAAGATCAGGGTCTCCTCCCGGCGGCCCGAGGGCGCGGCCAACGTCATGGAGGGCGAGATCTGGGATCTCGCCTATCTCGGCGACATGACCGTCTATCACGTCAGGCTCGCCGACGGGCAGGTGGTCAAGGCTAGCGCCCTCAACAGCTCGCGCACGGTCGACGACCCGCTGAGCTGGGAGGACCGGGCCTGGATCTCGTTCGCGCCGGATGCCGGCGTCGTGCTGACCCGATAGGCGGGAGGCGGCCATGGCGCGGGCGATCGAGACCACGACCGGCGGCGAGGCCGCGGCGCGGGCGGGCGCGCAGGCGGGCGAGGGGCCGGGCACGCGGCTGGCCGCCGCGCTCGCCAGCCGCTTCGTCATCCTCGTGCCCTATCTGTGGCTGCTGTTCTTCTTCCTCGTCCCCTTCGGCATCGTCTTCAAGATCTCGCTGTCGCATACCGCCATCGCCATGCCGCCCTACACGCCGGTGCTGGGGCTGGGCGAGGGCCTTGCCGGCCTGTTCGCGGGCCTGCGCGAGCTGTCGTTCGAGAACTATCTGTGGCTGGTCGACGACGCGCTCTACCTCAACGCCTATGTGTCGAGCGTCGTCATCGCCGCCGTCTCGACGCTGCTGACGCTTGTCGTCGGCTATCCGCTCGCCTATGCCATGGCGCGCGCGCCGGGCTCGCTGCGGCCGGTGCTTTTGATGCTGGTCATCCTGCCGTTCTGGACCTCGTTCCTGATCCGCGTCTACGCCTGGATCGGCATCCTGAAGCCCGAGGGGCTGCTCAACCAGTTCCTGATGTGGGTGGGCGTCATCGATACGCCGCTCCTCATCATGAACACCCATACGGCGATCTTCATCGGCATCGTCTATTCCTACCTGCCCTTCATGGTGCTGCCGCTCTACGCGACGCTGGAGAAGATGGACTTCTCGCTGATCGAGGCCGCGCAGGACCTCGGCTGCCCGCCGATGTCGGCGTTCTGGAAGATCACCTTCCCGCTGTCGCTGCCGGGCGTGGTCGCCGGCTGCCTGCTGGTGTTCATCCCGGCGGTGGGCGAGTTCGTCATCCCCGACCTTCTCGGCGGCTCGCAGACGCTGATGATCGGCAAGACGCTGTGGAACGAGTTCTTCGCCAACCGCGACTGGCCGGTGGCCTCGGCGGTGGCCATCATCCTGCTGTTGATCCTCGTCCTGCCGATCATGTTCTTCCAGCGGGCGCAGGCGCGCGCGCAGGAGCAGGAAAGGTAGGCCGCCATGCAGGGAAAGCTCTCCCGCTTCAACGTCGCGGCGCTCGTGCTGGGCTTCGCCTTCCTCTACCTGCCCATCGTGCTGCTGATCGTCTATTCGTTCAACGCCTCGCGGCTGGTCACGGTCTGGGGCGGGTTCTCCACGCGCTGGTACGTGGCGCTGTTCTCCAACCAGGGCCTGCTCGACGCCGCCTGGGTGACGGCGCGCGTCGCCTTCGTCTCGGCCACGGTCGCCACCGTGCTCGGCACGCTGGCGGCGCTGGCGCTCACCCGCTACACGCGCTTTCGCGGCCGCTTCCTGTTCTCCGGCATGGTGTTCGCGCCGCTGGTCATGCCCGAGGTCATCACCGGCCTGTCGCTGCTTCTCCTGTTCGTGGCCGTCGGCTTCGACCGCGGCTTCATGACGGTGACGCTCGCCCACATCACCTTCACCATGTGCTTCGTGGCCGTCGTCGTGCAGTCGCGGCTGATCTCCTTCGACCGCTCGCTGGAGGAGGCCGCACAGGACCTCGGCGCGACGCCGACCCGCACCTTCTTCCAGGTGACGCTGCCGGTCATCATGCCGGCGGTGGTGGCGGGCTGGATGCTCGCCTTCACGCTGTCGCTCGACGATCTGGTGATCGCCTCCTTCACCTCCGGCCCCGGCGCGACCACCCTGCCGATGAAGATCTACAGCCAGGTGCGCCTCGGCGTCACGCCGGAGATCAACGCCGTCTGCACCATCCTGATCGCCATCGTCACCGTCGGCGTGCTGGCGGCCGCCATCGTCAACAAGCGCCGCGACGTGCAGCGCCAGCGCGACGAGCAGGCCGCGCAGCAGGCGGAAGCCTGATCCGCCCGGCCGCGCAGGGCCGCCGCCCCGCAAGGGCGAAGCCGGCGATTTTCCTTTCGCCGCCGATGCTCTAGTCTGGCGGCACCGACAACCGGAGGAATCCGCCATGCTGCCCTTGTTCGACATGCTCGCCAACGCCCGGAACGGCAACGCCGTCGAACAGATGGCACGGCAGTTCGGCCTGTCGCAGCAGCAGGCGCAGGAGGCGCTCGCCGCGCTCATGCCCGCCTTCAGCCAGGGGCTGAAGCGCAACGCCGCCAATCCCTACGATCTCGGCAACTTCCTTGCCGCGCTGGCGTCCGGCCAGCACGCCCGCTATTTCGAGGACGCCGCCGTCGCCTTCTCGCCCCAGGGCGTGCAGGAGGGCAACGGCATCCTCGGCCACCTGTTCGGCTCCAAGGAGCTGTCGCGCGCCGTCGCCGCGCAGGCCGCGCAGGCCACCGGCATCGCCCAGCAGACGTTGCAGCAGATGTTGCCGGCGCTGGCGGCGATGATCATGGGCGGCCTGTTCAAGCAAGCCACCGGGCAGTCGACCGGCCAGCTCGGCGCCGCCGGCTTCGGCGGTCAGGGCAATCCCTTGCAGGAGATCATCGAGCAGATGATGAAGCAGGGCGGCGGCTTCGGCCAGCCGCAGCCGCGGCAGGAAGCGCCGCAGCCGGGCCCGTTCGACAACCCCTTCGGCAAGATCCTCGAGGGCATGTTCGGCGGCGGCGGGCAGGCGCGGTCCGCGCCGCAGGCTCCGCAGAGCCCCTATGGCGACAACCCGCTCGGCCGCATCTTCGAGGAGATGCTGGGCGGCGGCCAGCGGCAGGCCGAGCCCGCCCCGCGCACGGCGGCGAAGCCGAAGGCCGCCCCGCGCACCAATCCGAGCGGGCGGCCGCGCACGCCCTATGACGACCTGTTCGGCGACATGTTCGAGGCCGGCGCCCGCGGCCGCGACGACTACCAGAAGAGCATGGAATCGATCTTCGACCAGTTCCTCCAGGGCATGGAGAAGCAGCGCCGGCGCTGACTTTCCTGCCGGCGCAAAAAAGCCCGACCCTCGCGAAAGGGCCGGGCAGCGAGCAGGCCGCCGGGGGAGCCGGCTGTGAGGGGAGCCTGCGGGAAGGGTCTCAGCCGCGAAGCGAATGCACGCGCTCGCGGGCGACCGCGGCGAGCCGCGCGGTCGGGTCCACGCCGAGCGGCGCGCGGCGCGCGAAGTGGAGATCGCCGCGCATCAGGCCGATATCGGCAAGGCCGCGATCCGAAAGATCGGAAAGGCGGGTCATCTCGCGGCGGTTGGCGAGCGCGCGCAGCAGGCCGCGCAGGGTGTCGGTCGCGCGCACCGCGACGGCATCCGCGCGGGCTGCGGGCGTGCGGTGGTCGAGGGCGGTCATCGTCGTCTCCTTCGGTCGGTGTCCGGCGCGGCCGCATGGGAGGATGCGGCGACAGCAGGACGGGATCGCGCCTTGAGCTTGGGCGTCGAACCTGTCGCACACCGCCATTGATTGATCCAACGAATGTTTTTAATGTTTGGGATCAATCGACGTTATGGATGCGCGCCATGGCAACCCCGCTCGACCTCGACCAGATCCAGACCTTCGTCACCATCGCCGACACCGGCTCCTTCACCCGCGCCGCCGAGGAGGTGCACCGCACGCAATCGGCGGTGTCGATGCAGATGCGCCGGCTGGAGGAGCGGCTGGGCAAGGCGCTGTTCGAGAAGGAGGGACGCAGCAACCGGCTGACGGAGGAGGGCGAGCGGCTCCTGACCTATGCGCGCCGGCTGCTGCGGCTCAACCGCGAGACGCTCGCCGCCTTCGACGACGCCAGCCTCGAGGGCTCGATCCGCATCGGCACGCCCGACGACTATGCCGACCGCTTCCTGCCGGAGATCGTGGCGCGCTTCGCCCGCTCCAACCCGCGCGTCGAGCTGTCGGTCGTCTGCGAGCCGACGGTCAATCTGGTCGACCACCTCAAGCGCGGCCATCTCGACATCGCCATCGTCACCCACAGCAACGAGCGCAGCGCCTCGGAGGTGGTGCGGCGCGAGCCGCTTCTGTGGGTCACCTCGGCCAACCATTCGATCCACGAGGAGGAGGTGCTGCCGCTCGCCGTCGGCCGCACCACCTGCCTGTGGCGGCGCGCCGCCTGCGACGTGCTCGACGCCATGGGCCGCGACTACCGCATCCTGTTCTCAAGCTGGTCGGCGACGGTGCTGATCGCCACGGTGCTGTCGGGCCAGGCGGTCTCGGTGCTGCCGGAATGCGCGCTGCGCCCCGGCATGCGCATCCTCGGCGAGGCCGAAGGCTTCGGCGCGCTGCCGGAAGTGCGCATCGGCATCATGCGCGGCCATTCGAGCCAGCCCGAGATTGTCGACGCGCTGGCGCGCCACATCGCCGAAAGCCTCGACAACATCTCGGTGCCGGCGGCGGAGGAGATCGGCCAGTTCGACTTCGAGGCCGCGCCGTTCGCGCGCGTGCGCCGGCAGAGGCAGCGCCAGGCCGCCGCCGTGTGGTGACTTGACCTCGGCCCCGGCGGAAGGCCCAATCGCGCCATGAGCGATCCCTTCCCCGATGCCGATTCGGCGCCTGTCACCAATGCCGCCGAATACACCGTCTCCGAAATCTCCGGCGCGCTGAAGCGCACGGTCGAGGACGCCTTCGGCAATGTGCGCGTGCGCGGCGAGATCTCCGGCTATCGCGGGCCGCATTCGTCCGGCCACGCCTATTTCGCGTTGAAGGACGAGCGCGCGCGGCTGGAGGCGGTGATCTGGAAGGGCACCTTCTCGCGCCTGAAGTTCAGGCCCGAGGAGGGGATGGAGGTGGTGGCCTCGGGCAAGCTCACCACCTATCCCGGCTCGTCGAAGTACCAGATCGTCATCGACAATCTGGAGCCGGCGGGCGCCGGCGCGCTGATGGCGCTGCTCGAGGAGCGGCGCCGGCGGCTCGCCGCCGAAGGGCTGTTCGACGCCGCGCGCAAGCAGCTCCTGCCGTTCATGCCGCGCGTCATCGGCGTCGTCACCTCGCCGACCGGCGCGGTCATCCGCGACATCGTCCACCGCATCTCCGACCGCTTCCCGCTGCATGTGCTGGTCTGGCCGGTGCGGGTTCAGGGCGAGACGGCGGGCGCGGAGGTGGCGGCGGCCGTCGAGGGCTTCAACGGCCTCGATCCCCTCGGGCCGATCCCGCGGCCCGACGTGCTGATCGTGGCGCGCGGCGGCGGCAGCCTGGAGGATTTGTGGGGCTTCAACGACGAGGCGGTGGTGCGCGCCGTCGCCGCCTCGCACATCCCGGTGATCTCGGCCGTCGGCCACGAGACCGACTGGACGCTGATCGACCATGTCGCGGACGTGCGCGCGCCGACGCCCACGGGTGCGGCCGAGCTTGCCGTGCCGGTCAGGGCCGATCTGGAGGCGGCCGTGGCGCGGCTTTCGGCGCGGCTGAAGGGCGCGGTCTCCCGCCATGGCGAGCGCAAGCGCCAGGCGCTGCGCGCCGCGGCAAGGGCCCTGCCGTCCATAGACGAGCTGCTGGCGCTGCCGCGCCGCGACTTCGACGAGGCGGCGAGCCGGCTCGAGCGCGCGCTCAAGGCCAGCACCGAGGCCAGGCGGCTGCGCTTCCGCGCCCTGCGGCTTTCGCCCGCCCTGCTCCAGCGCCGGCTGGCGGAGGCGCGCACCCGCCTTGCCCGCGATGCCGCCCGCGTGTCGCCCGCCGCGCTGTCGCGGCGGCTCCAGGGCCATGGCGAGACGCTGCGCGTGCTCGAACGGCGGGCCGACGCATGCGTCGATGTCGGGCTGGAACGGCGCGAAACGAGGCTCGCTCAGGCGTGGCGGCTTGCCGAGACCCTGTCCCACAGGGCGGTGCTCAGGCGCGGCTTCGCGCTGGTGCTGGATGCCGGGGGGCGGCCGGTCAAGTCCGCCGCCGGCGTCAGGCCGGGCGACGCGCTCGCCATCGAGTTCGCGGACGGCAGCGTCGATGTCGAGGCCGTGGGCGAGGGGCCCTCGCGGCCGGCGGCAAGGCGGCCGGCGAGGAAGCCGGAGCCGGGCGGGCAGGGCTCGCTGTTCTGAACGGGGCGAAAGGGAAGTGGTACGGTTGGGTGGATTCGAACCACCGACCTCTGGTGCCACAAACCAGCGCTCTAACCAACTGAGCTACAACCGCATGCACACGCCGAAGGGCTGGCGAGGCTATTACGGGCAATCGGTGGCGATTTCAAGTGCGCCGAGAGGCACGTCCGTGCCTTTTGCGGCGATCGTGAAGGCAGGGCCGCAAAAGGAAAAAGGCCGGGGGGAGGAGGGCCCGGCCTTTTCCTATATCAGACCGGCGGGAGGAGGATGCCGGTCTGCGGGCCCGCGGCTCGGAAGGGAGGAGGATTTCCGCCCCGCGGGCTGACTTTTCGCTGGAACGCCTCAGGCGACCTTGAGTTCCTTGACGGTCTTCTCGAACACGTCCTTGAGCGGCTTGGAGACCTCCTCGGCGGCCTTGGTCGAGGCGGCCTGGAAGTCCTTGGCCTGCTCGATGGCGGTCTCGACGGACTTGCGCACGAAGGCGGTCTGCAACTCGATCACCTCGGACAGCGACTTGGCGGCGACCAGCGCCTCGAGATGGGCGAAGCCGGCCTCGGCGTTGGCGCGGGCGGCGGCGATCGACTTCAGCGAGAACTCGCTGCCGACGGCCTTGGCCTGCTCGAAGGTCGACTCGAGCGCCTTCTGCGTGGTCTCGGCGCCGGACTTCAGCTTGGCATAGGCTTCCTTGGACTGCTCGACGCCCTTCTCGGCGAAGGCGCGGAACTGGTCGGTCGCCTTCTCGGCGTCGAAGGTCGGGAACTCAGCGGTCTTGACGGTCTTGGTCATCTCAATCCTCTTGCGCTGGGGGTTCGACCGCATCTTCGACTGCGGCCGCAGCTTGCATCGCTTGGTTGCTCATATAGCGCATCCTTTTGTGCATTGCAACATTTTTGTTGCATCGCATCAATCGGCCGGTCGCGGGTTAACCAAGGCGCAAGATTCGCCCGGGCACACTGGCCGCCATTGTGGACGCGGGCCGGCCCTGCCTTTATTAATAAAGAGTTAATCCAAGAAGCGTCCGTTCCGCGCGCAAGCATCAGGTCCGCTCATGGCTTCCGGCCGTTATTCCTTCATCGACATCGCCGTGCTGGAGGAGGTGCGTGCGCGTTTTGCCGCAGGCGACGCGCTGGCGCTCCTGTCGGTCGATCTCGACGAGGTGCTGTGGGCCAACGGCGCGGGTGCCGCGCTGTTCGGCCACGACGACGTGGAATCGGTGATGGGCGCGCAGCCCGGCCTCGGCTTCGTCGCCCGGCGGCAGATCGCGGCCGTGCCCGGCTTCCCGCGCATGGGCCGCGACCGCACGGTGATGGTCAGGCTGGCGCGCGGCGCGACGAGCCGCGCCGTGCCGTTCAGCGTCAGCGCCGTCACCCTGCCCGACGGCGTGCCGGCCGTGCTGCTCGCCGTTCCGGGCGAGGGCGGCGGCGATGCGGCCGGCCGCATCGTGGCCGGCTTCGAGGAGGCGGGCTATTTCGCGGCGCTGCTCGACGGCGAGGCGAACCTTCGCGCCGCATCCGACGGTTTCGCCGACCTCGGCATCGCGCAGGACACGCTTGCCGGCCTCGTCGCCGAGGTGGCGCGGGAGAGCGACCGGCTGGTCAAGCGCCTGATCCCCGCGCGCGACGGGCTGATCCCGGCCGGGATCGCCCGGCTGACCGACGAGCCGGCGCTCAACCTGATGATCGCCGTGGACGAGCCGATCGAGGAGATCGTGCCCGAAGACGAGGCGGGCGTGCCGCCCCTGGACGAGACACCGGCTCCCTCCGACGCCGACCTGCCGGAGCGCGTCGCGGAGGAGGCCGCGGCCCCCGCCGGGCGCGGCGGCGATTCCGACGACTGGTATTTCGAGGGAACGCGCGGCCACGCCGCCGGGGCAGGCGAGGAGCAGGCCGCCGGCGAGCGGCGTTCGCGCACGCCGCCCAACCTTGGCGCCGACCCGGTGCGCTTCGTCTGGCGCACCGATGCGCGCGGCGCCTTCAGCGCCATCTCGAAGGAGTTTGCCGAGGCGGTCGGCTCCGACGCCGCCGACGTCATCGGCCGGCCGTTCCGCGAGGTGGCGGCGCGCTTCGGCCTCGACGCCGACGACGAGATCGCGCTCCTGCTGGAGCGCCGCGACACGTGGTCGGGCCGCACCGTCATGTGGCCGGTCGCCGGCACCGACCTCGTCGCGCCGGTCGATCTGGCCGCCCTGCCGGTCTACAACCGCGACCGCGTCTTCGAGGGCTTCCGCGGCTTCGGCGTGGTGCGCATGGGCGACGCGGCGGCGGATCCGCATCGGCGCGGCCTCGGCTTCGGTCAGCCGCCCGCGCAGGCGCGCGAGGAGCCGGCGCCGCCGGCCGGGGACGCTGCCGCCCCCGCCGCCGAAGCGCCGACCGCGCCGCCGCCGGCCGACGCCATCGATCCCTTCCGCAGCGAGGTGCCGGTGATCTCGATCACCGAGCGGTTGCGCCGGCGCACCAGCGACAAGATCATCCGGCTCGCCGAGCACCGGCCGCCGCTGCCGCAGCAGCCGGAGCGCCAGCTTTCGGCCGGCGAGCGCAGCGCCTTCGAGGAAATCCGCGAGCGGCTGCGCCGCGAGGCCGGCGCGGTGGAGGAAGACGAGGCGGCAAGCGCGCCGGCCGCCGGAGCCGACGCGGCCGCCCCGCGCGCGCCTCGCCTCGACGCCGAAGCCGGGCCGGTCGAGGCGGCCGGGGAGGAGCCGCCTTCGCCGCCGGCCGACGAGGCGCAGGAGAACGAGGCGCAGGACGGGGACGCCGCGTCGCTCGAAGCGGGCGAGGAGGCCGTGCCTTCCGCCTTCGCCGGCGGCGAGCGCCGCCCCATGGTCGATCCCGAGCTGATCTCGGGCCTGCCGCTGCCGCTCCTCGTCCATGCCGGCGACGCTCTCTATTTCGCCAACCGCGAGTTCCTCGACCTGACCGGCTACGCCAGCCTCGACCAGATCCGCCGCGAGGGCGGCCTCGACCGGCTGTTCGTCGACGAGGCGCCGGACGCCGCGACCGAGGCGGGCGGGCGCAAGCTCAGGCTGCGCACGCTGGGCGGCGAGGTCTTCCCGGTCGACGCGCATCTGCAATCCGTCGGCTGGCAGGAGGGGACGGCGCTGCTTCTGGCGCTGCGCCGCGCCGACGGGCACGCCGCGCCGGCGCACGCCGCGGCGGAACCTGCCGCACCGGTCAAGGCCGAGCCCGAGGCCGCGATCCGCGAGCTGGAGCGGCACCTGTCCGAGCTGCGCACCATCATCGACACCGCCACCGACGGCGTGGTGCTGATCGCCCCCGACGGCACGATCCGCAACATCAGCCGCCCGGCCGAGGCGCTGTTCGGCTTCGACAGCGCCGAGGTGGAGGGCAAGCCGTTCTCGACGCTGTTCGCCATAGAGAGCCAGAAATCGGCGCGCGACTACCTTGCCGGTCTCGCCGACAACGGCGTCGCCAGCGTGCTCAACGACGGCCGCGAGGTGATCGGCCGCGAGCGGGAAGGCCGCTTCATCCCGCTGTTCATGACCATCGGCCGCCTGCCCGAGGACAGCGGCTACTGCGCGGTGGTCCGCGACATCACCCAGTTCAAGCGCGCCGAGGAGGAGCTGACCCAGGCGCGCGCCCAGGCCGAGCGCGCCTCCTCGCAGAAGACGGAGTTCCTCGCCCGCGTCAGCCACGAGATCCGCACGCCGCTCAACGCCATCATCGGCTTTTCCGAGCTGATGATGGACGAGAAGTTCGGCCCGATCGGCTCCGACCGCTACCGCGACTACCTGCGCGACATCAACCGCTCGGGCAACCACGTGCTCGACCTCGTCAACGACCTGCTCGACATCTCCAAGATCGAGGCCGGCGAGCAGGAGATGAACTACGAGGCGGTGTCGCTCAACGAGGCGCTGGCCGAGGCCGTGGCCATGATGCAGCCGCAGGCCAACCGCGAGCGCGTCATCATCCGCTCCTCGCTCGCCTCGCGCCTGCCCGACGTGGTGGCCGACTTGCGCAGCGTGCGCCAGATCGCGCTCAACCTTCTGTCCAACGCCATCCGCTACACCCAGGCCGGCGGCCAGGTGATCGTCTCCACCGCCTACGAGGCTTCCGGCGACGTGGCGATGCGGGTGCGCGACACCGGCATCGGCATGACGCTGGCCGAGATCGACCAGGCGATGAAGCCGTTCAAGCAGATCAACGCGCTGAAGCGCGGCCGCCACGACGGCACCGGGCTCGGCCTGCCGCTGACCAAGGCCATGGTCGAGGCCAACCGCGCCCGCTTCACCATCTCCTCGACGCCGGGCGAGGGCACGCTGGTCGAGATCGTCTTTCCCTCGACGCGGGTGCTGGCGCAGTGATCTATCGCCGGCCCTCGTAGCGCAGGATCAGCCCGACGAACAGGCTGGAGAAGACGACGATCATCAGCGCGTAGGGCGCCGCCTCCGCCATCATGCCTTCCGAGGTGCGGCTGAACACGGCCATCGACAGCGTCGTGTGGCCGGTGGGCGCCAGCAGGAAGGTGATCGGCAGCTCCTTGACGACGCTGATGAACACGAGCAGCCCCGCCGCCAGCATCGAGCGCCGCACCAGCGGCAGGGTCGCCAGCCTGAAGGCGTGCCACGGCCCGTAGCCGAGCGAGCGCGACACCTCCTCCAGCCTCGGCCCGATCTGGAGCAGGCGGCTGCGCATCGGCCCCATGGCCAGCGCCAGGAACGTCATGGCATAGGCGAAGATCAGCAGCGCCAGCGTCTGGTAGAGGAAGGGCGCGGCGCGCAGCGCGAAGAACACCATCGACAGCGCGAAGGCGAGCGGCGGCACGGCATAGCCGAGATAGACGAGGCGGTCGACGGCCGAGGCGAGCGGCGAGGGGAAGCGCACGGTCAGATACACCACCGGCAGCGCCAGGCCGGTGGCCAGCGTCGCCGCCGGCACGGCGACGAGCGCGGTGCGCCAGAAGGCGCGCGCCACCTCGAGGAGATCGGCGCTCGCGCCGCTCCGCGCCATCCAGTAGAGAAGGACCGCGAGCGGCAGGCCGAGCGAGGCGCCGTGGACGACGGTGAGAAAGGCGAAGGCCAGCGGCCGCAGCCGCCCGAGCGGCACGGGTGCCGGCGGCCGCGCCGCGCCCTTGCCGGTGCGCGCGTAGCGGCCCCTGCGCAGCCTCGCCTCGATCAGGATGAAGGACAGCGTCACCGCCATCAGCATCAGCGACAGCCATGCCGCGTAGACGCGGTCGAAGGCCGCCGAATACTGGGTGAAGATCGCGTAGCTGAACACCTCGTAGCGCATCAGCGCGATGACGCCGAAATCGCCGACGACGTAGAGCGCGATCACCAGCCAGCCCGCCAGCAGCGCCGGCACCAGATGCGGCAGCGTCACGGTGCGGAACGTGTTCCACGGCGAGCGGCCGAGGCAGCGCGCGCTTTCCTCGAGGCCGGGGTCGAGGCCGAGGAGCGCGGCGCGCAGGTTCAGGAACAGATAGGGGAAGGTATAGAGCGAAAGCGCCAGCGCCGCCCCCCACAGCCCCTCCGGCCGCGGCAGGCGGATGCCGAGAAGCTGGCTGGCGAAGCCGTAATAGCCTGAAAGCCCGATCAGCGCATAGGCCATGACATAGCCGGGAACGGCCAGCGGCAGCACGCCGAGGACGGAGTGCAGGCCCTTGAAGCGCAGGTCGGAGCGCGTCACCAGCCAGGCGAGCGGCAGCGCCACCGCCGTCGTCACCGCCAGCACGCAGGCCGTCAGCGCCAGCGTGTTGCCCAATAGCGCGAGGTTGCGCCGGCGGAACACCACGTCGACCAGCGTCGCGGCGTCGGCGTCGAAGGCCCGCGCCACCAGATAGATCATGGGCACGAGCATGCCCGCCCCGACGAGGAACGCCGGGGCGAGCAGGAGAAGCGAGGGCCGCCGCGCGCGCGGCGGCCATGTCCCGAAGACGGCGCTGGTCAGAGCAGGCCGACCTGGCGCAGCAGCTCGAGCGTGCCCTCGAGGTCGGAGATCGCGTCGATGTCGACCTTGGGGCTGAGCGCCTGAAGCTCCTCGAACGGCTCGAGCGTGGGGTTGGCGATGAGGCCCGGGATCACCGGATACTCGTTGCCCTGCGTGGTGATGTACTGCTGGGCCTTCGGGGAAAGCAGGTAGTCGATGAACTGGCGGGCAACTTCCTGGTTGTCGCTGGCGGCGACGATGCCGGCGCCCGCCACGTTCAGCAGGTTGCCGATGTCGCCGGCCCCGAAATGCGTCTGCGCCACCGGGAACTTGTCGTCACGGGCGAGATAGCGGCCGAGATAGTAGTTGTTGACCAGGCCGAAATCGACCTCGCCATTGGCGATCGCCTCGATCTGGGAGCCGTTGTTGCGGTAGGCCTTGGCGTCGTTGGCGATCATGCCCTCCAGCCACTGCCTGGCGGCGTCGTCGCCATGCGCGACCCGGAAGGCGGTGACGAAGGCCTGGAACGAGCCGTTGGTCGGCGCCCAGGCCACGCGGCCCTTGTACTTCTCGTTCGTCAGGTCGGCGATGGAGGCGGGCAGGTCGGCCTCCTGCACGCGCTCCGTCGAGTAGACCAGCGTGCGCGAGCGGCCGCTGGTGGGCGCCCACTTGTTGTTGACGTTGCGGAATTCGGCCGAAACGCCTTCGTTCACCTCGGCCGGAAGATCGGCGAAGAGGGGCGCGACCGCGCCGAGCGCGCCGCCGTCCTGCGCCCAGAACACGTCGGCCGGCGACTGCGCGCCCTCCTCGGTGAGCAGGGTGGCAAGCTCGGAGGTGCCGCCGTAGCGCACGTTGACCTTGACGCCGGACTCGCGCTCGAACTGGGCGATGATCGGGCCGACCAGCGCCTCGCCGCGTCCAGAATAGACGGTCAGTTCCTGTGCCTGCGCCATGACGGCGGTCACGGGCAGGCTCATGGCGAGCGCGATGCACCCTGCCAGAAATCTCTTCATCGTTGTGCTCCCTGTTGGCGGCGACGCAAAGAAAACCGCGCCCGCACCCCAAGGCACGCAGCGCGCTTTCCCCCGAAGCGACGACTACGATACCTGATTTTCAAATTCAAGTTATTGCATGCCCGCGGGCGAGCCGTCGCAGCCACGGGGAAAAGAAAAAGCGCCCGGAAGGGCGCTTGAATGAGAAAATCGGCTGTCACACAGGGGCTTGAGCGATTCTGCTACCGTTGGGGGGCGTCGGAGCAGCATGTCTCCCTCAAGTTACGCACGACTATCGCGGCCGGGCCTTAACGGTTCCTTACCGGGGCCGTTAGAAGTTTACGAATCCGCGCCACCTGTGAAAACGAGGTAAATTTCGGCGTTACCGTTCGTTAACCCTGCCGCCGGTGCGGCCGGCGCCGGCCGGCCCGCGCGGCGCGGGATCCCTATTCGCGCAGCGCCGGTATGTCGCGGTACAGCTCCAGCGCCTCGGGGTTGACCAGCGCCTCCTTGTTCTTGACCGTCCTGCCGTGGACGACGTCGCGAACCGCAAGCTCGGTGATCTTGCCGGACTTGGTGCGCGGGATGTCGGCGACGGCCACGATCTTCGCCGGCACGTGGCGCGGGCTGGCGCCGGTGCGGATCTTGGCCCTGATCTTCTTCTCCAGCGCCTCGTCGAGCGCGACGCCTTGCGCCAGCCGCACGAACAGCACGACGCGCACGTCGCCGTCCCAGTCCTGGCCGATGCAGATCGCCTCGGCGATCTCCTCCATCTGCTCGACCTGGTTGTAGATCTCGGCCGTGCCGATGCGCACGCCGCCGGGATTGAGCGTGGCGTCGGAGCGGCCGTGGATGACGATGCCGCCGTGCGGCGTCCACTCGGCGAAGTCGCCATGGCACCAGATGTTGTCGAAGCGCTCGAAATAGGCGGCACGATACTTGGCGCCCTCCGGGTCGTTCCAGAACATCAGCGGCATCGACGGGAAGGCGCGGGTGCAGACCAGCTCGCCCTTCTCGCCCTTCACAGGCCGGCCCTCGTCGTCGAGGACGTCGACGGCCATGCCGAGCCCCGGCCCCTGTATCTCTCCGATATGGACCGGCTTCGTCGGCACGCCGAGCACGAAGCAGGAGACGATGTCGGTGCCGCCGGAGATCGAGGCCAGGTGCACGTCTGCCTTGATGCCGTCATGGACGAAGCGGAAGTTCTCCGGCGCCAGCGGCGAGCCGGTCGAGGAGATGACGCGCACGCTCGACAGGTCGTGCGTCTCGATCGGCCGCAGGCCGGACTTGCGGACCGCGTCGATGAACTTGGCCGAGGTGCCGAAATAAGTCATCTTCTCGGCCTGCGCGAAATCGAAGATGACGTTGCCGTCGGGATGGAAGGGCGAGCCGTCGTAGAGCAGCAGCGTCGCGCCGGAGGCGAGGCCGCTCACCAGCCAGTTCCACATCATCCAGCCGCAGGTGGTGAAGTAGAAGAAGCGGTCGCCGTCCTCGATGCCGGCGTTGAGCCGATGCTCCTTGACGTGCTGGATCAGCGTGCCGCCGGCGGAGTGGACGATGCATTTCGGGATGCCGGTCGTGCCCGAGGAATAGAGGATGTAGAGCGGATGGTCGAAAGGCAGGCGCTCGAAGGCGAGCGGGGCGGGCTCGAAGGCACCGAGCGCGTCGTCGAGCGCCTGCGCCTTGCCGGCCCCGGTCGCCGCCTTGGCCGCCACCTCCCGCGCCTCGCCGAGATAGTCGACGATGAAGGCCGCGCGCACCGAGGGCATCTTGGCCAGCACGGCCGCCACCTTGTCGCCGACCTCGACGCGCCTGCCGGCATACCAGTAGCCGTCGGGCGCGATGAACAGCACCGGCTCGATCTGGCCGAATCGGTCGAGCACGCCCTGCTCGCCGAAATCGGGCGAGCAGGACGACCAGATGGCGCCGAGCGAGGCGGCGGCCAGCATGGCGGCTATCGTTTCGGGCATGTTGGGCATCATCGCGGCGATCCTGTCGCCGGCCTTGACGCCGTGGGCCCGGAAGAGCTGTTGCAGGCGCGACACCAGCGCGGTGAGCTGGTCCCACGACAGGCGGCGCTCCACCTTGTCCTCGCCCCGGAAGACCAGGGCGTCGCCGGGGCCGGACTTCCTCAGCAGGTTCTCGGCGAAGTTGAGCCGCGCGTCGGGAAAGAAGCGCGCGCCCGGCATCCTGTCTCCGTTCTCCAGCACGCGCCGGCCGCGCTCGCCCACGATGCCGCACCAGTCCCACACGAGCGGCCAGAACGCCTCGCGCTCCTCGACCGACCAGGCATGCAGCGCGTCGTAGTCGGCGATCGGCCGCCCGGAAGCCTCCGCCGCGGCCCTGATGAATGCGGTGAGCGGCGCCGCCGCGATCCTCTCGGCGGACGGGCTCCACAGCAGGCTGGTATCGGTCATGCGGTTCCTCCGGGAAAACTGGCTGGAAAACTGGCTCGCGCGGTCACGGTTAAACATCGGGTCGCGCGCCAAGGCAAGCGGGCGAAAATACCATCCCCTTTGTTGGAAACCGCCTTGGCCGGGCCATAAAAGCTTGAAATGCGGATAGCGCGCGTATTGGTTAGCGAAAGGGTGCGTCGCGGGCGGCGCCATCGAGGCGGTGAGGCGGCATGCGGTTCCTGACGGTAAAGAGAGGCTTGGCAGCTTTCGCCGCGCTTGTCGCGCTGGCGATCCTGCTTCTGGCCGCCCTGCCGTGGATCGCCTCGACGCAGATCGTGCGCGACCGCATCGCCTATGAGCTCGGCCTGTGGAGCGGCTACCGCGTGTCGCTGGGGGCCGCGCCGGTCCTCGACGTGTGGCCGGGCTTCCGCGCCACGCTGGAGGACGTCGCCTTCCACGAATGGGCCGACGGCGGCCGGCCGCCGGTGCTGGAGGCCGAGCGGCTGGAGGTGTCGCTGTCGCCGCTCGCCGCGCTGCGCGGCAACGTCGTCCTGTCGGGCATGTCGATGCACCGGCCGCTTCTCAGGCTCTCCACCTCCGGCTCCGTGCTCGACCTGCCGGCCTCGCCCGGCGGCGGCAGGATGATGCGCGCCGTCGAGACCGCGCGCAAGGTCGTGGCCGACAATCCCGCCAGCCCCGACGCCGGGGCGCTGCCCGACATCGCCTTCGGCACGGTCGAGTTCTTCGACGGGCGCATCGTCGACGCCGAGGGCGACGTCGTCACCAGCCTGCGCGGCCGCGTCGTGTGGCCGTCGCTCAACCGCGGCGCGCGGCTGGTCGCCACCGGCATCTGGCGCGGCGAGAACGTCGCCGTCGAGGCGTCGGCCGCCTCGCCGCTGATCCTGATCGCCGGCGGCAGCACCGCCGTCAGCGCCTCGCTCAAGTCGGCGCTGGTGGAGGCCGGCTTCGAGGGCACGGCGAACCTCTCCGGCGACGCCTATTTCGATGGGCCGGCGAAAATCTCCTCGCCGTCGATCCGGCGCATGCTCGAATGGTCGCGCACCCGCATCGCCCCGGGCGCGGCCATCGGCGCGATGTCGGTGGCAAGCCGCGTCCAGGGCAACGCCAGGCGGCTGCAACTCGACCAGACGACGCTGACGCTGGGCGGCAACACCGGGCGCGGCGTGCTCGACCTGTCCTTCGCAGACGCGGTTCCCGCCATTTCCGGCACGCTCGCCTTCGACAAGCTCGACCTGCGCTCCTTCCTCATGGCCTTCACCCCGGCGGCCTCAGGCGCCGGCAGCATCCACGACCGCATCGACACCGCCTTTTCCGACCAGCTCTCGCTCGACCTCAGGCTGTCCTCGGCCGCCGCCACCTTCGGGGCGGTGGCGCTGACGGACGTCGCCGCCTCCACGCAGGTCAAGGGCAACCTCGCCGCCTTCGACATCTCCGACGCCACCGCCTTCGGCGGCGAGGTGCAGGCCGGCCTGCGCATCGACGGCGCTGGCGGCGAGAAGACCGTCGAGATGCGGCTGATGGCGAGCAACGTCGATGCGCTGGCGCTGGCCAAGGCGGCGGGCGCGGAGCGCCTGCTGCCGCAGGGCCGCGCCAGCGTCTCGGTGATGCTCAAGGGCACCGGCGACGACTGGGACGAGGCGATGGCGCGCGCCGAGGGCTCGGTGACGGCCTCGCTGGGGCAGGGCGCGTTGTCCGGCTTCGACCTCGCCCGCTTCAGGGCGCTGTGGGCCGACGGCGGCTTCTTCCCGCTGTCGGAGGTGGCCGGCGGCACGCTGCCGCTGCGCGGCTTCGACTTCAAGGCCAGGGTCAGCGGCGGCGTCGCGCGCATCGAGAAGGCCGACGTTCAGCTCGAGCAGCAGATGACGGTGTCGGTGGCCGGCATCGTCCACTATGTCGGCCAGGCGCTGGCGCTTTCCGGCTATTTCGCGCCGGTGGCGCAGGACGGCACGCGCGCGCCGGCGCAGATGCCGTTCTTCGTCGGCGGGTCGTGGAACGCGCCCTTCGTTTCGCCCGCCGCCGCCGACTACAGCTACGACTGAGGCCCGCGCCGGCCGCCCGTCCTCAATAGGCGTATTCGAGGAAGACCGGCTCGATCGAGCCGCCCCATCGCGTGCGCCAGGCGGTCAGCATCTCCTGCGCGCTCGTGGTGCCGCGCGCCACCACCTCGTCGAGGGGCGCGAGATAGCCGGTCTCGTCGCTGCCCTCGCGGTTCAGGCGCCCGCGCGCGGCAAGGCCCCGGCGCGAGATTTCGAGCGCCTCGCGCGCGATCTCGCGTAGCGTGGCGTTGCGGAAGCGCGTGGCCAGCGCCTGCGTCGGCACGGCGTCGCGCATGGCGACGACCTCGGCGAAGCTCCAGTCGCGCGTCAGCGCCTCGGCCGCGTCGAGCGCGGCCTCGTCGTAGAGCAGCCCGACCCAGAAGGCCGGCAGCGCGCAGATGCGCCGCCACGGCCCGCCGTCGGCGCCGCGCATCTCCAGGAACCGCTTCAGCCGCACGTCGGGGAACAGCGTCGACAGGTGGTTGGCCCAGTCGCCGATGGTGGGCATGCCGTCGCTGACCTCGTTGCGCAGCGCGCCCGCCATGAACTGGCGGAAGGTGACGTGGGTGGCGTCGAAATAGCGGCCCTCGCGGATGATGAAGTACATCGGCACGTCGAGCGCCCATTCGACATAGTCGGCGAAGCCGAAATCGGCCGAGAAGCAGAATTCGGGGATGCCGGAGCGCCGGTTGTCGGTGTCGCGCCAGATGTCGGCGCGCCAGCTCTGCATGCCGTTCGGCCGGCCCTCGGTGAAGGGCGAGTTGGAAAACAGCGCCGTGGCCAGCGGTTGCAGCTTCAGCGACACCTGCATCTTGCGCCGCATGTCCGCCTCGCTGGAGAAGTCGAGGTTCACCTGGATGGTGCAGGTGCGGTACATCATGTCGAGGCCCTGGCCGCCGACCTTGGGCATGTAGGCGGTCATGATGTCGTAGCGCGACTTGGGCATGCGCGGCGTCTCGGCAAGCGTCCATTTCGGGCTGCCGCCGAGGCCGAGGAAGCGGATGCCGAGCGGCTCGGCCACCTCGCGCAGTTGCGCGAGGTGGGCGTTGCCCTCGCGGCAGGTCTGGTGGATCGTCTCCACCGGCGCGCCGGACAGCTCGAACTGGCCGCCGGGCTCCAGGCTGATCGCGCCCTGTCCGGTCGGCTCGACCAGGCCGATGATGTGGCCGGCATCGACGATCGGCTCCCAGCCGAGCAGGTTGCGCATGCCCTCCAGCAGCGCCTTGATGCCGCGCTCGCCGCCATAGGGCACGGGCCGGTTGCCGTCGACGTAGAAGGGAAACTTCTCGTGCTCGGTGCCGATGCGCCACGCCTCCTTCGGCCTGGAGCCGGCCGCGAGGTAGGAGACAAGCTCGTCCACGCCCTCGATCGGACTGAAATCGGTGGTGTCGCGCGCCATGTGCGTGTCCTTGGCCTGCCTGTCGCCGCTGCCCGGACGGCAGCGCGCGAGTGTTGAGCGGAACTGCCGCCCGCGATCAAGCGAAAAATCCTGACGCCTTGATCAACCGCGCTTCAGGATCGCCAGTCGCCGAGCGTCGCCTGCACCAGCGCCAGCGCGGCGACGGCGGCCGTGTCGGCGCGCAGGATGCGGGGCCCGAGCGGGATCGCCGTGACGAAAGGAAGCGCCCTCAGCCCGCGCCGCTCGTCGTCCGAGAACCCGCCCTCCGGGCCGATCAGCACCCCGACCTTGCTCTCCGCGACCGCGCGCAGCGCCGGCAGCGGATCGTCCGTTGCCGCGTCCTCGTCGCAGAAGATCAGCCGCCGGTCGGTCTCCCAGCCGGCGAGCAGGGCGTCGAGCTTCACCGGCGGCCGCAGCGCCGGCAGCGCCAGCACCCCGCACTGCTCGGCCGCCTCGATCGCGTTGGCCTGCATCTTCTCCATCGGCGGCTTCGCCACCTGCGTGTGCTGCGTGAGGACGGGCTGGAGGGTGCCCGCGCCCATCTCCACCGCCTTCTGCACCATGTAGTCGAGCCGTCCCGCCTTCAGCGGGGCGAAGGCGTAGACGAGGTCGGGCGCGGGCGGCTGCGGCCGCTCCCGCCTCCCCACGGCAAGCCTCACGCCCTTCTTGCCGACGGCCGCGACACGGGCGCGCCACTCGCCGTCGCGGCCGTTGAAGACCAGCAGCTCCGCCCCCTCGGCCATGCGCAGCACATGGGCGAGATAGTGGCTCTGCGGCCGGTCGGCGTCGAAGGCGACGCCGTGGCCGAGGTCGTGCGGCACGAAGAGCCGCTGCAATCTGTAGTTCGCGCGCATGGCAAAGCTGTTGATCCAGCCGCGCGTTCCGGTCAAGGGGTGGCCGGTCAAGGGGTGGTCGGTCAGGTCGCCGAAGGATGCCAGACGGGCTCGAAGCCCGCGGCAAGCGCCGCGACCGTCGCCGGCGGGGTGACCAGCCTTGCGCCGGCCGGCAGCGGCTGCGGATCGCCGTAGCCGCAAAAGCGCCACGGCAGCGCACGCCCGCGCCGCAGCGCATGGGCGAGGCCGCCGGCCTCGATCACCGCGCCGTCGGGCGGGGCGGCAAGCCCGGCGCGCGAAAGCGTCCGCGCCGTCCCGCCCGCCGCGAGCCGCTGCCGGTGGAGGATGTCGTCCATCGCCGGCGCGCTCGCCGCGGCCATGCCGTTGCCGGCGGCGAAGCAGGCCCGGAACGACAGCGCCGCCGCGCGGCGGCAGTAGAAGCAGGGGCGGTGGCCGGCGGCCAGCGCCGTCACCTCGTCGAGGAAGAACAGCTCGGTCCAGCCCGCGCCGCCGGCCGGGCCGTTGCGGCCCATCGGCTCGCGCCGGCCGCCGCCCGGATGCGCGAGCGCGCAGACGATCCACGCCTTCGTCGTCCAGCGGCGCGACAGAAGCGTCTTGGTCGCGGGGTCGTGGATGACGCCGCGGTTTCCCGTGAACAGCGCGCGTTCCGGCGTGGCGTGTATCGCGCCGAACGGATCGACCCGGTTTTGCAGCGGCACGGCATCCTCCCTTTCGCGCGACGGCGCGGCCATGCTATCGCTCGCGGCCTGTTTGCGACACCACCCGAATCCGAAGGCAAGCCATGCGCGTCCTCGCCGTCCAGAACTTCGCCGGCACCGGCCTCGGCCAGGTCGGCGCTGCGCTCGACGAGGCGGGTGCGGCGGTCGAGCTCGTGCGCGCCGACCTCGGCGATGCGCTGCCCGGCGCACCGGACGGCTATGACGGGTTGGTCGTTCTCGGCGGCGGCCAGAACGCGCTCGCCGACGGGGAAAGCCCGTGGCTGCCGCGCCTGTGCGCGCTGATGCGCGATTTCGGCGATTCGGGCCGCTCGGTGCTCGGCATCTGCCTCGGCAGCCAGTTGCTGGCGCGCGCCTATGGCGGGCACAACATCATCGGCGGCGCGAGCGAGTTCGGCTGGCGCGAGGTCGAGCTGACGCCGGAAGGCGCGGCCGACCCGGTGCTTGCCGCGCTGCCGGCCTCGTTCCGCACCTTCCAGTGGCACGACGACACCTTCATCCTGCCGCGCGGCGCCGTGCGGCTTGCCGGCAACCTTTCGGTCCACAACCAGGCCTTCCGCGTCGGCCGCGCCGCCTACGGCTTCCAGTTCCATTTCGAGGCCGACCGGCCGATGGTCGAGATGTGGGCCGAAACCTTCGCCGAATGGCTGGCCGAGCGCCAGCCCGGCTGGAGCGAACGCCACCCCCTGGAGGCCGCCTGCTTCGGGCCGCAGGCCGACGCCGCCGGCCTCGCCATCGCGCGCGGATGGGTCGCCACCATGGCGTCTTCCTCGTCCGCCCGCGCTTCGCGTTAGCGATTAAGTCGCATCCGATATTGACAGCGTCGAAGCCCGCCACTATCTCAACGCCCATGTTAGCACTCGCCATCGGTGAGTGCTAACCACGTCCGGCGCCGCCGGATGGAGGGAACCCCTTAATCCATTTTCGAGGACACCAGAGACATGGCAAAGTCGAAGTTCCGCCCGCTTCATGACCGCGTGGTCGTCCGCCGGGTCGAATCCGAGGAGAAGACCGCCGGTGGCATCATCATCCCGGACACCGCGAAGGAAAAGCCGCAGGAAGGCGAGGTGATCTCGGTCGGCTCGGGCGCGCGCGACGAGAGCGGCAAGCTGATCCCGCTGGACGTGAAGGCCGGCGACCGCGTCCTGTTCGGCAAGTGGTCGGGCACCGAGGTCAAGCTCAACGGCGAAGACCTTCTCATCATGAAGGAATCCGACATTCTGGGCATCATCGGCTGATCGGCCGACCCTTCCCGTTCATTGAAATTCGGCCGGCCCCCTCGCGGCACGGCATCGACAACAGGAGCTGAAACATGGCTGCCAAGGACGTGAAATTTTCCCGCGACGCCCGCGAGCGCATGCTGCGCGGCGTCAACATCCTCGCCGACGCGGTGAAGGTGACGCTGGGCCCCAAGGGCCGCAACGTCGTCATCGACAAGTCGTTCGGCGCCCCGCGCATCACCAAGGACGGCGTCACCGTCGCCAAGGAGATCGAGCTCGAGGACAAGTTCGAGAACATGGGCGCGCAGCTTGTCCGTGAAGTCGCCTCCAAGACCAACGACATCGCCGGCGACGGCACCACGACCGCGACCGTGCTCGCCCAGGCCATCGTGCAGGAAGGCCACAAGGCGGTTGCCGCCGGCATGAACCCGATGGACCTTAAGCGCGGCATCGACATCGCCGTCACCGAGGTCGTCGCGGCGCTGGCCAAGGCCACCAAGAAGATCAAGACCTCGGAGGAGGTCGCGCAGGTCGGCACCATCTCGGCCAACGGCGAGAAGGAAATCGGCGAGATGATCGCCAAGGCGATGCAGAAGGTCGGCAACGAGGGTGTCATCACCGTCGAGGAGGCCAAGACCGCCGAGACCGAGCTGGAAGTGGTCGAGGGCATGCAGTTCGACCGCGGCTACCTGTCGCCCTACTTCATCACCAACCCCGACAAGATGGTGGCCGAGCTCGAGGACGCCTACATCCTGCTCCACGAGAAGAAGCTGTCGAACCTGCAGGCCATGCTGCCGGTGCTCGAGGCCGTGGTGCAGACCTCGAAGCCGCTGCTCATCATCTCCGAGGACGTCGAGGGCGAGGCTCTGGCCACGCTCGTCGTCAACAAGCTGCGTGGCGGCCTGAAGATCGCCGCCGTCAAGGCTCCGGGCTTCGGCGACCGCCGCAAGGCCATGCTCGAGGACATCGCCATCCTCACCGGCGGCCAGGTCATCTCCGAGGATCTCGGCATCAAGCTTGAGAATGTCGGCCTCAACATGCTCGGCCGCGCCAAGAAGGTGTCGATCTCCAAGGAGAACACCACCATCGTCGACGGCGCCGGCAAGAAGGCCGAGATCCAGGGC
>QEVK01000023.1 GCA_003577315.1 Hyphomicrobiales bacterium | reverse complement strand
CGCGAGGCTTGCGCGGCGCGCCCTGCCGGTGCTGGGGCTGGCGCTCGTCGTCACCGCCGGCATCCGGCTGGGCATCGTCACGCCCACCGAGGCCGCCGGCCTCGCCGCCGCCTACATGGTGGCGGCCACGCTCGCCGCGCGCCGGGGCGGCGGCATGGCGGCGGCCTTCTGCCGCGCGGGGGCCGAGGCCGCCGCCATCCTGATGCTGATCGGCGCGGCCGCGCCGCTCGCCTTCCTGCTCGCCGCCGGCGGCGTGGCGCAGGCGGCCGCCGGCCTTGCGCTGTCGCTCGGCAACGACCCCTTCGCGGTCATGCTCGCGGCCAACCTTCTGCTGCTCGTCGTCGGGCTGGCGCTCGACATCGGCGCGGCGATCCTGCTGTTTGCGCCGCTGCTCCTGCCGGTCGCGGTCGCGTCCGGCATCGATCCCGTCCATTTCGGCGTCGTCCTCGTCGTCAACCTGATGATCGGCGGGCTCACCCCGCCGGTCGGCATCCTGGTGCAGGTGGTGGCCGCCACCGCCGGGCTGTCGGCGGCGCGGCTGTTTTCCGCCGTCCTGCCCTATCTCGCGGCGCTGCTCGCCGCGCTCCTGTGCATGGGGCTCGCCGTCGCCGCCCATGCCGCGCTGTCGCGACCGTGAAAGGAGGTCCCGAAATGAAGCCCACCCGCCGTGCCCTGCTCGCCGCGCCGCTCGCCCTGCCGGCTCTCGCCATGCCCGGCCTCATCCGCCGCGCCCGCGCCGCCCGGCCGCTGATCGTCGCCTCGCTTCTGGGCGATGACAAGCCCGAGACGCTGATCTGGGCCCATATGCGCGACCGCGTCGAGGCCGCGCTGCCCGGCGCGTTCTCCTTCACCGTCGTCGCCAACGCCGCGCTCGGCGGCGAGAAGGCGGTGGCCGAGGGGCTGCGGCTCGGCTCGATCCAGGCGAGCCTGTCGACCCTTTCGACGCTGTCGGCCTGGGTGCCGGAAAGCCAGCTCTTCGACCTGCCCTTCCTGTTCCGCGACGAGGCCCACCTCGCGGCCGCGCTCGCCGGCGAGGAGGGCGCGCGGCTGCGCGAAAGGCTCGAGGCGCAAGGCTTCGTCGCCCCGGCCTTCATCGACTACGGCGCGCGCCACCTCGTCGCCCGCCGGCCGCTGCTCGAGCCCGCCGCGCTGGAGGGCAAGCGCATCCGCGTCATCCAGAGCCCGCTGCACGCCGCGTTGTGGCAGGGCTTCGGCGCGCTGCCCATCGCGCTGCCCATCACCGAGACCTACAACGCGCTGTCGACCGGCCATGTCGAGGCCATGGACCTGACCCGGGCCGCCTATGCCGGCTTCCGGCTCCACGAGGTGGCGCCGCATGTGACGCTCACCGCCCACATCCGCGCCGCCGGCGCGGTGCTGTTTTCCGGCCGCTTCTGGTCGGGCCTCGGCGGCGAGGAGCAGGCGGCGCTGCGCCGCGCGGCCGTCGAGGGCGCGGCGCGGTTCGGCGCGCTGATGGCGGCCGAGGAGCGCGCCGCCGACGCGGTCGCCGGGGCCGGCGGCGCGACCTTCCACGCGGTCTCCGACCTCGCGCCGTGGCGGGAGCCGGCGCGCAGGGTCTGGCAGGAGTTTTCCGGCCGCGTCGGCGGCATGGCGGCGATCGAGGCCGTCGCCGCGCTGTGACGCCCCTTGCGCGCCGGGGCGGGGACGACAGCCGCTTCGCCGGCCTCGACGGGGGAATCTAGCCCAGCGACTTGCGGAAGCGCCACAGGGACAGGGCGAAGAAGGCCGTCCCGATGGCGGCGAGGCTGGCGAGCTGCGGCCACACCGTGTCGAGCCCCGCGCCGCGGAACAGCACCGCCTGCGCCAGCGACACGAAATGCGTGTCGGGCGCGGCGCTCATCGCCCAGCGCAGGGCGTCGGGCATGTTCTCCACCGGCGTCAGCCCGCCGGCGAGAATCTGGAGCGGGAACAGCACCAGCATCAGCAGCAGCCCGAATTGCGGCATCGAGCCGGCGACGGTGGCGAGCAGGATGCCGAGCGAGGTGGTGGCGAAGAGCTGGAGCGCCGCGCCCGCCATCAGCAGCCACAGCGAGCCGGCGACGGGGATATCGAGCCACGCCTGCACCACAATGGTCATGGAAAACAGCACCGCGCCAAGCACGACCAGCGCCATCGGCCATATCTTGCCGACCATGATCTCGACCGGCGTCACCGGCATGACGAGCAGGTGCTCGATGGTGCCGCGCTCGCGCTCGCGGATCAGCGCCGCGCCCGCCAGGATGACGGACAGCAGCGACACGTTGTTGACCACCTCCATCATCGCGCCGAACCAGCCGGGGTTCAGCTCCGGGTTGAAGCGGGCGCGCAGCACGAGGTCCACCGGCGGCACCTCCTCGGCGCGGTAGCGCCGCGCGAACTCGGCCACCTCGCCGGCCACGATCGCCTGCACGTAGCCCGCGCCGGTGAAGGCCTGGGTCATGCGCGTGGCGTCGACGTTGAGCTGGATGGCGGGCTCCGCCCCCGCCAGCAGGTCGCGCTGGAAGCCGGCCGGGATGACGAGGGTGAAGGTGTCGATGCCGGCGTCCATGCGCCGGTTCATCTGCGACAGCGTGATCGTCTGCGGCGGGGTGAACCAGGGCAGGTAGAAGGCCGTGGCGATGCGGGCCGACAGCGGCGAGACGTCCTCGTCGACGATGGAGATCGGCGCCTTGTTCAACGTGAACGGCGTCGCCGTCGCCGCCACGTAGATCTGGAGCGAGAAGGCGAACAGGATCAGCACCAGGAGCGCGGGCGTGCGCACGAGGCCCCACAATTCCTTGATGCCCAGCCTCCAGACGGTCGCGATCCGCATCGTCAGCGCGCCTGCTTCCTGAGGAAAAGCACGCTCAGCGCCAGAAGCGCCGGCCCGGCGGCGGCGAGCGCGGCGAACGAGCCGGCGAGGTCGGCGAAGCCGAGCGCCTTGGAGAAGGCGCCGCGCGCGATGGTGACGAAGTGCGAGGCCGGGTTGATCGCGCCGATGGCCGCGGCCGAGCCCTCCATCGAGGCCACCGGGTCGATCATGCCCGAATACTGCACGGCAAGCAGCATGGTGACGATGGTGGTGAAGAAGATCGCCGCGATCTGGCTGTTCATGAACGAGGAGATGAACAGGCCGAGCCCGGTCGCGGCCACCGCGTAGAGCAGGCCGCCGACGACGAAAGCGGCAAGACTGCCGGTGAACGGCACGCCCTGCACGAACACGGCGAAGGCCGTCAGCGTCGCGAAGTTCAGCATGGACAGCCCGACATAGGGCAACTGCTTGCCGAGCAGGAACTCCAGCCGGGTGACCGGCGTCACATAGAGGTTGACGATGGAGCCGAGGTCCTTCTCGCGCACGATGGCGAGCGTCGACAGCATGGCCGGGATGAACAGAAGCACCAGCGCGATCACCGCCGGCACCATGGCGACCAGGCTCTCGACGCCCGGATTGTAGCGGAACCGCGTCTCCAGCCGGAAGTCGGCGGCGAGCGCGGCCTCGCCGTACAGCTCGCGGGCGCGGCTTTGCAGCCAGTGCGCGTGCAGGCCCTGGACGTAGCCCTGCGCCGTCTCGGCGCGCGAGGGCATGGCCCCGTCGATCCACGCGCCGACGCCGACGTCGCGGCCGGCCGCCACGTCGCGGGCGAAGCCGGGCGGAATCTCGATGGCGAGGCTGAGCTCCCCGCTGCGCATGCGCCGGTCGAGGTCGGCGTGGCTGGCGAGCGGCGGCCGCTCGGTGAACCAGGGCGAGCCGGCGATGTCGAGCGTGTAGTCGCGGCTTGCCGTGGTGCGGTCGTGGTCGAGCACGGCGAAGGGCAGCTCGCGCACGTCCATGCTGATGCCGTAGCCCAGCACGAACAGAAGCACGAGGCTGCCGATGAAGGCGAAGGAGGCGCGGATCGGGTCGCGGCGCAGCTCCAGCGCCTCGCGCCGCGCATAGCTCATGACGCGCAGCGGATCGAGGATGCGCCGCCGGCCGGCCGCATGGTGGTCGTATTCGGCGATCACCGGGGCGAGGTCGGGCGCGGCCGCCTTCGCCGCCCGGCCGCTCTCGCCGATCGCCTCCTCCAGATAGGAGACGAAGGCTTCCTCCAGGTCCTTGCAGCCGCGCTGTTCCACGATCGCCGCCGGCGTGTCGGAGACCAGCACCTTGCCGGCGTGCATCAGCGAGATGCGGTCGCAGCGCTCGGCCTCGTTCATGAAATGGGTGGAGATGAAGATGGTCACGCCGTCCTCGCGCGAAAGGTCGGCGAAGCTCTGCCACAGCGCGTCGCGCGCGATGGGGTCGACGCCCGAGGTCGGCTCGTCGAGGATCAGCATCTCCGGCGCGTGGATCATCGCCACCGCCAGCGACAGCCGCTGCGTGACGCCCAGCGGCAGCGCGTCGGGCAGCGCGTCCATGATTTCGAGAAGGTCGAAGCGGCGCGCCATCTCCTCGATGCGGGCGGGGATGGCCTGCGGCGGCAGGCTGAACAGGCGCGCGTGCAGGTCGAGGTTCTGGCGCACCGTCAGCTCCGAATAGAGCGAGAAGGACTGCGACATGTAGCCGACGCGCCGGCGCGTCTCGATGTCGCGCGGGTCGACCTCGTGGCCGAACAGCCGCGCCGTGCCCTCGCTCGCCGGCAGCAGGCCGGTCAGCATCTTCATCGTCGTGGTCTTGCCGCAGCCGTTGGAGCCGAGGAAGCCGAAGATCTCGCCGCGCGGGATGCGGAAGCTGACGTCGTCGACCGCCGTGAAGTCGCCGAAGCGGATGGTCAGGCCCTCGGCCTCGATGGCCGTCTCCTGGCCGTCGGCCGGGCGAGGGGGGATGACGACCCCGCGATGGCGGCTGCGCTTGTGCTCGGGCATCAGCGCGATGAAGGCGTCGTCCAGCGAGTCCGTGCCGGTGCGTCGCTGAAGCTCGGCCGGCGTGCCGGTGGCCAGCACCTTGCCCTCGTCCATGGCCACCAGCCAGTCGAAGCCGGCCGCCTCCTCCATGTAGGCGGTGGCGACGATGACGCCCATGCCCGGCCGCCCGGCGCGGATGCCGCCGATCAGGTCCCAGAACTGGCGGCGCGCCAGCGGGTCGACGCCGGTGGTCGGCTCGTCGAGGATCAGAAGGTCGGGGTCGTGGATCAGCGCGCAGCACAGGCCCAGCTTCTGCTTCATGCCGCCCGACAGCTTGCCCGCCGGCCGGTCGGGGAACGGGTCGAGCCCGGTGGCGGCGAGCAGCTCGCGGATGCGCCGCTCGCGCTCGGCGCGGGCATGGCCGAACAGCCGGCCGAAGAAGTCGACGTTCTCGAACACCGACAGCGTCGGATAGAGGTTCTTGCCCAGCCCCTGCGGCATGTAGGCGATGCGCGGCCCCACGCCCGCCCGCGCGGCCGCGTCGCGCATGTCGGCACCGAGCGCGGTCACCTCGCCCTCCTGCACCTTGCGGGCGCCCGCGATCAGCGACAAAAGCGTCGACTTGCCGACCCCGTCCGGCCCGATCAGCCCGAGCATGCGGCCGGCGGGAAAGTCGAGCGTGACGTCGTCAAGCGCCCGCGCCGTCTTGAAGGAGTGGCCGAGACCGCGCACGCTGGCGGCCAGCGCCGGCTTTTCGCCCTCGCTCATCCGTCCTCGCTCATTCCAGCAGCCCGGTCCGCAGGTTCTGCGGCCACTCGGCCGCCGGGTCGATGCGCACATAGGCGACGCCCGGCAGGCCCGGCTTGACGTAGTCGGCATGGCGGGCAAGCAGCTCCGGCGCCACCCGCACGCGCACGCGGAACATCAGGTCCTGGCGCTCCTGCGCGGTCTCGACCGTGCGCGGCGTGAACTGCGCCACGTCGGACAGGAACGAGACCGTGGCGGGAACGGCGATGTCGGGCGCGGTGTCGAGCACGATGCGCGCCTCCGCGCCCAGCGCCACGCGCCCGGCCTCCACCGTGGGCAGGAAGAAGGTCATGTAGACGTCGGAAAGGTCGATCAGGTTGAGCACGCGGCCGCCGCCGGCCACCACCTCGCCGGGCTGGGCCACCAGATACTGCACGCGGCCGGCGCGCGGCGCGCGCAGCGTGCTGTCGTCGATGTCGGCCTGGATGCGCTCGATCGCCGCCTCCGCGGCCTCGATGGCCGCCTCGGCGTCGACGATGCGGGCGCGCGCCGTGGCGATACCGGCCTCCACCGCCGCCACCTGCGCCCTTGCCGCGTCGCGCGCGGCGCGCGCGCCCTCCATGCGGGCGCGGTCGTCCTCCAGCGTCTGCACCGACACGGCGTTGCGCTCGGCCAGCAGCTCGGAGCGGCCGACCCGGCGCTCGGCGGCGTCGAGCTCGGTCTGCCGCTGGGCGACGACGGCCAGCGCCGCCGAATGCTCGGCCTCGGCCTGCGCCACGCCCGAGACGGCGACGTCGCGGGCGATGCGGCCGCGCCGGAGCTGGGCGTTGGCCTCGCGAAGCTGCGCCTCGAGCTGCTGGGTGTCCATGTGGGCCAGCGCCTGGCCGGCCGCCACCGCCTCGCCTTCCCGGGCGACGATGTCGCGGATGCGCCCGCCCGTGCGCGCGGCGATGTCGATGGACACGGCCTCGATGCGGCCGTTGCCGAAGGCGATGCCCGGCGGCGGCCCGTCCTCGCCCAGCCGCTGGCCGAGCTGCCAGGCGACGGCGGCGGCCACAACCGCGGCCGCCGCCCAGAACCAGCGGTTGCGAAACGGATTCTTCAGCGTCGCTGCCATGCGGCCAGCCCCTTCCACCGTCCGGCCCGGCCGCGACGCCACGCGCCCGGCCTGCCGGAATTGCCGTGGAAATCTACGGGCGCGTGGCCGCGCCGGCAATGGGCGCGCCCGTCGCGGGCCGGGGCGTATTGGCGCAGCGGCGGCTCAGTGCGCCGCCGGCCAGCTCCAGAAGCCCTCGCCTTCCTTCTCGAGGTTGCGGTGAAGCACCATCTTGTGGACCTCATCGGCGCCGTCGACCAGCCGCGCCTGCCGCGCGTAGCGGTAGATCCATTCGAGCGGGGTATCCTTCGAATAGCCGCGCGCGCCGTTGATCTGGATCGCGACGTCGGCGGCCTGGTGCAGCAGGTTGGCGACGTGGACCTTGGCCATCGACACCTCCTTGCGCGCGTAGCCGCCGCGGTCGAGCTCCCACGCCGCCTTCATCACCAGCAGCCGGCCGATCTCGATCTTCATGGCGAGGTCGCCCAGCATCATCTGGATCGATTCGCGCTTCGACAGCCGCTCGCCGAAGGCGAAGCGCTCGGCGGCGTAGGTGCGCGCGATCTCGACGCAGCGCTTCGACAGGCCCAGCCAGCGCATGCAGTGCGTCAGCCGCGCCGGGCCGAGCCGCATCTGGGTCAGCTTCAGCCCGTCGCCCTCTTCGAGCAGCCGGTTCTCGACCGGGATTTCGAGACCCTCGAACACCAGCTCGCAATGGCCGCCATGCTCCTCCGGCCCCATGATCGGGATGCGCCGGTCGATCCTCCAGCCCGGCTGGTCGCGGTCGAACAAAAAGGCGCTCAGCCCCTTGCGCGCATCGTCCGAGGTGCGCGCCATCAGGATGAAGTGCTGCGCCTCCTCCGCCCCGGTGATGAACCACTTGCGGCCGCGCACCACGTAGCGGTCGCCCTTCCTCGTCGCCGTGGTCAGCATCATCGACGGGTCGGAGCCGCTGCCGGGATGCGGCTCGGTCATCGCGAAGGCCGAGCGCACGCTTCCATCGACGATGGGCTTGAGCCAGCGCTGCTTCTGCGCCGGGGTGGCGGCCATCTCCAGCACCATCATGTTGCCGTCGTCGGGCGCGGCCGAGTTGAACACCGCCGGCCCGAAGATCGAGCGGTTCATCGCCTCGTAGCACACCGCCATGCCGACCCTGCCCAGCCCCTGCCCGCCGGTCTCGGGCCTGAGCTGGATGCACCACAGCCCCTCGGCCCGCGCCTCGGCCCGCAGCGTATCGAGAAGGTCGAGGCGGATGTTCTCGTGCGCGTCGTAGCTGGCAATGTCGGCCTCCAGCGGCAGCACGCGGTCCTCGACGAAGCGGGCGATGCGGGCGCGAAAATCCTCGATGCGCGGCGAAACGGTGAAATCCATGACAAAGCCCCTTAAAGCGACGAAACGAGATGGCCGCCATCGACGGCGAGCGAGGCGCCGGTGATGTAGCTGCCGGCGTCGGAGGCGAGGAGCAGCAGCGCCCCGTCGAGCTCCTCCGGCCGGCCCAGCCGGCGCTGCGGAATGCGTTTGATCAGCGTCCTGCCGGCCTCGCCGGCGAAGAAGTCGCGGTTGAGGTCGGTCTCGATATAGCCGGGGCACAGCGCGTTGACGCGGATGCCGTGGCGCGCCCATTCGAGCGCCAGCGTCTTCGTCAGGTGGATCAGCCCGGCCTTCGAGGCCGCATAGGCGGCGAGGTTGCCGGCCGGCCTCAGCCCGGTGATTGAAGCGACGTTGACGATCGATCCGCCCTTGCCGGCCGCGCGCAGCGCGTTGGCCGCGGCCTGCGCGACGAGGAACGCGCCCTTGAGGTTGGTGTCGACGACGCGGTCCCACGTCGCCTCGTCCATCTCCATCGCCGGCCTGTCGTCGGCGATGCCGGCATTGTTGACGACGATGTCGGGCGCCGCACCGATCTGCGCGAAGGCGGCGGCCACGGAGGCCGGGTCGGCGACGTCGAGGGCAACCGCGCTGGCCGCGCCGCCGGCCCCCGCGATCTCGCCGCAGGCTTCCTCCAGCGCCGCGCGCCGGCGCGCGGCCAGCACCACATGCACCCCCCGCGCCGCCAGCAGCGCGGCGAAGTGGCGGCCCAGCCCCGACGAGGCCCCGGTCACGAGTGCGGTCTTGCCGTCCAGCCTGGTATTCATTAATCCTCACAGTAAATCGAGCGCTCGCTCGATTTATTGCCGCTTCGCCGCCGCCGTGTCAACTGCTATCAGTCGGTCGGCAGCCGCGCGGGGCGGCGCGGGGCAGGGACGGCGGATCGGCAATGCGAGAGGCGGGGACCGGCCGGTGAGGATGCAGGCGACGCTGAACGAACTGGGCGACTTCTCGATGGAGGGGCTGTGCGCGGCGATGCTGGAGCGCCACCGCGACACCATCCGCGTGCGGAAGCCGCATATCGCCGTCGCCAAGCTCGCCCGCATCGTCGGGACGATCCTGACGCTCTCCAACCGGCAGGGCTTCCACGCCACCTCGCTGCGCGAGATTTCCGCCGCCTCCGGCGTCAGCATGGGCGGCCTCTACGCCTATTTCGACAGCAAGGACACGCTGTTGATGATGATCCTCGGCCAAGTCTCGCAGACCAGGACGCGCGTGCTTCAGGCCGCGCCCGAGGAGGCCAGCGCCGACCCGGTGGCGCATCTGCGCTGGCTGATTTCCGCCCATGTCGCCCTGTCGGAGGCGATGCTGCCCTGGTTCGTCTTCGCCTTCATGGAGGCGAAGTCGTTCCCGCCGGCCGGCCGCCGCGCGGCGGTGGAAAGCGAGGAGGCGACGGAGGCGATCTTCACCGCCGCCATCGCCGAGGGCGCGCGGCGGGGCCGCTTCGCGGTCGACGATCCCGGCTTCGCGGCCGCCCTTGTCAAGCCGCTGCTTCAGGACTGGTATGTCAAGCGCGCCAAGTGGCGGCGCCGGGGCGTCGGCGCCGACGCCTATGCCGCGCGCGTCCAGTCCTTCGTCGAGCGGGCGCTGGGCATGGACGGGATGGAAGGGAAGGGCGAATGAGCGGGACGCGGGACTTCTCCGCCGGCGCGGCGTGGATCGAGGGTGAATTCGTGCCGATTGCCGAGGCGCGGGTGCCGGTCACCGACTGGGGCTTCCTGCGCTCGGACGCCACCTACGACGTCGCCCATGTCTGGCAGGGCCGCTTCTTCCGCCTCGACGACCACGTCGCCCGCTTCCTGCGCGGTGTCGAGAAGCTGCGCATGAGCCTGCCGGTCGGCGAGGCCGGGCTGCGCGCCATCCTCCACCGCTGCGTGGCGCTGGCCGGGCTGAAGGACGCCTATGTCGAGATGATCTGCACGCGCGGCCAGCCGCCGCCCGGCTCGCGCGACCCGCGCCTTTGCCGCAACGCCTTCTTCGCCTTCGCCGTCCCCTTCGTGTGGATCTGCGACCCCGAGGCGCAGAAGACGGGCCTTTCCCTGCGCGTCAGCGACGTGGTGCGCATCCCGCCGTCATCCGTCGACCCGACGGTCAAGAACTACCACTGGCACGATCTCACGCGCGGCATCTTCGACGCCTGCGACCATGGCGACGCCTCGGCGGTGCTGACCGACGGCCACGGCAACGTCACCGAGGGGCCGGGCTTCAACGTCTTTTCCGTGCGCGGCGGGGCGCTCGCCACGCCCGACGCCGGCGTGCTCGAGGGCATCACCCGCCGCAGCGCCATCGAGCTGGCGCGCGAGGCCGGCCGCAGGGTCGAGGAGCGGCCGGTTTCGGCGGACGAGCTCAGGCGCGCCGACGAGGTGTTCGCCACCTCGACGGCCGGCGGCATCATGCCCGTCACCCGCATCGACGGCGCGCCCGTCGGGGCCGGCGTGCCCGGTCCCGTCACCATGGCGCTTCACGCCCGCTACTGGGCCGCCCATGCCGACCCGCGCTGGAGCGAGCCGGTGCGCACCGGTACGTGAGGCTCAGAACGACAGCGGCGCGTTCTCCTTCACCTCCTTCATGACGAAGAAGGTGCGGGTCTGGCGCACGCCGGGCAGCGCGATCAGCCGCTCGCCGTGCAGCTTGTTGAAGTCGGCCATGTCGCGCACGCGGATCTTCAAGAGATAGTCGAAGTCGCCGGCCACGAGGTTGCAGTCCAGCACCTCCTTCATGCCCGCCACCGCGCCCTCGAAGGCGGCGAAGCTCTCCGGCGTCGAGCGGTCGAGCACGACGCCGACCATGACCAGCGCGCCCAGCCCCACCGCGCCGGGCGACACCTGCGCCCGCACGCCGGCGATGAAGCCCGCCTCGAACAGCCGCTGCGTGCGGCGGTGGCAGGTGGCGGGGCTGACGTTCACCCGCTGCGCCAGCTCGGCATTGGTCAGCCGTCCCTCGGCCTGCAACGCGCGCAGGATCTTCAGGTCGATGCGGTCGAGCGGCTGCATGGAAGATTCTTTCATCACCTGCACAGAAAGCGGAAGGGTACATTATAATAACAGCATTCCACAGCCGAAGCGGGAATGCGAGAGGCGAAATTGGAGAGCACCTTTCGCGGCCATTCGTCTATGGTCGCGCCCTAATTCCGAACGCCAGCCAGATGGAGACAGGCCGATGTCGCTGCTCGCAAAATTCCAACGCTATCCGCTCACCTTCGGCCCGACGCCGGTCGAGCCCCTGCCGCGGCTCTCCGCCGCGCTCGGCGGCAAGGTCGAGGTCTGGGCCAAGCGCGACGACTGCAATTCCGGCCTCGCCATGGGCGGCAACAAGCTCAGGAAGCTCGAATACATCGTGCCCGACGCGATCGCCTCGGGCGCCGACACGCTGGTCTCCATCGGCGGCGTCCAGTCCAACCACACCCGCATGGTGGCGGCCACCGCCGCCAAGCTCGGCATGAAGTGCGTGGTCATCCAGGAAAAGTGGGTGCCGCACTACGACGCCGTCTACGACCGCGTCGGCAACATCCTGATGACGCGGCTGATGGGCGCCGATTCGCGCCTCGTCGAGGAGGGTTTCGACATCGGCATCCGCAAGAGCTGGGAGGACGCCATCCGCTCGGTCGAGGAAGCCGGCGGCAAGCCCTATCCGATCCCCGCCGGCGCCTCGGTACACAGGCTCGGCGGCCTCGGCTATGTCGGCTTCGCCGAGGAGGTGGCGAAGCAGGAGGAGGAGCTGGGCTTCCGCTTCGACTACATTATCGTGTGCGTCGTCACCGGCTCGACCCAGGGCGGCATGATCGTCGGCTTCGCCGCGCAGGATCGCGCCGACCGCGTCATCGGCATCGACGCCTCCGGCACGGTCGAGCAGACGCGGGCGCAGGTGCGCGCGATCGTCGACAACACCGCCGGGCTGGTCGGGCTGGGCCGCAAGGTCCGCGACGACGAGATCGTCATCAACCCCGACTATGCCTATCCCGCCTACGGCGTGCCGTCGGAAGAGACCAACGAGGCGATCCGGCTTGCCGCCCGCACCGAGGCGATGATCACCGACCCGGTCTACGAGGGCAAGTCGATGCAGGGCCTGATCGACCTCACCCGCAAGGGCTTCTTCCCCGAGGGCTCGCGCATCCTCTACGCGCATCTGGGCGGCGCGCCGGCGCTGAACGGCTACAGCTACTACTATCGGGAAGGGTGAGGAGCGGTCCGCGCAGCGGACGAAAAGCCAACGATTTGGCTTTTCGAGCGACGAACGCCCGCAGCCATGGCGGAGGGCCGGGGAGCGGTCCGCGCAGCGGACGAAAAGCCGACGATCTGGCTTTTCGAGCGACGAACGCCCGCAGCCCTGGTGGAGGGCCGGGGAGCGGTCCGCGCAGCGGACGAAAAGCCGACGATCTGGCTTTTCGAGCGACGAACGCCCCGAGCCATGGCGGAGCGCCGGGGGGAGCCCTGACGGAGGGCCGGGGAGCGGTCCGGCCGCTATTGTCCCCGCCGGATCATGTCGGCGGCCTTCTCCGCGATCATCACCACCGGGGAGGCGGTGTTGCCGGAGACGATCCTCGGCATGATCGAGGCGTCGATGACGCGCAGCCCGCCGATCCCCCTGACCCGCAATTGCGGGTCGACCACGGCCCTGTCGTCGGCGCCCATGCGGCAGGTGCCGACCGGGTGGAAGATGGTGGTGGCGATGTCGCCGATCTTTCGCACCAGCGCCTCGTCGCCGTCGTGGCCGGGCCCGGGCAGGATCTCGGTCGGCCGGTAGGGGGAAAGCGCCTTCGCCGTCATGATCCTGCGCGCCTGCCGCACGGCCTTCACCGCCACGTCGCGGTCGCTCTCGGCCGACAGGTAGTTGAGCCTGATCTGCGGCTGGGCTTCCGGGTCGGGCGTGGCGGCGTGGCTGGAGCCGACGCTGTCGGGCCGCAAATTGCACACCGACACCGTGATCGCCGGGAAGGCGTGCAGCGGGTCGCCCAGCCGGTCGGTCGACAGCGGCTGCACGTGGTATTCGAGGTCGGGCGTCGCCTTGGCCGGGTCGGATTTCGTGAACATGCCGAACTGGCTCGGCGCCATCGACATCGGCCCCTTGCGCATCAGCGCATATTGCAGCGCGATGCCGGCCTTGCCGGCCAGGCTGTTGAACATGGTGTTGAGCGTCCTTGCGCCCTCCACCGTGTACACGGTGCGGATCTGGAGGTGGTCCTGCAAGTTCTCGCCGACGCCCGCGCTTTCGTGCGCCACCTCGATGCCGAGGCCCTTCAGCACGTCGGGCCGGCCGATGCCGGACAGCTCCATGAGCTTGGGCGAGTTGATCGCGCCCGCCGCCAGCAGCACCTCGGCCCCGGCGCGCGCCTCGTGCAGCACCCCGCCCCGGCGGTAGCGCACGCCGACGACGCGCCGGCCGTCGAGCACGAGGCTCTCGGTCGTGGCATGGGTGACGAGGCGCAGGTTCGGCCGCTTCAGCGCCGGCCTGAGGAAGCCCTTGGCCGTGTTCCAGCGGATGCCGCCCTTCTGGTTGACCTCGAAGAAGCCCGAGCCCTCGTTGTCGCCGTCGTTGAAGTCGGCGCGCGGCATGATGCCGAACTCCTTCGCGCCCTCCTGCACGGCGCGCAGTATGTCCCATTCCAGGCGCTGCCGCGCCACCTTCCACTCGCCGCCCGCGCCGTGCAGCGCGCTGGCGCCGCCGTGGTGGTCCTCGGACTTGCGGAAATAGGGCAGCACGTCGTCCCAGCCCCAGCCGGCGTTGCCCATCTGGCGCCAGCCGTCATAGTCGGCGGCCTGGCCGCGCATGTAGATCATGCCGTTGACCGAGGTGCAGCCGCCCAGCACCTTGCCGCGCGGATAGACCAGCGAGCGCCCGTTCAGCCCCGGCTCCGGCGCGGTCTTCATCATCCAGTCGGTGCGCGGGTTGCCGATGCAGTAGAGATAGCCGACCGGGATGTGGACCCAGTGGTAGTTGTCGGAGCCGCCGGCCTCGATCAGCAGCACCCGCGTGCCGGCATCCTGCGTCAGCCGGTTGGCGAGCACGCATCCGGCCGTGCCCGCGCCGACGACGACGTAGTCGTAGCGCCCCTCGTCCCTGACCGTCTCGTCCATCCTGCCCTGCCTCCTGCCGCGACCTCGCGCCAGAATGCGACAGCGGCGGCGGCAATGAAAGTGCCGTGTCGCCGCGTTCCCCGCCTTTCAGACGGGCTCGCGGCCGCCGGTCGCGCCGGCGCGGAAGATCGCGTCGATCACCTTCTGGTTGAGCACGGATTCCTCCAGCGTGAACACGCGCGCCGAAGCCTCGCCGCGCGCCGCGCGCACGAAGGCCTCCACCTGGAGCCGGTACTGCCGCGCGCCGGGAAAGCGCAAGACGGTGGCCCGCGCATGGGCGGCGTCGTGGAGCGTCACGACGTGGTCGCCATAGAGGCCGGCGTTGAACGGGGCCGCCACCTCGATGAAGCCCCTGTCGCCGTGGAACGCCATCGATTGCCGGAGCGCGAGCCGGGTCGAGACGTAGAACGAAAGCTCGAATCCGTCGAAGGCCACCCGCGCCGTGGCGTGGATGTCGGTGCCCGAGACGGGGTCGCGCTCCACATGCGCCTCGGCGTGAAGCGGCTCCCGGCCGGTGGAGAAGCGCGTCGTCACCACCGGATAGACGCCGATGTCGGCCAGCGCCCCGCCGCCGAGCTCGGGAATGTTGCGCATGTCGGCGGGGTCGTCGTTGTAGTAGGAGAACGCGCCCTGCACCTGGCGCAGCCGGCCGATCGCGCCGGCCGCGATCAGCGCGCGCACCTTGGCCCATTGCGGGTGGTGGACCACCATGAACGCCTCGGCGACGAGCACGCGGTTGCGCTCCCGCGCCGCGATCGCCGGGCCGATGTCGGCGGCCTTCAGCGCCAGCGGCTTTTCCACCAGCACGTGCTTGCCGGCGTCGGCGGCCCGCACCGCCCATTCGACATGGTGCGACGTCGGCAGCGGGATGTAGACGCCGTCGATCTGCGGGCAGGCGAGCAGGGCCTCGTAGGAGCCGAAGGAAAGCGGCGCGCCGGCGCGCTCGGCCAGCGCCCGCGCCTTGGCCGCGTCGCGGCTGGCCACCGCGTGGACCGTGCCGTTGTCCGATTCCTGGATCGCCGGGATCAGCTGCTCGCGCGCGATCCTCGCCGTCGACAGGATGCCCCAGCGGAACATCGCTTCCTCCCTCGGCTCCTCGCGGCGATCATAGCACCGTGAAGCCGTGGGCGTAGGGGTCGCGGTCGTCGATGAAGATGGTGTTGAACCCGGTCTGGCGCGCCCAGCCGCCGATGGAGGGCACGATGGCGTCGCGGTCGCCGACCTTCGCCGCCGCCTCGACCCGGCCGCGGAACAGGCTGCCGATGATGCTTTCGTGGACGAACCCGTCGCCCACCTTCAGCCGGCCGGTCGCCGCCCATTGGGCCATGCGCGCCGAGGTGCCGGTGCCGCAGGGCGAGCGGTCGATGGCCTTCTCGCCGTAGAACACGGCGTTGCGCGCGGTCGCTTCGGCGTGCTTCGGCGCGCCGGTCCACAGGATATGGCTGAGGCCGCGGATCGCCGGGTTTTCGGGATGCACGAACTCGTATTTGGCGTTGAGCGCGGCGCGCAGCTTCGGGCTGAACCCGGTGAGCGCGCCGGCGGTGAAGTCGGCCATGTCGCGGAAATTCTCCTGCGGCTCGACGATGGCGTAGAAATTGCCGCCATAGGCGACGTCGACCGCGATCTCGCCCAGCCCCTCGACCTGCGCCGTCAGCCCCCGCGAATGCAGGAAGGCCGGCACGTTGGTCAGCCGCACCTCCTCGACGAAGCGGCCTTCCTGGCGGTATTCGGCCACCACCGGCCCGGCCGGCGTGTCGAGCCGCAGCCGGCCGGGCTCTTTCGGCGTCACCAGCCCGTTCTCGATGGCCATGGTGACGGTGCCGATGGTGCCGTGGCCGCACATCGGCAGGCAGCCCGAGGTCTCGATGAACAGCACGGCGACGTCGCAGTCCGGCCGCGTCGGCGGGTAGAGGATCGAGCCCGACATCATGTCGTGGCCGCGCGGCTCGAACATCAGCCCGGTGCGGATCCAGTCGTATTCGGCGAGGAAATGCGCGCGCTTCTCGGTCATGGTCGCGCCTTCGAGCCGCGGCCCGCCGCCGGCGACGAGCCGCACCGGGTTGCCGCAGGTGTGGCCGTCGATGCAGTGGAAGGTGTGGTTGGCCATGTCGAACCTCAGAATCGCGACGCCCGGTAAGGCGTAATGTCGATCGCCGGCGGCCGGTTGTCCACGATGTCGGCCACCAGCTCGGCGGTGCCGGCCGACTGGGTGAGGCCGAGATGGCCGTGGCCGAAGGCCAGCGCCACCGCCTCGCGGCCGGGCACGGTCGAGATCACCGGCAGGCTGTCGGGCATCGACGGGCGGAAGCCCATCCATTGCGTGCCTCCTTGCGTCTTCAGCCCCGGCAGGAAGGCGGCGGCCCTGGTCAGCAGCGCCTGCGCGCGGGCCATGCGCGGGGGGAGCTTGAGCCCGCCGAGCTCGACCCCGCCGCCGACGCGGATGCCCTCGCCGACGCGGCTGACGACGAAGCCGTGGCCGGAAAAGGTGACATGGGTGCGCAGGTCGAAGGCGCCGGCCGGCAGCGTGGTGTTGTAGCCGCGCTCGGTCTCCAGCGGCAGGCGCAGGCCGAGCTGCCGCACCAGCGCGCCCGAATGCGCCCCCGCCGCCAGCACCACCCTGTCGAAGCGCCACTCGCCCTGCGGCCCGGCGAGGCGCGCGTGCCCCGAGGAGGCCGCGAGCGCGCGGATCTCGGCGCGCTCGATGCGGCCGCCGCGCCGCACGAAGGCTTCCGCCAGCGTCTCCACCCACAGCGCCGGATCGATGACGTTGATCCAGTCCGGCGTGTAGCCGGCATGGGTGAAGCGCGGCGCGATGCCGGGCTGGATTTCGGCGATCGCGCCGGGGCTTTCCAGCAGCTCGAAGCGGATGCCGGCCTCGCGCCGCTCCCGCCATTCGCGCTCGCTGCGGCGGAACTCGCCCTCGCCCTCGTAGAGCTGGAGCTGGCCCTGGCGGCGCAGCATGTCCTCCAGCCCGTGGGCGGCGACCAGCCTTTCCAGCGCCGCCGCCGAATGCGCCATCAGCGCGCTCTGCGCGGCCACGGCGGCGCGGTAGCGGCCGGGCAGGCTCGCGCGCCAGAAGGCGGCCAGCCACGGCGCGATCCTCAGCGCGTAGGCGGGCGGGATCGACAGCGGCCCGCCGGGGTCGAACAGCCACAGCGGCGCCTTGCGCATGATGCCGGGCGTGGCGAGCGGGATGATCTCGGAGAAGGCGAAGGCGCCGGCATTGCCGCGCGAGGCCCCGGCCGCCACGCCCTCGCGGTCGAACACCGTGACCTCGTGACCGCGCCCCGCCAGCGCCAGCGCGGCCGACACGCCGACGACACCTGCCCCGATCACGCCGATCCTCATGACGCGCCCATCCCGTTTCCGGCCTGTCCGCAGCCTGTCCGCGGCCCGTTTCTCCTTATAGTTTGCATTCGTGTTGTCGACAAATAGAATATTCGCAGCCCCGATGCGGCGTCGGCCTCTTTCGCGATGGCGCGGCACTGGCTAAGAAGGGGCGGCATGGACGACGAGGCGGGAGCCGGCATGGCAAGGCAGGGCGGCGCGGCGAAGGGCGGCAGGGACGACGACGGCGCCGGCGGCCACCGCCGCGGCTCGGGTGTCAGCCATGTCTACGAGAAGCTGAGGAACGAGATCGTCGAGCTGACGCTGGAGCCGGGCAGCCCCATCGACGAGCTCCAGCTTGCCGAGCGCTTTTCCCTGTCGCGCACGCCGATCCGCGAGGCGCTGGTGCGGCTGGCGGCCGAGGGGCTGATCACGACGCTGCCCAACCGCGCCACCATCGTCTCCAACATCGACTTCCTCAACCTGCCGCATTTCTTCGACGCGCTGACGCTGATGTACCGCGTCACCACGCGGCTGGCCGCCGCCAACCGCACGCCGGAGGACCTTTCGCGCATCCGCGCCATGCAGGAGCGCTTTACCCGCGCGGTGGCGGCGCGCGACGCGCTGGCGATGATCGCCGCCAACCGCGACTTCCACCTCGAGATCGCGCGCGCCGGCCGCAACCGCTACTATGCCGAGCTGTTCCGCCAGCTCCTCGACGAGGGCCGGCGCATCCTGCGGCTCTACTACTCGTCGTTCCAGGACGTGCTGCCGCCGCAATATCTGGCCGAGCACGAGGACATGATCGCGGCGATAGCCGACCGCGACGTCGCCGAGGCCGACCGGCTGGCGGGCCTGCACGCCGCGCAGATCGTGCGCCACATCCAGGCCTCCATCACCGCCGACGCCGGCGTCAACGCCCGCATCGAGATCTGAGCCGCCGCGCCCTGTCCTGCCTGCCGCCGCCTCGGCCGGAACCCGGACGGCCCGCTCGTGCCCCTGCTTCCGAACCCGCGCGCGGGGCCTCTTTCCGCCCTGCCGCCGCCGGCCGGCCCCCTCCCTCCCCCCGAGAGGAAGCCCGCGCCGGCGCTCCACGCTCCGGCCGCCGCTGCCCTGCCCTGCCTGCCGCCGCACCGGCCGGAACCCGGACGGCCCACTCGTGCCCCTGCTTCCGAACCCACGCGCGGGGCGTCTCTCCACACTGCCCTACCCTGCCGCCGCCGGCCGCGTCGTGCCTCGCCATCCCCCCTCCTCCCTCCTCCCTCCTTCTCTCCCTCGTTTCTCTTTACTCTCCTCCCTCTTTCCACCGCCCCCTTTTGTCCCCTGTCGCCCCCTCTCCCACATTTCTTGTCGACAAATAAAATACAAATGGTATTATCCATCCCGACCGAACGTTTCCGCATCCGCGCTCCCGCCTTCCCGGCGGCGGGCGGGGTGGGCTTCCCGAAGGAGGATCGCATGAATCTCGACATCTTTTCCGGCTGCATCCCGGCGCTGATGACGCCGTGCAAGGCCGACCGCACGCCCGATTTCGACGCGCTGGTGCGCAAGGGCAGGGAGCTGGTCGCCGCCGGCATGTCCGGCGTCGTCTATTGCGGCTCGATGGGCGACTGGCCGCTCATCACCGACGCCCAGCGCATGGAAGGCGTCGAGCGTCTGGTCAAGGCCGGCGTGCCGGTCATCGTCGGCACCGGCGCGGTCAACACGGCCGTGGCCGTGGCCCATGCGGCGCATGCGAGAGAAGTCGGCGCGCAGGGCCTGATGGTCATTCCCCGCGTCCTGTCGCGCGGCTCCTCGGCCACCGCGCAGCGCCACCACTTCAAGGCGATCCTCGCCGCCGCGCCCGACCTGCCTTCCGTGATCTACAACAGCCCCTACTACGGCTACGAGACCAGGGCCGACCTGTTCTTCGCCCTGCGCGCCGAGCACGAGAACCTGATCGGCTTCAAGGAGTTCGGCGGCGTCGCGGCGCTGACCTACGCGGCCGAGCACATCACCAGCCGCGAGGACGTCACGCTCATGGTCGGCGTCGACACCACCGTGTTCCACGGCTTCGTCAACTGCGGCGCGGTCGGCGCCATCACCGGCATCGGCAACGTGCTGCCGCGCGAGGTGCTGCACCTGTGCGCCCTGGCGCGCGCCGCCGCCCGCGGCGACGCCGAGGCCCGCCAGCTCGCGCAGGAGCTGGAGCAGGCGCTGCACGTGCTGTCCTCCTTCGACGAGGGGCCGGACCTGGTGCTCTACTACAAGTACCTGATGGTGCTGAAGGGCAACCCCGAATACGCGCTCCACTTCAACGAGACCGACGAGCTGTCGCAGAGCCAGCGCGGCTATGCCGAGGCGCAGCTTGCGCTGTTCGACGCCTGGTATGCGGCGTGGAACGGCCGCCTCGGCGCAACCTACCGCGCCGCCGCCTGACGGGCCGGCGCGCCGCCACTGCCGGATCGCGCGGCAACCCGCGCGATCTGGACATTTTGGAACAAATAACGAACATTGCCGCCGGGCCGATTCCCGTCGCCAGGAGGCAGCATGCTCAAGGTCATCGCGCAGGATTTCATTCGTCCCGACGCCGTCGGCATCGTCGCCCCGCTCTATCGCGAGCTCGTGGCGCTGACGCGGCGGGAGCCGCTGTGCCTCGCCTACGACCTGTTCGTCGACCGGAAGGATCCGGGGCATTTCATCTTCGTCGAGGAATGGCCCGACCGCGCGGCGCTGGACGCCCATTGCGCGTCGCGGCATTTCCGCCGCCTCGTTCCGCAGATCAACGCCCATCGGCGGCGCGAGGCGACGTTCATCCTCATGGACGGCTTCGACGTGCTGCCCGCGCGGTAGAGCATCTTGCCGTCAGGCGGAACCGCTTGACGTCGCATAAATGCGGCAAAAACAAACGGATAGAGCGGCCGCCCGGATTTGTCCGGGCGTCCGCCGCGCCGGCGGCGCGGCCTCAGGCCACCGCGTCGAGGCCGCCCTCGCGCAGCCGCTCCATCAGCGCCATCTCCTCGGCGCTCAGCACGATGCCCTCGGCCATCGCCTTGGCGCGCGCGGTGAAGCGCCGCTGCGAGGGCAGCCGCGCCCCCTGCCCCGCGATGGCCTCGAACAGCACCTCCGCCCGCGCGAACGGGTCGCCGCGCCGGCCGGCGGCGAAGCGCTCGGGGCTGAAGGCCAGGATCAGCTCGCCATGGTGCGGCGCCAGCGCCGTGGTGCCCAGATAGTCGAGCGCCTCGGCGCTGGTCAGGTCGCCGATCATCGCGCCGGCCAGAAGCTCGACCATGGTCGAGATCGCCGAGCCCTTGTGGCCGCCGAAGGGCAGCATCGCGCCGGCCAGCGCCTCGGCCGGGTCGGTCGTCGGGCGACCCTCGGCGTCGAGGCCCCAGCCTTCCGGCAGCTGCCTGCCCGCCCGCCGGTAGAGCTCGATCTCGCCGCGCGCGGCCACGCTGGTGGCGAAGTCGAACACATAGGGGTTGCCGCCCGGCCGCGGCCAGCCGAAGGCGATGGGGTTGGTGCCCAGCAGCGGCTTGGCCCCGCCGGCCGGCGCCACCGTGGCATAGCTCGGGCACATGGCCAGCGCCGCCACGCCCATGCCGGTCAGCGTCTCGATCTCCGGCCACAGCGCCGAGAAATGCGTGCAGCGGTTGATGACCAGCGCCGCCACGCCGAGCTTCTTCGCGCGCTCGGCCGCCAGCGGCGCGCCGAGGTCGAAGGCGGGGCCGGAAAAGCCGTTGGCGGCGTCGACGCGGATGATGGCGCCGCCCTCGTCCTCCACCGCCGGCTCGGCGGCGGGCGCCACCTTGCCGGCCTTGACCGTGCGCAGGCAGCCCTCGATGCGGTAGACCCCGTGCGACTTGCAGGCGTCGCGCTCGCCGGCGGCGATGGTCGCGGCCAGCGAGCCGGCCGCGCGCGGCGAAAAGCCGGCCTTGACGAAGATCTCGCAAATCAGCGCCGTCAGGGCGTCGAAGGTCAGGGTGGTCGTCTGGCTCATGTCGGCGTCCGTTCTGTTGGCGGCGTCACGCTGGTCGCGTCGCGCCGGCGGTGTCGTGGGATCGAAAGGCGGACCGCGTTGCGCGGGCGCAATCGCGGCTTGCAATCTTGCATACGTTCTGTATGCAAGATTGCGCCGCAGATGCAAGCCCGCACGCCGCCGCGCCGGGCCGCCGCCGGCCCCGCCCTTCATCCTCGTCTCGACAACCGGGAATCTCGACCATGTCCTTCACGCCGCACGGCAAGCACCTCATCGCGGGCGAGTGGGTCGCCGGCAGCGCCACCTTCCTCTCGCAGCCGGCCTCGGGCCGGCCGCACGTCTTTGGCGCCGGCACGGCCGGCGACGTCGCGGCCGCGGCCGAGGCCGCCGCGCGGGCGTTCGCCACCTATGGCTGGTCGGACCGCGCCGGGCGCGCCGCCTTCCTGGACGCCATCGCCGACGAGATCGAGGCCCGCGCCGAAGCCATCACGGAGATCGGCACGGCCGAGACCGGCCTGCCGGCGGCGCGGCTCGAGGGCGAGCGCGGCCGCACGGTCGGCCAGCTTCGCCTGTTCGCCGCCCACATCCGCGACGGCGCCTATCTCGACCGGCGCGTCGATCCGGCGCTGCCGCAGCGCGCGCCGCTGCCGCGGCCGGAGATCCGGCTGGTCCAGCGCCCGCTCGGCCCGGTCGCCGTGTTCGGCGCCTCCAACTTCCCGCTCGCCTTCTCCACCGCCGGCGGCGACACGGCCGCCGCGCTCGCGGCCGGCTGCCCGGTGGTGGTCAAGGGCCACCCCGCCCATCCCGGCACGGCCGAGATCGTCGCCGAGGCGGTCAGGGCGGCGGTGCGGAAGACCGGCATGCCCGGCGGCGTCTTCTCGCTGATCCAGAGCGACGGCCGCGCCGCCGGCGAGGCGCTGGTGAAGCACCCGGCGATCAAGGCGGTCGGCTTCACCGGCTCGCTGGCCGCCGGCCGGGCGCTGTTCGACCTGTGCGCGGCGCGGCCCGAGCCGATCCCCTTCTTCGGCGAGCTGGGCAGCGTCAACCCCGTCTTCGTGCTGCCGCGCGCGCTCGCCGCGCGCGGCGAGGAGATCGCCAGGGGCTGGGCCGCCTCGCTGACGATGGGCGCGGGCCAGTTCTGCACCAATCCCGGCGTCGTCGTTGTGGCCGCCGGGCCGGACGGCGACCGTTTCGTGGCCGCCGCGCGCGCCGCGCTCGAAGGCGTTTCGCCGCAGACCATGCTCACCGACGGCATCGCCGAGGCCTACCGCCGCGGCAAGGCGCGCCTTGCCGGCCACGCCGGCGTCGTCCCGGTCCACGAGGCCGACAGCGACGGCCGCACCGCCGCGCCCAACGTCTACGAGACCACGGCCGCCGCCTTCCTCGCCGACCGCGCGCTCGGCGAGGAGGTGTTCGGCCCGCTCGGCCTGGTGGTGCGGGTGAAGGCGGCCCCGGACATGGTGGCGCTCGCCGAGAGCTTCGAGGGCCAGTTGACGGCCACGCTCCAGCTCGACGACGGCGACGTCGAGCTCGCCCGGGCGCTGCTGCCGGTGCTGGAGCGCAAGGCCGGCCGCGTGCTCGCCAACGGCTTCCCCACCGGCGTCGAGGTCTGCGAGGCCATGGTCCATGGCGGCCCCTACCCCGCCTCGACCAATTTCGGCGCCACCTCGGTCGGCACCATGGCGATCCGCCGCTTCCTGCGGCCGGTCAGCTACCAGAACCTGCCGGCCGCGCTGCTGCCGCGGGACGCGCTCGACGCCTGAGACGATCCGGCCGCCCTGCCCTTTCCCCGCGTGCGGGGGCGGGGCCTGCGCCGGTCAGCCGATCACCGTCAGCGCGCGTGAAAAGCCCGTCAGCGAGCGCGCGCCGTCTTCGGTGACGAGCAGGTCGTCCTCGATGCGCACACCGATGTCGCCGTCGCGGTAGAGGCCGGGCTCCAGCGTGAACACCATGCCCGGCTCCATCGCCTGCATGTTGCCGGCCATCACCTGCGGCGCCTCGTGGACCTCGAGCCCGAGGCCGTGGCCGGTCTTGTGCACCACCAGGTCGGCGAAGCCGGCGTCCTTCATCGCCTGCGTCACGCGGCGGTCGTATTCGTCCATGCTCATGCCCGGCCGGGCGATGGCGTGGCCGAGCCCGTTGGCCGCCGCCACCGCCTCGTAGATCGCGCGGTGCTCAGGGCTCGCGTGGCCGACGAAGAAGGTGCGGGTGATGTCGGCGGCATAGCCGCCGAAGGCCGCGCCGTAGTCGACCAGCAGCGGCTTGCCCTTCTCCAGCCTGCGCTGCGGGCTCGGCGTGCCGTGCGGGTCGGCCGAGGCCGCGCCGGCAAGCACGATCGGCTCGAAGGACGGGCCGTCCGCCCCGGCCTCCAGCATGGCGGCGACGAGGCGCTGGCGGAACTCGGCCTCGCTCATGCCGGCGGCGGCGCTCGCCAGGGTGGCGGCAAGCGCGGCCTCGCTGATCTCGATCGCCCGCGACAGCGCCGCGACCTCGCCCGCGTCCTTGTGCAGGCGCATGTGCGAGATCGCCGCGTGGGCGTCGGTCACGGTGGCGCCGGGGAACGCCGCGCGCAGCGCCTGCGCCTCGAAGAAGCGCATGCGCTGGCCCTCCACCCCGATGCGGCGGCCGGCGCCGAGCCGGCCGGCCACGGCGCGGAAGGCCTCGTCATAGCCGTCGGCGTCCTGCCAGTAGGCGGTCTCGACGTCGGGCGCGGCGGCCCGCCAGCGCGACCTCTCCAGGAGCGGGATGACGGCGTGCCGCTCGCCCGCTCGCGTCACGAACAGCACGGTCGGCCGCTCCATCAGCCCGAACTGCACCCCGGTCAGGAAGAGGAAGTTGGCGCCGGGCACGATGGCGGCGGCGTCGATGCCGGCGCGGTCCATGGCGGCCAGCAGCCGCGACTGCCGGCTTTGCGCGAGCGTGGGATCGATCATGGCGGGCTCCGGGAAAGGCTGGGAAAAGGGCGAAGGGGACAGGGCCGGGGCCTCACGGCTCCAGCGAGAAGCGCAGGCCGACATCGGGCTCGAAGGCGCGCTGGATGACGCGCAGCTCCGACATGACGTGGCGGCTGGCCAGCGCCTCGCAGGCCGCGCCGTCGCCGGCGGCGATGGCCTCGGCCATGGCGCGGTGGTCGGCGATGCAGGCGTCGCGGTCCTGCGCGCCGAAGCGCGGATAGTAGTGCAGCAGCATCATGCGCCGGCCGTAGTCGAGCGTCAGGCTGTAGAAATTGGCGAGGAAGCCGTTGCCGCTGGCGTCGGAGACGCTGCGGTGGAAGGCGAGGTCGGCGGCGACGATCGCGTCGACGCCCGTGCCGGCGGCGGCCCGCTCGTAGTCGGCCTGCCGCGCGCGGATGCGCTCGATGTCGGCGGGCCGGCGCGCCTCCGCCGCCAGCCGGGCGACGGCGCGCGACAGAAGCGCCAGCGTGTCGAGATATTCGTGGGCGTTGTCCATCGAGTGCGGCGCCACCATGGCGCTGCGGCTCGGCAGGAACTTCACCAGGTCCTCGCGCGACAGCATCAGCAGCGCCTCGCGCACCGGCGTGCGCGACAGGCCGAAGCGGGCGGCCAGCGCCGTCTCGTCGATGGCGGTGCCGGGGGCGATGCGCAGCGACAGGATGTCCTCGCGCATCTCCTCGTAGACGGCGGCGAAGCCGCGCGTGCGCCTGCCCCGGGCGACCGCGCCGCCATCGGCCGCCTCGCGCGCGCCGGCTTCCTCCATGCCCGTCCCTTCAGTGCCCGTCCGGCCCATGCCCGTTTCCATCGCCTCGGCCCGATCCTCTCCCGTTCGCTGTCCACACCCTTGGGCCATCAGCCGGCCGCGGCCGGGCCCGCTTCCGCGCCGCGACGGCGGTGACGGAACGTCATGCAACGAAAATCGCCATTGCATAATGCTTGCATTATCGTCTAGCTTCAAGTGCCGGAGCAGCCCCGCCCATCCTTCCCGCGGGAGGGACGGGCGCGGGCCGCGTCATGGCGCGCCGTGCGCCGGCCGCCATGCGCCGGAGACGAGAACAGGGAGCGCCGCCATCGGCACCGGGACCAGGCACGGCGCCCGGCCGAGGGGAGCTGAGGAAGGAGAACGACAATGAAACTGATGAAAGCGCTGCTGACCGCGACGGCGATGACCTTCGCCGTGGCCGGGGCGGCCCAGGCCAAGACGCTGGTCTATTGCAGCGAGGGCTCGCCCGAAGGGTTCGACCCCGCGCCGTGGACCGCGGGCACGAGCTTCGACGCCTCCTCGCGGACGATCTACAACCGGCTGATCGAGTTCGCGCCCGGCAGCACCGAGACCGTGCCCGGCCTCGCCGAGAGCTGGGAGACCTCCGACGACGGGATGGAGATCACCTTCCATCTGCGCCAGGGCGTCAAGTTCCACACCACGCCCTATTTCACCCCCACCCGCGACTTCAACGCCGACGACGTCATCTTCTCGTTCATGCGCCAGCTCGACAAGTCGAGCCCGTGGTACGAGTACGCGCCCGGCATCGCCTGGGAGTATTTCGATTCCACCGGCATGGCCACCGCCATCAAGGAGATCGTGCGCGTCGACGACCACACGGTGAAGTTCGTGCTCACCCGCGCCGACGCCACCATCCTCGCCACCTTCCCGATGGACTTCGCCTCCATCGTGTCGAAGGAATATGCCGACCAGCTCGACGCCGCCGGCACGCGCGAGCGCTTCAACACCCATCCCGTCGGCACCGGCGCCTTCACCTTCGTCGACTACCAGCAGGACGCGGTCATCCGCTACCAGGCCTTCGCCGACTACTGGGACGGCAAGCAGCCCATCGACGACCTGATCTTCGCCATCACCGTCGATCCGGGCGTGCGCCAGCAGAAGCTCGTCGCCGGCGAATGCGACATCATCCCCTACCCCAACCCCGCCGACATCGAGGGGATGAAGGCCAACCCCGACCTGACGGTGATGCAGCAGGAAGGCTTCAACATCGGCTATCTGGCCTACAACACCCGCCAGGCGCCGTTCGACAAGCCCGAGGTGCGCCGCGCGCTGAACAAGGCGATCAACAAGCAGGCCATCATCGACGCCGTGTTCCAGGGCACCGGCCAGGCGGCCGTCGCGCCGCTCCCGCCGACCTCGTGGGGCTATAACGACCAGCTCGTCGACGATCCCTACGATCCCGCCGCCGCCAGGGCCGAGCTCGAGGCCGCCGGCGTCTCGGGCCTGAAGATGAAGGTCTGGGCCATGCCCGTGCAGCGGCCCTACAACCCCAACGCCCGCCGCATGGCCGAACTGATCCAGGCCGACTTCGCCGCCATCGGCGTCGAGGTCGAGATCGTGTCGATGGAATGGGGCGAGTACCTCGCCCAGTCCTCGGCGCTCGACCGCGACGGCGCGGTGCTGCTGGGCTGGACCGGCGACAACGCCGACCCCGACAACTTCCTCGCCGTCCTCCTGGGCTGCGACGGCGTCGGCTCCAACAACCGCGCCCAGTGGTGCCACCAGCCCTATGAGGACCTGATCCAGAAGGCCAAGACCACCTTCGACCAGGAGGAGCGCAAGAAGCTCTACGACGAGGCGCAGGTGATCTTCAAGCAGGAGGCCCCGTGGGCGACGATCGCGCATTCGATCGTCACCATGCCGATGCGCAACTCGGTCCAGAACTTCAAGCAGGACCCGCTCGGCATCCACCGCTTCGTCGGCGTGGACAAGTCCGAATAAGGCAACGATGATAGATGGCGGGCGGGCCGTTCCGGCCCGCCCGCCGTCGCCTGTGGGGTCGCGATGCTGCGTTTCGCTCTAAGCCGCCTGCTGCTGGTCGTCCCGACCTTCGTCGGCATCACCCTGATCGCCTTCCTGTTCATCCGCATCCTGCCCGGCGACCCGGTCCTGCTCATGGCCGGCGAGCGCGGCGTCTCGCCCGAGCGCCACGCCGAGCTGATGGCGCAGTTCGGCTTCGACAAGCCGATGTGGCGGCAGTATGTCGACTATATCGGCCAGCTCCTCCAGGGCAATTTCGGCCACTCCTTCTCGACCAAGCGGCCGGTGCTGGAGGAGTTCATGGCCCGCTTCCCGGCGACGCTGGAGCTGGCGCTGTGCGCCATCGTGCTCGCCACGGTGCTGGGCGTCGCCGCCGGCATCCTGGCGGCGGTGAAGCGCGGAAGCTGGATCGACCAGGCGACCATGGGCACCGCGCTGGTCGGCTATTCGATGCCGATCTTCTGGTGGGCGCTGTTGCTCATCATCCTGTTCTCGACCTCGCTCGGCTGGACGCCGGTGTCGGGCCGCATCGCGCTCACCCACTATTTCCCCAGCGTCACCGGCTTCATGCTGGTCGACAGCCTGCTGTCGGGCCGGCCCGGCGCCTTCGCCTCGGCCGTCCACCACCTTGTCCTGCCCACGATCGTGCTCGCCACCATCCCGCTCGCCGTCATCGCGCGCCAGACGCGCTCGGCGATGCTGGAAGTGCTGGGCGAGGTCTACATGATGACGGCGCGCTCCAAGGGCCTGTCGCCGTCGCGGGTGATCGGGCTGCACGCGCTGCGCAACGCGCTGATCCCGGTCGTCACCACCATCGGCCTCCAGGTCTCGGTGCTGATGGGCGGCGCCATCCTCACCGAGACCATCTTCTCCTGGCCCGGCATCGGCAAGTGGATGATCGATTCGATCTCGCGGCGCGACTATCAGGTGGTGCAGGGCGGCCTGCTGCTCATCGCCGCCATGGTCATGCTCGTCAACCTGACCGTCGACCTGCTCTACGGTCTCGTCAACCCGCGCGTGCGGCATGTGTGAGGACCAGGCCGTGAGGACCAGACCATGACGGTTCAGACGCCCGACCCGACGCTCGACCCGGTGCCCGGCGCCGGCCCGGCCGCGCAGCCGGTCCCGCCGCTGCTGGAGAACTGGCACTACTTCACCCGCAGCCGCGGCGCCGTGGTCGGCCTCGGCGTGTTCATGGCGCTGGTGGCGATCGCGGTGCTGGCGCCCTGGATCGCCCCGCACGACCCGGCCATGCAGTATCGCGACGCGCTGCTGGTGCCGCCGGCCTGGACCGCGGGCGGCCGCGAGGCCTTCCTGTTCGGCACCGACGCCGTCGGCCGCGACATCCTGTCGCGCATGATGCACGGCGCCCGCTTCTCGCTGCTGATCGGCCTCGTCGTGGTGACGATCGCGCTCGCCAGCGGCATCATCGTCGGCCTCGTCGCCGGCTATGTCGGCGGCCGCACCGACGCGCTCATCATGCGGCTGATGGACATCATCCTCGCCTTCCCGTCGCTGCTGCTGGCGCTGGTGCTGGTCGCCATCCTCGGCCCCGGCCTGTTCAACGCCATGCTCGCCATCGCGCTGGTGCTCCAGCCGCATTTCGCGCGGCTGACGCGCGGCGCCGTGCTGGCGGAGAAGAGCCGCGAATACGTCACCGCCGCCTCGGTGGCCGGCGCCGGGCACCTGCGGCTGATGTTCTTCACCATACTGCCCAACTGCCTCGGGCCGCTCATCGTGCAGGCGACGCTGTCCTTCTCCAGCGCCATCCTCGACGCCGCCGCGCTCGGCTTCCTCGGCATGGGCGCGCAGCCGCCCACGCCCGAATGGGGCACCATGCTGGCCGAGGCGCGCGAGTTCATCTCCAGCGCCTGGTGGGTCGTCACCATGCCCGGCCTGGCGATCCTCGCCACGGTGCTGTCCATCAACCTGATCGGCGACGGCCTGCGCGACACGCTCGACCCGAAGCTGAAGCGGAGCTGAGACCGTGGCGCTGCTCGAGATCCGCAACCTCACCGTATCCTTCGAGACCGCCGCCGGCCGCTTCCACGCCGTGCAGGGGCTCGACCTCGCCGTCGATTCCGGCGAGGTGCTGGCCGTGGTCGGCGAATCCGGCTCCGGCAAGTCGGTGGCCATGCTCGCCGTGATGGGGCTTTTGCCCGACACCGCCACCGTCAGCGCCGACGCCATGCTGTTTCAGGGCCGCGATCTGATGTCCTTGTCGCCGCGCCAGCGCCGGCGGCTGGCCGGCCGCGACATGGCGATGATCTTCCAGGAGCCCATCGCCAGCCTCAACCCCTGCTTCACCGTCGGCTTCCAGATCGAGGAGACGCTGAAGCGCCACACCGGCCTCGACGCCGCCGGCCGCCGCCGCCGCGCCGTCGAGCTGCTCGACGCCGTCGGCATCCCCGAGCCGGCGCAGCGGCTGTCCTCCTTCCCCCACCAGATGTCGGGCGGCCAGTGCCAGCGCGTCATGATCGCCATCGCCACCGCCTGCACCCCGAAGCTCCTGATCGCCGACGAGCCGACCACCGCGCTCGACGTCACCATCCAGAAGCAGATCCTCGACCTGCTTCTGCGGCTCCAGCTCGAGCACGGCATGGCGCTGGTGCTGATCACCCACGACATGGGCGTGGTCGCCGAGACCGCCGACCGCGTGGTGGTGCAGTATCGCGGCCGCAAGATGGAGGACGCCGACGTGCTGTCCCTGTTCGAGAACCCGCAGAACCCCTACACGCGGGCGCTGTTGTCGGCGCTGCCGGAGAACGCCGTCGGCGGCCGGCTGCCGACCGTGGCCGCGGCCGGCGGCTGGGAGGCGCGGCCATGAGCGGGGCGACGATGAGCGGGGCGGGCATGAGCGATGAAGGCGGCAGGGCGGCGGGCGAGGTTCCCGTCCTGGAGACGCGCGGCGTCGTGCGCGACTACGAGAGCGGCGGCGTCTTCGGCAGCAAGCGCACGGTGCGCGCGCTCAAGGGCGTCGACCTTTCGGTCAGGCGCGGCGACACGCTCGCCATCGTCGGCGAATCCGGCTGCGGCAAGTCGACGCTGGCGCGCATCATCACCATGATCGACGCGCCCACCGGCGGCGAGGTGCTGATCGAGGGGCAGAAGGTCGACATCGCGCGCGGCATCTCGCGCCAGATGCGCCGCAAGGTGCAGATCGTGTTCCAGAACCCCTACGGCTCGCTCAACCCGCGCCAGAAGATCGGCGACGTGCTCGGCGAGCCGCTGAAGCTCAACACCGCGCTGCCGGCGGCCGAGCGGCGCGAGCGCGCGATGCAGATGCTGCTGCGCGTCGGGCTCGGTCCCGAGCACTTCAACCGCTATCCGCACATGTTCTCCGGCGGCCAGCGCCAGCGCATCGCCATCGCGCGCGCCCTGATGGTCAATCCCGAGATCCTGGTGCTCGACGAGCCGGTCTCCGCGCTCGACCTTTCGGTGCAGGCCCAGATCCTCAACCTGCTCCAGGACCTGCAGGACGAGTTCAACCTCACCTATGTCTTCATCTCGCACGACCTGTCGGTGGTGCGCCACGTCGCCGACGACGTCATGGTGATGCAGACCGGCGAGGTGGTGGAGTACCGCAGCCGCGACGCCATCTTCGCCGGGCCGCAGCACCCCTACACGAAGATGCTGTTTTCCGCCACGCCGCGCATCGACCCGGCGCGCATCCGCGAGCGGCTGGCGGCCAAGGCGTCGGCGAAGGCCGCCGCGGCGGCGCGGACGAAGGACGTGGCAGGAAGCGCGGCCGGGAACGTGTCGGCCGGGAACGTGTCGGACGGGAGCGTGTCGGGCGGCGCGGGGGCGGCCCCGGCCTGAGCCCCGTCTTTTTTGCCGGCCCGCCCTCTTTGCCGGCCTGCCCTGCCGCCGGCCCCGCCCTTCCGGCGGGCGCCTCGCCGCCGCTCACGCCGTGTGCGGCTGCGTCCTGAAGCCCTCGTCGAGGAACAGCTTTGCCGGCACCTCGCCGGTTTCGAGCGCCCGCTCGATCATGGCGGCGTGGGGCGCGATGTCGATTCCCTGCGCCGCCAGCCATGCGTCGTTGAAATAGGTGTCGGCGTAGCGGTCGCCCGAATCGCAGATCAGGGTGACGACGGAGCCTTCCTCGCCGGCGGCGCGCATGCGCGCGCCCGCCCACAGCGCGCCGACGAAATTGGTGCCGGTCGAGCCGCCGACGCGCCGGCAAAGCAGCCGCGACAGCACCCGGCAGGCGGCGACGGAGGCCGCGTCCGGCACCTTGACCATGGCGTCGACCACGCCGGGGATGAAGGAGCGCTCGACGCGCGGCCGCCCTACCCCCTCGATGCGCGAGGCGCGCGGGCAGGCGGCGCCGGCGTCGGCGTCGCGCCAGCCGGCGAAGAACGCCGAATGCTCGGGATCGGCCACGCACAGCCTGGTGGCGAAGCCGCGATAGACGATGTAGCGGCCGATGGTCGCCGAGGTGCCGCCGGTGCCGGGCGCCATGACGATCCAGCGCGGCTCGCGATGGTGCTCGAGCGACATCTGCTCGAAGATCGATTCGGCGATGTTGTTGTTGCCGCGCCAGTCGGTGACGCGCTCGGCATAGGTGAACTGGTCGAGATAGTAGCCGTTGTTTTCCGCCGCGAAGCGCCCCGCCTCCTCGTAGATGGCCGAGGGCTCGTCGACGAAATGGCACCGGCCGCCATGCTGGAGGATGGCCTCGATCTTGCTGCGGCTGGTGTTGCGCGGCAGCACGGCGTAGAAGGAAAGCCCCAGCAGGCGCGCGTAGTAGGCCTCGGAGACGGCGGTGGAGCCGGACGAGGCCTCGACCAGGACGGTGTCCTTGCCGATGGCGCCGCTGCATATGCCGTAGAGGATCAGCGAGCGGGCCAGCCGGTGCTTGAGGCTGCCGGTGGGATGGACGGACTCGTCCTTCATGTAGATGTCGATGCCGGGAAAGATCGGCGCCGGCAGCGCGATCAGGTGGGTGTCGGCGGTGCGCCGCCCCTCGGCCTCGATCAGCCGCACCGCCTCGCGCGCCCACGCCTTGCCGGAAAGCGCCGACAGCGCGGGCCGTCCCGCACGGCCGGCGGCCGCGGGGCTCCTCGCATCGGATCGGTGGTGCGCAGCGCTCATGCCGGGGCCGGCCTTTCGATTCGGGGATCGTCCTGCACGGCTTCTACCACATCGCGGCCGCCATGGCCGCCCCCTTCCCCCTTTCCTTATCTTCTCTCCCTCCCCTCCCCTCCCCCTTCCCGGGGCGCGTGCGGAACGGGTCACGTGCCGCGCGCCCCGTTCCGCGCTTGCGCCGCCCCCCGGCCGGTTGCCAGCTGTCAACATCCGCCGCCTGCCGGTTGCAGACGGGTTAATTCGCGTTAACCCTCTTTCGCTTGACAGGAATCGCCGGGTGGCCGAGCGTATATACGGCGCGGGCCGGCAATCGCGCGTTTTTCCGTTACTTGCGGTCGGCCCTGTCAGTTCGAGAGGAATTGCGTAGAATTTCCGGGCAGGAGTGAGTCGGACGGCGCGCGGCGTCGCCGGCTTTGGCCGCTTCGGGCTTCCGCGCACGGGTGCAGGCAGGATTACGGGTGACGACGATCGACGACCAGACCATGAGCCGGGCCGAGCCGGCCGACCGGCAGATCGCCGCCGACGCGCAGGCGCTGTCGGCGCAGCTCGCCGCGCTGCGCGGCAGGCTGTTTCCGCCGAGCGCGCAAAAGACGCTGCGCCCCTTCACCAGCGGCGAGGCCGCGCGGCTGGTCGGCGTCAGCGACGGCTATCTCAGGCAGCTCTCGATCTCCGGCGAGGGTCCCTCCCCCGAGATCGGCTCGGGCGGGCGCCGGCTCTATTCGCTGGCCGACGTCAACGCGCTGCGCCACCACCTGGCCGCCCAGGGCGGGGCCAAGGCGCGGCACTACCTGAAATGGCGGCAGCCGGGCGAGCATTTGCAGGTCGTCGCCATCACCAACTTCAAGGGCGGCTCGGGCAAGACCACGACGGCGGCGCATCTGGCGCAGTATCTGGCCTTGCAGGGCTACCGCACGCTCGCCGTCGACCTCGACCCGCAGGCGTCGCTGTCGGCGCTGTTCGGCTACCAGCCGGAGCTGGACCTGACCGGCAACGACACGCTCTACGGCGCGATCCGCTACGACGAGGAGCGGGTGGAGCTCGCCTCGATCGTGCGCGCCACCTATTTCGACGGGCTCGACCTGGTGCCGGGCAACCTCGAATTGCAGGAGTTCGAGCACACCACGCCGCAGCACCTGGCCCGGCGGCCGCAGGGCGGCGCGGACGACCTGTTCTTCGCCCGCGTGCAGCGCGCCATCGCCTCGGTCGAGTCCCACTACGACGTCGTCGTCATCGACTGCCCGCCGCAGCTCGGCTACCTGACGCTGTCGGCGCTGTGCGCGGCGACATCGGTGATCGTGACCGTGCATCCGCAGATGCTCGACGTCGCCTCGATGAGCCAGTTCCTGTTCATGACCTCCGACCTTCTGTCGGTGGTGCGCGAGGCCGGCGGCGCGCTCAACTTCGATTTCCTGCGCTACCTGATCACCCGCTACGAGCCGAACGACGGGCCGCAGACCCAGATCGCCGGCTTCCTGCGCACCCAGTTCGGCGACCGGGTGCTGACCGCGCCGATGCTGAAATCCACCGCGATCTCCGATGCCGGCCTGAGCAAGCAGACGCTCTACGAGGTCGGGCGCGAGAACTTCAACCGCGCCACCTACGACCGCGCCTACGAGGCGCTGACCGCCGTCAACGCCGAGATAGAGGCGCTGATGGCGCAGTCCTGGGGGAGGAAGCCGTGAGGGCGCGGATCGCGGCGCGGCGGGCGTTGACACCTGTCAACCGGGGCCGGGCGGCTCACCCCCCGTCGCGGCCGCGCGGCCGGCCCGCGCCGGGACTTTATCCACCTCCCCCGAATCGCGGCGCATCATGCCGCGCGGATCGACAGGCAGGGAGGCGGCCATGAACACGCGCAAGGACAGGTTGCGGTCGCTGCTGGGCGGCCAGCCGCTCGGCGACGCCGATGCCGGCCCCGCCGCCCCTGCCTCCGCCCCTGCCCCCGGCCCCTCGTCTCCGCCCGGGACGGCCGCGCCCCGGCGCGCCGCCTCGGGCGCGGTCAAGGCCATGGGCCTGTCGCTCGGCGCGCTGTCGCAGGAGGCCGAGGACGCGCGCCGCCTGCGCGAGGCGCTGGCGGCCGGCGAGCGGGTGATCGAGATCGACCCCGGCCTGATCGACCGCTCCCCCTTCGTCGACCGGCTGAGCGAGGGGGCCGTGAACGACCCGGATTTCGAGGCGCTGAAGGCGAGCATCGCCGAGCACGGCCAGCAGGTGCCGGTGCTGGTGCGCCCGCACGCCGACGCGGCGAAGGCGGCGGCCGGCCGCTACCAGATCGCCTACGGCCACCGCCGCGTGCAGGCGGCGCGCGCGCTCGGCCGGCCGGTGCGCGCCGTGGTGCGCACGCTGGACGACGCCGCCCTCGTGCTCGCCCAGGGCAAGGAGAACGCCGAGCGCCGGGCCCTGAGCTTCATCGAGCGCGCCTTCTTCGCCCGCGCGCTGACCGGCCACGGCTTCGACCGCGCCACGGTGCAGGCCGCACTTGCCGTTCACAAGTCGGAGATGACGCGGCTGTTGCAGGTGGCCGAGGCGGTGCCGCCGCACATCGTGCGCGCGATCGGCCCGGCGCCGCGGGCGGGGCGGCCGCGCTGGATGGAGCTGGGCGCGCTGCTGGCGCGCGACACCGGCGGCCACGCCGACGACGAGATCGCCTCCGCGGCGTTCCGCGCCGCCGACAGCGACGCCCGCTTCCAGCGGCTGTTCGACCGGCTGAAGGCCGCCGCCCGATGGCGCAGCACACCGGCAAGCGGGCAGGGCGCGCGGCGGATCTCCGTCGCCGGCGGCCGCGCCATCGCCGAGCTCGCCCGGGCCGGGCGCGCCACGCGCCTGACCATTCCCGACAGCGCCGGCGACGGCTTCGCCGACTATGTCGCGGCGCGGCTGCCCGGGCTCCACGCCGCCTTCGCCGCGAAGGGCGGGCAGGGTGAGGAGGAGGGGTGAGAAAGGTTCGCCGGGCGGGCCTGCCGCCCGCCCGGCCGGTTTGCGTAGGGCGTGATGCGTAGCAGCGAAACGTAGGAACGGAGAAGCAGGCAAGAAAAAAGGCCCCCAGAACGTCGCCATTCCGGAAGCCCCTTTCGATGTAGCGATCTGAAAGAATCACTTCCGAGTCATGCTGTCAAGGCGTGGGCGCGTCCCGGCCACGAATTTCTGTGCCTCGCAGACGAGGTGGACGACAATGACGGAGCGATTTGCAACGACGCCGTTCGGCGGCGGGCGGACGGGTGCGGCTGCCCTGCTGCGCCACGAGGCGGTCGAGCGCCGGCGCGCGGCGCTGAAGGGCGACGACCGGCCCGACCACCGGGCCAACGACACGGGCCGCGCCGAGAAGTGGCAGCTGATCCGCGCCCTGTCGGAGGCGCGCGCCGCCTACGGCCTGTCGGACCGCACGCTTGCGGTGCTGGAGGCGCTTCTGAGCTTCCATCCCGGGCGCGAGCTGGACGGGACGCAGCCGATCATCGTCTTTCCCTCCAATGCCGAGCTTTCGCTGCGCAGCCGCGGCATGGCCGACGCGACGCTGCGCCGGCACCTTGCCGCGCTGGTCGAGGCCGGGCTGATCCTGCGCCGCGACAGCCCCAACGGCAAGCGCTACTGCCGCCGCGACGAGCATGGCGGCATCGAGAGCGCCTTCGGCTTCGACCTGGCGCCGCTGGCGCTGGAGGCGGCGGGCATCCACGCGGCGGCCGAGGCGGCGCGGGCCGAGGCCAGGGCATGCCGGCGGCTGCGCGGCGAGATCACCGTGCATCTGCGCGACACGGCCCGGATCGTCGAGGCCGGCATCGCCGAGCGCCGGCGCGGCGACTGGGAAGGCTTCGCGCTCGCCCTGATGCCGCTGTCGCGCCGGCTCGCCCGCCAGGCCTCGCGCGCGGCGCTGGAGGAAAGGCGCGACGCGCTGGTGCGGCTGCGCGCCGAGGTCGAGAGCGCCTATCTCGATTCCCTTTCGGAACAGGAAATGAGCGGCAATGACGCCGGTTTCGAGCGGCAATATCAGAATTCAAATACAGACCACCATATTGAAAAAGGCCCCGAAAAAGGGCTGAAGCGGCAGCGCGAGTGGACCGGGGCCGGCGAAGCGGACGACATAGCTGACGACGGGGCCGATAACGGGACCGAAGGCGGGCTGGACGCGGCGGGACGGGGTGCGCCCGGCGGCCGGCCGCCGGAGACGAAGGCCGAGCCGGTGCCGCTGGCCTATCTGCTGGCGGTGTGCCCGACGCTCGAAACCTATGCCCGCGACGGCATTTCCGGCTGGCCGGACGCGGTGGCGACGGCCGGGCTGGTGCGCTCGATGCTGGGGATCTCGCCCGACGCCTGGGCGAAGGCGCGCGCGGCGCTGGGCGACAAGGCGGCGGCGGCCGTGGTGGCGGCCATCCTCGAACGGGCCGAGGCGATCCGCTCGCCGGGCGGGTATCTCCGGGCGCTGACCGAGCGGGCCGGGCGCGGGCAGTTCTCGCTCAGGCCGATGCTGGCGGCGCTGGAGAAGGGCAGGGACGGCGGCTGACGGCCTGGAGCGACGGACGCCCGGACACGTCCGTCGCTCTATCTCTTTGTTTCAGCCGCATTCATGCGACGTCAAGTGATTCCACCTGACTGCAAGATGCTCTAGCGCCAGCCGAGCCCCGGCGCGACATGGGTCAGCACCGCCTCGATGACATGGGCGCAATAGTCGACGCCGAGCTGGTTGGGAATTGTCAACAGCAGCGTGTCGGCCTCGGCGACCGCCTCGTCGCCGGCGAGCTGGCGCACGAGCTGGTCGGGCTCGGCGGCATAGGTGCGGCCGAAGATCGCCCGCGTCTCCTCGTCGATGAAGCCGATGGAGTCCCGGTCCGCGCCCTGCCGCCCGAAATAGGCGCGGTCGCGGTCGTCGACCAGCGGGAAGATCGAGCGGCTGACGGAAACGCGCGGCTCGTGCGCATGGCCGGCCTCCCGCCACGCCTTGCGATAGGCGCGGATCTGCTCGGCCTGCTGGATGTGGAAGGGCTGGCCGCTCTCGTCGAACTTGAGCGTCGAGCTTTGCAGGTTCATGCCCAGCCCCGCCGCCCATACGGCGGTGGCGTTGGTGGCCGCGCCCCACCAGATGCGCTCGCGCAGGCCCGGCGAATGCGGCTCGAGCCGCAGGAGGCCGGGCGGGTTGGGGAACATCGGCCGCGGATGGGGCTCGGCGAAGCCCTCGCCGCGCAGGAGGTCGAGGAAGACCTCGGCGTGGCGGCGGGCCATGTCGGCGTCGCTCTCGCCCTCGCCCGGGCGGTAGCCGAAATGGCGCCAGCCGTCGACGACCTGCTCGGGCGAGCCGCGGCTGATGCCGAGCTGGAGCCGCCCGCCGGCGATCAGGTCGGCGGCGCCGGCGTCCTCGGCCATGTAGAGCGGGTTCTCGTAGCGCATGTCGATCACCGCCGTGCCGATCTCGATGCGGCCGGTGCGGGCGCCGATCGCCGCCAGCAGCGGGAAGGGCGAGGCGAGCTGGCGCGCGAAATGGTGGACGCGCACATAGGCGCCGTCGGCGCCGAGCTGCTCGGCGGCGACGGCGAGCTCGATCGTCTGCAACAGCGCATCCGCGGCCGAGCGCGTCTGCGATTGGGGCGAGGGGGTCCAGTGTCCGAAGGACAGGAAGCCGATCTTCTTCATGGGAGGGGTCCGTCGTTTCGCTGCCCGCACCATAGGGGCGAAGCCGCGCCCGCGCATCAGGCAAAGGGTGAACAGTCCATCTCGCCGGCCGTGCGGTAGCCGCGCCGGCGCTTGGCCCGCGACAGGCGCTCCAGCGCCGCCTGCGCGGAAGAAACATCCGCGTGCAGCGCGATCGCCTGGTGGCCGCGCGTGCCGATGCGCCCCCAGCGGCGCACGACGGCGACATCGCCGAACAGGCTGGGCTCCAGCGACAGCGCGTAGAAGCGCGCCATGTTGCGGGCGGGGTCGATGCGCGACAGAACGAGCGGCCGGTTTTCCATGGCGGCAAGCCTGCGCGCGGGGCCGCGCCCGCGTCCAACGCATTTGTCGAATCGGTCGCCCGCCATCGATTCACGGCGCCGATGGATCGCGGCGGGGCGGGGGAGGGAGGCGGAGGAACGGTCCCGCCTTCGCGCGCCTTCAGGCGGTGATGGTTCCGCCGGCGCCCTTGGCCGGCCGGGGTGCCGGCCGCCCGGTCTCGGCGGGGCGATGCTGAAGGCCATGTGGGAAAGCCGGGGTTCCCGGTGGTCGATGTTCTACCTGAGCAGCACCAAGCGAAAAGGGAATGCATGCCGGTGGGCGAGGTCGCGCGCCTTGGCGCTGCGGACGGAAAGCTGCGGCAGGGCAGGGGAGGGGCCCTGCGTGGCCCGGATGGATCGCCGTGGGCCTCGACGGATGCGCGCAGGGCGATCCGTGTTCCTGTCCCGGCATCGAGGTCTTCCCCGGGGCCGGAAAGCGAGACCCGGCCCCCGCAGGCCACGGCGCCCTACAGCCCCGCGGCCCTGGTGAGGTTGACGCGGAACCGGTCCCGCCGGCGCTGGTATTTTCTCGTCATCTCCGCTGAGGCATGACCGAGATGCTTTTGCACATAGCGCTCCTCGACCTCGGCGGAGGAGGCGAGGCCGGCGCGCAGCGAATGGCCGGCGAACAGCTTTCCGCGCTCGCCTTCGGGCAGGTCGCCGCGCACGCCGGCGGCCATGGCCGCGCGCTTGACGAGGCGGGCGACCTCCTGGGCGTTGAGGCGTCCGGCGCCGACCTTCGCGCCCCGGCCGGTGACGCGGCGGAACAGCGGCCCGTGCGCGACGCGGGCGAGCGTGAGCCACGTTTCCAGCGCCGCCACCGGGCAGGTGGCGTCGCAGGAGCCGCGGCCGATCTCGACCTCGCGCCAGCCGGTCTTGCCGCGCAGGGTGACGAGCATTCCCTTGTCGAGGATCTCGACCCAGCCGCGCCCGTCCTGGCTCTGGTCGCGGCCGACGTCGAGGCCGACGATCTCGGAGCGGCGCAGCGCGCCGGCGAAGCCGACGAGCAGCATGGCGCGGTCGCGCAGGCCGCGCAGGGTCCCGCGGGGAAGCGTCTCCAGCATGGCTATCAGGTCCTCGGGCAGGATCGCCTCCTTCTGGCGCGGCGGCGCGGCGTGGCGGTTGCGGATGCCGGCCATGACGGTGGCGACGTGGCGGTCGGCGCGGTCGAGGGGAAGGCCGCGCTGGGCATAGTTCCACGCCAGCGAGGAAAGCCTGCGCTCGACGGTCGAGACCGCGTTGGGCCTGCCGCCGGAGGCCGCGCCCGAGGCGCAGGCCGCGATGTAGAGGCCGACCGTCTGCGGCGAGGGCGGCATCGGCGCCAGCCCCTGCCGGCGGCACCAGGCTGAGAAATGCTTCCAGTCGGCGGCGTAGGCGCGCCGCGTGTTGGCGCTCGCGGCCGCCTCGGCATAGGCGCGGGCGCGGCCGGCGAGATCCTCGAGGTGGCCGGGCAGGCGGGGCCCGGCCCGCTGCGCGGTCGCGGGAAGAAGGGCGGGGGCGGCCGCCTCCGCGGCGCTGCGGCCCTGCGCGTCCGTTTCGCCGCCGTCGCCGGCGGCGGCAGCCTCCTCGCCGTGCCGCTGCGCGCCGCCGCTGTCAGCGTCGCCCCGGGCAGGCGCGCTCATCGCCATGACGACGTGGACGATGTCCGGGAGATCGTCGCCGGGGCGATCGTCGGGCGCCGGCTGCTGCCGGCGGGTGCGAGAGGGTGGACGGTTCGGCATCCGAAGACAGGCCCTGTGGTCGATCCGAGCGTCGCCGGGCGCGATTTGCGGCCTTGCGCTCGACGGGAACGGCGATTCTTTCTATAAAGAGCATAACGAACGATAATGCAAGATTATCGATCATAATTATGATCCTGCAAGCCGTGCGGATAATTGTGAAAACTGTGGCATAAAGCGCACGGTGCGAGTACGCTTCCACTATGAACACGCGCTTCGATTCCCTGGATGTCGTGCCGGCCGTGCCCGCCTGGGCGATGCCGCGCAGCGCCATCGAGAACGATGTCGAAGCGGCCTATATGGCCGGCAGCGCCTTGAATTCCCTCGATAATCTGGTTCGCTCGGATGCCGCCTGGCTTGGCGCGTGGCGGCATCGGATGGCGTTGAAAGGCGCGGCCGCCGTCGTCAGGCTGATGGGGCGGCGCGAGTCCGAATCCGATCTGCGCGACGCATGGCTCCTGCGGACGCCCGGCGACGACCCCGGACCGGCGGGCAACGTGCTGGCGGCGTGGCGCCGTCTCGCCGGCCGATCGAGCGCGCCCGGGGCCGCGTCACTGGCCAGTGTGGCGCAGCAGCTCGGCCTCGGTGCGGGCATCGACATCGATGCGCTCGCGGAACTCGTGGAAGCGGTTCCAGCCGGTCCCGCTCCACTGGCGGCGGCGCGGATGGCCGACGCCGCGGTTCGTATCGAGCCGCGCGCCGAGCCGCTCGCCTGGTGGCTGGCCGATCTCGCGCTCGCCCGGCACATGCGCTGGGCGTTCCCCGTTCCCGTTCTGGTGACGCAGATCCACTCGCCGCTCCTGCGCCTCGGCCACGATCGGGTCCGGGCGCGGCCGGGAAGGGAAGGGTTCGGGCGGGCGTGCCTGGTTGCGGCGGCGGCGGGCGCGGCCGAGGCTTGCAAGCTGGCGGCCGGCATCGCGGTCCGGGCGCGCCGGCTGGAAGAGGTGGCGCCCAGGCTGCGCTCGAAGGGGGCGGGGGAGGTGGTTCGGCTTCTTCTGGACGACGACGCGGTGGCCGGAACGCTGACGACCAAGGCGCTGTCACGCTGGGGGAGCCGTCGGCTGTTCGACCGTCTCCTTCAGCTCGACGCCGCGCGCGAGCTCAGCGGCCGCGCAGCTTTCAGGATATTCGGGCTGTAGCGATGGCGCGCCCCTCCCGCGACAAGGCCGGCCTGCTCGACACCGCCCTCGATGCGCTGCCGCCGGAGCTGCGCTGGCGCGAATGGATGGCCCGCGTCGAGGCGGTGATCTTCGCCGCGCCCGAACCCGTCACCCGCGAGCTGCTGGCGCGGATCGTCGGGCCGGATTGCAGCATCGACCTCCTCATCGACGACATCCGCGCCGAGCTCGAGGGCCGTCCCTACGAGATCGTGGCGGTCGCCGGCGGCTGGCAGTTCCGCACCCGGCTTCGTCACGGCGAGGTGTTGCAGGCCGCGTTCGGCGCGTCGTCGTCTGGCGCACACATCACCGAGGCCGAGATGCTGGTGCTGGCCTCGATCGCCTACCACCAGCCGGTTACGCGCGCCGGATTGGCCGACATTGTCGGCCGCGAGGTCAGCCGCGACGTGATCGCGCGATTGCGGGAGCTCGGCTTTGTCGGCTCCGGGCCGCGCGCGCCGCAGGCCGGCGCGCCTTACACCTATGTCACCACCGGGCGGTTCCTCGAGCATTTCGGCCTCGACACCCTGCGCGACCTGCCCGACCTGGAGGCGCTCGAGCGGCGATAAGATGGTGCCATTGCTGACTGAGCTACATGGCCACCTGCTCGACGAGGCTGCGCGCCTGCACCGGCAGCGCCGTTCCGGCCGGCGCGATGTGGGTCACGCCGCGCGTCCCGGCAAGGCCGACCACCAGCGCGACGCCGCGTAGCGGCGGCCTCTCCTTCGCATGGCCGCGCTCGACAGCCAATGACCCGCACGGTCGTGCCGTATGCCTTACTGGCCGGCTTTCACCGCCTCGAGGCAGAGCACGATCTGCGCCATGTCGGCGTGGCTGCTCGCCTCCTGCGCCTGGTTCGCCAGCGCGTTGACCGCGCGCTTGGTGAACTGCACCGGCAGTTGCGGCATGGCCATGCAGCGCGCGGCGAGCGCGCGCGCCTCGGCCAGCGCCTGGCCCTCGGGGGCGAGGTAGTCGACGAGACCCCAGTCGAGCGCGGTTGCGGCCGCGACCTTCTCGCCCATCACGACGACGCGCTTGGTGCGGGCGGGACCGATCAGGTTGACCATGCGCGGGATCGAGTTCCAGCCATAGTTGAAGCCGAGCGGGACCTCGGGAATCTGGATGAAGGCCGTCTCGCTCATGACGCGAAAGTCGCAGGCCATGGCGAGCGTGAAGCCGCCACCGATGGCGAAACCCTCGATGGCGGCGATGGTCATGCCGGGCAGCGCCTCCCACGCCTTGGCCACCTCGGAGCCGGCTTCCGTGTCCTTCCAGTGGTCGAGGAAGGTGCGGTCGGCGGGCGCGAAGATGCGGGCGTCCTTGCGGTCGGCGCCGGCGCTGAAGCTGCTGCGGTCGCCGGTGAGGATGACGGCGCTGATGTCGCGATCGTCGTGAAGCTCCAGCGCCGCGCGCCGAAGCTCCGAGATCAGTTCGACATTGAGCGCGTTGCGCGCGTCGGGGCGGCCGAGCGTCACGACGGCGAGGCCGCCCTCGCGCGTGATGGTCAGGTTGTCGTAGCTCATCGGTCCTGTTCCTTTCGGTGAACGGCGGTTGGGTTCAGCATGACGAGCTTGCCCAGCACGGTGCCGCTCGCGTAGCGCTCGAGCCCCGAGGTCACCTCGTCGATCGTCAGGCACTCCTCCACGTGCGGGCGCAGCAGCCCGTCGGCGTAGAGCGAGAAGAGCCGCGCGAAGGCCTCGTCGAGCTGGCGCGTGTCGCGGATGTGGTAGTCGCCCCACCAGTGGCCGATCACGGCGCAGTTCTTGACCAGCAGATGGTTGGCGGGGAAGGCGAAGGGCGGGCCGCCGGCGAAGCCGATGACGATGATGCGGCCGCACCAGGCGATGCATTTCAGCGCCGCCGCGCTCGCCGCGCCGCCGATCATGTCGAGGACGAGGTCGCAGCCGCGGTTGCCGGTCGCCTCCTTGACCGCCTCGACGAAGCCGGGCGCCGAATGGTCGAGCACCACCTCGGCGCCGCCGTCGCGCGCCAGCTTCTGCTTGGCCTCGCCGCGGCAGGCGGCGATGACCCGCAGGCCGCAGGCACGGGCGATCTGCACCGCGGCGAGGCCGACGCCGCCGCCCGCGCCGAGGACGAGCAGCGTCTCGCCCCTGCGCGCGCCGCCGCGCTGGAACAGCGCCGAATAGGCGGTGCCGTAGTTGATGAAGAAGGCCGCGCCGTCGGCGGCGGGCATCGGGCAGGGCACGCGCACCATCTGAAGCGGGTCTACCACGGCGCGCTCGGCATAGGCGCCGCTGACGACCTGCCCCATCACCACGTCGCCGACGCGGCAGCGCGTCACCGCCGCGCCCGCCGCGACCACGCGGCCGAACACCTCGGCGCCGGGCACGAAGGGCGGCCTGGGGCTCGCCTGGTACTTGCCCTCGAGCGCCAGGAGGTCGGCATAGTTCATGCCGGCGCCGTCGACCTCGATCAGCGCCTCGGTCTCGGACGGGACGGGATCGGGAAGCTCGGCGAGCCGCACCGTGTCGATGCCGCCATAGTCCGGACAGAGCAGTGCCTTCACGATCCGTGCCTCCCTCGTGCCGGCCGTTCCGCCGCCTGCGACAGCCGTTAAGTGAGTATCTATCACATTTTCTGACCTGTTCAACCACCCGTCATCATTGTGCCCATCTTTGGCGCCGGGTGAGGGATTTTGTTCTAAAAATAGCATAAAATCAATGAGTTCAATTCTGGATTGCGGATGCGGGGCTGCCGTATCCTTCGATGGATGAGCCCCAGCAAGAAAGCTATTGCCAAGTTAGTGAGTATATGTCACATATTTTGCACGCCAGTCGCGCACCCCGTCAGCGGGCTGCCGACGAGGCGCCAGCTTTCCCGTTCGAGGCATGAGGAGGGTCATCGGGTGGCGGAGGAGAGAAAGGCCGGCGCGCGCCTGCGGCGTGGCGATCGCATCGCCGAGATCATCGCGGTCGCCCGCGAGGTGATCACCGAGAACAACGGCGTCGAGATGCCGATCGGCGAGATCGCCGGCCGTCTCGGCATCGTCGAGGGCGCGATCTACCGCATCTACCCGACCAAGAGGCAGCTCGTCATGGCGGTGCTGTGCGACTGGTACGAGGAGGTGATGGCCAGCTACGAATCCGGCCTCGAGCAGATCTCCGGCGTGCGCGAGCAGCTCCGCTTCGTCACCTACCACCACATCGACTGCATCTATCGCTATCCCGAGCTGGTGAATTTCTACTTTGGCGTCGTGCGTATGTCGCGCGAGTACTGGGGGTCGGAGCTGCACAAGCTCAACCGCCGCTACGCCAACCGCGTGGTGAAGATCCTGAGCGAGGGCGCGCTGCGCGGCGAGCTGCGCGCCGACAAGTCGCCCCGCCTCGGCCGCGACATCCTGTTCGGCGTGGTCGAGCAGTCGACGTGGCCCTACCGCATGAAGGTCGGCACCTTCGACCCCGACGAGATCGCCGACAACATCGCCGACCTGATCTACAACGCCTTCGCGCGCCCGCCGGAGACGGACGTGCGCCGGCACGACGTGGCCGAGCGCCTTCTCGGCATCTCCGAGGAGCTGCGCGCCATCGCCGGGGGTGTCCGCTCATGAGCGGGGCGCTGGAAGTCCTCAACGTCCAGGTGTTCTACAACGACGTCATCGAGGCGGTGCGCGACGTGTCGCTGACCGTCGGCAAGGGCCGCATCGTGGCGCTGCTCGGCGCCAACGGCGCCGGCAAGTCGACGCTGCTCAAGGCGATCAGCGCCGTGCTCTATCCCGAGGAGGGGCGGCTGATCCACGGCTCGATCCGCTACGACGGCGTCGACCTGACGGCGCGCAACGCCGACGAGATCGTCGCCGCCGGCATCGTGCAGGTGCCGGAGGGCCGCCGCCTGTTCGAGACGATGACGGTCGAGGAGAACCTGCGCCTCGGCGGCTACGCGCTCGCCGCCGCCGAGCTCGGCGAGGGGCTTGAGCGCGTCTACGCCATGTTCCCGCGGGTCAGGGAGAAGCGCCACGCGGTCGCCGGCCTGCTCTCGGGCGGCGAGCAGCAGATGGTGGCCATCGGCCGCGCGCTGATCGGCCGGCCGAAGCTGCTCATCCTCGACGAGCCGTCGCTCGGGCTCGCGCCGCAGATCGTGCGCGACATCTTCGACATCGTGAAGCGGCTCAACGCCGAGGAGGGCCTGTCGATCCTGTTCGTCGAGCAGAACGCGCGGCTGGCTCTGGCCGTGTCGGAATACGCCTACATCATGGAGAACGGCCGCATCGTGCTCGACGGCCCGTCGGCCGACCTCGCCGGGAACGCCGACATCCAGGAGTTCTATCTCGGCCAGGCCAAGGGCGGCGAGCGCAAGAGCCTGCGCGATCTCAAGCACTACAAGCGCAGGAAGAGGTGGCTGGCATGAGCGCGCTGCTGTCGGTCGAGGGCCTGTCGAAGAGCTTCGGCGGCGTGCATGCGGTGCGCGGCGTCAGCTTCGACGTGGCGCCCGCCAGCATCCATTCGGTGATCGGGCCGAACGGCGCCGGCAAGACGACGCTGTTCAACATGATCAGCGCGCTGGTGAAGCCGTCCTCCGGCCGCGCCGTCTTCGACGGCCGCGACGTCAGCCGCGCCCGCCCGCACCACCTGGCGCGGCTCGGCATCGGCCGCACCTTCCAGAACCTGGCCGTGTTCTCGCACGCCACCGTGGTCGAGAACCTGCTCGTCGGCATGCACCACCGCATCGGCGGCAACGTCCTTTCCGACGGCGTGTTCTTCGGCTCGACGCGGGCCCGCGAGATCCGCGCCCGCGAGGAGGTCGAGCGCATCATCGAGTTCCTCGAGATCGAGCACCTGCGCAACGAGGTCGTCGGCATGCTGTCCTACGGGTTGCAGAAGCGCGTCGAGCTCGGCCGCGCGCTGGCCACCGGCCCGAAGCTGCTGCTGCTCGACGAGATGGTGTCGGGCATGAACACCGAGGAGACCGAGGACATCGCCCGCTTCATCCTCGACATCAAGCAGGAGCTGTCGATCGCGGTGCTGATGATCGAGCACGACATGAGCATCGTCATGGACATCTCCGACCGGGTGACGGTGCTGAGCTTCGGCGAGCGCATCGCCGACGGCACGCCGGGGGAGGTCGCCGCCGACCCCCGCGTCATCGACGCCTATCTCGGCGGCGCGTGAGGGAGGGGACGATGGACTACGACAGCCAGACCATCCCCGGACTGCTGCGCCACTGGGCGCGCACCCGCCCCGACGCGGTGGCGCTGCGCGAGAAGGACCTCGGCATCTGGAAGCGCATCACCTACGCCGACTATTTCGAGCGGGTGTGCGAGCTGGCGCTGGGCCTCGACGCGCTCGGCTTCACCGGCGACGACTTCCTCTGCGTGGCCAGCGAGAACACGCCGGAATGGATGTATGGCGACCTCGCCGCCCAGTCGCTCGGCGGCGCCTGCATCGGCATCTACCCGACGAGCCCGTGGCCGGAGGTGAAATACATCCTCGAGCACTCGCGCGCCCGGGTCGTGGTCTGCGGCGACCAGGAGCAGACCGACAAGGTTCTGGAGGCGCTGGCCCAGCCGGGCGGCCTGCCGGAGCTGAGGCACATCCTGTGCGTCGACATGAAGGGCATGCGCGACTACGCCCACCCGATGCTGAAGAGCTTCGCCGAGGTGCTGGCGCAGGGCCGCGCCCGCATCGCCGCCGACCGGGCGCTGATCGAGGCGCGCATCGACGCCGTCAAGCCGTCGGACACCGCCGTCATCGTCTACACCTCCGGCACCACCGGCCTGCCCAAGGGGGCGATGCTCAGCCATCGCGGCCTGATCGCCAACGCCCGGCGCATGATCGCCCGGCACGGGCTCGACCGGCGGCCGCTGTCGATGCTGGCCTACCTGCCGCTCTGCCATGTCGCCGAGCGCGAGTTCTCGACCGTGATGCAGCTTATCAACGGCACCACGGTCAGCTTCGCCGAATCGATCGACACCGTGCTCCAGGACCTGCGCGAGGTCGCGCCCAACGCCTTCCTCGGCGTGCCGCGCATCTGGGAGAAGCTGCAAAGCACCATCACCGTGCGGCTGCTCGACACGCGGCCCTTGCCGCGCAAGGTGGCCGAGACCGCGATCGAGGCCGGCAAGCGCATCGCCGACCGGCGGCTGGCCAATGGCGGCCGCTTCGCCTCCTCCCGCGACCGGCTGGTCCACGCCTTCCTGTGGCTCACCGTGTTCCGCTCGCTCCAGACATGGGTCGGCCTCAACCGGGCCGGCGGCAGGCTGTTCTGCGGCGGCGCGCCGATCTCGCCCGAGGTGCTGCGCTTCTACTGGGCGATCGGGCTGGAGATATACCAGATCTTCGGCATGACCGAGACCTGCGGCGCGACCCACACCCAGTTCATGGGCTCGACCGTGCACGGCTCCTGCGGCCCGGCGCTCGACGGCTGGGAGGAGAAGCTGACCGACGACGGCGAGCTGGTGCTGCGCAGCGACGCCGTCTTCTCCGGCTACCTCTACAACGAGGAGGCGACGCGCGAGGCCATCGTCGACGGCTGGCTGCACTCGGGCGACATCGCCCGCCGCAGCGCGGACGGCTCGCTGTTCATCACCGACCGCAAGAAGGACGTGCTCATCACCTCCGGCGGCAAGAACATCACCCCGTCGCTGATCGAGAACCGGCTGAAGGACTCGCCCTACATCCGCGAGGCCATCCTGATCGGCGAGGGACGCAAGTTCCTCACCGCCCTGATCCAGATCGACTACGAGGTGGTCGGCAAGTGGGCGCAGTCGCTGGGCATCGCCTACACCAACTATGCAAGCCTCGCCCGCAACGCCGAGGTTGAGGCGCTGGTCCGGGCCGAGATCGACCGCTTCAACGGCGAGTTCGCCCGCGTCGAGAACGTGCGCCGCTTCGCGATCCTCCAGAAGGAGCTCGACCACGACGACGGCGAGGTGACGGCGACGATGAAGGTGCGCCGCCGCTCGATCGAGAAGAAGTTCGCCGACATCATCGACGCGCTCTATGCGTCGCAGCCCGCGGAGGCGTAAGCGATGGACTATTTCGCCAATCTCGTCGCCTCGGGCCTGATCTTCGGCTCGCTCTACGGGCTGATCGCCATCGGCTTCGCGGTGATCTACAAGACCACCGGCGTCGTCAACTTCGCCCAGGGCGAGGTGATGATGTTCGTCCTCTACTTCTCGTGGATGGTCGGCACGTTCGTCGCCGCGCCGCTGTGGCTGCTGCTGCTCATCGCCATCGTGGTCGGCGGCGCCTTCGGCGCGCTGCTCGAGCGCGTGTTCATCCGGCCGATGATCGGCCAGTCGCAGTTCTCGATCATCATGACCACGGTGGGCGTCGCCATCGTGCTGCGCGGGCTGGTGCCGATCTTCTGGGGCGTCGAGTCCGAGCCGATCGACGCGCCGCTCAAGAGCCAGCTCTACGAGTTCGGCCCGGTGATGATGCTGGGCGACCAGATCTTCGCGCTGGCGCTGTTCGTGGCGATCTCGGCCGCGGCCTGGGCCTTCTTCCGCTTCTCGCGCGTCGGCGTCGCCATGCGCGCCGCCGCCCACGACGAGACCGCCGCGCTCTTGATGGGCATCAACGTGCGCCGGCTCCAGGGCCTGTCGTGGATGATCGCCTCGGCGGTGTCGGGCGTCGCCGGCGTCTGCTACGCGCTGATCGTCGCCCGCGCGCCGGACATGTGGCAGATCGGCTTCCAGGCCTTTCCCGCCGCCATCCTCGGCGGCCTCGATTCGCCGCTCGGCTCGGCCTTCGGCGCGGTCGTCGTCGGCATCGCCGCCAGCCTGTCGGAGGGCTACATCGGCTACGGCCTCAAGGAGATCTCCGGCTTCGTCATCATCATCGCCGTGCTCATGGTCCGTCCCTACGGCCTGTTCGGCGAAAAGGAACTGGAGCGCGTGTGATGCGGACCGGCCACGCCGTCGAGACCTACGGGCGGCTCCTCGCCCTCACCACCAACCCGATCACCTGGGCCTGGGCGGGCGCGCTCGTCGCCGCGCTCGTGGCGCTGCCGTGGGCGGTGTCGGGCCACCTCCTCGTCGTCTCGACCACGGTGCTGATCGCCACCGTCGGCGTGGTCGGGCTCAACGTGCTGACCGGCACCACCGGCCTGATCAGCCTCGGCCAGTCGGGCTTCCTCGCCATCGGCGGCTATGCCTGCGGCCTGCTGATCCGCGACCTGTCGCTGCCGACGGAGCTGGCGGTCCCGCTCGCCGGCCTGATCACCGGCACGTTGAGCCTCCTGATCGGCGTGCCGTCGCTGCGGCTGAAGGGCCTCTACCTCGCCATCACCACGCTCGCGGCCTCGCTGATCGTCATCCACATCATCCTCTATGCCGAGCCGCTGACCGGCGGGCCGTTCGGCCTGCGCATCCCCGACGTCAGCTTCCTCGGCCTGCGCATCGCCGACGGGCGCGGCATGTACTACATCGCGCTGATCGTCGCGGTGCTGACGGTCGTCTTCGTCAACAACCTGATGCGCTCGCGCTCGGGCCGGGCGTGGATCGCGCTGCGCGACCACGACATCGCCGCCAAGTCGATGGGCATCGACCTCGTCCGCTACAAGCTGCTGTCGTTCTTCGTCTCGTCGTCGATCGTCGGCGTCGCCGGCGCGCTGATGGCGCTGCAACTGCGCTTCATCACCGCCGACGTGTTCGGCCTGTTCCTGTCGATCGAGGCGCTGGCCATGCTGCTCGTCGGCGGGGTCGGCTCGGTCGCCGGCGCCATCCTCGGCGCGGCCTTCATCGTGCTCCTGCCCGAGATCGCCCGCGGCCTGCTGGCGCTCGTCGGCTGGACCGGCGAGACCGGCTCCGCCCACGTCTTCGAAATCCGCGCCGTCGTCACCGGCGTGCTCATCATCGTCATGCTCCGGATCGAGCCCGACGGGCTGATCGGCATCTGGCGCAGGACGAAACGCTACTGGCTGCAATGGCCGCTGTCGGTTTGACCCGGTCTTCAATGGAGGAGAAAATGAAAGCACTCACATATGTGGCGCTTGCCCTGTGCCTCGGCACACCGGCGATGGCGCAGACCCCCGGCGTCACCGACACCGAGATCGTGCTCGGCGCGGTGCTGCCGATGTCCGGCCCGGCGAGCTTCCCCGGCCTCGGCGCGAGCGCCGGCAGCCGCCTCGCCATCGCCGAGTACAACGCCAAGGGCGGCATCCACGGCCGCACCGTGCGCATGCTGGTCGAGGACGACGGCTACGTGCCGAGCCGCGCCTATCAGGGCCTGGTCAAGCTCGCCGACGACGGCATCCTCGCCCTGGTCGGCACCAGCGGCGGCGGCAGCCTCGGCGCCATGCTGCCGGTGATCGACGAGAAGAAGATCCCGACCATGGTCTCGACCTCGGTCTCCAACGCCGCGGTCGAGCCGGTGCGGCCTTACGTGTTCATGCTCGGCGCCGACTACGAGGACATGTTCTTCGCGCAGATCAAGTACATCAGCGAGAACGACAAGCCCGAGGGCCCCTATGCCGTCATCGCCCAGGACGACGACTACGGCGCCCATGTCGAGGCCGGCGTGATGATGGCCGTCGAGAAGCTCGGCCTGCCGAGCGTGCCGCCGGTGCGCTTCAAGCGCGGCCAGAAGGACTTCTCGGCCGAGATCCTGCGCCTGCGCAGCCAGGGCATCGGCGCGCTGGCCGTCGGCGGCGTCATCGCCGAGACGCCGGGCGTGCTGAAGGAGCTGGCCAAGCTGCGCATGAACATCCCGACCGCGCACGCGCACACCGGCGCCATCGACATGACGGCGCGGCTGTCGGCCCCCTACAACATGGCCTATTACGCCGCCGACTACGTCGTGCCGATCGCCAGTGAGGCGGCGGCCGGCTTCCGCGAGCTCGCCAGGCAGCATCTGGGCGAGGAGGAGCAGAAGAGCCTGAACCGCTTCTCGCTCACCGGCTATCTCGGCACCAAGGCGGTTCTCGCCGCCGCCGAGGCCTGCGGCCGCGAGCTGACCCGCGACTGCCTGAACGACAACCTGAAGAAGATCGACGCCCTCGACAGCGGCGGGCTCTCCTCGCCGCTGGACTTCACCAACGACCGGAACACCGCCGCGCGCGAGGTCCAGATCGTTCGGGTCAACCCGATGGAGAACACCGTCGAGCCGTTGACCGGGTTCGTCAGCTACCGCTGAGCCGAACCGCACGCCTGCGCGCGGGGGGCCACCCGCGCGCAGGCGGCAATCCCTTCCCCCCCCCGCCAGAGCATCTTGCAGTCAGGCGGACTCGCTTGACGCCGCATAAACGCGGCTGGCCCCAACCACCCGGGAGGGCGGCGAACCGGATTGGTGGTGGCGATCCATTCGGTTGAAATCACCTATTTCAATTAGATGATTGACATCGTCCGACCGATTTGCAGGGATGTTTTCGGCATATCGCGGGGTTCGTCGAGGAGGAGAGATCGATGAAGGTGAGTTTCTTCATGCGCAAGCGCCAGGACCGATCCCTGGATCAGTTCAGCAACTACTGGCGCGAGAACCACGGCCCATACGCGATGAGCGGGAGGACGGACCGACTCGGGATGCTTCGCTATGTGCAGAACCACATGATCACGACGCCGCTTTCCGATGCCCTTGCCCATCGCGTCGGCGCGGGCGTGCCTCCTTTCGAGGGCGTCTGCCAGATATGGTTCGAGAGCGAGGACGCGATCCTGAGGACGCGATCGAGCGCCGACGGCACACGGGCGACCGGCGATCTGGTCAATGACGAGCTCAATTTCCTCGACCTGCGGCAATCCGAGATCCGGTTCTACAGGGAGGAGCACTGCATTGACGGCATTGCCGGCTCGGGCGCGCAGAAGCTCATCCTCGGCCTCAAGATGAGCGATCCCGGTCGGGCTGAGGGCCTCGGCCACGATGTGGGCGACATCCTCGCGGGCGTGCAGGACGAGGACCGGCACATCGCGCGGGCCGTGCATAATTTCGGCCTGGACACCCCCGCCAACGAAAAGCTGCGCGCGCCGCGCGGCAACGACCGGGATGCTTTCGACTATTTCCTCGAATTGTGGTTCCGGGATTATGCCTCGCTGGCGCGGGCCGTTCACGAGCCGGCCGGCGTCCTGCAGGCGATTGTGAAGTCCGTGCGCGCATATCAGCGCGGCAACGAAGTCGCTGCCTGGATCGCACAGGAAAGGATCATGATCGGCGGCGAGGCGCGGATGCGCGCCGCCGCCTGATCGTATCGGTCAGTTCCGGCGGGCGGACGCCCAGCCGTCAAGCACATCGGCAATGGGCAGGCTTGCGGTCGGCAGCGGGTTCGGCGCGGCGGCCTGCGACCGGCTGAAGCGGGGCGCTGCGACGGGCTGCGTCACGCCGTCCACTTCGGCGAACGTCCCGCGGGCCTCCAGATGCGGGTGCCCGAAGCTCTCGGACATGCTGAGAACGGGCGCGAAGCAGACATCGCTGCCTTCGAGGAGGTCGCACCATTCATCGCGCGTGCGCGAGCCGAACAGCCGCGTAAAACGCTCGCGAAGGCGTTCCCATCCCGAGCGGTCATACTGGGGAGGGAGGTTTTCCTGCGAAAGGCCGGTCTTGCGGAGGAACGCCTCATAGAATCGCGGCTCGGCGGCGGCCAGCGAGACGTATTTGCCGTCGCTGGTCGCGTAGACGTCGTAGAACGGCGCGCCACCGTCGATGATGTTGGTCCCGCGTTCCTCCCGCCACATTCCCGCCTGCACCTGGCCGTGGAAGACAGCCATCAGATGGGCCGCTCCGTCGACCATGGCGCAATCCAGGACCTGCCCCTCGCCGGTGCGGGTCGCGTCGTAGAGCGCAGCCAGGATCCCGCTCACCGCGAAAAGCGTGCCGCCGGCGAAGTCACCGACCAGATTGAGCGGGACCGGGGGAACCTGACCTTCGGCTCCCATCGAGCCGAGCGCGCCCGAAAGGGCGATGTAGTTGAGGTCGTGACCCGCTGCCTGGCTCAATGGGCCCGACTGGCCCCAGCCGGTGATGCGGGCATAGACGAGCCGCGGGTTGGCGGCCAGGCAGACATCCGGGCCCAGCCCCAGCCTTTCCATCGCGCCCGGCCGGAAGCCCTCGATCAGGATGTCCGACGACCGGACGAGATCGAGTACGGCCTGGCGCTGCTCCGGGACTGCGAGGTTGGCCTCGACCTTGCGCTTGCCGCGGTTGAGGAGGTCGAAACGGGGAGGAATGTCCCACACGTCGTCCGCGCCGGCGCCGCGCCGCACCGCGACGACGTCCGCGCCCATGTCCGCCAGTATCATGCCCGCATAGGGGGCCGGCCCGATGCCGCCGGCCTCAAGCACCCGAACACCTTCCAGTGGCCGCATCGCAACGTTCCTTCAATCTGTGATCGCGCAGGAGAAAGTGCAGCCCTGCATAGCCGGGCGCTTGTTCGGCTCAGCTGGCGTCCGCCGCGCACCCCTTCAGGATCGCTATCGCGCCCGATGCGATCTGCGCCGGCGTCAACCGTCCTTCCGGCTTGTACCAGAGGCCGGAATAATTCATCGAAGACAGGAAGAAATTGAGAAAGAGCGTTCGATCGACGTTCTCCTTGAGCTCGATCATGTCCACGATATCGCGGATGATCCGCTCGTAGTCGCGCCGCTGGCGTTTGAGCTCTTTCAGGCTTCCTTCGCTGATCTCCAAGGGAAAGCGGGGGTGAAAGACGACCTGGACGATCTTCCGCGCAAGCATGCTCTCGCAATGTGCGATGGCCGCACACTCGAGTTTGTCCCAAGGGTCGCTCACCGCTTCCGTCGCTCTCCTCACATTGTCGCCGAGGATGCGCAGGCTCCGGTCCATGACGCTGACATAGAGTTCCTCCTTCGAAGCGAAATAGTAATACAGGGAGGCTGTCTCGATGCCGGCTTCGTCCGCGATGTTCTTCAACGAGGCCCGCTCGTATCCGCGGGCTTCAAACAGCGCCGTCGCGATGCTCAGGATCTGCTGTTCGCGCTCGTCGTACTGAAGCTTGTTGGCGGCGCCCGCGCCGCGGCGCCTCTTGCTTTTCATCGATTGCTGCCCTCGTCACCCGGCTCTATTCGGCGGAGCCGCCAACACGCGCCTCGGTTGCAATATCCAGCATGTCCCCGTGCCGGGCAAGCCGGCGATCCAGGACCGTTCCGATTTACCTAATTACTGTTAAATAGGTTATTGTCAAGAAGATGGAACGCTGATACATCCGCTGCTGTCGCGATCGAATTCGGGAGGGGATAGTTGAGCGCCTTACCTATCAGTCTTGGCCTGGCCGCCAGGCATCGTGAAGCGCCGCGCATTCAACGGCGTCGGCGCAAGCCGGCCCTTTCGGGGCGGTGATCATGAGCGCGGCGGGAACCCCGATGCTGACGGTTCGCGATCTCGGCGTGAGGTTCGGCGGCATCGTGGCGCTGAAATCGGTATCCTTCGATGTCCCGAGAGGCGAGATTTGCGGCGTGATCGGCCCAAACGGGGCGGGCAAGACAACCTTCTTCAACTGTCTCAGCCGGCTGAACCCGATTCCCGCCGATTCAATTCGCTTCGACGGCGTTTCTCTGCACGAGGTCGATCCCTCGAAGATCGCCGGCCTGGGTATCGGCCGCACGTTCCAGAACCTGGCCCTGTTCGGTTCGCTGACGGTGCTGGAGAATGTCATGCTCGGCGGACATCACCGCGCCCGCAGCAGCTGGATGGCCGACTCGCTCCGGTTGCCGTCCTCCCGCAGGGAGGAGGAGCGGTTCAGGGAAGAGGCGTGGGAGCTCGCCGGTATCGTCGGCCTGCAGGACAATGCCGACCAGAAAGTCTCCGACTTGCCGTTCGGCTTCCAGAAGCGGGTGGAGCTTGCCCGGGCTCTCGCGGCCAGGCCGAAGCTGCTGCTGCTCGACGAGCCGGCGGCCGGGCTTATCCATGACGAGGTTGAGGCCCTCGGCCAGCTCGTCAGGGACGTTCGCCAGCGTTTCGACCTCACCGTCCTGATGGTTGAGCACAACATGGGCTTCATCATGAAGCTCTGCGAGCACGTGGTGGTCTTCAACTTCGGCGAGAAGATCGCCGACGGCGATCCGGCCTCCCTTCAGACGAACGAGGCGGTTCTCGAAGCATATCTTGGTGCGCCACAATGACCCGACATGCTGCGGCTGACCGGCGTATCCGCCGGCTACGGGAAAACCCCGGTCCTTCATGAAGTCAGCCTTTCCGTGCAGCGTGGGGGCGTCACAGCGGTGCTGGGCGCCAACGGAGCCGGCAAGACGACGACGATCCGGACCATCTGCGGCCTGCTGCCGGCGACCGGCGAGATCGCTATCGCCGGCAAGAACATAGTCGGGCAGACGTCGGACCGCATCGCGCGGCTCGGGGTGGCCCATGTTCCTGACAACCGGGGAACGTTCATCGATCTCACCGTGCGCGAGAACCTGCTGCTCGGCGCGCACACGCGACGCGACGGCGAGGTCGAAGGCGACATCGAGCGTTTCCTCGAGCTCTTTCCGCGGTTGAAGAGTCGCATACACCAGCAGGCGGGAAACCTGTCGGGCGGCGAGCAGCAGATGCTCGCCCTGAGTCGCGCGCTGATGCTGCGCCCGCAGATACTGCTTCTCGACGAGCCTTCATTCGGTCTCGCGCCGAAGGTCGTTGCCGAGATTTTCGAACTGCTCAGGAAGGTCAAGGAGGAGGACGGGCTGAGCGTCCTGCTCGTGGAGCAGAACGCCAGAATGGCCCTGATGCTTTCCGACAAGGCCTATGTGCTGGAGTCCGGAAAGGTCGTTCTCAGCGGAGACAGCAGGGATCTGGCCAGCGATGACGCAATCCGCAAGTCATACCTGGGGTATTGAACATGGGTGAGTTTCTGAACCAGGTGCTGGCGGGCGTCGCGAACGGGGGCATCTATGCCAGCCTCGCGCTTGCGCTCGTGATGATCTATCAGGCCACGCAGCACATCAATTTCGCGCAGGGCGAGATGGCCACGCTTTCCACCTTCGGGGCGTGGTTCCTGTTCGACGCGGGCATGCCTTACTGGGTCGTGTTCGCCCTTACGGTCTTCGGCTCGTTCATCATGGGCGCGCTGGTCGAGCGCCTGGTGGTCAAGCCGGTCGGCACGGCGTCTCCCTTCGCGTTCATCGCCGTGACGGTCGGCCTGCTGATGATCGCCAACAGCGCAAGCCACTGGGTGGGTGGCGGCGATATCCGCGAGTTCCCCAGCCCGTTCCCCGGCTGGCTCGGCAGCCGTTATCTGTCCGCCCATGAAACCGGCACCATACTCGTGACCATGATCGTGCTGGTGGCGCTGCTCACATTCCTGAAGCGCACGCCGTTCGGCCTCGCGATGCGCGCGGCGGCTCAGAACCCGGTTTCCAGCGGCTTCGTAGGCATACGTGTCGGGCTGATGCTGACAATCGGCTGGGGCATTTCCGCAGCGATCGGCGCGATCGCCGGCATGATGGTGGCGCCGATAGCGTTCCTTGAGCCCAACATGATGGGCAGCATTCTTCTGTATGCGTTCGCGGGCGCGCTGCTCGGCGGCATCAACAACCCGACCGGAGCTGTCATCGGAAGCTTCGCGGTCGGCATCTTCGAGAACCTGCTCGGCGTGTATGTGACCGGGTCGGAACTCAAGCTCACATCGGCGCTCTGCCTGATCGTAATCCTGCTGATCCTCCGGCCGTCCGGCCTGTTCGGCAAGGCCGCAGTGTCGCGCGTCTAGGAGGCCAGAATGCTCCGTAGAACGACCTCTTCCCGCAAGCCGATCCTGATCGTCGGTGGCGCAGCCGCCCTGCTGCTCTTCGCCTGCGGCCCATATTTCATGAACGGCTACAACATCTTCCAGCTGACGATGCTGATGAGCTATGCGATAGCCCTGCTCGGGATCGTCGTGCTTACGGGCTATTGCGGGCAGTTCTCGCTCGGCCAGGGGGCGTTCTTCGGGTTCGGCGCCTATGTCGCGGCCGTCCTGATAGGCAAGGCGTCGCTGCACTATCTGCTGGTGCTGCCCGTGGCGGCCGCGGCGTCCTTCGTGGTCGGCGCGCTCGTCAGCCTCCCGGCCATACGCCTGAAGGGGATCTATCTGGCGCTCACGACGTTCGGCCTCGCAGTCGCCTTCCCGCAACTGCTCAAGCATCCCGGGCTGGAGGCCGTGACCGGCGGCGTTCTCGGCCTTACCGTATCGCTGCCGCAGCCCCCCGAGTTCCTCGGCGTGACGCAGGATCACTGGCTGTTCCTCGTAAGCCTCGTGACGACCGTGATCGCCTTCGCGGTTACGGCCGGCCTCCTGCGCGGACGTGTGGGGCGCGCGTTCATCGCGATCAGCGACAATCCGACCGCATCGGTCGCGATGGGCGTCTCCCTGCAACACTACAAGATGCTCGCTTTCGCCTTCAGCTCGATGCTGACCGGCGTGGCCGGTGCGATCAGCGCGCTTGCGGTCCGCTACGTCGCTCCCGACAGCTTCTCGATGTTCCTGTCGGTCACCCTGCTGGTGGGCGCGGTGGTGGGCGGCGTAAAGTCCGTGTGGGGCGTGATCTTCGGGGCGCTCTTCATGCTCTACGTGCCCAATATCGCCAACCAGATATCGGAGGCGGCTCCATGGGCCGTCTACGGAGCCGCATTGATCCTGGTCGTGACCTTCATTCCGGACGGGATCGCGTCGCTGTTCGACCGCTTCATCGGGCGCCGCAGGAATGCGGCCGCGGAGCCGACAGGAGTCTACGCTCCGTCCGGCGTGAAGTGAACCACGAAGACATACAATACCAGGAGAGCAATCATGTCCGCAAATCCCACTCTTGAAGGGCGCGTCGTCGCCGTGACCGGCGCCGGCCGCGGAATCGGTCGCGAGATCGCGATCCTGGCCGCCAGCCAGGGCGCAGCCGTAGTCGTGAACGACTATGGCGGGTCAGTGGACGGCGAAGGTTCCGACCGCGGCCCGGCTCAGGAGGTCGTCGACGCGATCAAGAGCGCGGGCGGCCGCGCGGTCGCGAATACGGACAGCGTGGCGGACCCGAAAGGCGCGGAGCGGATCGTTGTGACCGCGCTGGACAATTTCGGCAAGATCGACGGGCTGGTGAACAATGCCGGCATCCTGCGCGACAAGATTTTCCATCACATGACCGAGGAAGACTTCAACCTCGTCGTCGACGTGCACCTGCGCGGCAGCTTCTACGTAGCGCGCGCGGCGGCGCCGCACTTCCGCAAGCAGGGCTTCGGCAGCATGGTGCACATGACGTCGACCTCCGCGCTGGTCGGCAACATCGCGCAGGCCAATTACTCGGCTGCCAAGCTCGGCATTGCGGGCCTGTCGCGGTCGATAGCAATCGACATGCAGAAGTTCGGCGTGCGTTCGAACGCCATAGCGCCGTTCGCCTGGAGCCGGCTCGTGGGAACCATGCCCGAAGAGGCGATGCAGAGGAACTTCGACCTCGCCAAGATGCAGGCCGTATCGCCGGCCCATATCGCGCCGGTCGTCACCTTCCTGCTCAGCGATGCTGCTTCGGAGATCAACGGCCAGATATTCGGCGTGCGCAAGAACGAGATCTTCCTGATGAGCCAGCCGCGGCCCATCCGCCAGATCCACAAGAGCGACGGCTGGGGGCTGGGCGATCTCGCCAACGTGATGCTGCCCGCTTTCAAAAGCTCCCTGGTGCCGCTGGAGAGTTCGGGCGACGTATTCAGCTGGGATGCGATCTAGCAGGATTATTTTTTTGCAGAACGATCTAACGAATAGTAGATAGATAAAAAATGACAGCTATTGCACGGCCGTCGACGGCCACAACCGAGGAGCTGGACATCTTCCGTGCCAGCTTCCGTACATTCCTCGATCGTCACGCCGTCCCCAACATCGACAGCTGGCGAGATGAGGGGATGGTCAGCAGGGACGTATGGCGAAAGGCGGGTGAGGCGGGTTTCCTGCTCGCAAGCTGCCCGGAGGAGCTGGGCGGCGCGGGCGGCGACTACAGGCACGAAGCCATCATCATCCAGGAACTCGCCAAATGCGGATGCCTGGACTTCAACATCCATCTGCACAGCGCGCTGATAGCGCCCTACATCTATCAGTACTGCACCGCCGAACAGCAGTCGCGCTGGCTGCCGGGCATGCGCAGCGGCGAACTCGTCGCCGCGATCGCCATGTCGGAACCGTCCGCCGGGTCCGACCTGAAGGCGATCAGGACCCAGGCCGTCCGGGACGGGGACAGCTACGTCCTCTCCGGCCAGAAAACGTTCATCTCGAACGGTCATCTCGCGAACCTCCTCCTGGTCGCCTGCAAGACCGACGCGGCCGCCGGCAGCAAGGGCCTGTCCCTCATCGCCGTCGAGACCGACAAGGTGGAGGGTTTCTCCAGGGGCCGGCTGCTGAAGAAGATCGGCATGCACGCACAGGACACGGCCGAACTGTTCTTCGACAATGTCCGCGTGCCGGTCGCAAATCTCGTCGGCGAAGAGGGGCGCGGCTTCCCGCAGATGATGGAGATGCTTCCGCAGGAGCGTTTGACCGTCGCGGTGATCGGCCTCGCTGTCATCGACGAATCCATACGCTCGACGCTCGACTACGTGCGCAACCGGCAGGCGTTCGGCAAGACGGTCTTCGACTTCCAGAACACCCGGTTCGTCCTCGCCGCGGCAAAGGCCGAGGCCGAGGTCGCGCGGGTCTTCGTCGACAACTGCATCTCCAGGCTTCTCGACGGCGAACTCGATGCCGTGACAGCCGCGATGGCGAAGCTGTGGGTTTCGGAACGCCAGATGGCCATCGTCGACAACTGCCTGCAGCTCTTCGGAGGCTACGGCTACACGCTCGACTACCCGATCGCGCGGATGTGGGCCGATGCGCGCATCCAGCGCATCTACGGCGGAACGAGCGAGATCATGTGTCAACGGCGGAGTAAAAGTCGGCCATTGGGCGGCGCAAAAGTAGTCCACTTGGCGGCGCATTTGGGGAACGCCGGGAGGGCGTAGCCCGACCAGA
>QEVK01000035.1 GCA_003577315.1 Hyphomicrobiales bacterium | reverse complement strand
GGGCTGGGCCGAGGCGGGCTTCATCGTCCCGACGCCGGGGCCGGTCATCAATCACAAGGTGGTCGCGAAGCATATCCGCACCCTGTGCGACGAGTACGACGTCGAGGAGATCAACTTCGACCCGAACCGCGCCGTCGACATCATGAACGACCTGGCCGACGACAAGCTGCCGGTGTTCAAGTTCGATCAGTCGTGGCGGATGCTGGTTCCGGCGATCGACACCTTGCGCGAGGTGATCCTTGAAGGCCGGATGCAGCATGGCGGCCATCCGATCCTGCGGTGGTGCTTCGAGAACATCTCCATGACCTCGCCCGACCGGAACGGGAATCGCCTGTTCGACAAGGCGAAGTCACGCGACCGGATCGACGGTGCATCGGCCTGCCTCATGGCGATCCAGCGCGCCGCTATGGGCGAGATCGGCGGCACCTTCTACGATACCGCCAAAGCCGACGATCCGAAGTTCTGGAGCTTCTGAGGCCGAAGACGCCGCGGGATTTCGCCGTTTCAGAACGGCCATATCCACCACGTCACAAGAATCGCAAGGCCAAGGATCAGCAGAACGTGCCATACGCGCGACGACCCGGTGGAAGGTGGCTCTCTATGTCGCATTGCTGTCCGGATGGTCCAGTTTTACGAATGAACAGCTCCGCCTTCGTCTTCCCATTGCTGAAGGGCCAGGCGCATCTGCTGCTTTCTACGGAAGTGCGTGGCCGTGTCTGTTGGCCCGAGGAAGACATTGTACAGGCCGGTCTCGGTCGCATTGCCGATCTGGAACTCGCCGACCATGACGGCGGCAACGTGGAGTTCCTCATCGGAGCCCGGTTTCAGGTTGTACAGCAACCGGACCCGCGCAAGCGCGGTCTCGATCATTGTCATGTTCGCTGGAGTAAGATGCTGCTGGTGGATGGAGGACATGGCGTCCTCCTTTCTCTGTTGGGGCTAAGGATTCCAAGGCCCTCACCCGGCAGTGCCCTTGTCAGAAACTGCCGATATCGCAGTATACGCCATTGTCGCCCGATAAGCGAATCATGAAAACCCCGCCAGTCTCGGCGGGGTCATCGCGTGACAGGGAGCGGTAACGCCGGTCCTTTAGGCTACCACGTCATATGGCTTCCGATCAGCCAGGCGAAATACAAGATTGCGATGAGAGCCGCCCCGCCCCGTAACGATGTCAGTCCCTGCGCTCACCCCCGATCCGCTCCCGCCGCGCCCGCTGCACCACTGTCCAAAATGGACAGTCTGAAACGCACCTTGCCGCCGCCCCTCATCCGAGGGCATGCCACGCCGTGGAGAAAATGCCGACACTCTCGGCTTTTCCTGCCGCCGCCCCCGATCCGAGGGCACGCCGCGCCGCGGTGTAACTTCCAGAGGAGAAGATACACCCAGCATAGCCTCGCACCCGCGCGCGAGGAGAGACATCCAGACACCATGACTGATAACGGTTATCAGTCTGCTATCGCCACCCCCGATCCGAGGGCACGCCGCACCGCTCTACTTGTGCAAAATTTTGCACACGTTGTTGCCGCCGCACCCGATCTGCGGGCAGGCCGCACCCGAGCGTCCAAATTCAAAACAGTTTTGATTCCTGCGCTCACCCTCGATCCGAGGGCCTGCCACGCCAGCGAAAAATGCCCAGAAAGTGGGGCTTTTCCTGCCGCCGCCCCGATCCGAGGGCCTGCCGTACCGATCCCGGCCTATGTTTGCCACGGCGCACGCTTTCCCCGGCGCAAAGATTTAGACTCTGAAGAATTCGGGACAAACTCCCAAAAAAGCAAAAGCCCCGCGCGGTGGCGGGGCAGTGGGACAGTCGATCCGGAAACCTTAATGAAACGTGCAGGCTTCTGTTGTCCCACCGGGACGAGGAAACCGCAGAAAACCGGGATTATCGGAAATCCTCCGGGCCCACCATCTTTCGCTGGCGCCTCATCCGTTCTCCGCGCGCTCCAGCAGCGCCAGCAGGCCCCGTAGCAGCGCCGTCGGCGACGGCGGATCGCCGGGAATATGCAAGTCGACCGGCACCACCGAGCCGACGCCGCCATCGGCGGCATAGCTGCCGGCGAACACGCCGCCGTCGAGCGCGTCGTCGCCGGCCGCCACCACCCATTTGGGGTCGGGCGTGGCGTTATAGGTGCGCTCCAGCGCCTGGCGCATGTTCTTCGTCGCCGGCCCGGTGACCACCAGCACGTCGGCATGGCGCGGCGAGGCGACGAAGCGGATGCCGAAGCGCTCGATGTCGTAGAAGGCGTTGCTGAGCGCGTGGATTTCCAGTTCCGCATCGTTGCACGAACCGGCATCGACCGCACGGATCGACAGCGAGCGGCCGAGCCTGCGCCGCGCCGCGCCGCCCACCGCCTCGGCAAGCTGGCGCACGGCCTCGCCGTCCGGCAAGGGCGGCGCTTCGGTCAGGATCGGGCGGATCAGGCTCTCGAACAGAAGCTTGCGCATCACAGATCGTGCCCCGAATACGAGCAGTTGAACGACTTGTTGCACAGCGGGAAGTCGGCGACGATGTTGCCCTCCACCGCCGCCTCGATCAGCGGCCACTGGAACCAGGACGGATCGCGCAGGTGGCAGCGCCCGACCGTGCCGTCCGCCTCGAGCCGCAGCCAGACCAGCACGTCGCCGCGAAAGCCCTCGACCACGGCGACGCCCTCGCGCGCCTCGCCGGCCGGCACCATTGCCACCGCTGCCGGCCCGTCGGGCAGCGAGCCCAGCAGTTGGCCGATCAGCGACAGGCTTTCCTCGGCCTCGCGGATGCGCACCCACACGCGGGCGTTGACGTCGCCCTCCCCGAACACCGGCACGTCGAAGGACAGCCGGTCGTAGGGCGGATAGGGCAAGGCCCTGCGCGCGTCGAAGTCGCGGCCGCAGGCGCGCCCGACATAGCCGCCGGCGCCGAAGCGGCGCGCCAGCTCGAACGTCAGCGTGCCGGTCGCCACGGTGCGGTCCTGCAGCGAGGTGGTGTTGTCGTAGAGCTCGACCAGCTCGGGAAACCGCGCCCGGATTTCCGCCGTCAGCGCGCGGATGGCGGCGACGCCTTCGCCGGAAAGGTCGGCCGCCACCCCGCCCGGAACGACGAGGCCGCGCATCAGCCGGTGGCCGAACGCCGTCTCGGCGGCGCGCAGCGTGCGCTCGCGCAGGACGCCGCAATGGGCGAGCATCAGCGGGAAGGCAGCATCGTTGCAGATCGCGCCGATGTCGCCGAGATGGTTGGCCAGCCGCTCCATCTCCGCCGCCAGCGCGCGAAGATGGTGCGCCCGCGCCGGCACGTCGAGTCCCAGCGCCGCCTCGGCGGCGCGGCTGAAGGCGAGCGCGTAGGCGACCGCGCTGTCGCCGCTGACATGGCCGGCGAGCCGCACGGCGCGGGAAAGCGGCGCGCCCTGCATCAGCCCCTCGACGCCCTTGTGGGTGTAGCCGAGCCGCGCCTCCAGCCGCACCACGGTCTCGCCGTTGACGGTGAAGCGGAAATGGCCGGGCTCGATCACGCCGGCATGGACCGGGCCGACCGGCACCTGGTGCAGCCCCTCGCCTTCCGCGGGCAGGAACTCGTAATCGCAGCCTTCGGCCGGGGCCGGCTCGCGCCGCCGGCCGCCGAGCGGATGACGCACGCCCCAGCGGCCATGGTCGAGCCACGGCCGCGGGTCGGGCGCATCCTCGGGCACGAGGCCGAAAAGGTCGCGCACGGTGCGCTCCAGCCGGATCGCGGGCGCGTGCAGCCGCCCGACGGAGGGAAAGACGCCGTCGGGGCAGGACAGTGTCAGCACCGCGAGGCTTTCGCTTTCGGCCTGCGCCAGCACGGCCATGTGTACGGCGTCGTCGTCGCCCCACAGGCCGGCGAGCGTCAGCCGCCCGGCCGAAAGCGCGGCAGCCGCGTCGAGCCAGCCGTTCCGGTCGACCTCGAGGCGCGGCGCGCCGTGATGGCGTCCGACCCGCCTGCCCGCCATGCCCTGCCATTCATGCGCCATCGCCGCCCTCCCCGCTCAGCCGAGAAGCCCGGCGACGTTGCGGAACCAGCCGACCAGCGGCGGCGGCAGGTAGAGCCCGGCCGCCAGCACCAGCGCCAGATGCGCGTAGATCGGCGCATAGGACGCCGGCGCCGGCGATGCCGCCGTGCCGCCCGACGGTTCGCCGAAGGCGATGCCGGTCGCGCGCAGCACCAGCGCGCCGAAGGCGGTGAGCAACCCCAGCACCAGCGGGATCGCCAGCAGCGGCTCGACCGCGAAGGTCGAGGACACGATCAGGAACTCGCTCATGAACACGCCCATCGGCGGCAGGCCGGCGATGGCCACGACGCCGAGGAGGAACGCCCAGCCGAGGCCGGGATGGGTGACGGTCAGGCCGGAGATGTCGGCCATCTTCTGCGTGCCCTTGACCTGGGCGATGTGGCCGACGGCATAGAAGATCGCCGACTTGGTCAGGCTGTGCATGACCATGTGTAAGAGCCCCGCGAAATTGGCCAGCGGCCCGCCCATGCCGAAGGCGAAGACGATGATGCCCATATGCTCGATCGAGGAATAGGCGAACAGACGTTTGATGTCGCGGCGGCGGTAGAGCATGAAGGCGGCGAACACCAGCGACACCAGCCCCATGCCCACCATCAGCGGGCCGGGCGCGATCGCCCCGGGGCTCGCCGCCAGCAGGATCTTGAAGCGCAGCACCGCATAGAGCGCGACGTTGAGCAGAAGCCCCGACAAGACGGCCGAGATCGGCGTCGGGCCTTCGGCATGGGCGTCGGGCAGCCAGGCGTGCAGCGGCGCCAGCCCCACCTTGGTGCCGTAGCCGATGAGCAGGAAGACGAAGGCGAGGTTGAGCAGCGCCGGGTCGAAGCGCGCGGCATGCTCGACCAGCGTCGTCCACACCATGGCGTCGTGCCCCTCGCCCACCACCGGCTGCGCCGCCATGTAGACGAGGATGGTGCCGAACAGCGCCAGCGCGATGCCGACGGAGCCGAGGATGAAATATTTCCACGCCGCCTCCAGCGCCTCGTGGGTGCGGTAGAGGCCGACCATCAGCACGGTCGTCAGCGTCGCCAGCTCCACCGCCACCCACATCAGGCCGATATTGTTGGCGACGAAGGCGAGGTTCATGCCGAACATCATCGTCTGGTACATGGCGTGGTAGAAGCGCAGATTGCCGGGCGACAGCCGGCCCGTCTCCAGCTCGTGGCGGATGTAGGAGGCGCTGAACACGCTGGCGGTGAAGCCGACGAAGGTGTTGAGCGCGACGAAGACGATGTTGAGGTCGTCGACGAACAGATACTGCCCCGGCTCGCCCCGCGCGCCGGAGAACAGCGACAGCGCCGCGAGGAAGGTCAGAAAGCTCGCGGCGACGTTGAGCCGCGCCGTCAGCCGGTAGCCAGGCAGCGCGGCGAGCAGCGCCGCGGAAGCGGCGGGGATGGCCAGCACGGCGACCGTGGCGTCGAAGGCGGGCACGCTCATCGCCGCTCTCCCCGGAAGTCGTCCAGCGCGCGGATGTCGACCGTGTCGAAGCGCTCGCGGATGCGGAACAGCACGATGCCTATGACGATGAAGGCGACGAGGACGGAGAAGGCGACACTGATCTCGACCACCAGCGGCATGCCGCGCGCGCCGGCGGCGGCCAGCACCAGCCCGTTCTCCAGCGACATGAAGCCGACCACCTGGCCGATGGCGTTGCGCCGCGTCACCATCAGGAGCAGCCCGAGCAGCACCACGGCGAGCGCCATCGCCAGGTCCTCGCGCGCCAGCGGGTCGGCGTCGGCGGCGATGCGCAGCATCACCACCATCGACAGCGCCACCAGCCCCATGCCGGTCAGCATGGTCAGCCCGATGCCGACCACGTTCTCGATGTCGCGATGGATGCCGAGGCGGCGGATGATGCGGTGGAGCGCGAGCGGTATGACGAGCGCCTTGAAGAGAAGCGCCACCGCGGCGGTGACGTAGAGATGCGGCGCCCCTTGCGCCCATGCCTGCCAGGCGACCGAGGCCGACAGCACCAGCGCGTGCAGCGCATAGGTGTTGATCAGGCCGTGCAGCCGGTCCTGATAGAGCAGCATGAAGGAGACCAGCACCAGCCCGCCGGCCAGCATGTGCGCGATGTCGAAGGAAAGCGCGGTTACCATGCTACATGCTCCGCGACACGAACAGCAGCAGCGTGCCGAGCAGGCCCAGCATCAGCGCCGCCCCGAGGAAATCCGGCACGCGGAAGACGCGCATCTTGGCGATGGAGGTCTCGAAGAAGGCGAGCAGGAAACCGCCGGCGGCGAGCTTGGCCAGCCACAGCGCAGCCCCCAGCGCCAGCGCCGCCACGCCAGCGCCGGCCGGCGCGATGCCCCACGGCACGAACACGCAGGCGATCAGCGACAGGTAGAGCACGAGCTTGAGCATGGCGGCGAGCTCGATCATGGCGAGGTGCCGGCCGGAATACTCCAGCACCATCGCCTCGTGAACCATGGTCAGCTCCAGATGCGTGGCGGGGTTGTCGATCGGGATGCGCGCGTTCTCCGCGATCGCCACCATGACCAGCGCCACCAGCGCCATGCCGAGCGAGACGCGCAGGCCCACCTCAGGGCTCGCCAGCACCGCCGAGACGGTCGAAAGCTGCGTCGAGCCGGCCACCAGCGCCAGCGCGAACATGGTCAGCATCATCGCCGGCTCCGCGAGCGAGGAGATCATCATCTCGCGCGAGGAGCCGATGCCGCCGAAGGCGGTGCCGACATCCATGCCCGCAAGCGCCAGGAAGAAGCGCGCGGTGCCCAGAAGCGCGATGATGGCGATCAGGTCCGCCGTCCAGGAAAACACCAGCCCGCCGGCGAAGGTCGGCACCAGGGCGGCCGCCACCCATGTCGCGGCGAACACCAGATACGGGAAGACGCGGAACAGCCACGAGGCGTTCTCGGCCACCACCGCGTCCTTGCGCATCAGCCGGGCAAGGTCGCGATAAGGCTGGATCAGCGACGGCCCCTTGCGGCGCGTCAGGCGCGCCTTGACCTTGCGCACGAAGCCGGTGACGAGCGGCGCGGCCGCCAGCACCGCCGCCATCTGCGCGCCCTGCACGAGGATGTCGAGGATCATGTCCATAGCGCCAGCACCAGAAGCAGCGCGACGAGGAAGAGGAAGACGAGCGTCAGATAGCGCCTTATCGTCAGGAACTGCAGGCGGTTGAGCCGGCCGGCGAGCGCGTCCACCGCGCGGGCCAGCGGCAGGTAGGCCCGCTCCCAGACGGGATCGTGGATGGCGAGCGAAAGGCGCGCCGGCCGCATGTCGCCCGGCGGCGGCATCGTCACCTCCTCGCGGGCGGCGAACACGGTCGTGCCGAAGATGCGGCGGAAGGGCTGGGCGAAGCCGCCGGCCGAATACTGCGTGGCCGCCCCCGCGACGGGGAAGCCGCAATCCCAGGCCGGCGCCCGGCGCAACCGGCTGGAGGCGAGCCGGTGGACGGCGAAGGCCGACAGCGACGCCGACAGGACGATGAAGGCGAACACCAGCAGGCCGTTGTAGGACGAGCGGCTTTCGGCGATCGGCACGATGGAGAGCCACGGCCGGTCGGCCTGGAGCGGCATCGCGCCGCCGACGAGAAGCCGCGTCACCGGCGCCAGCGCGTCGATGACGAAGCCCGGCAGCGTGCCGGCGGCAAGGCAAAGCAGCGCGAGCGACCCCATGGCGGCAAGCGAGAAGCGGTCCGCCTCCCGCGCCGTCCCGGCTTCGGGCGTGCGCGGCCGGCCGAGGAAGGAGACGCCGAAGGCCCGCACGAAGCAGGCGGCGGCGAGCGCAGCGGCCAGCGCCAGCATGCCGCCCACGGCCGGCACCACGATCTTCAGGCCCCAGCCGCCGAGTTCCGGGCTTTGCAGGATGGCCTGGAAGGCGAGCCACTCCGAGATGAAGCCGTTGAAGGGCGGCAGGGCCGAGATCGCGATGGAGCCTGCGAGGAAGAACAGCGCCGTCGCCGGCATGCGGTGGATCAGCCCGCCGAGACGCTCCATGTCGCGGCCGCCGGTCGCCGTCAGCACCGCGCCCGCGCCGAAGAACAGCAGGCTCTTGAACAGCGAATGGTTGAGCACGTGGAACAGCGCCGCCGTCAGCGCCAGCGCCGCCGCCCAGCCCATGCCGTCGGCGCGGAAGGCGAGCGCCAGCCCCAGGCAGGCGAAGACGATGCCGATGTTCTCGATGGTCGAATAGGCGAGAAGCCGCTTCAGGTCCCGCTCCATCAGCGCGTGCAGGATGCCGAGCACGGCCGTGCCGCCGCCGAGCGCCAGAAGCAGGATCGCCGACCACCAGGCCGGCTCGCCGATCAGGTCGAAGACGATGCGCACGAAGCCGTAGACGGCGACCTTGGTCATCACCCCGCTCATCAGCGCCGAGACGTGGCTGGGCGCCGCCGGATGGGCGAGCGGCAGCCACACATGGAGGGGCGCGAGCCCGGCCTTGGAGCCCGCCCCCACCAGCGCCAGCACCAGCGCCAGCGACGAGACGGCCGGGTCGCGCACCGCCTCGCGGATGGCGGAAAAGCCGTACTCGCCGCCCGTCCCGGCGAGCAGGCCGAAAGCCAGCAGCAGCGCCATGGTGCCGAAGCCCGCCATCACCAGATAGACGGTGGCGGCCTGCCGGTTCGCCGCCTCGCGGTGGTGCGCCAGCACCAGCGCCCAGGAGGCGAGCGACATGAACTCCCACGAGACGAGGAAGGTGAAGGCGTCGTCGGCCAGCACCACGAGGTTCATGCCGGCGAGGAAGACGGGATAGAACGGCAGCACCCGGTGCGGCGCCTCCTCGTGACGGCCATAGCCGAGGCCGTAGAGGCTGGCGGCCGCGCCGCCGAGATTGACGACGGCGAGGAAGAAGGCCGACAGCGCGTCGATGCGGAAGCGCGCGCCGATCCACGGCAGGCCGAGCGGCAGCGTCAGCTCCGAGCCCGCGCCGGCGAGCAGCGCCGCGAGCGCCACGCCGAGGCCGGCGAGCGAGGCGGCCAGCGACACGCCGTAGACGAGCGTTCCCGCCCATGGCCGGCGCGACAGCGCGACCGCCGGCACCGCGACCGCAAGCAGCGCGGACACCACCGTCAGCAGCGTCGCCGTCGCCTGCATCACGCGCTCCCGCCGGCCCCCGTCTCCTTGAGGCGCACGCCGCGCCCGCCCGACTGGCTCGAAGCCCCCTCGCCGATCAGCTCGATGCCGGCCGCGTCGAGCGCGGCGATCAGCTTGACCAGCGAGTCGACATTGCCGCGAATGGTGCCGTCGCTCGCCTCCATGCGCTGGATGGTCGGCACCGAAAGGCCCGACAGGTCTGCCAGCCGCCGCTGGTCGATGCCCAGAAGCGCCCTTGCCGCCCGAAGCTGCGCAGCCGTTATCACGGTTCAGACATCCATGTTGAATCGCACGCCATGAAGCATGCCATCCTGACAGCGCATATTCAAGGGAAGTCATCAACAAATGATGTTTCAAACATCATTATCGACGCCCACACCGGGAACGCGCCGCCTCAGCCGAGGATCAGCACCTGCCCGACATGGAGGACGAGGCCAGCCAGCCCGCCGATCAGCATGCCGTTGAAGCGGATATATTGCAGGTCGCGGCCGATGTTCAGCTCGACCAGCCGGGTAAGCTGGACGATGTCCCAGCTCCGCACCTGATCGGCGATGAAGGTGGAGACGCCGCTCTTCTGGTTCTCGACGAAGGTGGAGAGCGCGATGACGAAGCCGTGGTTCATGTCGGCGCGGATCGCCGGCTCGTTGCGGAGCTGGCGGCCGACCTCGGCATAGAGGTCGGCGAGATGGCGCCGCAGCAGCGAATCGTCGGCGTTGACGTCCTGCTCGACGAAGGCGCGCAGGCCGCTCCAGAAGTCTTCGGCCAGCGTGCGCAGCTCCGGCCGGGCGAGGAGGTCGCGCTTCAGCCGCTCCGCGCGCGCGGCATAGGCCGGCGAGGTGCGCAGCTCGGCGACGAAATTCTCCGCGAAGCGGTCGAACTCGCGCCGCAGCGCGTGGTCCGGGTCGGCCTCGGCCTCCGCCAGCAGCGTGCCGGCGGCGGCGACGAGGCGCTTCACCAGATAGGCGTCGGCCTGGAACATGGTCGCCAGCGTCGGCAGCTCCTGCCTGATGCGGTCGCGGATCGCGGCCAGCGTCTCCTCGTCGCGCAAGAGGCCGCCGAACACCTTCAGGATCTCGTCGAACAGCCGCTGGTGGCGGCGGTCGGCGGTGACGGCCGAAAGCAGGTCCGCCGCCAGCGGCGCAAGCTCCACCTTCCCGATCTGCCCGGCGATGCGCTGGCCGATGAAGTCGCGCAGGCCCGAGCCCTGCGCCGCCGCCAGCGCCTGCGGCACCAGCCTTGCGGTGAAGCGGGCAAGGCCGGCGGCGCGGCGGGCGTCGGCCAGCCAGTCGGCCACGAGCAGCGCGAAATCGACCTGCTTGAGCTTCTCCCGCACCGGGCCGGGCGCAAGGAAGTTGACCTCGATGAAGCGGCCGAGATTGTCGGCGATGCGATCCTTGTTGCGCGGGATGATCGCCGTGTGCGGGATCGGCAGGCCGAGCGGGCGGCGAAACAGCGCCACCACCGCGTACCAGTCGGCCAGCCCGCCGATGGCCGCGGCCTCGGCGAAGGCCGCGACATAGGCCAACGCCGGAACCGCGTCCTCGAAGGCGCGGGCGGCGAGGAACACGGCCACGCACAGCGCCAGCGCCGCCGTCGCCACCGCCTTGGTGCGGCGCAGCACGGCGAGCTTGGCGGCGTCGTCCTGCGCGGTCGGCGCCCCCGGAAAAGCAGCCTTCATCGCCTGTCCTTTCGTGCCCTGTCGATTCCCGCCCGACAATGTGGGCATCGGCGCGGGATTCGTCACGCGAAAGGACGGTCCGTCACACCACGGCCGCCACGGCGAGAGCGAGCGCGCCCGCGCCGGGGCGCGCCGGCAGCGGCGGCGCCGGCTCCAGCTCGATCAGGCCGACGGTCTCGCCCTGGTCGAACCTGAGCCTGGCGTTGAAGCTGCGCGCCAGCCGCTTCATCGGCTCGTTGCGGGGATGGGTGGTGACGAGCAGCCGCTCGTAGCCGAAGGCGCGCGCGCTCTCGACAAGCCGCGCGAACAGGAGCCCGCCCAGGCCGCGGCGCTGGAGATGGCGCTCGACGCTGAAGGCGATCTCGCCGGTCGGCTCGGCATCCTCGGGGCGCTCGTGCAGCTCGGCCGCGCCCAGCACCTGCCCGTCGTCGACATAGCCGATGACGATGGTGCCGTCGTTGAAGCAGCGTTCCGCATAGGATGCGACGAAAGAGTCGCTGGTGGGTCCGTTGAAGCGGTCGCGCCGGCTGTCGGCGTCGAGCCGCAGCAGATGGTCCCTGAACTGCGGCAATTCCGAATGCCTCAGCAGCCTTATCCTGCCCGGGAGAGGCACGGCCGCCGCATGTGCTGTTCCTTGCATGTCGCACTCCTCGTGGGTTCCTCCCCGAGTCGTAGCAACTCGACACGGCGTTATATTGTGCAATGCAGCATGAAATGCAAGGGCAACCCGCCGCCGGGCCCGCGTCCGGATGGCGCATGGGAGGGCGCGCGGGTCCGGGATAAGTTGAAAACGATACTCCAGATTCCTTGCATTCCTGTCTGGAATTGTTCTAAGGTATGCGCAATAGTGCAGCGACGCTGAGAATTCCGAAAGGCTTGCCATGCGGCTCACCCGACAAACGAACTACGCCATCCGTATCCTGATGTATTGCGCGGCCAATGACGGCCGCCTGAGCCGCATTCCCGAGATCGCGGCCGCCTACTCGGTGTCGGAGCTCTTCCTGTTCAAGATCCTCCAGCCGCTGGTCGAGCACCGGCTGGTGGAGACCGTGCGCGGCCGCAACGGCGGCGTGCGCCTCGGCCGCCCGGCGACGGAGATCACCCTGTTCGACGTGGTGCGCGTCACCGAGGAGAACTTCGCCATGGCCGAGTGCTTCGAGAAGGACGCCACCGACTGCCCGCTGGTCGATTCCTGCTCACTCAACGAGGCGTTGCGCAAGGCGCTCGGCGCGTTCTTCGAGGTGCTGGAAGGTTATTCCATCCACGATCTCATCAAGGCGCGGCCGCACATGCGCGACCTGCTCGGCCTCGGCGACCTCGCCTCGCCGCAGGCGATGGTCAGCTAGACGATCCCGGAAAAGCCGCGCGAAGCGGCTTTTTCCCGCTTACGTCCGCCCGGCGCCGGCCGCGTCGATAGAGTCGAGTACGTCATCGGCGCGGCCGTCCCGGACGAGTTGCATCGCCGTCAGGCTGGCGGCGGGAATCAGGGCTGGAGCATCATATCCGGCAGCCCGGTTACCAGGACGGGCCAGGTGATCAGGACCGCCAGCAGCACCAGGTCGACCACCACGAACCAGCCCACGCCCTTGAAGATCGTGGTCAGTTGGACGCGATCTCCCAATGCCGCCTTGATGATGTAGACATTGAGGCCCACGGGCGGCGTCAGCAAGCCGATCTCCAGCAGCTTGACGAGGATGATGCCGAAGAAGATCAGGTCGATGTCGGCCCCGTGCGCCATCGGCAGGATGATCGGCATGGTCAGCAGCAGGATGCCTATCGAATCGAGGAACATGCCCAGGAACAGATAGAGCAGGCACACCGCGAGCAGCACCATCAACGGCGAGGTTCCGAACTCGACCAGCAGTTCGGCCGTGTATGCGGGAACCCCGGAGACGGCCATGAACTTGCCCAGAAGCGCCGTGCCGATGATGACGAGAAAGATGGAGGCGGTCGACATCAACGTCGCTTCGGTCGCGCGCTTCATCACGGCGAAATTCAGCTTGCCGCGCACCGTGCCCAAAAGGATCGCCAGCGCCGCACCCACCGCGCCTGCCGCGGTCGGGGTGAAGAAGCCTGCGAAAATGCCGCAAAGCACACCGATAATGATGACCGGCAGCGGCCATGTCTGAGAACGGCGGTGAGAAAGTCGACCACGGCAGCGGCGGGATAGTCCCGCTGCGGGCGGCGTAAAAGTCGTCCACTTTTTCCCTTTTCTGCGAGGCG
>QEVK01000022.1 GCA_003577315.1 Hyphomicrobiales bacterium | reverse complement strand
CTCTGGTCGGGCTACGCCCTCCCGGCGTTCCCCAAATGCGCCGCCAAGTGGACTACTTTTGCGCCGCCCAATGGCCGACTTTTACTCCGCCGTTGACACGTCTTCAAGCGGCAAGTCATTCTATTATTGAGATGACCATATGTCAAGAAAACCTGATCCAGGTCGACTTGATCTCGGTGTATTTGTCGAGCGCGTGCAGCGAGCGGTCGCGGCCGTTGCCGGACTGCTTGAAGCCACCGAAGGGCGACGTGACGTCGCTTGCTTCGTAGCAGTTTATCCAGACGGTGCCGGCGCGCAGGCATTGCGCCACGCGGTGGGCCTTGTTTATGTCCGACGTCCAGACCGAGGCCGTTAGCCCGTAAATCGTCCCGTTGCCGATTGCGATTGCCTCATCAACGCCGGCCACGTCGATGACCGACAGAACCGGGCCGAAGATCTCTTCCTGCGCAATCCGCATCCGGTTGAGAACCGGGTCGAAAATGGTCGGTTCGACGTAGTATCCGCCGGTTTCCGTCCGAACCCGGGCGCCTCCTGATCTTAGTGGCGCACCCTCCGAAACCCCGATTGAGATATAGTCGAGAATACGCGACATGTGATCGCGGCTGACGATCGCGCCCGATCTCGTCTTCGGATCGAGCGGGTCCCCTGGCTGAAAGAGATCCAGGCAGGAGATCAGCTTCTCCATCACTTCATCCTTGATTGCTGGCTCGACCAGCAGCCTCGGGGCGGCCGCGCAGACCTCGCCCTGGTTGTGGAAGGCGCCATAGGCCGCCGCCTCGACGGCCTCCTCGACGTCGGGACAATCAGCCAGGATGATATTGGGCGCCTTGCCTCCGCATTCGAGCCAGACCCGCTTCATGTTGGATTCGCCTGCATAGGTCAGGAATAGCTTGCCGACCTCTGCCGATCCGGTGAATGCGATGCAGTCGACATCCATGTGACGTCCCAGCGCAGCACCGGCAACCGCGCCGAGACCCGGAACGACGTTCAGCACGCCATCTGGCATGCCAGCCTCGATCGCCAACTCGGCAATGCGCAACGCGCTAAGCGGGGATTGCTCCGCCGGCTTCAGGATGACCGAATTGCCCGCCGCAAGCGCCGGTCCGAGTTTCCAGCACGCCATCAGCAGCGGAAAGTTCCATGGCACCACCGCAGCGACGACGCCCACGGGTTCGCGCGTGATCAACGACAATGCCGAAGGGCCGGTGGGGCCGACCTCATCGTACACCTTGTCGATTGCCTCGCCAAACCAGCGAATATGATTCGGAGCCGTGACGAGATCGGCGGGAAAAGGCCCTTCGGATACGCCGGTGGGGAAACTTTGGCTGATCGGCTTCCCCATGTTCAAAGTGTCGAGGAGGGCAAGCTCCTCCGCATGCTTCTCGATCAACTCGGCGAATCTTATCAAGCATTTCTTACGGTGCTGGGGCGTGGTTTTCGCCCAATGTCCCCGCTCGAAGACGCGGCGGGCGGAACGGACGGCGCGCCCGACGTCTTCGGGCCCGCATGCGGCCACTGACGTCAAGAGCTGTCCGTCTGCCGGATTGATACAGTCGAACGTCTCACCGGACGCAGCAGGGCAGCAAGCTCCGTCGATAAAGGCCCCGGTTCTGAAATCCAGCCGTCCTTTCCGGTCTTCCCAGTAGGCCGGATCCTCATGCCCTGCCATCCTGTCACCTCTCCGTTTGGCTGCGTTCCGCCCGACGCGGCGCCGGGATTTCCGCGATCTGCACCTGCGGCTCGACGGAATGGCACAGGAGAGGGACGGTCTTCGACGATCCGCCCGGCGAACGCCACGTCAGCGACAGCCCCGCGGTGCCGTCGCAAGCGTCGCGCCCGCCCCTTGCCAGCACGATGCGCTCGCCTTCCGCACCGACCAGCGCATGCCGTTCCGGCGTTTCCGGCGAGAGCAGCTCGTCGGTTTCCAGCAGCCAATCCCGCCCGTTCACCAGGCCGACCAGCATCGCGAGGGAGCGCCCCGCCGGGCGCAGATTGTAACGGCGGTCCACCAGGCCGGTGCGCACGAAGTAGCCGCGGTCGGCGTCGGCGAACGTGTCGAGGATGACCTCGACATTCGGGCAAGCGGCCGCGGCCATCGAGGCATGCAGGATGCGGATGGCATTCGCAGCGTCATCGACAAAGGCTTCGGCCGGACTTGCCGAGGTGGACTTGACGTACAGACAGGGCCGGATGCGACTGGCCCTTTCGAACCCGCTGGCCCAGCGGACGGCCTGCACCGGGCATTCGCTGCGCGGGACGGAGAACATGATGCCGGACATCGTCGGTGGAATGCCGGCCTCGACCAGCTTCGCTGCGACCTCCTCACCCTCCGCGGGTGTAAAGCCATGGCTGATCAGGTGATTGTACCGGCTTTGTGAATGCTTGCCGGCGTCCTTTCGATTGACGCGCGAGACGATGACGGGAATGCCGTGCTCCTTGCCGAGCCTTGCGAGTTCCGCGAGTTGCCGGTCGACCGTATCCCAGTTGATGACGATCTCGAGACGGTCCACCAGCGATGCGTGCTTTGCCAGAAGCACGGCCTCGCCTTCCATCGGCATGCCGTAACAGTAGACGTGGAAGAGATGGCCGACCGAATGCATCAAAGCCATCCGGCGGCGGGTGCGGCCATCGACAAGGTCCTGGATCGGGACCCGCATGCGACGCAGCCCCAGTTCCCATAGCGCCATGACCGGATAGTCGTTGCGGGCCCGCTTGCGCCGAAACTCGTCGACCGCGCCGGAGGGGGCGACGTCGAGCTCCTCCGCCCAGCTGTGACGCATGTCGGCGCCGAGATTGTCGAATGCGGAGATCTTCGTATGGATCCTCGCCGGCCACTCAGCCGCCGGCCCCGGTTCGCAAGGCTGCCGATCTGCCTCGACCCCCCGGCCATAGGATCGCACATAGCTCGCGACATGCCCCTGCTCGTAGATGTCGAGCAGCACGAAGCCGAGCTTGTCGACGTCGTTGCGGCCGTACTGATCCCCGGCCGAGATGCGGTTCATCTCCGAATAATCGTGCCGGACGAAGCAGGTCGAAGGCACGACATAGGTCTCGGTGTCGCCGACGACGTCGTACCAGAAATTGTGCACATGCCCGGCGAACAGGGCCTCGGGCCGGTAGGTCTCGACCAGGCCGAGGAGCCAGCCGCGGCCCGGCTCGTCGATATTGTCGTAGGAGCCGGGCTCGTCCGGGCTCGAGACATAGGGCGGATAGTGGATGAAGACGAAGCTCCGCTTGCCGCGATTGGCGGCGAATGTCTGCTCGAGCCATGCGCGCTGCTCGGCCTCCTTGCCAAGGCCGCTGTTGATCAATGAGGCATTGAGGATGATGAACAGCACGCCGCTGTGCTCAAAGGCATAGTAGTGCCGGCCGAAATGGCGCTCATAGAGATCGACGAACGCATCGCAGACGGTCCCTGCCGGCATCCAGCTGACAGGCTTGTCGCCGATGTCGTGATTGCCCGGCACCAGATGCAGCGGTGCAGTCAAGCCGCTCGCAATTTCCTTGAACCGCAGCGCGGCCGCTTCGTAGGTCGGCAGTTCCGGCACCGGATTGATCATGTCCCCGAGATGGATGACCAGCGCCGGACGCGCCTCGTTCAGTTGCGCAAAGGCCCGGCGGGCTCTCGGGTTGGCTTCGGCATTCGCGGGGTAAGGCGAGGCCGAGGCATCCTCCCGCTCATTGCAATGCGTGTCGGAAATCAGGCCGATCCTGAGCAGCCTTTCTCCGGACGGTCGTCTGTTCAAGATGCTCTCCAGCCAAAATCGATCTGAAAAATTCAACCTATCATTCTAAAAACCATATATCTCGTTGTCACTATACGTCAAGCGGGAGGGACATCGTCCCGCCGCTGCCCTCCCCGGCGGTTGCAGCGGGGACACGCAGGCATTGCTTGACTGCATTGGAATGGTACATTCTAATGTTGTGATGACCATCAGAGATGATCGGAGCTGGGAACATGCTGGAAACGGCCACCCTGGAACGTAGAAACCGTGGACCGCTGTACCTGCAGGTCGCCGGCATCATCCGCAGGGAGATCGCGAACGGCATCCTGAAGCCTTCCCAGCGCCTGCCCTCAATCGCCGAGCTGGCGCAGAAATATCAGGTTGCCGTCGTTACCGTGCGCCAGTCGATATCCCTGCTGGAAGAAGAGGGCTTGTTGTTGCGCCAGCAGGGCAAGGGCACGTTCATTTCCAGCGAGCCGAAAATCGGAAAGTGGCTTGTCCTGAAATCCGACTGGAACTCCCTGCTGCATCATCTCGAGGGCAAGCAGACGAAGTCTTTGGCCGTCAGCGACAATGTTCCGCCGCCGGCGATCGACGTGAGGATCGGTCATTTCGAGGGCGCCTACCGCTTCATGAAGCGAATCCACTCGTCCGGCGACATTCCCTATGCGCTGATCGAGATTTACCTCAGCCAGCGCATCTACGACCTCGCGCCCGATGAATTCGACACCAGCATGGTCATCTCGGTATTATCCGAAATGAAGGACGCCAATACGCTGGATCTGCACCAGTCGATCTTTTTCACGACCGCCGATCATGAGACCGCCAACGCGCTAAACCTCGCCTCGAACGCCCCGATCGGCGATGTCGTCCGCGTCATCACGGACAAATCGGGGGCGATCATCTACATCGGAAAGACGAAATACAGGGGCGATTTCGTGAAGCTCGAATTCACGTCGAGACTGCACCGGAAATAGCCGGGGCATCGGACCGGAAAGTGCATGCACTTTCCGGATGAATCCCTCCGGATGCCCCCGGGCGCGGAAAAATATTCCAGTATCGTAGAGCCGGCATGGAAACTCCGATTTTCTGCAACATGTGGGAGCGCACCGCCAGGGAGGCGCCGCCTGCCTGCGAGAGCCTGTTCGGCGAGATCGCATGCGACGTGGCCGTGGTCGGCGCTGGCGTCACCGGGCTCTCCGCCGCCTTGCGGCTGCGCGAAGGCGGCGCCGATGCGGTCGTCCTCGACGCCGCGTTTCCGGCGGCGGGCGCATCGGGCAGAAGCGGCGGACAGATCCAGCCGATCAGCGGATACGGCCTCGCCAGGATGCTGCGCGGACTGAGCCCCGATCAGGCGGATCGCGTCCGCGCCATGGCGCTCACGAGCCCGGACCTGGTCTTCGACCTGATTGACCGCCACTCAATAGATTGCGACGCCGTTCGCACCGGCCTCCTGCGCGGCATCCATCATGAACGGCTCCTGCCGCTCCCGGGCCATGAGCCTGCGGCCGATGCCGGTCTGGAATTCCTGGATCGGGAGCAGACGGCAAGGATGGTCGGCTCGGGCATGTTCCATGCCTCGTATTTCGACTGCCGCGGCGGCGGCGTAAACCCGTGCGCCTATACGCGGGGCCTTTGTCGGGCGGCCCGGAGCGCCGGCGTGCGCGTCTTTTCGAAGTCTCCGGCCCTGGAGCTGCGATCGGACAACTCCAGCTGGATCGTCAGGACGCCACAGGGCACGGTCAAGGCCAGAAACGTGGTCGTGGCCACAAACGCCTTCAGCCACGGTCTCGTGGAGGCGCTGGAGCAGACCATCGTTACGGTGAATAGCATCCAGATCGCCACTTACCCTTTGAGCGGAAAGCTGGCCGCCAGCATCCTGCCCGGTGGCCAGATTGCCTCGGATACCCGCCGTCTGGTCTATTATTTCCGCAAGGATGCCGAGGGACGCCTGGTTGTCGGTGGCCGCGGGCCGGCAAGCGATGTCGGGAACTTCGGGCATTACGGCTTTCTGGTTGCCTGGATGCAGAAGAACTTTCCTTTCATGGCTCCTCCGCGGATCCAGTACTACTGGAGTGGCGAAGTCGCGATCACGGCGGATGGACTGCCGCATGTGCATGAGCCAGCTCGCGGGCTTCACATTGTCGCCGGCTTCAACGGCAAAGGAATGGCGATGGGGACCCGGCTCGGCACCTCGACTGCCGAGCGGATTCTCCATGACGATCCCGCACGCTACGGTTTTGCCGTGCGGGGGATGCGACCCTACCCGTTCTGGCGCTTCAGGAAAGCCGGCGTGAGGCTCGCGGTCTCCGCCTATCGCGTGCTGGACAAGTTCGGCCGGTGACGCGCAGCGGCATCGTTTCCCGGATCGACTATTCCCACTCGATGGTGCCGGGGGGCTTGGAGGTGATGTCGTAGACGACGCGGTTGATGCCGCGCACCTCGTTGATGATGCGCGTCGCCGCGCGGCCGAGGAAGTCCATGTCGTAGTGATAGAAGTCGGCCGTCATGCCGTCCACGGAAGTGACGGCGCGCAGCGCGCAGACATAGTCGTAGGTGCGCCCGTCGCCCATCACGCCCACCGTCTGCACCGGCAGAAGCACGGCGAAAGCCTGCCAGATAACGTTGTAGAGGCCGGCCTTCCTGATCTCGTCGAGATAGACCGCGTCGGCCTCGCGCAAGATGTCGAGCTTCTCGCGCGTCACCGGGCCGGGGCAGCGTATGGCCAGGCCGGGACCCGGGAAAGGGTGGCGCTCGATGAAGTGCGCGGGCAGGCCGAGCTCGCGGCCGAGCGCGCGTACCTCGTCCTTGAACAGCTCGCGCAGCGGCTCGACCAGCTTCATGTTCATGCGCTCGGGCAGGCCGCCGACATTGTGGTGCGACTTGATCGTCACCGAAGGGCCGCCGGTGAAGGACACGCTCTCGATCACGTCGGGATAGAGCGTGCCCTGGGCGAGAAATTCAGCCGGCCTGCCGGCCACGGCGAGCTTCCTCGCCTCCTCCTCGAACACCTCGATGAACAGGCGGCCGATGGTCTTGCGCTTCTTTTCCGGGTCGGCCTCGCCCTCCAGCGCGGCGAGGAAGCGATCCTCGGCCCGCACATGCACGAGCGGGATGTTGTAGTGCTCGCGATACATCGAGACGACCTGCTCGCCCTCGCCCTTGCGCATCAGGCCGTGGTCGACGAAGATGCAGGTCAGCCGCTCGCCGATCGCCTCGTGGATCAGCACCGCCGCCACCGAGGAATCGACGCCGCCGGAAAGGGCGCAGATCACGCGGCCGTCGCCGACCTGCTCGCGGATCGCCGCCACCGCCTGCCCGCGATAGGCGGCCATGGTCCAGTCGCCCTTCAGCCCGGCGATCTTGTGGACGAAGTTGGAAAGCAGCTTCGCGCCGTCGGGCGTATGCACCACCTCGGGGTGGAACTGCACGGCGTAGAACCTGCGCGCCTCGTCGGCGATGGCCGCGAAGGGCGCGCCGGAGGAGGTGCCGACGACGCGGAAGCCTTGCGGCAGCGCGGTGACGCGGTCGCCGTGGCTCATCCACACCTGATGGCGGGTGCCCTTGGCCCACACGCCGTCGAACAGCGCGTTCTCCTCCTCGATCTCGAGGAAGGCGCGGCCGAACTCGCGGTGGTGGCCGCCCTCGACCCTGCCGCCGAGCTGCTCGCACATCACCTGCTCGCCATAGCAGATGCCGAGCACGGGAATGCCGGCCTCGAAGATCACTTGCGGCGCGCGCGGGCTGCCCGTTTCGGCGGCCGACGCCGGGCCGCCGGACAGGATCACCGCCTTGGGCCCGATCCGGGCGAAGGCGTCCGCGGCGGACTGGAACGGAACGATCTCGGAATAGACGCCGGCCTCGCGCACGCGACGCGCGATGAGCTGCGTCACCTGGCTGCCGAAATCGACGATGAGGACTGTGTCGGGATGAGCGGTCGCGGTCATGACGAGCGCATAAAGAAAGCGGGGCGATTCCGCAAGGTGCCAGAATTCGCGATCAGCGCGCGAGCAGCCCTTCGGCAAGCGCCTCGGCCAGCCTGTCCACCGCCGCGGCCAGCCGCTCGTCGATGACGTGGAGATATTCGGTCCAGTCGCCGATGTGGCGCAGCTCGGCCGCGCCGTCGGAAATGCCGCGAAAGCCGGCGAGCGGCACGCCGAAGCGCTGGCAGGCGCGCAAGCAGGCATAGGTCTCCATGTCGACCATGTCGGCCGCGATGCCGTCATAGGCGGCGCCGGAGACGATGCCGGCCCCGCTCGACAGGGTGGCCGAGGGCACGCCCGCCACCGCGAACGGCAGGTCGAGCACGGCCGGAAGGCCGAGGAAGGGCGTGACGCCCTTCGCCACGCCGAGCGCCGAGGCGTCCATGTCGCGATAGCCGACCGAGGAGACCTGATAGACCGCCGCCTGCTCCAGCCGGCGGCTGCCGGCCGAGCCCAGCGACACGACGAGGTCGGGCAGGCCGTTGCCGGCCTCGAGCCGCGCCAGCGCCGCCGAAACGGCGATGCCGGCCTCCACCGGGCCGATGCCCGTCATCAGCGGCGTGAAGCGGGCGCGAAGGTGCGGGCCGTATTCCTGCTCCGCGGCCATGACGAACAGGACGCGGCGGCCGGAAAGCGGCGTGACGGGCGGCATGGAGCAACGTGCATCCCGACGGATGCGCGATGTTGCTCTATCTTTTTGTTTTCGCATCGGATTTATCCGAAAGCGCGGACACTTTCCGGTCCGATGCCCTAGCCGGCGATGCCGTCACGGCCGCTCACCGCCATCATGGTGCCGGTCATGGTGGCGATCATGCGCGCCTCGCCGTCGCCGTCATAGGCATAGGCCTGCCCGTCGGCGACGATGATGGTGCGGCCGGGCTTGGTGACCTGGCCGCGGAACAGGAAGCGCTCGCCGCGGCCGGGCGACAAAAGGTTGACCTTGAACTCGATGGTCAGCACGGCCGCGTCGCTCGGCATGACCGAATAGGCGGCGTAGCCGCAGGCCGAATCGAGCGCGGTCGAGATGATGCCGGCATGGAGAAAGCCGTGCTGCTGGGTGAGGTCGGCGCTGTAGGGCATCTCGATCTCGACCTCGCCGGGATTGACCCGGGTCAGCTCGGCGCCGATGGTGGCCATTATCTTCTGGCGCGCGAAGCTCGCCCTGACGCGCGCCTCGAAATCGCCGACGGGCTCGAACCTGACCGACATCGCATTCCTCCCCTGATTACCGGCTTCGCTTATCGCAGAGGCGGCGCGGATCGGCAATGCCGCATGTTGCAGCGCAAAAGGGATGGGTCGAGCCGCCGGACCGAAGCGGCCGGCAGCGTCGCGGGCGGCTCCCGGCCGCCGCGCCTTTCAGCCCGGCCCGCGCTCCAGCACCGCGACGAAGAAGCCGTCGGTGCCGGTGCCGGCCGGCGTCATGACGAGGCCGCCGCCGCTAATGCGCGGCAGCGCAGCCGCCTCCCCGAAGCGCGCGCGCCACAGCACCTGCGGCTCCAGCACCGCGAAGGCCGGGTTGGCCGCGAGGAACGCCTCGGTCCGGCGGGCGTTCTCGGCCGGGAAGATCGAGCAGGTGACGTAGACCAGCCGGCCGCCCGGCCGGACATGGGCGGCGGCGGCATCGAGGATCGCGGCCTGCTCGGCCATGCGGGTCTGGAGCTGGCGCTCGGTCAGCCGCCATTTGGCGTCGGGCCTGCGCCGCCACGTGCCGGAGCCGGTGCAGGGCGCATCGACGAGGACGAGGTCCATGCGCCCGCCGAGCGGGGCAAGGCCCGCCTCGCCGGCGATCGCCTGCACGTTGCGGGCGCCGGCCCGCCTCAACCGCTCGAAGATCGGCGCGAGGCGCTGCTTCTCGGCGTCATGGGCGAAAATCTGGCCGCGATTGTCCATGGCCGCCGCCAGCGCCAGCGTCTTGCCGCCGGCCCCGGCGCAGTAGTCGAGCACCTGCATGCCGCCCTCGGCTCCGGCAAGGGCCGCCGCGATCTGCGAGCCGAGGTCCTGCACCTCGAACCAGCCCTTCCGGAAGGCGGGCTCGGCCTGGACGTTGGGATGGCGGCCGCCGCCGGCGATGGGGGCGATGCGCAGCGCCTCGGCCAGCATGCCGGCGGGCGCCGCGCCCGCGTCCTTCAGTTCGGCCAGAACCTTCTGCGGCGTCGCGGCAAGGGTGTTGACGCGCAGGTCGAGCGGCGGGCGCGCCGCGAGCGCGGCAAGCTCGGCCACCCACTGCGCCCCGAACGCCTCCTCGGCGAGCGGCACGCACCAGTCCGGGCAGTCGGCCTGCACGGCGGCGGGCGCGTCGGCAAGGTCGCGGGCCGACAGCGCCGCCCTTTCGGCCTCGTCGAGCGGCTGCGGCGCGAAGCGGTCGCCGTGAAACGCCCGGTCGAGCGCGTCGGCGTCCATGCCCCATTCGAGGGCGAGCGCGCCGAAGGCGAGCGCGCGCGGCGTGCCGGAGTCGAGCACCCAGCAGGCCGAGCGCTTCCTGCGCAGCGCATCGTAGACGATGTTGCCGACGGCGGCGCGGTCGCCGGAGCCGGCGAAGCGATGCGAAAGGCCCCAGTCCTTCAGCGCGTCGGCGGCCGGGCGATGCCGGCGCTCGATGTCCTCAAGCACTTCGATGGCTGCCGCCAGCCTGCCGCCCAGTCGCATGATCCCGCTCCGATGCCGGTTGCCCGAAAGGCGGCCTTGCTAGCCGCCCCCGCCGCCGAACACAAGCGCGGGCGCGAAAATGAAGCCGGCTTGCCGCTCAGGCCTGGAGCACCACGACGTTGGCGCCGACCGGCACGCGCTCGTAGAGGTCGATCACGTCGTGGTTGAGCATGCGGATGCAGCCGCTCGACATGGCCAGGCCGATCGACTGCGGCTGGTTGGTGCCGTGGATGCGGAACATGGTGTCGCGGTTGCCGCGATAGAGGTAGAGCGCCCGCGCGCCCAGCGGATTGTTGAGCCCGCCCGGCACGCCGCCGGCATAGCGGCGGTTGTGCGGGTCGCGCTGCATCATGTTGTCGGTCGGGGTCCAGCCCGGCCATTCGGCCTTGCGGCCGACCGTGGCGTTGCCGCGCAGCGCAAGGCCGGCGCGGCCGACGCCGACGCCGTAACGGACGGCGCGACCGTCGCCCAGCACGTAGTAGAGCCGGCGCTCGGGCGTGTCGACCACCACCGTGCCCGGCTTGTAGCTGCCGTCGTAATCGACCTCGCGGCGGCGCAGCTCGGGCTTGATCTTCTCGGGCGAAAGCGCCGGCAGCGGGAAGCGCGGATGCGGCACGGCCGCATAGTTCTGGTAGTCGCCGAAGCCGCCGGCCGCACAGCCCGCCACCACGAGCGGAAGCCCGATCACAAATCCCCTGCGCGAAATCGTCATGCCGCCCCCGATCCCCCCGTTTCCTCAACCATCGAAGCAGTATGGCGTTATGGTTAACGAAAACTTGCCGGAGCGCAAAGTCAGGAAAACGTCATCGGGAGCCGTTCGCCGGCAGAATCCCGGAAACTCCGGGATAAGACGGGACGTGCGCCGGAAACGGCAAGCCGGCGCCGCAGCGGGCGGTATCGTCGCCGCCGGACGCAGCAAGGCAGGCGCGGATTTCTCCGCGCCTGCCCGAAGGTCGAGCGTGTCGACGGCCCCGCGGGCCGCTCCGATCAGGCGAGATCGAAGCGGTCGGCGTTCATCACCTTGTTCCAGGCGGCGACGAAGTCGTCGACGAACCTGACCCGGGAATCGTCCTGGGCGTAGACTTCCGCCAGCGCGCGAAGCTGCGAATTCGAGCCGAAGACGAGATCGACACGGGTGCCGGTCCACTTCAGCTCGCCGGTCGCCCGGTCGCGGCCCTCGAACAGCTCCTCGGCCTCCGAGACCGGCTTCCACGCGGTCGCCATGTCGAGCAGGTTGACGAAGAAGTCGTTGGTCAACTGGCCGGGGCGGTCGGTGAAGACGCCGTCCTGCGAGCCGCCGGCATTGGCGCCGAGCACGCGCAGGCCGCCGACCAGCACCGTCATCTCCGGCGCGGTCAGGGTCAGCAGTTGCGCCTTGTCGACCAGAAGATGCTCCGCAGGCACCGGCAGGCCGGGCTTCAGATAGTTGCGGAAGCCGTCGGCGGCCGGCTCGAGCACGGCAAAGGATTCGACGTCCGTCTGCTCCTGGCTGGCGTCGGTGCGGCCGGGCGCGAACGGCACCGTGACGGCATGACCCGCCGCCTTCGCCGCCTGCTCGATTGCCGCCGCGCCGCCCAGCACGATCAGGTCGGCGAGCGAGACCTTCTTGCCGCCGGCCTGCGCCTCGTTGAACGCGGTCTTTATGCCCTCCAGCGCCTCGAGCACCCCGGCGAGCTGCGCCGGCTGGTTGACCGCCCAGTCCTTCTGCGGGCTGAGACGGATGCGCGCGCCATTGGCGCCGCCGCGCTTGTCGGAGCCGCGGAAGGTCGAGGCCGAGGCCCAGGCGGCGGAGACCAGCTCGGCGACCGTGAGGCCCGAGGCGAGGATCTTTTCCTTGAGCGCGGCGATGTCGGCCTCGTCGATCAGGACGTGATCGACCGCCGGCACCGGGTCCTGCCAGATCAGCTCCTCGGCCGGCACCTCGGGTCCGAGATAGCGCGACCTCGGCCCCATGTCGCGATGGGTCAGCTTGAACCAGGCGCGGGCGAAGGCGTCGGCGAACAGGTCGGGATCCTCGAGGAAGCGGCGCGCGATCTTCTCGTAGGCCGGGTCGGCGCGCAGCGCGATGTCGGTGGTCAGCATCGCCGGCGCGTGGCGCCTCGACTTGTCGTGCGCGTCCGGCACGGTGTTGGCGCCCATGCCGTGCCGGGGAATCCACTGGTGCGCGCCGGCCGGGCTCTTCGTCAGCTCCCACTCGTAGCCGAACAGGTTCCACAGGAAGTTGTTGGTCCATCTGGTCGGCGTCGTCGTCCAGGTCACCTCGAGGCCGCTGCCGATGGTGTCGCCGCCCTTGCCGGTGCCGAAGCTGCTCTTCCAGCCCAGGCCCTGCTCGGCCAGGCCCGCCGCTTCCGGCTCGGGGCCGACATGGACGACGTCGCCCGCGCCGTGGGTCTTGCCGAAGGTGTGGCCGCCGGCGATCAGCGCCACCGTCTCCTCGTCGTCCATCGCCATGCGGGCGAAGGTCTCGCGGATGTCCTTCGCCGCCGCCAGCGGGTCCGGATTGCCGTTCGGGCCTTCCGGATTGACGTAGATGAGGCCCATCTGCACGGCCGCGAGCGGGTTCTCCAGGTCACGCTCGCCGGAATAGCGCTTGTCGTCGAGCCACTTGTCCTCGCTGCCCCAGTAGACGTCCTCCTCCGGCTCCCAGACGTCGGCGCGGCCGCCGGCGAAGCCGAAGGTCTTGAAGCCCATCGTCTCCAGCGCGACGTTGCCGGTCAGGATCATCAGGTCGGCCCAGGAGATCCTGCTGCCGTATTTCTGCTTGATCGGCCACAGAAGGCGGCGCGCCTTGTCGAGGTTGACGTTGTCCGGCCAGGAGTTGAGCGGGGCGAAACGCTGCTGGCCCGCGCCCGCGCCGCCGCGCCCGTCGGAGATGCGGTAGGTGCCGGCGCTGTGCCAGGCCATGCGGATGAACAGCGGGCCGTAATGGCCGAAATCGGCCGGCCACCAGTCCTGGCTGTCGGTCATCAGCGCCGCGAGGTCCTTCTTCAGCGCCTCGTAATCGAGCTGCCCGAACGCTTGCGGATAGTCGAAAGCCTCGCCCATCGGGCTCGAAAGCGCCGAGTGCTGGTGCAGGATCTTCAGGTTGAGCTGGTGCGGCCACCAGTCGCGGTTCGACCGCATGGCCGAGCTGGAGGCGACCGTCGCCCCGTGCATCACCGGGCACTTGCCGGCGCCGGGTTCGGTCTCGGTGTTGTCATTGACCACGAGGGCTTCCATGAATCTCTCCTGTGCTGCGCCGCCCGCTTCGTGACGGGCGAAACCCGTCGCGTGCATGCATCTGCGCGTTGGCCTCTCATGAGGAATATCGTTTGCCGACGCCGGCCGCCGGGCCACGCATCAGTCTGGAACGATTCCAGTCTAGCCGAGACAATCGATAGGAGCAAATTGCATTTTCCGTTAATTACGATAATCTATAATTATGATACGATTGACGATCCGGCAGATGGAGTATTTCGAGGCGCTGGCCGAGACGCTGCATTTCGGCCGCGCGGCCGCGCTTGCCGGCGTCAGCCAGCCGGCGCTGTCGGCGCAGATCGCCGAGATGGAGGAGCGGCTGGAGCTTCCGCTCTTCGAGCGCGGAGGCCGCGCCGTGCGGCTGACGGAGGAGGCGCGGGCGCTCAGGCCGCGCATCGAGCGGGCGCTGGCGGAAATCCGCGACATCGAGGCCGCGGCCAGGCGCGGCCGCACGCCGATGGAGGGGCGGTTCCGGCTGGGCGTCATCCCCACCGTGGCGCCCTACCTGCTGCCGCGGCTCCTGCCGGCGCTGAAGGCGCGGTTTCCGGCGCTGGTGCTGGAGCTGCGCGAGGCGGTGACGGCGACGCTGCTCGACGAGACCGCGGCCGGCCGCCTCGACGGCATGATCGCGGCGCTGCCGCTCGACCACGCGGCGCTGGCCATCGAGCCGCTGTTCGAGGACCGCTTCTTCCTGGCCGTGCCGAGCGACGACCCCGGCTTCGTCTCGCCGCCGGTGCCGCCCGAAAGCCCGGCGCTGGAGCGGCTGATGCTCTTGGAGGACGGCCATTGCATGCGCAACCAGGCGCTGGAGATCTGCACCGCCGCGCGGCGCGCGGCGCTGGCCAATTACGGCGCGGCCAGCCTGACGACGCTGTTGCAGATGGTCGCCCACGGCCAGGGCGTGACGCTGATCCCGGAGATGGCGGTGGCGGCGGGCGTGGTGTCGCCCGAGCTCAAGGTCGTGCCCTTCGCCGAGCCGATGCCGGCGCGCACCCTCGCCTTCGCGTGGCGCAGGAGCGCCGGCCGGCAGGACGAGTGCCGCACGCTGGCGCGCATCGTGCGCGGCCTGTCACGGCAGCCGCAGGAGATGGACGGCGAGCGTGCCCCACAACGCGATCAGCACCACGAAGCCGAGCGTGAAGGCGGGCTGGCGGTGGCGGATGCGGTTCGAGGTGACGTGGATGGCGGCATGCGCATAGCGTGAGAGTGCAAACAGCCACGCCAGCGCCACCGCCCACGGCCCGTCGCCGCCGGTGACGTGGAGCGAGAGGCAGACGGCATGAAACAGCACCGGCAGCTCGAACTGGTTGGCGAGGCTGTTGCGCGCGAACAGGCTGTCCTCCGGCTCGTTCAGGTTCTCGCGGAACTGCGACGTCTTTGCCTGTCCCGCCTTGATCGCGGCGGCGCGGCGCATGCCCAGAAGCGCGTAGAGCGCCACGACCAGCACGACATGGGCGATCATCGGCCAGAAGATTGCGGTGCCCGTCATGAAGTCCCTCCCGCGGTTGCCGTCCGCGACCGCCTCGCAACTCGCCCATTCCCATAGGCCATTTTCGCGGCGACGGCCAGAACCGGCGGCGGTCGGAGGGCTGCTATCCGGGCAAGGTGACGACGAGCGGTCCGTTTCGCGTGGCCACGACCGTGTGCTCGTACTGGACGGTGGGCGCCCTCGGCTCGCTGAACAGCGTCCAGCCGTCATCGCCGCCCTCGGCCCATTCCGCTCCCAGGGACAGGAAGGGCTCGACGGTGAAAACGAGGCCGTTGCCCATCACCCGTCGTTCGGCGCGGTCGGGCCATGTCGCGATTTCCCCGGGGTCCTCGTGCAGCGAACGACCGACCCCATGGCTCGCGAGATTCCGGACGAGCGTGTAGCCGTTCCTCCGGGCAAACTCCCCGATCGCGGCGCCGATGCCCGCCAGCGGTCTGTCCGCGCCAACCCGGCGGATCCCGGCCCACATCGCCTTGCGGCCATCCCGGCAAAGTCGTCCGATATGCTTCGGGACGGGCGGGACGGCGAATGACGCTCCCGTGTCGGCGAAGATGCCGTCCTTTTCCGCGGACACGTCGATATTGACGAGGTCGCCTGCCGCGATCCGGCGCTTTCCAGGTATGCCGTGCGCTATTTCTTCATTGACGCTGATGCAGGTGGCCGCCGGAAAATCATAGCAAAGCTGCGGGGCGGGGCGGGCTCCCGCCTTCTCCAGCAAGGCCCGGCCAATGCCGTCCAGCTCCTCGGTCGCGATCCCGGGCTCGAGCGCCGCGCCCATCGCTTCCAGGGTGTTGGCGACAATGCGGCCAATCTCCCTGAGCCTGACGAGCTCGCTGTCGTCCGAGATGGTCATGGGATGTCCTGACTGAAGATCGCGCCGGAGCCGCCCCGGTCCGGCAATCGCCCGGCCTACATCCCGCCCGGATAGTTCGGGCTTTCGCGGGTGATCGTCACGTCGTGGGCGTGGCTTTCGCGCAGGCCGGCGTTCGAGATGCGCACGAAGGTCGCACGCTCGCGGAACTCGGCGAGGTTCGCCGCGCCGACATAGCCCATCGCCGCCTTCAGCCCGCCGACGAGCTGGTGCAGCACGCCGCCGACCGGCCCCTTGTACGGCACCTGGCCCTCGATGCCTTCGGGCACCAGCTTCAGCGTGTCGCGCACCTCGGCCTGGAAGTAGCGGTCGGCCGAGCCGCGCGCCATCGCGCCGACCGAGCCCATGCCGCGATAGGCCTTGAACGAGCGGCCCTGGTGCAGATAGACCTCGCCGGGGCTCTCGTCGGTGCCGGCGAGCAGCGAGCCGACCATGGCGGCCGAGGCGCCGGCGGCGAGCGCCTTGGCGAGGTCGCCCGAGAACTTGATGCCGCCGTCGGCGATGATGCCGAGCCCGGCCTTGTCCGCTTCCTCCACCGCCGACATGATCGCCGAAAGCTGCGGCACGCCGACGCCGGCGACGATGCGCGTGGTGCAGATCGAGCCCGGCCCGATGCCGACCTTGACCGCGTCGGCGCCGGCGTCGATCAGCGCCCGGGTGCCCTCGGCGGTGGCGACGTTGCCGGCGACGATGCGCACGGCGTTGGAGAGTTTCTTGGCCTTCTCGACCGCGTCGAGCACGCGCTGCGAATGGCCGTGGGCGGTGTCGATGACGAGCAGGTCGACGCCGGCGTCGATCAGCCGCTCGGCGCGCTCCAGCCCGTCGTCGCCGACGCTGGTGGCCGCCGCCACCCTGAGCCGCCCCTGCGCGTCCTTGGCGGCGTTGGGGTTCAGCTGCGACTTCTCGATGTCCTTGACCGTGATGAGGCCGACGCACTGGCCGCCGGGGTCGACCACCAGGAGCTTCTCGATACGGTGCTGGTGCAGGAGCCGCTTGGCCTCGTCCTGCTCGACATTCTCGGTGACGGTGACGAGGCGCTCGTGCGTCATCAGATCCCGCACCTTCTGCTTCGGATCGGAGGCGAAGCGCACGTCGCGGTTGGTCAGGATGCCGATGAGCTTGCCGGTCGAGTGGCCGCCCGCCCCGCCGTTCTCGACCACCGGAACGCCGGAGATGCCGTGGGCGCGCATCAGCGCCAGCGCGTCGGCGAGCGTGGCGTCCGGGCCGATGGTCACCGGATTGACCACCATGCCGCTCTCGAACTTCTTGACCTGGCGCACCTGCTCGGCCTGCTCCTCCGGCGAAAAATTGCGGTGGATGACGCCGATGCCGCCGGCCTGCGCCATGGCGATGGCGAGGCGGGCGTCGGTGACGGTGTCCATCGCCGCCGACAGGATCGGGATGTTCAGCTCGATGTCGCGGGCGATGCGGGTCGACACGTCGGTCTGGCCGGGCATCACCTGCGAGTGGCCGGGCTGGAGCAGCACGTCGTCGAAGGTGAGCGCCAGCGCGCCGGTTGCGGTCTCGATGATTCTTGCCATTGCCGATCCTCGAAAATTGCGGTGCGCGGGAGGAGCGCTCGATCCTTGCGGCCGGCGGCGACTCGTTTTCTCCCTTTCAGGATGGCAGCGGCTGGTAACACGCTTGCGGCGGAAAGGAAAGCGCCGTGTGCATGCGCGAACGGGACTTTTCCCGCAAGGCGCGGACGATTCCCGCCGCCGGCCTTCCGGGCCGCGCCCTCGCCGCCCGTCTATTTCGTCAGCGTGCGCCTGACCGCCTCGGCCCAGCCGGCGCGCTTCCTCTTGCGGGTGGCGGCGTCCATCGCCGGCTCGAAGCGGCGGTCGAGCGCCCAGCGGGCGGCGAAGCGCTTCGCATCCGGCCACACGCCGGCGCGCGAGCCGGCAAGCCACGCCGCGCCCAGCGCGGTGGTTTCGAGGATGGTGGGGCGGTCGACCGGCGCGTCGAGGATGTCGGCGAGCCGCTGCATGGTCCAGTCGGACGCCACCATGCCGCCGTCGACGCGCAGCACCGTCCTGGCGCCCGCGCCCTTCCAGTCCCTGCGCATGGCGACGAGAAGGTCGTTGGTCTGGTAGGCGACGGATTCGAGCGCCGCGCGCGCGAACTCGGCCGGGCCGGAATTGCGCGTCAGCCCGAAGATCGCGCCGCGTGCGCCGGCATCCCAGTGCGGCGCGCCGAGGCCGGTGAAGGCCGGCACCAGATAGACCTCCTGCGCCGGGTCGGCCCTGGCAGCCAGCTCGCCGCTCTCGGCCGCCCTGCCGATGACCTTGATGCCGTCGCGAAGCCACTGCACGGCGGCGCCGGCGACGAAGATCGAGCCTTCGAGCGCATAGGTGGTGCGGCCGTCGAGCCGATAGGCGATGGTGGTGAGCAGGCGGTTTCGCGAGCGCACCGGCTTGTCGCCGGTGTTGAGCAGGGCGAAGCAGCCGGTGCCGTAGGTCGCCTTCATCATGCCCGGCTCGAAGCAGGCCTGGCCGATGGTGGCGGCCTGCTGGTCGCCGGCGACGCCGAGGATGGGGATTTGCGCGCCGAACAGCGTCTTCTGCGTCACGCCGAAATCGGCGGCGCAGTCCTTCACCTGCGGCAGCATCGCCGCCGGAATGCGCAGGATGTCGAGAAGGCGGGCGTCCCACTCGTTCTTGCCGATGTTGTAGACGAGCGTGCGCGAGGCGTTGGTGGCGTCGGTGGCGTGGACCGTCCCGCCCGTCAGCCGCCAGATCAGGAAGCAGTCGATGGTGCCGGCGAGCAGCTCGCCCTTTTCGGCGCGCTTCCTCGCGCCCTTCACCTTGTCGAGCATCCAGGCGATCTTGGTGCCGGAGAAATAGGGGTCGAGCAGAAGGCCGGTCCGGCGGGAAAATTCCGGCTCCAGCCCGTCGCGCTTCAGCTTCTCGCACAGCGGCGCGGTGCGCCGGTCCTGCCAGACGATGGCGTTGTGGACCGGCCTGCCGGTCTCCCTGTCCCAGACCACCACGGTCTCGCGCTGGTTGGTGATGCCGATGGCGGAAATCTCGGAGGCCGCGAGCTTCGCCTTCTTCAGCGCCGTCTTCACCGCCCAGACCACCGTTTCCCAGATCTCCTGCGGGTCGTGCTCGACCCAGCCGGAGGCGGGATAGTGCTGGGTGAACTCCTTCTGGCCGACGGCCACGATTCTCATGCGGCTGTCGAAAACGATGGCCCGGCTCGACGTCGTGCCCTGATCGATGGCAAGAATATGCCCGCTCAACTGCTCCTCCCCTGGGATCCCCTCCCCTGTCGCCGCCTCAGGCGGCCTGCATGAATGCGTCGAGCGCGGCGGCTTCCTCGGCGCAAACCCTCAGGCCGAGCTTGGTGCGCCGCCACAGCACGTCGTCCGCCGTCGCCGCCCATTCCTGCGCCATCAGATAGCGCACCTCCGCCTCGTAGAGATCGGCCCCGAAGCAGCGGCCGAGATCGGCGAGCGACCTCGCATCCTCCAATAGGACGGCTGCGCGCGTGCCGTAAAGGCGCACCAGCCGGCGCGCATGGCCCGCCGCGAGGAAGGCGTGGCGGGCGCGAAGGCGCGCGACCTCGGCCTCGACGCCGTCGGGCGCGAAGTCGCCGCCCGGCAGCGGCGCGTCCGCCGTCCAGCCCCTGCCGGCGGCGCGGCCGAGCGCGGCCTCGATCTTCTCCACCGCATGCTCGGCGAGGCGGCGATAGGTGGTGATCTTGCCGCCGAAGACGTTGAGGAGCGGCGGCTCGCCCGCGCCGCCCTCCACCTTGAGCACGTAGTCGCGCGTCGCCTCCTGCGCCTTCGAGGCGCCGTCGTCGTAGAGCGGGCGCACGGCGGCATAGGTCCACACCACGTCCTCGCGCCGGACCGGATCGGAGAAATACTCGCTGGCGGCGGCGCACAGATAGTCGGTCTCGGCATCGGTGATCGCCGCATCGCGCGGGTCGCCGTCGAAGTCGCGGTCGGTGGTGCCGATCAGGGTGAAGTCGTCCTCGTAGGGGATGGCGAAGACGATGCGGCCGTCGGCGTTCTGGAAGAAATAGGCGCGCGGATCGTCGAACTTCTTCCTCACCACGATGTGGCTGCCCTGGACGAGGCGGACATTGCGGGCGTCCCGCCGCCCGAGCGCGGCCGCCAGCACGTGGTCGATCCACGGCCCGGCGGCGTTGACCAGCATCTTCGCGCGCACCGTGCGTCGCGCGCCCGAGCGCGCGTCCTCGACCTCGACCGACCAGTGGCCGCCCTCGCGGCGGGCGGCGCGCGCGCGGGTGCGGGTGGCGATCGCCGCGCCCCGGTCGGCGGCGTCGCGGGCGTTGAGCACCACGAGGCGGGCATCGTCCACCCGGCAGTCGGAATATTCGAAGGCGCGCGAATAGGACGCCTTCAGCGGCTTGCCGGCCGGATCGCGGCGCATGTCGAGCGTCTTCGTCGCCGGCAGCAGCCTGCGGCCGCCGATATGGTCGTAGAGAAACAGGCCGAGCCGCAGCAGCCAGGCCGGGCGCAGGCCGCGATGATGCGGCAGCACGAAGCGCATCGGCCGCACGATATGCGGGGCGTTCCTCCAGATCACCTCGCGCTCGACCAGCGCCTCGCGCACCAGCCGGAACTCGTAATATTCGAGATAGCGCAGGCCGCCATGGATCAGCTTGGTCGAGCCGGACGAGGTGCCGCTGGCAAGGTCGGACGCCTCGGCGAGGAACACGGACAGGCCGCGCCCGACCGCGTCGCGCGCGATGCCGCAGCCGTTGACGCCGCCGCCGATGATGAAGATGTCGAAAACCGGGCCGTCGGCCAATTGCCTCTCCCGTGCCGCTTCAAACGAACTATTTCGCACTCATAGCGAATATGAAACGAAAATAGAAGCGGTATGGCGGGGCCGGATCGGCGAAAACCGTGTCCGAATCCTGATTCACGCCCGGTCCGGGCCCCGGCCGGCCTCGACCAGCCGCACCTCGGCCTCGTGGCAGACGGCGCGCACGGCCTCGATCCTGCACACGTCGGTGATGAAGGTGTCGACCTGCGACAGATGGCCGATGCGCACCGGCGCGGCGCGCTCGAACTTGGTGGCGTCGGCGACGAGGATGACGTGGCGGGCGTTGGCGATGATCGCCTGCGCGACCTTGACCTCGCGATAGTCGAAGTCGAGCAGCGCGCCGTCATGATCGATGGCCGAGACGCCGATCACCGCATAGTCGACCTTGAACTGGCGGATGAAGTCGACCGCCGCCTCGCCGACGATGCCGCCGTCGGAACCGCGCACCACGCCGCCGGCGATGACCACCTCGGTCTGCGGGAAGGAGCGCATGCGGTTGGCGACGTTGATGTTGTTGGTGATGACCATCAGCCCCTTGTGGTCGAGCAGCGCGTTGGCCACCGCCTCCGTCGTGGTGCCGATGTTGACGAACAGCGAGGCCCCGTCGGGGATCAGGCCGGCGGCGGCGCGGCCGATCGCCTCCTTCTCGGCGGCGGCGATCTTGCGGCGCGCCTCGTACTCGACGTTCTCGACGCCGGAGGGAAACACCGCCCCGCCGTGGATGCGCGACAGAAGCCGCATGTCGCACAGGTCGTTCAGGTCCTTGCGGATCGTCTGCGGCGTGACCTCGAAACGCGCGGCAAGCTCCTCGACCAGCACGCGGCCGTTGTCGCGGGCAAGCTGGACGATCTCGGCCTGGCGCGGCGGCAGGTACATCGACCCTCCCTGGAGTTTTCGTTTTTTGCCAGCCTAGCGAAAAACGAAAGCGAGCGATAGCGAGATTGCGGCTCCGGTTGCGCGTCTTTTCCGGCCGGCGGCGGCCGGGCGGGCGGCTACACGTTGCGGCGCTTGCCTTCCATCAGGTCGAGCACGGCGCGCGCCGCGTCGAGCACGTTGGTGCCGGGACCGAACACGGCCGCCACCCCGTGGTCGAGCAGGAACTGGTAGTCCTGCCGCGGCACCACGCCGCCGACGACGACGATGATGTGGTCCGCGCCCTTGTGCTTCAACGCCTCGACGAGCTGCGGCGCCAGCGTCTTGTGGCCGGCGGCCAGAGACGACATGCCGACGACATGGACCTGCGACTTCACCGCAAGCTCGGCCGCCTCGTCGGGGGTCTGGAACAGCGGGCCGGCGATGACGTCGAAGCCGATGTCGCCGAAGGCCGACGCGATGATCTTGGCGCCGCGGTCGTGGCCGTCCTGGCCGAGCTTGGCGACGAGCAGCTTCGGCGCCTCGCCGAGGTTCTTCGAGAAATCCTCCAGCCGCTGCACCAGGTTCTCGTATTCCGGCTCGCCCTCATAGGCGGTGCCGTAGACCTTGCGCACCACCTTGGGCACGGCCGAATGGTCGCCGAAGGCCTCGCGCAGCGCGTCGGAGATCTCGCCGAGCGTGGCGCGCGCGCGCGCCGCCTCCACCGCCGCCTCGAGGATGTTGCCCTTGCCGGAGCGGGCGACGTCCTTCAGCGCGGCGATGGTCTCCTCCCACTTCTTCGGGTCGCGCTGGCGCCTGGTGCGCTCGATGCGGGCGATCTGCGCCTCGCGCACGGCGCGGTTGTCGATGTCGAGGATGTCGAGGTCGTCCTCGTTCTCGAGGCGATACCTGTTGACGCCGACGATGACCTCGTCGCCGCGGTCGATGGCCGCCTGCTTGCGGGTCGCCGCCTCCTCGATCAGCCGCTTGGGCAGGCCCTCGATGACCGCCTTGGTCATGCCGCCCATGGCCTCGACCTCCTCGATCAGCGCCCACGCCTTTTCGGCGAGCTCGGCGGTCAGGCTCTCGACATAGTAGGAGCCGGCCAGCGGATCGACCACCTTCGTCACCCCGGTCTCGTGCTGGAGGATCAGCTGGGTGTTGCGGGCGATGCGGGCCGAGAACTCGGTCGGGAGCGCGATCGCTTCATCAAGGGCATTGGTGTGCAGCGACTGCGTGCCACCGAGCGCGGCCGACATCGCCTCGTAGGCGGTGCGGATGACGTTGTTGTAGGGATCCTGCTCCTGCAAGGACACGCCGGACGTCTGGCAATGGGTGCGCAGCATCAGCGAGGACGGCTTCTTCGGCCCGAACTCCTGCATGATGCGCGTCCACAGAAGGCGCGCGGCGCGCAGCTTGGCCGCCTCCATGAAGAAGTTCATGCCGATGGCGAAGAAGAAGGAGAGGCGCCCGGCGAAGGCGTCGACGTCGAGGCCCTTCTTCAGCGCCGCGCGCACATATTCGCGCCCGTCGGCGAGCGTGAAGGCCAGCTCCTGCACCAGCGTCGCGCCGGCCTCCTGCATGTGGTAGCCGGAGATGGAGATGGAGTTGAACTTCGGCATCTCCTTGGCCGTGTACTCGATGATGTCGGCGATGATGCGCATCGAGGGCTCGGGCGGGTAGATGTAGGTGTTGCGGACCATGAACTCCTTCAGGATGTCGTTCTGGATGGTCCCCGAAAGCTGGGCGCGCGGCACGCCCTGCTCCTCGCCGGCGACGATGAAGTTGGCGAGGATCGGGATCACCGCGCCGTTCATGGTCATGGACACGGAGATCCTGTCGAGCGGGATGCCCTCGAACAGGATCTTCATGTCCTCGACGGAATCGATGGCCACGCCCGCCTTGCCGACGTCGCCCTCGACGCGCGGATGGTCGCTGTCGTAGCCGCGATGGGTGGCGAGGTCGAAGGCGACGGAGACGCCCTGCTGGCCGGCGGCGAGCGCCTTGCGGTAGAAGGCGTTGGACTCCTCCGCCGTCGAGAAGCCGGCATATTGGCGGATCGTCCACGGCCGGCCGGCATACATGGTGGCGCGCGGGCCGCGCACGAAGGGCGCGAAGCCCGGCAGCGAGTCGAGATGCCCGACGCCTTCGAGGTCTTCGCGCGTGTAGAGCGGCTTGACCGGGATGCCTTCCGGCGTGTTCCAGATCAGCGTGTCGGGGTCGCGCCTGATCTCCTTTTCGGCGAGCGCGCGCCACTGGTCGAGCTTGGGGTCGGTCATCGCAAAATCCCTGCCTACTCGAACTCGAGGATCAGCTCGTCGACGGCCAGGCTCGCGCCCGGCTCGACGGCGACCCGCTTGACCGTACCGCGCTTTTCGGCGCGAAGCACGTTTTCCATCTTCATCGCCTCGACGGTGGCGAGCGCCTGCCCCTCCTGCACCTCGTCGCCCTGCCTGACGGCGATCGCGGTGACGACGCCGGGCATCGGGCACAGAAGCATCTTGGAGGTGTCGGGCGGCAGCTTGACCGGCATCAGCCGGGCAAGCTCGGCGACGCGCGGCGAGCGCACATGCGCCTTGACGTCGATGCCGCGCCAGCGCAGCCGCAACGCCGAGTTGACCTGATCGACCTTGACGCCGGCCCGAACGCCGGATTGTGCGCCGGCGACCGTGAAATGGGCATGGGTGCGGCCCGGCAGCCAGCCCGACGCCACCGTCGCCTCCTCGCCGTCCTCGAAGGCGACGATGGTGGTCGAGCCCTCGTCCCAGGCGGCGACGGGGAACGACCTTCCCGCCAGCGTCACCACCCAGTCGCGGCCGATGGCGCGGGGATGGTTGGCGAGCGTGCCCGAGATCAGCGCGCCGCGCTTCTGGCTCCTGAGGTTGATGTAGGCGGCGATGGCGGCCAGCGTGCGCGCCTCCTCTTCGTCCGGGGTCACGCCGGCGAAGCCCTCGGGCCATTCCTCGGCGATGAAGGCCGTGGTCAGCCGACCCTCCCGGAAGCGCGGGTGCTCCATCACCGCCGACAGGAACGGCAGGTTGTGGCCGATGCCCTCCACCTCGAAGTCGTCGAGCGCGCCCGACATGGCGGCGATGGCCGCCTCGCGCGTCGCCCCCCAGGCGCACAGCTTGGCGATCATCGGGTCGTAATACATCGAGATCTCGCCGCCCTCGAACACGCCGGTGTCGTTGCGGATCACCGTGCCGTCCTGCTGCCGGCCTTCCGCCGGCGGGCGGTAGCGGGTGAGCCGGCCGATGGAGGGCAGGAAGTTGCGGTAGGGGTCCTCGGCGTAGAGGCGGCTTTCGACGGCCCAGCCGTCGAGCTTGACGTCGCCCTGCGCGATCGACAGCGTCTCGCCGGCGGCGACGCGGATCATCTCCTCCACGAGGTCGATGCCGGTGATCAGCTCCGTCACCGGATGCTCGACCTGAAGGCGGGTGTTCATCTCGAGGAAGTAGAAGTTGCGCTCGCCGTCGACGATGAACTCGACCGTGCCTGCGGAGTGGTAGCCGACGGCCCTGGCCAGCGCCACGGCCTGCTCGCCCATGGCCTTGCGGGTCGGTTCGTCGAGGAAGGGCGACGGCGCCTCCTCGATGACCTTCTGGTTGCGGCGCTGGATCGAGCATTCGCGCTCGCCGAGATAGATGACGTTGCCGTGCCTGTCGCCCAGCACCTGGATCTCGATGTGGCGCGGCTGGGTGACGAATTTCTCGATGAAGATGCGGTCGTCGCCGAAGCTGCTCTTCGCCTCGTTCTTCGACGACTGGAAGCCCTCGCGCGCCTCGGCGTCGTTCCAGGCGATGCGCATGCCCTTGCCGCCGCCGCCGGCGGATGCCTTGATCATTACCGGATAGCCGATGGACGAGGCGATGCGCACGGCCTCCTCGGCATCCTCGATGAGCCCCATATGGCCGGGAACGGTGTTGACGTTGGCTTCCGCGGCCAGCTTCTTGGAGGTGATCTTGTCGCCCATCGCGTGGATGGCGTTGACCGGCGGGCCGATGAAGGCGACGCCTTCCTTCTCCAGCGCCTCGGCGAAGGCGGCGTTCTCCGACAGGAAGCCGTAGCCCGGATGCACCGCGTCCGCCCCCGTCTGGCGGATGGCGTCGAGGATCTTCTCGATGACGATGTAGGACTGCGAGGAGGGTGCGGGCCCGATATGCACGGCCTCGTCGGCCTGGCGCACGTGGAGCGCGTCGCGGTCGGCGTCGGAATAGACGGCAACGGTGGCAATGCCCAGCTTCTTGGCCGTCCTGATGACCCGGCAGGCGATCTCGCCGCGATTGGCGATGAGGATTTTCTTGAACATCACCCCGTCTCCAGCCCCTTGTGCATTCAATCTCTGAATTTCTTTTCATACGGCATGGTGAGAATGGCCGAGGCCGTGACCACACCGCCGAAAACGGTGGCGAACGGCACGACCAGCAGCAGCACCGGAACGACCGGGTTCGCCGCCTGGCCGATGCGCGTGCCGATCCCGCCGATGTCGAGCCAGACGATGGCGGCCGCGGCGAGCACGCCGATCAGCATGCCCGCGGCCGCGTTCACCGCCATGAAGGTGAGCATCTGCCGGTGATCCCTGCGGGCCGCTTCCGGCGTCAGCGTCGGCTTTTCCATCGCTCCCATCGGCCTTTCGTCACAGCGGAATCGTGTCGTGCTTCTTCCACGGCTGGTCGAGCTTCTTCGTCCTGAGCGCCGCGAAGGCGCGCGCGATGCGCCGGCGCGAGGAATGCGGCATGATGACCTCGTCGATGAAGCCGCGCTCGGCCGCCTTGAACGGGTTGGCGAAGTTGACCTCGTATTCCTTGGTGCGCGCGGCGATCTTCCCGGGATCGCCGAGTTCGGAGCGGTAGAGGATCTCGGTCGCGCCCTTGGCGCCCATCACCGCGATCTCGGCGGTGGGCCAGGCATAGTTGATGTCGGCGCCGATGTGCTTGGACGCCATGACGTCGTAGGCGCCGCCATAGGCCTTGCGCGTGATCAGCGTCACCATCGGCACGGTGGCCTGCGAATAGGCGAAGAGCAGCTTGGCGCCGTGCTTGATGACGCCGCCATATTCCTGCGCCGTGCCCGGCAGGAAGCCCGGCACGTCGACCAGCGTGAGCAGCGGGATGTTGAAGGCGTCGCAGAAGCGCACGAAGCGCGCCGCCTTGCGCGATGAATCGATGTCGAGGCAGCCGGCCAGCACCATCGGCTGGTTGGCGACCACGCCCACCGTCTGGCCCTCCATGCGGATGAAGCCGGTGATGATGTTCCTGGCGAAGGCTTCCTGGATCTCGAAGAAGTCGCCCTCGTCGGCGAGGGCCAGGATCAGTTCCTTCATGTCGTATGGCTTGTTGGCCGAATCCGGGATCAGCGTGTCGAGCCGCTGGTCGATGCGCGCCGGGTCGTCGTGGAACGGCCGCACAGGCGGCTTCTCGCGGTTCGACAGCGGCAGGAAGTCGAACAGGCGGCGCACCTGCTCCAGCGCCTCGACGTCGTCGTCGAAGGCGCCGTCGGCGACCGACGACTTCTGCGTGTGGGTGCGCGCGCCGCCCAGCTCCTCGGCCGTGACGATCTCGTTGGTGACCGTCTTCACCACGTCGGGGCCGGTGACGAACATGTAGGAGCTATCGCGCACCATGAAGATGAAGTCGGTCATGGCCGGCGAATAGACCGCGCCGCCCGCGCACGGCCCCATGATGACGGAAATCTGCGGCACGACGCCGGAGGCGTCGACGTTGCGCTTGAAGACGTCGGCATAGCCGGCGAGCGAGGCCACGCCCTCCTGGATGCGCGCGCCGCCGGAATCGTTGAGCCCGATCACCGGCGCGCCGTTCTTCACCGCCATGTCCATGATCTTGCAGATCTTCTGGGCATGGGTCTCCGACAGCGAGCCGCCGAGCACGGTGAAATCCTGCGAGAAGACATAGACGAGGCGGCCGTTGATGGTGCCCCAGCCGGTCACCACGCCGTCGCCCGCCACCTTCTGGTTCGCCATGCCGAAATCGGTCGCCCGGTGGGTGACGTACATGTCGAACTCCTCGAAGGAGCCCTCGTCGAGCAGCACCTCGATGCGCTCGCGCGCCGTCAGCTTGCCCTTGGCGTGCTGGGCGGCGATGCGCTTGTCGCCGCCGCCGGCCCAGGCCTGCGCGCGCCGCTCGGCCAGTTGCTCCAGTATCTCGCGCATCAGATGCTCCCCCGCACGGTGGCTCCTTGGGCGATCGATCGGGCGGTCCGGTGGGTGTGCGTCACGCAGTTCCTCCCGCGCTCGTTGCCTGTCCTTAACGCATGGAACGGCCGGCCGCGGCCAGCGGCGACCCGTCGCGAACCCCGCATAATCCCTTCGCAAGCCGGCGAAAAGGCTTGAACGGGCGGAGGTGCGTAAAGTAGATTTCACAATATTGCAAAAAGCGAAATTGCAAAATGCGAAACACCAAGCTGTTCATCGGCCGCAAGATCCGCGAGCTGCGCGAGGCGAACCGCCTGACCCAGGCGGGATTCGCCGGGCGTATCGGCATCTCGACCAGCTATCTGAACCAGATCGAGAACAACCAGCGCCCGGTGTCGGCGGCGGTGCTTCTGTCGCTGGCCGAGGCCTTCCGCATCGACATCGCCGCCTTTTCGGCCGGCGAGAGCGACCGCCTGCTTTCGGCGCTGTCGGAGGCGCTGACCGACCCGCTGTTCGAGACCTTCCGCCCCAACCTCCAGGAGCTGAAGCTGGTGGCCCAGAACGCGCCCGGCTTCGCCCACGCGCTGATCGCCGCGCATCAGGCCTATCGCCGCAACTCCGAGCAGCTCGCCTCCTTCGACGACACGCTCGGCCGCTCGGCCGCGCTCGCCGAGCCGACTCCTTACGAGGAGGTGCGCGACTTCTTCCATTTCGTCGACAACTATATCCACGAGCTCGACCGCGCGGCCGAGGAGCTGGCCGGCCGGCTCGGCATTCCCGGGCGCGACCCGTGGGCGGCGCTGGTCGGGCATCTGGAGAAGCGCCACGGGGTGCGGACCGCGCACGCCGCGCCGCAGGACGACCTTCTGCGCCGCTTCGACGCCGAGCGGCGCGTGCTGCATCTGAACCCGTTCTCGCCGCTGCCGACGCGCTCGTTCCAGGCCGCGTTCCAGATCGGCGAGATGGAGATGGCGGCCGAGATCGGCGCCGTGGTCGAGGCGGCCTCCTTCCGCACGCCCGAGGCGGCCGAGATCTGCCGCATCGGGCTTGCCAACTATTTCGCCGGGGCGCTGACGATGCCCTACGAGGCGATGCTCGCCTCGGCGCGCGAGCTGCGCCACGATCTCGAGCTGATCGCCATGCGCTTCGGCGCCAGCGTCGAGCAGGTGGCGCACCGGCTGTCGACGTTGCAGCGGCCGGGCCGCAAGGGCGTGCCGATCTTCTTCGCCCGCATCGACCGCGCCGGCAACATCACCAAGCGCCACAGCGCCGCCAAGCTGCAATTCGCCCGCTTCGGCGCCGCCTGCCCGCTGTGGAACGTGCATCAGGCGTTCGAGACGCCGGGCCGCATCATCCGCCAGCTCGCCGAGACGCCGGACGGCGTGCGCTATCTGTGCCTTGCCACCGAGATCGCCAAGGGCGGCGGCGGCTTCCGCGCGCCGCAGCGCCGCTACGCCATCGCTGTCGGCTGCGAGGTGGCCCATGCCGGCGACTTCGTCTATGCCGACGACCTCGACCTCGGCAACCCGGCCGCCTTCGACCCCATCGGCATCTCGTGCCGCATCTGCGAGCGGCAGAACTGCGCCCAGCGCGCCGTGCCGCCGCTCAAGCGGCGGCTCGTCGTCGACCGCAACCGGCGCGGGGCCGTGCCGTACCGGCTGGACTAGCAACGCCGTTGTGCAGGATTTGACGTTCCAGCGGCGCGGTTTGCCGCTAAGGTGCGCCCGACCAGCCAATCAGGGAGGTGGTGCGGCATGGAAGCCGAAATCCTGTTCGAGACGCGCGGACGCGCCGGGATCGTCACGCTCAACCGGCCCAAGGCGCTCAACGCGCTCAACGCCAACATGGTCGCGCTGATGCACCCGCAGCTCGTGGCCTGGGCCAACGATCCGGCGGTGGCGGCGGTGGCGGTGCGCGCGGCCGGCGAGAAGGCGTTCTGCGCCGGCGGCGACATTCGCCAGCTCCACGACGGGGGCAAGGCGGGCGACCCCGCCGCCCGCGTCTTCTACGCCGACGAGTACCGCCTCAACACCCTCATCAAGCGCTACCCCAAGCCCTATGTGGCGCTCGCCGACGGCATCGTCATGGGCGGCGGCGTCGGCCTTTCCGTCCACGGCAGCCACCGCGTCGCCGGCGAGAGGCTGATGTTCGCCATGCCGGAGACCGGCATCGGCTTCTTCCCCGACGTCGGCGGCACCTATTTCCTGCCGCGCATGCCCGGCAAGGTCGGCACCTGGCTGGCGCTGACGGCCTCGCGGCTCGGCCAGGCCGATGCGCTGTGGTCGGGTTTCGCCACCCACGCCGCGCCGGCCTCCTCCTTCGACGCCATCATCGAGACGCTGGCCGAGACCGGCGACGCCGAGGCCGCGCTTGCCGCCCACGCGGCCCCCGCCGGCGAACCGGCGCTGCCGGCGCTCCAACCCGTCATCGACCGCTGCTTTTCCGGCGGGACGGTGGAGGCGATCCTCGCCGCGCTCGACGCCGAAGCCGAAGCCGGGACCGGCGAGCACGCCGAGTGGGCGGCGAGGCAGGCGGCGACCATGCGCCAGAAGTCGCCGACCAGCCTGAAGATCGCGCTCAGGCAGATGCAGGTCGGCGCCGGCGCCGATTTCGAGGAGTGCATGGCGACCGAATACCGCATCGTCACGCGGATCCTGCGCGGCGTCGACTTCTTCGAGGGCGTCCGCGCCGTCATCATCGACAAGGACAACGCGCCGGAGTGGCGGCCGGCGCGGCTCGACGCGGTGCCGGACGCCGACATCGACGCCTATTTCGCGCCTCTGCCGGACGAGCTCGACCTCAGCGGCATCGAAACGGGCTGAATCTCGCGCCACCGCGATTGACCGCGCTCCCGCTTTGCAACATACTCGGTAGTATGTTCCCGGAAGGAGGAGCCGGCATGGCGCTTGCGCGCAGGGAAAACGCCATTGTGCGCCGCAGCGTCCGCAGCGTTGCGGACGCGCCTGCTTTTTCCGCTCCCTTCCTTCCGCAACCGCGATTGACCGCCGACGGGACCGTGCGATTCCGGCTCGCGGCCCCGATTCCCGAGACAAGCGAACGAGGAAGCTGAAGAATGAGCGACTATGTGACTGTGGCGCATGATGGCGGGATCGCGATCATCACGCTCGACAACCCGCCGGTCAACGCGCTGAGCCACCACCTGCGCCAGCCGCTTTTCGCGGCCATCGAGGCCGCGCGCGACGACGACGCGGTGCAGGGCCTCGTCATCGCCTGCGCCGGGCGCACCTTCGTCTCGGGCGCCGACATCAGCGAGTTCGGCACCGACCGGGCGATGGCCAGCCCGAGCCTGCCGCAGCTGTGCGCCCTGCTGGAGACGCTGCGCAAGCCCACGGTCGCGGCCATTCACGGCACCGCGCTCGGCGGCGGGCTGGAGCTGGCGCTTTCCTGTCACTACCGCGTCGCCGACAAGGGCGCCAGGGTCGGCCTGCCGGAGGTCAAGCTCGGCATCCTGCCGGGCGCGGGCGGCACGGTGCGGCTGCCGCGCGTGGCCGGGCCGGAAAAGGCGGTGAAGATGATCGTTTCCGGCAGCCCGGTCGGCGCGGCCGAGGCGCTTTCCTCCGGCATCGTCGACGAGATCGCCGAGAGCGAGCTGACGGCGGCGGCGGTCGCCTTCGCCAGGCGGAAGGTCGCGGAAGGCGGGCCGCACCTTCCCGTGCGGGAGCGCAACGGGAAGCTGGAAGCCGCCCGCGCCGATCCGGCCGCGTTCGAGGCGGCGGTGAAGCAGGCGACGGCGAAGACGCGCGGGCTCGAAGCCCCGCTCGCCTGCGCGCAGGCGGTGCGCAACGCCGTCGAGCTTTCCTTCGACGACGCGCTTGCCAGGGAGCGCGAGCTGTTCGTGCAACTGGTTTCCGGCGTGCAGTCGCGCGCGCAGCGGCATCTGTTCTTCGCCGAGCGCGAGGCGGCCAAGGTCGCCGGCGTCGGCAAGGACGTCGCGGCGCGCCCGGTGAAGAAGGTCGGCATCATCGGCGCCGGCACCATGGGCGGCGGCATCGCCATGGCCTTCGCCAATGGCGGCTTCCCGGTCACCGTGCTGGAGGCGAACGAGGAGGCGCTCGATCGCGGCTTCGCCACCATCGAGAAGAACTATGCGATCTCGGTCGAGCGCGGCTCGCTGTCGCCCGAGGACAAGGCGGCCAGGCTTTCGCGCTTCTCGCGCACCACGGATTATGCCGACCTCGCCGACGCCGACCTCATCATCGAGGCGGTGTTCGAGGAGATGTCGGTCAAGAAGGACGTGTTCGGCAAGCTCGACAAGGTCGCCAAGGCCGGGGCGATCCTCGCCACCAACACCTCCTATCTCGACGTCAACGAGATCGCCTCCTTCACGTCGCGGCCGCAGGACGTGGTGGGGCTGCACTTCTTCTCGCCCGCCAACGTCATGAAGCTGCTCGAGATCGTGCGCGGCGACAAGACCGCGCCCGACGTGCTGGCGACGGTGCTGGGCGTGGCGCGAAAGATCGCCAAGGTGCCGGTGGTGGTGGGCGTGTGCCACGGCTTCGTCGGCAACCGCATGCTGGGCGCGCGCGGCGACGACCTCGAGCCGCTGCTGCTCGAGGGGGCCTCGCCCGAGCAGATCGACAAGGTGTTCACCGGGTTCGGCTTCCCGATGGGGCCGTTCGCGATGTGGGACCTGGCCGGCCTCGACATCGGCTGGCGCACCCGCAAGGCGCTCGGCAAGACGGCCGTGATCGCCGACGCGCTGTGCGAGGAGGGCCGCTTCGGCCAGAAGACCGGCAAGGGCATGTATCTCTACGAGAGCGGCTCGCGCACGCCCAGGCCCGACCCGCAGGTGGCGAGGCTGATCGAGGACAAGGCGCGCGAGCTCGGCATCGAGCGGCGCGCGATCAGCGACCAGGAGATCGTGGAGCGCACGCTCTATCCGATGGTCAACGAGGGCGCGCGCATCCTGGAGGAAGGGATCGCGGCGCGCCCGTCCGACATCGACATCGTGTGGGTCAACGGCTACGGCTTCCCCGTCGGCAAGGGCGGGCCGATGTTCTGGGCCGACATCGAGGGGCTGAAGACCATCGTCGAGCGGCTCGACCACTGGCGTGCGAAGACCGGCAAGGCCGTGTTCGAGCCCGCCGCGTCGCTGCGCCGGCTCGCTGAGACCGGCGGCAGCTTCTCAGCCCGTCCCGCCTGATCCCGTCCCGACTGAATCCGAAGGAGAGAACCATGACCGAGGCCGTAATCGTCTCCACCGCAAGAACGCCCATCGGCAAGGCCTATCGCGGCGGGCTCAACGACACGCCGGGGGCCGCGCTCGGCGGCCACGCCATCCGCCACGCGCTGGAGCGCTCCGGCCTCGAGGGCGGCGAGATCGAGGACGTCGTGATGGGCTGCGCCATGCAGGAGGGCGCGACCGGCCTGAACGTCGCGCGCCGCGCCCTGCTCGCCGCCGGCCTGCCGGTGACGGTCGCCGGCACCACCATCGACCGCCAGTGCTCGTCGGGCCTGCAATCGATGGCGCTGCTCGCCAACGCCATCCGCAACGACGGCGTGATCGCCGGCATCGCCGGCGGGCTGGAATCGATCAGCCTGGTGCAGAACGACCACCGCAACACCTTCCGTCTGGTGGACGAGGCGGTGATGGCGGTGAAGCCGGAAGTCTACATGCCGATGATCGACACCGCCGAGGTGGTGGCCAAGCGCTACGGCATCAGCAGGGAGCGGCAGGACGAGTACGGGCTGGAAAGCCAGCGCCGGGTGGCCGCCGCCCGCGAGGCCGGCCGCTTCGCCGCCGAGATCGCCCCGATCAGGGCGCGCATGGCTGTGGTCGACAAGGAGACCAAGGAAGTCAGCCATCGCGAGGTCGAGATCGCCCATGACGAGGGCCCGCGCGCCGACACCACGGCCGAGGGGCTCGCCGGGCTGAAGCCGGTGCGCGAGGGCGGCACGATCACCGCCGGCAACGCCAGCCAGCTTTCCGACGGCGCCTCGGCCAACGTGATGATGAACGCGAAGGAGGCCGAGAAGCGCGGGCTTGCCCCGCTCGGCATCTTCCGCGGCTTCGCCGTCGCCGGCTGCGAGCCCGACGAGATGGGCATCGGCCCGGTCTTCGCCGTGCCGCGCCTGCTCGAGCGCCACGGCCTCAAGGTCGACGACATCGGCCTGTGGGAGCTGAACGAGGCCTTCGCCGTGCAGGTCATCTACTGCCGCGACCGGCTCGGCATCGACCCGCAGAAGCTCAACGTCGACGGCGGCGCCATCGCCGTCGGCCACCCCTACGGCATGTCGGGCTCGCGCCTTGCCGGCCACGCGCTGATCGAGGGCAAGCGCCGCGGCGTGAAATACGCGGTGGTGACCATGTGCATCGGCGGCGGCATGGGCGCGGCCGGCCTGTTCGAGATCGCCTGAGGGACACGCCATGGATCTTCGCTACACGCCGGAAGAACTCGCCTTCCGCGACGAGGTGCGCGCCTTCCTCGCCGAGAACCTGCCGGACGACATCCGCCGGCGGCTGGTCGACGGCGAGCACGGCAACAAGGAGGACCTCGTCGCCTGGTCGCGCATCCTCAACGCCAGGGGCTGGGCCGTGCCGCACTGGCCGGTAAAGTACGGCGGCACGGGCTGGGACCCGATGCGGCAGTACATCTTCCTCGAGGAGACGCAGAAATGGCCGGCGCCGCAGCCGCTGGCCTTCGGCGTCAACATGGTCGGCCCGGTCATCTACACCTTCGGCAGCGAGGCGCAGAAGGCGCGCTACCTGCCGCGCATCGCCAATCTCGACGACTGGTGGTGCCAGGGCTTCTCCGAGCCCGGCGCGGGCTCCGACCTCGCCTCGCTGAGGACGCGCGCGGTGCGCGACGGCGACCACTACATCGTCAACGGCCAGAAGACGTGGACGACGCTGGCGCAATATGCCGACTGGATCTTCTGCCTGGTGCGCACCGACACCGACGCCAAGAAGCAGGAGGGCATCTCCTTCCTGCTTATCGACATGAAGACGCCGGGCATCGAGGTGCGCCCCATCGTCACCATCGACGGCGGCCGCGAGGTCAACGAGGTGTTCCTCACCGACGTGCGCGTGCCGGTCGAAAACCTGGTCGGCCAGGAGAACAAGGGCTGGGACTACGCCAAGTTCCTGCTCGGCAACGAGCGCACCAACATCGCGCGCGTCGGCATGTCCAAGCAGCGCATCGCGCGCATCCGCGAGCTGGCGGCGCTGGAGATGTCGGGCGGGCGGCCGCTGATCGAGGACGAGCGCTTCCGTGAGAAGCTGGCGGCGGTCGAGATCGAGCTGAAGGCGCTGGAGCTGACCCAGCTTCGCGTCGTGGCCGCCGACGCCAGGCGCGGCAACACCGGCAGGCCGGACCCCGCCTCCTCGATCCTCAAGATCAAGGGCTCGGAGATCCAGCAGGCGACCACGCATCTGCTGATGCAGGTGATGGGGCCGCACGCGCTTCCCTATCACGACCACGAGCTGGAGGGCACCAACGAGCCGCCCATCGAGCCGGACTACGCGGCCTCCGCCGCGCCGTCCTACTTCAACTACCGCAAGGTCTCGATCTACGGCGGCTCGAACGAGATCCAGAAGAACATCATCGCCAAGGCCGTACTGGGGTTCTGACCATGGATTTCGACCTGACAGAAGAACAGTCCATCCTGAAGGACTCGCTCGACCGGCTGCTTTCCGAGCATTACGGCTTCGAGGAGCGCCGCCGCATCATGGCCTCGCCCGAGGGTTTCAGCGCCGCGATGTGGAGCCGCTATGCCGAGATGGGGCTGATGGCGCTGCCCTTCGCGGAAGGCGACGGCGGCCTCGGCGGCACGCCGGTCGAGACCATGATCGTCATGGAGGCGTTCGGCCGGGCGCTGGCGCTCGAACCCTATCTGCCCACCGTGGTGCTCGGCGGCGCGCTCATCCGCTTCGGCGGCAGCGACGCCCAGCGCGCCGAGCTGGTGCCGGCGGTGGCGGAAGGCGCGCTCAGGCTCGCCTTCGCGCAGGGCGAGCGCAACTCGCGCTTCGACCTCCACCATGTCGAGACGCTTGCCGCGAAGGACGGCGCCGGCTGGCGCATCTCGGGGAAGAAGTTCGTCGTCATTGGCGGCGACAGCGCCGACAGGCTGTTCGTCACCGCCCGCACGGCGGGCTCCGTGCGCGAGGAGGGCGGCATCGGCGTCTTCCTCGTCGATGCGAAGGCGCAAGGGGTCTCGGTGCGCGGCTACCGCACGCAGGACGGCCAGCGCGCGGCCGAGGTGACGTTCGACAATGTCGCCGTCGGGGCGGACGCCGCGTTCGGCGATCCCGAAGGCGGGCTCGCGCTCGCGCGCCGCGCCGTCGATGCGGGCATCGCCGCGCTCTGCGCCGAGGCGGTGGGCGCGATGGGGGCGATGCACGCGCTCACCGTCGACTACCTCAAGGTGCGCAAGCAGTTCGGCGTTCCCATCGGCGGCTTCCAGGTGTTGCAGCACAAGGCCGTCGACATGTTCGTCGCCATCGAGCAGGCGCGCTCCATGGCCCTCTACGCCACCTCGGTGGCCGACAGCGACGACGAGGCCGAGCGCGCGCCCGCCATCCATGCTGCCAAGGCCGAGATCGGGCGCGGCGGCCGGCTCTGCGGCGAGAACGCCATCCAGCTCCACGGCGGCGTCGGCATGACCATGGAATACGCCGTCGGCCATTACTTCAAGCGGGTGACGATGATCGACGCCACCTTCGGCGACGCCGACCACCATCTGCGCGCGCTGGCGGCGAGGGGCGGATTGTTCCAGGCCGCCTGAGCCGGCGGAGAACGGATTTCCCGCACATGCGGGAAATCCGGCCCTTCCTGTCTTGGCAAGATGCGGCCGCGCGCCTAGATCAGTGCCCGATCAACTTCGGGAAACGCAGCGCCATGACCTTCCGCCAGATCACCGACGACTATTTCGTTGCGCCGCAGATCGGCGTCGAGGACATCGCCCGCATCAGGGAGGCCGGCTTCAGGAGCGTGATCTCCAACCGGCCCGACAGCGAGGACGGGACGGTGCCGCACGACGCCATCGAGGCGGCGGCGCGCGCGGCGGGGCTTGCGTTCCGCTACATCCCCGTCGTCAGCGGGCAGATGACGCAGCAGAACGTCGACGAGCAGGCGCGCGCGCTCGCCGAGCTGCCGAAGCCGGTGCTGGCCTATTGCCGCTCGGGCACGCGCTGCACCAACCTCTACGCGCTGGTGCGGCAGCAGTACGGCTGACCCGCCCTCAATACAGCCACTTCACCATGAACAGCGACAGCGCCGGGAAGGCGACGAGGATGACCGTGCGCACGATGTCCGACAGGACGAAGGGCGTCACTCCGCGATAGGTGGCGAGGATGGGGATGTCCTTGGCCATCGAGTTGATGACGAAGAGGTTCATGCCCACCGGCGGCGTGATCAGCCCGACCTCGACCACCACCAGGACGAGGATGCCGAACCAGATGGCGAAATCCTCCGCGCCCATGCCGAAATCGAGACCGCCGACGAGCGGGAAGAAGATCGGCACGGTGAGCAGGATCATGGACAGCGAATCCATGAAGCAGCCGAGCACGAGATAGAAGATCAGGATGCCGGCCAGCACCGCAAAGGGCGAGAAGCCCTGCCCGGTGATGAAGGCGGCGGCCTCGGCCGGAAGCTGCGACAGCGCCAGGAAGCTGTTGTAGATCGCCGCGCCGAAGACGATGAAGAAGATCATCGCCGTCGAGGTCGCGGTGGCGAGGATGGCCTCGATGAGCGTCCGGCGCGTCAGGCCGCCATTCGCAAGCGCGATCAGCCCGGTGCCGGCCGCGCCCACGGCGGCGCCCTCCGTCGGCGTGAACCAGCCGGCGTAGATGCCACCGACCACGGCGAGGAACACGGCCGCCACCGGCCAGACCTCGGCGAGCGCGGCGAGGCGTTCCCGCCAGGGCTGGCGCGGGCTCGACCCGGCGGATTCGGGATAAAGCCGCACATAGAGCGAGATCGCCACCATGTAGCCGACGGCCGCCAGCACGCCCGGCACGAAGGCGGCCACGAACAGCTTGGCCACGTTCTGCTCGGCCAGGATGGCGTAGATGACCAGCACCACCGAGGGCGGGATCAGCACGCCGAGCGTGCCGCCGGCGGCAAGCGTGCCGGTGGCGAGCGCGCCCGAATAGCCGTAGCGCCTCAGCTCCGGCAGCGCCACCTGCGCCATGGTGGCGGCGGTGGCGAGCGAGGAGCCGCAGATGGCGCCGAAGCCGGCGCAGGCGCCGATGGCCGACATCGCCACCCCGCCGCGGCGGTGGCCGAGGAAGGCGTTGGCGGCGCGGAACAGCGCCTGCGACATGCCGCCGAGCGAGGCGAACTGGCCCATGAGCAGGAAGAGCGGCACGATCGACAGCGAGTAGCTGGAGAAGGTCGAGTAGGTCTCGACCTTGAGCCGCGACAGGATCGGCGCCGTCGTGCCCATGACGAGCCAGGTGCCGACGAGCCCGCATGAGAGCATGGAGAGCCCGATCGGGATGCGCAGGAAGATCAGCCCCAGCAGCACCGGGAACGACCAGAGGCCGAGCTCGAGATTGCTCAAGGAGCGCCTCCCGCATCGCCCGGCGCGTCGCCCCCCGCATCGTGGGCCGCATCGTCGGCCACGGCGAGAAGCTCGCGCAGGCGCAGCGCCACGACGCAGAACGAGACGAGGACGCCCGCCGCCGCGGCGGCGAACGCGGCGGCGAAGCTCCACCACAGCGGGAACTGGAGGATGAAGGTCGTCTCGTGATAGCGCAGCTTGTCCCACATGCCGTGCCACAGCCGCCAGGCGATCAGCACCACCACCAGCGTCATCAGGAGCTCGGCGGCAAGGTCGATGGCGCGGTTGGCGCGCTCCGGCAGCGCCCGGGTGAAGACGTCGACCGTGGCGTGGCCGCGCCGCAACTGGCACCAGGGCAGGAAGGCGAACACGGCGAAGGCCGTCAGCGCCTCGACCAGCTCGAAATCGCCGGGGATGGGCCCGAGCCCCTGGCGCGTCAGCGCGCGGCCGGCGATGCTGGTGACGGTGAGGCCGGTGACGGCGACGAGCGCCAGCCCGCCCAGCATGGCCAGCCAGCGCGCGAGCGCTTCGGCGACGGCCGGGATCCTCATCGCGCCTCCCCTGCCCCGCCCGCCCTATTGCTGCGCGGTATATTTCGCGATCAGCTCCCGCGCCTCGTCGACCAGCGCCTGCCCGTCGAGGCCGCGCCCGTTCATCTCGGCGATCCAGCCGTCGATCACCGGCCGGGAAGCGGCTTTCCAGGCCGCGACCTCGTCGGCGTCGAGCTCGACGATGGTATTGCCGCGGTCGACGGCAAGCTGGCGCGCCGGGCCGTCGTAATGCTCCTGCGTGCGGCCGAACAGGCCGGAAACCTCGCGGCCGGAATTGTCGTCGATGATCTTGCGCAGCTCCTCGGGCAGGCTCTCGTAGCGCGCCTTGTTCATGGCCAGCACGAAGGTGGCGGTGTAGAGCGCCTCGCCGCCGGCGAACTCCGTGTGGTGGCTGACGAGCTCCTCGACCTTGACCGAGGGCGCGACCTCCCACGGGATGACGGCGCCGTCGATGACGCCGCGCGACAGCGCCTCGGTGACGGCGGGAACCGGCATGCCGACCGGCGTGGCCCCCAGCTCGCCGAGCAGCGTGTTGATGATGCGGCTCGGCGCGCGCAGCTTCATGCCGCGCAGGTCCTGGAGCGTCTCCACCGGCCGGCTGGAATGGATGACGCCGGGGCCGTGGACCCAGGTGGCGAGGATGTGGACGTCGGCGAACTCGCCGTCCTTCATGTGCTTCTCGAACATGTCCCAATAGGCCTTCGAGGCGGCCTCGGCATTGCTCATCATGAAGGGAAGCTCGAACACCTCGGTCGTGGGGAAGCGGCCGGGCGTGTAGCCGGGCAGCGTCCAGACGATGTCGACGGTGCCGTCCTGAGCCTGGTCGATCAGTTGCGGCGGCGTGCCGCCGAGCTGCATGGCCGGATAGCGCTCGATCCTGATGCGGCCGCCCGACTGCGCCTCGACCCGGTCGGCCCAGGGATAGAGCAGGTTGGTGGGAACGTTGGCCTGCGCCGGCAGGAACTGGTGAAGCCGCAGGGTCACCTCCTGCGCCGAAGCGGCCGCGGGCGCGGCCATCCATGCGGCCGCCGCGAGCGCGGCCGCGGCCGCGAGCGAGCGTATCGACAAGGGCTTCATCTCATCCTCCCTGAAAGCCGGGGCAATCCGCCGACGCGCGCAGGCGCGACTCTGGCGGTCGTGGTCAGCTCGATAGCACCCCGGCGGCCCACCGGAAAAGGTACAAGAACCCGAAGCCCACGAGAATGACGAGAAGGCGCATGTTCATGCGCCGGCGCAGCGCCTGCGTCTCCTCGTCCCTCGCCACGCCGACGTTGAAGGCGACGGGAACGAGGTTGGCGTAGCCCGGCAGGCCGCGCTTGAGCAGCGGGCGGCCGGAGCGCGCCTCGATGCGATAGCACAGGCGCGCGGCCGAGATCAGCACGGCGACGGTTGCCACGCCCCACAGGCCGGCTATCACGAAGAAAAGCACGGGATAGTCCGGCTCGGGCGTCATTCCCGGTCCTGCCTCGCATCGATGGTCGCCGGCGCACTCTAGTGCGTCGGGCGGCCCGCGCCAATGGGCCGGCGCGGCCCGTCGCGCGGCCTGTTCAGCCGGAGGCGCGCGCCTGCTCCTCCAGCACCTGCCCGTCCTGCGCCTGCTCCTCCAGCACCTGCCCGTCCTGCGCGCCCTGCCAGCGCCGTCGCGCGCTCAGCCATTCGCGCGCCTGGGCCTTCGGCATCGGGAAGGCGATCGAGTAGCCCTGCACCTGATCGCAGCCGAGCGACATCAGCGACGACAGCTCGGCCTCGGTCTCCGCGCCCTCGGCGACGATGGCGATGCCGAGGCCGCGCGCCAGATCGGCGATGGCGCGCACGATCTTGGCGTTCTCGCCGTCGAGGTCGATATTGTGGACGAAGCGCCGGTCGATCTTCAGCCGGTCGATCTCGCTCGGGCTGACGTGGCTGAGCGAGGCGTAGCCGGTGCCGAAATCGTCGAGCTCCAGATGCACGCCCCTGGCCCTGATCTCGCGCAGCTTGGCGGCGATGCCGGTCTTCTCGTCGTCGAGGATCACCGATTCGACGATCTCCAGCGACAGCTTGTGCGGCGGCAGGCCGGCCTCGTCCAGCCTGGCGAACAGGAAATCGATGAAATCGGGCTCGCGCAGCTCGGTGCCGGAGACGTTGATCGCCAGCCGCCCGAACTCGATGCCGGCGCGGTGCCAGCTTGCTGCCTCGCCGACGGCCTTGCGCACGACGATGCGGCCGATCGCCGGCATGAAGCCGGCCTTCTCGGCCACGGGGATGAACTCGTCCGGCCGCACCATGCCGCGCCGGGGGTGACGCCAGCGCACCAGCGCCTCGACGCCGGCGATGCCGCCGTCGGCCAGCGAGACCTGCGGCTGGAAGTAGACGGAGAACTGCTCGGCGGCGATGGCCTCGGCGAGGTCGTGCTCGAGCTGCTTGCGGTGCTCCAGCTCCTGTCGCAGCTCGCCGGAGAAGAAGGCGAAGGAGCCGCCGCCCTGGCGCTTGGCGGCGTAGAGCGCGAGGTCGGCATGGACGAGAAGGTCGGAGGCGTTGTCGGCATCGACCGGATAGACCGCGATGCCGGCGCTGGCGCCGCACGCGATGGTCGCGCCCTCGTGGAGGATCGGCTGGTTGATCCTGTCGAGGATGCGGCGCGCCATGTCGTCGATGTCGCGCGTCGAGCCCGCCGCCGGCATGACCATGACGAACTCGTCGCCGCCCAGGCGGGCGCAGATGTCGGAATCGCGGCAGGCCGCGCGCATGCGCTGCGCGGTGGTGGTGAGCACGAAGTCGCCGGCGGCGTGGCCGAGCGTGTCGTTGATCTGCTTGAAGCGGTCGAGGTCGATCTGGATGACCGCCAGCCGCTCGCCGCGCCGCTGCGCCGACTTCAGAAGCACCTCGAAATGGTCGCGCATGAAGATGCGGTTGTGCAGGCCGGTCAGCGCGTCGTGGGCGGCGATGAAGGCCATGGAGTTGCGCGCCTCGACCAGCTCGCTGGTGCGGCGCCTGATGACCGCCGTCATCGGCCGGAAGATGAACAGCGCGATCAGGCAGATCACGACGATCTTGGCGTAGAACAGCATGCGGTGGACGTCGAGCATGCGGTCGAGGAGCTTCTGGGAGTCGGCGGCGAGGTGCTCGCCGAGCGCGGTGTAGCCGTCGAGCGCCGCGCCCGCCACGGTGTCGTCGAGCAGCGCCCGCTCGGCCCCGCCCTGATAGCCGCCGCCCGCGTCGATCAGGCCCGAATGCGTCTCCAGCGCCGAGACGATGCGCCAGCCGTTGGCGGCGAGGTTGGAGGTGAAATAGTCGAGATGGTGGGGCGAGGAGAACAGGATCGCGCCGACGGTCGGGGCGGCGGCGGGCGAGGAGCCGTCGGCATGGGTGACCTCGAGGATATGGTCGTAGTTCCTCTCGAACTGCCTGGTCGAGGCGCGCAGCGAGGCGATCAGCGATTGCTGGACCTCGGGCGTCGCCATCCGCGCGGCGTTGGAGAGGAACACGATGCGCTGCGACAGCGTCTTTTGCGCGTCGACCAGCGCCATCAGCGCATCGTCGCGCTGGTGCGCCGCCATCATGTGCTGGAGCTGCAGATAGGTGGCCAGCGCCATCGCCGCGACGATCGACAGCGCCACCCAGTAGGCGCTCCTGATGAAAAGGATCAGCCTGTCGGCGCCCGTGCGCCGCCCCCCGGTCGATGCCATCAAATCCGTACCCCCCTCGGCTACGGCATTTCCACACGCCGCCATTGCAGCATCGAGAGGTTAAGAATCGGCGTGGACGGCCCGGCGGGCCGGGGCCCGGCCGCGACATTCGGATGGAATGGTTAGCGATCCGTTCAGCCGGCGGCATGGATGGGGCGAGGCCGGCGACGGCCTGACTCGCCGGGGCGAATCCCTCTATGATGGGGCATGGCCATCCGTCACCTTTCCGAGACCGTCATCAACCGCATCGCCGCCGGCGAGGTGATCGAGCGGCCGGCGAGCGTGGTCAAGGAGCTGGTGGAGAACGCGCTCGATGCGGGTGCCGCGCGCATCGAGATCGCCACCGCCGGCGGTGGGCTTTCCTTCATCCGCGTCGGCGACGACGGCTCCGGCATGGACGCCCGCGACCTCGCGCTCAGCGTCGAGCGCCACTGCACCTCGAAGCTTTCCGACGACATCGACGCCATCCGCTCGCTCGGCTTCCGCGGCGAGGCGCTGCCGTCGATCGGCTCGGTGGGCAAGCTTACGATCCGCTCGCGCACGCAAGGGGCCGACAGCGGCCACGAGATCGCGGTGACCGGCGGGCGCGTCTCCCCGGTCAGGCCGGCGGCCGCCAATCGCGGCACGCTGGTCGAGGTGCGCGACCTGTTCTTCGCCACGCCGGCACGGCTGAAGTTCATGAAGGGCGAGCGCGCCGAGGCCGGCGCCATCACCGAGACGGTCAGGCGCACGGCGATCGCCTTCCCGCAGGTGCGCTTCACCCTGTCGGGAAGCGACCGCGCGACGCTCGACCTTCGCGCCTGCGACAGCCACGAGGCGCGTGTCGCCCAGGTGATCGGCCGCGAGTTCGCCGACAACGCGCTCGCCATCGAGGCCGAGCGCGAGGGCGTGCGGCTTTCCGGCTTCGCCTCCATTCCCGCCTTCAGCCGCGCCAACTCGCTGCACCAGTATCTCTACGTCAACGGCCGGCCGGTGCGCGACCGCTGGCTGGCAGGCGCGCTGCGCGGCGCCTATGCCGACGTCCTGCCGCGCGACCGCCACGCCGTCGCCGCGCTGTTCCTCGAGCTCGACCCGGCGCTGGTCGACGTCAACGTCCACCCGGCCAAGGCCGACGTGCGCTTCCGCGATCCGGGGCTGGTGCGCGGGCTGATCGTCGGCTCGATCCGCGAGGCGCTGGCGCGCTCGGGCGTGCGCGCAGCCACCACCGGCGCGGCGGCGATGCTGGCGGCCTTCCGCCCCGGCGGCATGGAAGGGGGCGGCGTGGAAGGTGGCGGCGGCTTCGGCGAAGGCCCGGCCCCGTCCTTTCGCGGCTGGCAGGCGCGGCCGCCGGCATCCGGCGGCTTCGACGCCGCCGCCTCGTTCCAGCGGCCGCTGGGCTTCGGCGAGACGGCGCAGGCGGTGCTGGAGCCCGGCGCCGACGCCCGCGCCGGCATGGCCGAGGCCGCGCCGGAACTCACCGCGCGGCCGCTGGGGGCGGCGCGCGCCCAGGTTCACGAGAACTACATCGTCGCCCAGACCGGGGATTCGCTGATCATCGTCGACCAGCACGCCGCCCACGAGCGCCTCGTCTACGAGGCGCTGAAGCAGGCGCTTTCGGCGCGCGCCGTGCCCTCGCAGATGCTGCTCCTGCCGGAGATCGTCGACCTGGCCGAGGAGGATGCCGGCCGCCTCGCCGGCCATGGCGAACTGCTTGCGCGTTTCGGGCTGGAGCTGGAGCGCTTCGGCCCCGGCGCGGTGGCGGTGCGGGCGACGCCCTCCATGCTGGGCGCGGTCGACGTGCCGCAACTGGTGCGCGACCTTGCCGACGAGATCGCCGAGAGCGACACGGTCGAGACGCTGAAGGAGCGGCTCGACGCCATCGCCGCCACCATGGCGTGCCACGGCTCGGTGCGCTCCGGCCGCAGGCTCAGGCCCGACGAGATGAACGCGCTCTTGCGCCAGATGGAGGCGACGCCCGGCTCCGGCACCTGCAACCACGGCCGGCCGACCTATGTCGAGCTGAAGCTCAGCGACATCGAGCGGCTGTTCGGCCGCCGCTGAGCCTGCCGCCGCGGGGCCGCAATCGCACGGCATTGGCGCGCTGGAAGGCAACGAAGCATCGGCTTGACGAAGCAAAGGCGGGGCCCATGGACGCAATCGACATCGCTTTCCGCCTCGCGGGCGGCTTCTATCTTTTCGCCGGATGGTTCGGCCTGCGCGCGATCCTGATGGACTCGGTGCTCGACAAGGCGCTGGCCGCGCTGTCGGCCGGCAAGGAGGACCCGAAGGAGCGCGGGCGACGCTGGGTCGTCGGCGCGTCGACGGTGCTGGTGGGCGCCAGCGGCGCGGCGCTGATGACGATGAGCGCCTGGGCGCTGCCGCTGTTCCTGACGAGCGTGGCCGCGCAGGCGATCTGGATCGCCGGCGCGCGGCGGATCTTCATCCCGGCGGAGGACGACGACGAGGCCTCGCGCAGGCAGCTCGTCAACGCGGCGATCCTCTACAGCGCCGTCGCGGTGGGCGTGGCGTGGCTGTGGAGCCAGGGCCGGCTCGCGCCCTTCGACGAGCCGGTCGGCGTCGTCGTCACGGCGCTCGCCGCCTCGGGGCTGGCGCTGTGGTTCGTCTACCACATGGCGTGGGACGCGCCCTCGCTGCCGTCCTTCGACCCGCCGCCGGACGAGGAGGAAGACGACAGGCAAGCGCCGGCCCGCATCGTCATTGCGCCCAAATTCGGCTGGCAGCCGCTGGTCAACGCCGATACGGGCAAGCGCTTCAGCCACCTCTACTGGGTGGAGGAAAGCCTCGCCCACCGCATCGAGGAATGGGACGACGGCTTCCAGAGCGCTTTTTCCGCCGACGACGCCCCGCGGGGGCCCGACTTCCCCTCGCCGCAGGACGAGGCGGCATGGCGCGCGGAAGGGCTGGCCATCGCGGAGGCGCTCAAGGACATCTACGGCCCCGACAGCGTGACCTTCGGCCCGGGCTGGGACGGGCATCGAGGCGGGGACGCTTGACCTTTCGCCGCTTTTGTGGCGGAACCGGGCGAGCAGGAAGGCATGACGACATGAACCGTTTCGAAGGACCCGGCGGCCGGGAAGCGCGCATCCGCTATCTGGACGGCGATTTCCAGGTGCTGTCGCCCGGCACCTTCGTGCGCTGCGCCGTCACCGGCGACATCATCCCGCTCGACGAGCTGAAATACTGGAGCGTGGCGCGGCAGGAAGCCTATGCCAGCGCCACGGTGTCGCTGGCGCGCGAGCTGGAGCTGAACCCCGACCTGCGCAAGCGCTAACCCCTCACCCCTGCAATCTGCGCCGCCGCCAGGCTTCCAGCGTCTCGGCGACGATGGCGCGCGGGGCGCTGGCGACATCGAACACGGCCTCGATCTCGATCACCCTCGCGCGCCGCTTCAGCTCGGCCAGCGCCTCGCCGCCATGGTCGAGCCTGACCGCGTCCTTGGCGGTGGTGACGATCTCCAGCCCCTGCGCACCGGCGGTGGACAGAAGGTCCTGCGCATCGAACTCGCTGTAGAAATGATGGTCGCCGAAGCTCCTCGCCACCGCGACCTCGCCGCCCACGGCCCCGACCGTGTCGAAGAACTTGCCTGGATCGCCGATGCCGGCGAAGGCGAGGCACCTTTTCCCCGAGATGCCCCCGGGCGGCTTCGCGCGCACATGCGCCTCGAAGAACGGCCGGCCGGCGCGGGCGGCCTGGCGCAGCACCGCGTTGGCGCCGTCGCCCTCGCCCACCTTGAGCACGCCGTGCGCGTGGCGCATCTGCTCGACCAGGCCGGCGCGCATCGGCCCGGACGGGATGACGTGGCCGTTGCCGATGCCGCGGCGGGCGTCGACCACGAGCAGCGCGTAGTCGATATGGATGCGCGCGCTCTGGAAGCCGTCGTCCATGATGAGGAAGTCGCAGCCTCGGGCGAGAAGCGCGCGGGCGCCGGCGGCACGGTCGGCGCTGACGGCGACGGGTGCGGCCCGGGCGAGCAGCAGCGGCTCGTCGCCGACATGGCGGGCGCTGTCGTGCGCGGGATCGACGAGATGCGGCGGGCCGGAGACCGAGCCGCCATGGCCGCGCGACAGGATGCCGGGTTTCAGCCCCGTGGCGGCGGCCTGCCCGGCGAGCGCGATCGCCACCGGCGTCTTGCCCGAGCCGCCCACCGTCAGGTTGCCGATGCACAGCACGGGGGCGGCGATCTTCTCGCGCGGCGCGTTGCGCAGCCTGCGCGCGGCAACGGCGCCATAGGCGCGCGAGAACGGCCACAGCGCCCAGGCCTGCCAGCCGGCGCGCTCCCACCAGAACGGCGGCGCCTCGCTGACCATCACCTCACCGCTTCGCGCCCGCTGACGATTCCAGCCGCGCCTGCACGATCAGCGGGTTGACGAAGGGCTCGAGCGCCAGGAGCGTGCGCGACAGCGCGCCGCGCATCCCCTCGACCGTGCGGCGGCCGGCCTGCATCATCTTGTGCCGCTCGGCCTCGTTGGTGAGCAGGTAGTTGACCGCGCCGGCCAGCACTTCCTTGTCGCGCACGAAGCGCGCGCCTCCGCTCGCCGCCAGCTTCTGGTAGGCCTCGCGGAAGTTCTGCACGTTGCGGCCGGACAGCACGGCGGTGTCGAGCATGGCCGGCTCCAGCGGGTTCTGCCCGCCCTGGCCGGTGAGCGAGCGGCCGACGAAGGCGATCTCGGTCAGCCGCAGGTAAAGCCCCATCTCGCCGATGGTGTCGCCGAGGAAGATGTCGGTGCCGGGCGCGACATGGTCCCTCGTGCTGCGGCGCGCCACGGACAGTCCGGCCTGGGCGCAGGCGGCGGCCACGGCGTCGGCGCGCTCGGGGTGGCGCGGCACGATCATCGTCAGAAGGTCGGGATGGCGGACGCGCAGGCGCCGGTGCACCTCGATGGCGGCTTCCTCCTCGCCGTCATGGGTGGAGACGGCGGCCCACACCTTGCGGCGGCCGATCTCGCCCCTCAGCCGGGCAAGCTCGGCCTGGTCGGCCGGCGGCTCGACCGTGTCGCCCTTGAGGTTGCCCGAGACGGTGACCGGGCGCGCGCCGAGTTGGCGGAAGCGCTCGGCGTCGACGTCGGACTGGGCGATGACGTGGGCGAGGTTCTCGAACAGCGCCTCGGCGAGATAGCTGCGCTTCGACCAGTTGGCGAAGGAGCGGTCGGAAAGCCGTCCGTTGACGAGGACCTGCGGCACGCGCCGCGCGCCGAGCTCGAGGATCGTCATCGGCCAGATCTCCGACTCGGCCATCACGGCGAGGTCGGGCGACCAGTGGTCGAGGAAGCGGCTGACGGCGGGCTTGAGGTCGAGCGGCACGTACTGGTGGATGATGCGCTCGCCGAGGCGCTCGCGCGCCACCTGCGCCGAGGTCACGGTTCCGGTGGTCAGCACGATGTTGATGCCGTGGCCGAGCAGACGCTCGATCAGCGGCACGACGGCGATGGTCTCGCCGACGCTCGCCGCGTGTATCCAGATCAGCGGGCCTTCGGGGCGCGGCCGGCCGGCGCGGCCGTAGCGCTCGCGGCGGCGGCTGTGCTCCTCCTTGCCCTTGCTGGCGCGCCAGGCGACATAGCCGCCGATGACCGGATAGGCGGCGGCCCCGGCCCAGCGATAGGCGGTCAGCATGGCGCGTGCCCAGCGCTCGCTCATGTCTCCTCGCCGTCCGCCAGCCGGTAGGCGCGCAGGGTCGCCGCGTTCAGCGCCTGCGTCACCGCGCGCCGCTTGTCTTCCATCTCCTGCGGGCCGGCGTCGGCGGCCACGCGGATCGGCTCGCCGATGACCAGCGCCTTGCGTCCGAAAGGCAGGTTGATCGTGGTCTTGTCCCATGTCTTCTCCAGCACCTTGCGGCGGCTGGTGGCGACCGCGATCGGCACGATCGGCCGCCCCGAAATCTTGGCGAGCGTGACGATGCCCAGCCCCGCCTCGCGCGGGGTGCCGTGCGGTATGTCGGCGATCATGGCGACATTGGTGCCGGCGTCGAGCGTCTTCTTGAGCGCGATCAGCGCGCGCGCGCCGCCCTTGTCGGCGCGGTGCTCGCCCTCGCGCCCGCCGGAGCCGCGCACCACGCCGAAGCCGAGCTTCTCGGCGACGCGGGCGTTGATCTCGGCGTCGGCGCTGCGCGAGAACAGCGCCACCATCCTGTTGCCGCGCGGGTTGATGGCCGGGGCCAGCAGGTGCTGGCCGTGCCAGAAGGCGGCGATGGCGGGCGTGTAGTCCCTGACCGCGGCCTCGACGTCGTCGGAGCCGGCCACCGTCGCGTTGGTGCGGTGGACGAGCCTCACCGCGCCGGCGATCAGGCCGACCAGCAGCGTCCTGGCCACGCGCGAGCGGGCGAGCGGCTGGCGCACCTTCTTCCACAGGCGCTTCAGCGGGCGCGAACGGGGCCTGCCTTCCTGCACGCGCACCTTGGCCAAGGTTGAAACGGCCTCCTGATCCATGCTTCCTGCGGCGCTACTTCGTATCGGGCTCGAGCAGGCGGTGCAGATGGGCAATGAAGTAGCGCATATGCGCATTGTCCACCGTCGCCTGGGCCCTGGCTTTCCATGCAAGTTCGGCAGATTTGTAGTCGGGATAGATTCCCACGATGTCGAGTTCGTCAAGGTTGCGGAACTCGGTGCTGTCGAGCGACTTCAACTCGCCACCGAACACGAGGTGGAGAAGCTGCTTCTTCGCGTTTCCTTCGGACATATCCGGTCGCCTGTACGATGAACCTTCGGCGCGGCCTGCACGGCCGGCGCAGTGCGTCTTCCTCTAGAGGAATTCGTTACGTTTTGAAACCGTGCCGTGATGCCCAATCTTCCCGGCCGGGCGGCGGGCCGGCGATGACGGCCCTCATCTGCGCCAGCAACGGCCCGCTGCCCGCCGCCAGCGCGCCGTGGCGCGGGTTCTTCCCGGCATAGGCGGGCGCGGCGCCGTCGCGCTCCACCAGCGCGCCGCCGGCGCGGCGCAGGATCAGGTCGGCGGCGGCGAGGTCCCAGTCGTGCGAATCGGGCTTGACGAAGGTGGCGTCGAGCGCACCCTTGGCCACCATGGCGATGCGGTAGGCGAGCGAGGGGATGTAGGGGATGTCCGGGCCGCTGCGCAGGAAGGCGGGGGCGGCCTGCAGCATCGCCTTCGGCCCGGCGACGCGCGGCGCGCGGGACGTCGCGCCCGTCACGGCGATGGCCTCGCCGTTGAGCAGCGCCGGCCCGTGCGCGCCCGCCTCGTAGAACTCGGCCTTGGCCGGGCATTCGAGCACGCCCGCCAGCGGCAGGCCGTCCTCGACCACGGCGATCGACACGCACCAGGTGCTGCGGCCGTCGATGAAGGCGCGGGTGCCGTCGATGGGGTCGACGACGAAGGTGCGGCGCGCCGAAAGCCGCTCGAGGTTGTCGGCCGTCTCCTCCGACAGCCAGCCGTAATCCGGCCGGGCGGCCGACAGCGTCTCGCGCAGGAAGGTGTCGACGGCAATGTCGGCGGCGCTGACCGGCGAGGCGCCGTCCTTCATCCACACCTCGGGGTCGTTGCGGAAATAGCGCATGGCGATGCCGCCGGCCTCGCGCGCGGCGTCGCGGATCAGCGCCAGGTCGGCGGCAAGGGACTTCGCTGTCGTGTCAATCGCCGGCAAGGGTCATCCCCTCGATCAGCAGCGTGGGCGCGGCCGTGCCGAAATCGCGGTCGAGGTCGTCGGCGGGCACCATGTTCATGAACATGTCCTTCAAATTGGCCGCGATCGTCACCTCGGCGACGGGAAAGGCAAGCTCGCCATTGTCGATCCAGAAGCCCGACGCGCCGCGCGAGTAGTCGCCCGTCACCATGTCGACGCCCTGGCCGAACACCTCGGTGACGTAGAAGCCCGATTTCAGCGCGCCGATCAGCGCCTGCGGGCTCTCGGCCCCCGGCTCGATGGCGAGGTTGGTCGAGGCCGGCACGACCGAGGAGGCGGCGCGCACGCCGCGCCCGTTGGTTTCAAGCCCCAGCTCGCCGGCGGCCGAGGTCGACAGGAACCAGTGCTTCAGCACCCCGCGCTCGACCATGACGAGCGGCCGTCCGGCGACGCCCTCGCCGTCGAACGGGCGCGAGGACTGGCCGCGGATCCTGTGCGGGTCGTCGGTCACGGTGATCGCCGCCGAGGCGACCTGCCTGCCCATGCGCTCGCGCAGGAAGCTGGTGCCGCGCGCCACCGCGGCGCCGTTGATGGCGCCGGCGAGGTGGCCGGCGATGCCGCGCGCCACGCGCGGGTCGAGCACGACCGTCACCGGCCCCGTCTTCGCCTTGCGGGCGCCCAGCCGCCTGACCGCGCGCTCGCCCGCGCGCCGGCCGATGGCCTCGGCGGCGTCGAGATCGGCGAAATGCTGGCGCGAGGAGAAGTCGTGGTCGCGCTCCATTGCCGTGCCCTCGCCGGCGAGCGCGCTGACGGAGCGCGAGAAGCGCGTGGCCATGTACTGGCCGAGAAAGCCGTGCGAGGTGGCGAGCACCAGCCCGCCCATGCCGGCAGAGGCCCCGGCGCCGGCCGAGTTGGTGACGCCGGGGACGGCAAGCGCGGCCTCCTCCATGGCGAGCGCGTCCTCGCGCAGCCTTTCGGGCCCGACGCCGGTTCCGTCGAACAGGTCGAGGTCGGCGATTTCCCGCGCGAGCAAGGCGGCATCGGCGAGGCGCTGGTGCGGGTTGGGCGGCGAGACGCGCGCCATGGCCACCGCCCGTTCGGCGAGGACGGCCGCGTCGGACGCCGCATTGGCCGAGACGCTCGCCGAACGCTCGCCGACGAAGACGCGCAGCGAGACGTCGTCGCTCTCGGCCGCGCTGGTGTTCTCGACCTTGCCCAGCCGCACCGACACCGAGGTGGAGCGCGAACGCACGGCGACCGCGTCGGCGGCGTCGGCGCCGGCGCGCCGCGCGGCCTCGACCAGCCGCGCAACGAGGTCGGCGAGGCTCGCGCTATCGATCGGCTGGCTCATGAATGGTTCCGGTCCTGGGGCGGGAATGGCGATGTGCTTCACCGCCTCCATCTATGGCTCCGGTCCCGGCGATGCAATGCGCAAGGCGCGAAATGGCGGCCGCGCCGCAGGCTTGCTCCCGCGCGGCCCCTGTCCGCGCGTCAGCCTCGCAGGCAAGGAACCCTCAGGCGCGCGGCTCGAAATCCTGCTCGCGCGCCGGCCTGGCCGCCACCGGCGGCACCCACGCGCCGGGCAGCGGCTCGCGCCGCTTCCTGGCGGCCTCCTGCGAACGGGTGAGCCTCAGGACGCCCCACGGGGTCCACAGCTCCACCCGCTTTTCCGTGCGCGACGTCTCGGAAATGTTGGGCTTCATGACCACGATCTCCCGTTTCCCCCATTTGCCGGGATGATTGTGGCAATGTTCGGTCACGACATCTTAAAGTTCTGTAATGCGCGGTGAGCGGGCGGAGAAAGCCGCACGGCATGGCTAACGGGGCGTTTTTTCCCGGGCGCAGGGTCGCGGCTATCGGTGCAGATCGCGGCCATCGGGCGCGCCGCCCGCCAGCGCGAATCGCTCCACCGCCGCGTCGATCGCCCGCTTCAGCTCGTCGCGGACCGGGGCCGTGCCCTCCAGCACGCGGTCCACCTTGAGGAAGTCGAGCACGCGGAAATGCGACACCGGCGGGCGCAGCATGATCTGGGGCCGCGACCGCTCCAGCTTCAGCGCCACGATCGAGGCCATCATGATCTGGCTGGCGCCGAGCAGAAGGTCGAGCGCGCCCGGCTGCGCGCCGTTCGCCCCCGGCGTGCCCACCACGTCGACGGCGATGACGATGTCGGCCCTGCCGTCGAGGACGTCGAAGGGGACGGGATTGGCGATGCCGCCGTCGATCAGCACGCGGCCGTCATGGCTGACCGGCCGGAAGATGGCGGGAAGCGCGGCCGAGGCCGCCAGCGCCACGAACAGGTCGCCCTCGGCGAACACCCGCTCGGCGTGGCCGTAGAAGTCGGTCGCCGTCACATGCAGCGGGATCTTCAGCTCCTCGAAGCGGTCGGGCACGGCGTCGGGCATGAAGGCGCGCAGGATGCGGCCGATGTCGAACTGGCCGAGCCGCACGCCTCCCGACACCAGCTCGCCGAAGCTGCGGGGAACGGTGCGCCACAGGCGCGCCGCCGCCTCGCCCCGGTTGGACAGGACGGCGCGGGCGTGGTCCTCGATGGCGCGGCCGCTCATGCCCGCCGCCATGCCGGCGCCCATCATCGCGCCGATGGAGGAGCCGGCGATGGCGACGGGCCGGATGCCGAGCTCGTCCAGCACCTCGATGACGTGGATGTGCGCCAGCCCCCGCGCGCCGCCGCCGCCGAAGGCGACGGCGAAGGTCGGATCGCCGCTCATGACCGCGAACCCTCAGCCGTCCTTGCCCGCGCCGGCCGCCTCGCCGCCCTCCGGCCCGATCACCAGCACGGCCGGCTCGGCCGTCAGCAGCCGCTGCGCCGCCGCCTTGACCTCGTCGAGCGTGACCGCCTCGATCAGAGCGGCGCGACGCTCGATATAGTCGATGCCGCGCTTGTCCTTCTGCAACTCGACCAGCGTGCGGGCGACGGAGGAGGACGAGTCGAGATTGTTGATGGCGTAGGCGCCGACCAGATAGGTCTTGGCCCGCGCCAGCTCCTCCTCGCTGACGCCGCTATCGGCCATCTCGCGCACCACGTCGCGGATGACGGCGAGCGCCTCCTGCGCGCGGTCGGCGCGCGTCGAGGTGCCGATGACCAGCATGTCGGAATAGTCGCTGGTGACGAGCGAGGAGCCGACGCCGTAGGCGAGGCCGCGCTTCTCGCGCACCTCGTCGAACAGGCGCGAGGAGAAGGTGCCGCCGCCCAGCATATGGTTCATCAGGAAGGCGGCGAAGAAGCCGGGATCGTCGCGCTCGAGGCCGGGATAGACGAGCTGGAGCGTGGCCTGCGGCAGCGGATAGGCGTAGCGGACCTCCTGCGCCAGGTTGAGCCTCGCCTTCTCGACGGGGTCGAGCCGCGGCTCGGCGGGCAGGTCGCCGAAGACGCGGTCGAGCTCGACCTTCAGCGCGTCGGCGTCGATGGCGCCGACGACGGCGACGCTGAGATTGCCGCGCGCGAAGGTGCGGGCGTGAAGCGCGCGCAGGTCCTCGGCCGTGAGGCCGGCGAGCGATTCGGCGGTGCCGTCGGTGCGCCGCGCATAGGGGTGGTCGCCATAGAGCGCGCGCGCGAACTGGTCGCGGCCGAGCACGTTGGGATCGCGCATGTCGCGCTGGATGCCGGTGACGATCTGGGCGCGGATGCGCTCGATCGGCCCGGCGTCGAAGCGCGGCTGAGTGACGGCGAGCCGCAGAAGATCGAAGGCCGCCTCGCGCTCCTCGGCGAGCATGCGCATCGAGCCGTAGACGGCGTCGCGGCGCGCGTCGAAGCTCATCTCCGCGCCCACCTCGTCCAGCCGCTCCTGGAAGGCGTCGGCGTCGAGATCGCCCGCGCCCTCGTCGAACAGGCCGGTCATCAGGTTCGACAGGCCCTCCTTGCCGGCCGGGTCCTGCACGGAGCCGCCGGTAAAGGCGAAGCGCACGGCGACGATGGGCACGGTGTAGTCCTCGACCAGCCAGGCGGTGACGCCGCCGTCGGAGGTGACCTCCTGGATCTTCACCGCCGCGCGCGCCGGCGCCAGCGCCGGCAGCACAAGCAGGACGAGGGCGAGCAGCAGCGTCGTCAGCGCCAGCGAAAGGCGGTCAGCCATGTCAACGTTCCTCATGATCGCCCTCATTCCTTCGGAAGCAGGTAGCCGGCGACGGCGCGCCGCTCGTCCAGCCAGCGCACGGCGGCCGCCTTGACGTCCCCGGCCGTGACGGCGCGGATGCGCTCGGGCCAGCCGGCGATGTCCTCGACCGTTCCGCCGGTGGTCAGCGTCGAGCCGTAGATGCGCGCCATGCCGTCCTGCTCGTCGCGCGCGAAGATCATCGAGCGCACGAAGCGCTTCTTGGCCTTCTCCAGTTCCTCCTCGCCGACGCCGTCGGTGGCGATCTTGGCGATCTCGGCGTCGATGGCCTTCTCGACGTCGGCAATCGTCGCCTCGCCGCGCGGCGAGCCCATGACCATGAACATCGTGTCGTCGAGCGCCGTGCTCTGGTAGTAGGCCATGGCCGAGGAGGCGATGCCGCGCCGCACCACCAGCTCCTGATAGATGCGGCTGCGCACGCCGCCGCCCAGCACCTCGGCGAGCAGGTCGAGCGCCTCGGCCTCGCGGCCCTCGCCCGTGGTGTAGGACGGCACCACCCAGCGCTTGGAGAAGGACGGCACGCCGACGCGCTCGTCCACCAGCGTCACGGTGCGGCGCGTGTTCTGCTCGGGCTCGGTCGGGCGCACGCGCGGCGGCAGGTCCGGCCCGCGCGGGACCTTGCCGTAGGTGGCCTCGGCCAGCTCGCGCACGCTGGCGGCGTCGACGTCGCCCGCCACCACCAGCACCGCGTTGTTGGGGGCGTAGTAGCGGCGGTAGAAGTCGATGGCGTCGTCGCGGTTGAGCTTCTCGATCTCGTGCATCCAGCCGATGACCGGGATGCGGTAGGGATGGTTCTGGTAGAGCGTGGCGCTGACCTCCTCCGAGAGCAGCGAGCCGGGGTCGTTCTCGACCCGCGAGTTGCGCTCCTCGATGATGACGTCACGCTCGGGCGCGATCACCTCCTCGGTGAGCACGAGGTTGGTCATGCGGTCGGCCTCGAAGGCCATCATGTCCGGCAGCACCTGCGGCGCCACCTGCTGGTAGTAGGCGGTGTAGTCGTAGGAGGTGAAGGCGTTCTCGCGGCCGCCGACCTCGGCGACGCGGGCGGAGAACTCGCCGGGGCCGTGATTGGCGGTGCCCTTGAACATCAGGTGCTCGAAGAAATGGGCGATGCCCGACTTGCCGGGGTCCTCGTCGGCGGAGCCGACCTTGTACCACAGCATGTGGGTGACGATGGGCGCGCGCCGGTCGGGGATGACGACGACCTGAAGCCCGTTGTCGAGGCTGAAGCTGTCGATCTGCGGCGCGTCCTCGGCATGGAGCGGGGCCGATGCTGCGGCCAGCAGCCCGGCGGCGAGCGCCGCCCGCAGGCTGAAATCGCGAATCACGTCCATGGGCTCATCCTTCTTCCCGTCCCCGCGACTGATAACGCCTGCGGCGGCTCAGGCAAGCCGCCGCGCGCGGGCAAAGCCGTCATCGGACGCAAGATTGGCCGAATTCAGGTGCGGGCGCCAAATGTCACGCAGGTGTCGCCCCAGTCGCGGCGCTCGACGAGCGCCAGCCCCTGCGGCGGCTGGAACGGCGTGGCGGCCGCCTCCTCGACCACGACGAGCGCATCCGGCTTCAGCCAGCCGCCGGCGAGCGCCGATTGCAGCGCCTGTTCGGCCAGGCCCTTGCCGTAGGGCGGATCGGCGAAGACGAGATCGAAGGGCGCGATGGTGCCGGCCTCGCCCAGCCTTGCGGCGTCGCGGCGGAATATCCTGGCCCGGCCCTGAAGGCCGAAGGCCTCGACATTGGTGCGGATCAGGCCGCGCCCCTCGGCGGACTCCTCGACGAAGAGGGCCTGGGCCGCCCCGCGCGACAGCGCCTCCAGCCCCAGCGCGCCGGTGCCGGCGAAGAGGTCGAGCACGCGCGCGCCTTCCAACCGCTCCGGCCAGCCATGGGCGATGATGTTGAAGACGGCCTCGCGGGTGCGGTCGCTGGTCGGGCGGATCGAATCGGAGCGCGGCGCGGCCAGCGGCCGGCCGCGCAACGCGCCGCCGACGATGCGCATCAGCCCTCGCCGCGCGGCTTGCGCGGGCCTCCCCTGCCCGTTCCCGGCCGCCCACCGGGTCGTCCGTCTGGTCGCCCACCGGGCCTGCCGCCCGGCTTTCCGGTCGGTTTGCCCCCGGGCTTGCCGGCGGGGCGCGGCTTGCCGGCATAGCGGCGTCCCTCGCTCCTCTCGGCCAGCGCCGCCGCCTTCTTCTCGCCGAGCGGCTTGGCGCCCGGCGCCATCCACACGTTCGAGGTGCGGGCGCGCGGCTTCTCCTCCGGCCGCTCGCCGCGGCCGCCGGGCTTGCCCGCGGCGCCCGGCTTCGGCGCGCCGAATCCGCCCTTGCCGGCCGGCCGCGCCGCATCCTTCCGCGCCGGCTTGCCGCGCGGCGGCTTCCGCGTGTCCAGCCGGCCGAGCGCGTCCTCACGCCGGCTTTCGCGCCTGTCTTCCCGGCGGTCTGCGGGCGTGTCCTCGCGCGGGCGGGCGGGGCGGGCGGGCCGCGCCTCGCCGGCCGCCGCGTCGCGCGAGGAGACGGGGTTCAGCACCGGCGCGTCGAAATTCGCCCCCGATTCCTCGATCAGCCGCTCGCCGAGCTGGTCGCGCAGGTAGCGGCCCTTCAGCTCGCGCAACTCGCCCTCGGCGAGATCGCCGAGCTGGAACGGCCCGAAGGAGACGCGGATCAGCCGCGTCACCTCCAGCCCGAGCGCGCCGAGGATGTTCTTCACTTCCCGATTCTTGCCCTCGCGCAGGCCGACGGTCAGCCAGGCGTTGGAGCCCTGCTCGCGGTCGAGCGCGGCTTCCACCGCGCCGTAGAACACGCCGTCGACGGCAATGCCCTCCTTGAGCGCGTCGAGCGCCTGCTGCTCGACCTTGCCGTGGACGCGCACGCGATAGCGCCGCAGCCAGCCGGTCGCCGGCAGCTCCAGCACACGCGACAGGCCGCCGTCATTGGTCAGCAGCAGCAGCCCTTCGGTGTTGATGTCGAGCCGGCCGACCGTCATCAGCCGCGGCAGGTCCCCGGGCAGCACGTCGAACACGGTCCTGCGGCCCTCGGGGTCGCGGCTGGTCGTGACCACGCCCGCCGGCTTGTGGAACAGGAACAGCCGCGTGCGCTCGACGGCCGGGATCGGCTTGCCGTCGATCTCGATGCGGTCGTGCGCGCCGACATTGACGGCGGGCGTGTCGAGCACCCTGCCGTTGAGCGTCACGCGCCCCGCGGCGATCATCGCCTCGGCATCGCGGCGGGACGAGACGCCCGCGCGCGCCAGCCGGCGCGCGATGCGCTCGCCGCCGCCTTCCGCGATAGCCGCCGCCGGCTCCTCGCGCTCGCGCCGTGCCGGGCGCGGGCGCGGCGCATCGCCGCCGCGCGGCGCGAACGGCTTGCCCGGCCGGCGTTCCCCGCCCTCGCCCGCCTTTTCCTGCTCGCGCTCCCATCTGCCGGGGCGCGGCTTGCCGGGCTTGCCGTCCTCGCGGCCGGCGAAGGCGCGCTTGGCCCCGTCCTGCCGGCGCAACGGCTTGGCCTCGCCGTCGCGGGCGGCGCGCGGCGGGCGGCCACCCTCGCGCCCGGCCGCGGGGCCGCCGGGGCCACGCTCCTTGCCGGGGCCACGCCCCTTGCCGGTGCCCTTGCCGCCCCCCTTGCCGCCCCCCTTGCCGCCGGCAAAGGGCTTTTTTCTGTCGTCGTTCATGTGGCGCTCGCCTTTCCGCGCGGGTAACTATCAGAGCCAGTCTGGCCTTGCGAGTGAAATGTCATCGGCACCGAGCGCATGAAACCGTCCCCCTTCATGGAGGCAGCCTTCGCCGAGGCGGAGGCCGCCGCCCGGCGCGGCGAAGTGCCGATCGGCGCCGTCGTCGCGCAGGACGGCGCGATCCTCGCGCGCGCCGGCAACCGCACCCGCGAGCTCAACGACCCCACCGCCCACGCCGAGATGCTGGCAATCCGCGAGGCCTGCCGCCTCATGGCGAGCGAGCGGCTGCCGCAGGCCGATCTCTACGTGACGCTGGAGCCCTGCCCGATGTGCGCGGCGGCGATCTCGTTCTCGCGCATCCGCCGGCTCTATTTCGGCGCGGCCGACGAGAAGGGCGGCGCGGTGGTCAGCGGCGTGCGGCTGTTCTCGCAGCCGACATGCCACCACGCGCCCGAAACCTATGCCGGCTTCGCCGAGAAGCGGGCTTCGCAGATGCTGAAATCGTTCTTCCGGGACAAGCGCTGAAACCGGCGCTGACGCCGGATCACCAGGGCAGCAGGTCGCGCCAGGACGACTTGCCGGCGGCCTTCTTGCCGCGCTTTTCCTTCTTCCACTCGTCCTCGCCGAGGTCGCCGGCGGCGGCCGTCGCGTTGGGGACGCGGTATCCGACCGGCGGCTCGGACAGGTACTTGCGACTGTCGGGATCGCCCTGGTTGCGCTCGCGCTTGCGACGCTCCAGCTCGGCCCGCTGCTCCGGCGTGAGGTCGACCGGGCCGGCGTTGAGACCGCCCATGACGATGGGCGAGCGGTAGTTGAAATTGTCCTGGTTCTCGGTCGCCTCGGCGCGCAGGCGCGCGCGGCGCTGCTCGGGCGATTCCGGCCAGGCGGAGTTGTCGGCCGTGGCCATCTCGCGCTGCGGCTCGGGCAGCACCTCGAGCGAGGCCGGCTTGACCAGCTCCGGCCGCGGCTTGTAGGCGATCGCGGCCTCGCGGCTCCTGTCGCCCGACAGGCCCTCGGTGGAGATGATGCCGGTGACATCCTCGAAAAGCTGCTCGGTCGCGGTCTTGTCGGTGCCGTAGGTGGGGGCGCTCATGCAGCCCGACAGCAGCGCGGCGGCGCAGGCGGCGGATACGCCCAGGAAAAGCGGCGCGTGGCCACGCGACAAGCTGCGATCTGTCTTCACTGCGAACTGCCTCTCACACCGGGCGAAAACCGCCACACCGCACGCCTTGTCGCCGGACATTCCGGCGACAACATGGCACCCGGCCGCCGCGCTTGTACCGCAAACGACGGTTTCGGGCAATGACGGGGGCGGGATCAGAGCCGCATGTTATCGCCCCCGGGCGGCGTCACAGCCGCCCCAGCGCCCGCAATTCGCGCAGCGCCGCCGCGTCGCGCGCCGACACCTCGGGAAACTCCGGGTCGGAGCCGACATCGTCGGTGTAGCGCCAGGAGCGCGCGCATTTGCGGCCCGCCGCGAGCGCCGGCACCACGGCGACGCCCCCGATGTCGTCGAGCGCGAAGGCGCCCTGGGGCGCGGCCTTGTCGAGGATCGAGATGGCGCTGACGATGCAGACCTCGGCCATGTCGACATCGGCCACCGCCGCCATCAGCTCGGGATCGGCGATGTGGACGATCGGCGCGGCCTCCAGCGACGAGCCGATGCGCTTCTCGCGGCGCTCGACCTCCAGCGCGCCGGTGACGACGCGGCGCACGGCCCTGACCTTGCGCCATCTGGCGGCGAGCGCCTCGTCGCGCCATTCGGCCGGAACGGCGCGGAACTGCTCCAGATGCACCGACACGGCCTCGGGGTAGCGGGCGAGCCATGCCTCCTCGGCGGTGAAGGGCAGCATCGGGGCAAGCCACGTCACCAGATTGTCGAACAGGTGGCGCACGACGACGAGGGCGGCCTTGCGACGCACGCTCGACGGCGCGTCGCAGTAGAGCGCATCCTTGCGCACGTCGAAATAGAAGGCCGACAGCTCGACCACCATGAAGTCGATCAGGGCGCGGGTGATGCGCTTGAAGTCGAAGGCGTCGTAGCCCTTGCGCACCACCTCGTCGAGCTCGGACAGCCGGTGCAGCATCAGCCGCTCCAGCTCCGGCATGTCGGAAAGCGCGACGTCCTCGCCCTCGTCATGGGCGAGCGTGCCCAGCATCCAGCGGATGGTGTTCCTAAGCTTGCGGTAGGCGTCGATGTTGGTCTGCAACACGTTCTTGCCGACATCTTGCGGCCGTCCTCGTCCATGGTGAAGCCATGGGTGATGACGGCGTCGTAGGGCGCGCGGCCGCGCGTGCCGCAGCTTTCGAGCAGCGAGGAATGGAACCAGCCGCGATGCTGGTCGGAGCCTTCGAGATAGACGTCGGCCGGCCATTTCAGGTCCGGCCGGTCCTCCAGCGTGAAGGAGTGGGTCGAGCCGGAATCGAACCACACGTCGAGGATGTCGGTGACCATCTCCCACGGCTCGCTCGCGCGGGCCCCGAGGAAGCGCGCGCGCGCGCCCGGCGCGAACCAGGCGTCGGCCCCCTCCTCCTCGAAGGCGGCGAGGATGCGCGCGTTGACGGCCTCGTCCTTCAGCACCTCGCCGTCCTCGTCGCAGAACACGCAGATCGGCACGCCCCAGGCGCGCTGCCGGGAAAGAACCCAGTCGGGGCGGTCCTCGATCATGGCGCGAAGCCGCGTCTGGCCGGCCGGCGGCACGAAACGGGTGGCGTCGATGGCCGCCAGCGCCCGGTTGCGCAGCGTATCGGGCCGGGCCGCGCGCGCGGCGGCCCGATGCGCCTGCGCCTCCACGGCGCCGGGCGAGGCCGTGCCCGGCGACGGACGGTCCGGCAGCCCGTAGCCGCCCAGCTCCTTGTCCATGTGGACGAACCATTGCGGCGTGTTGCGGAAGATCACCGGCTTCTTCGAGCGCCACGAATGCGGGTACTGGTGCTTGAGGCGGCCGCGCGCGAACAGCGCGTCGTGCGCGATCAGCGCCTCGATGACGGCCTTGTTGGCGTCGCCCTTCTTGCCGTTGTCGTCGATGACGCGCGCGGGGCCGCCCTCGCGGTCCGGCCCGAAGCCCGGCGCGTCCTTGGTGAAGAACCCGGCGTCGTCCACGGTGAAGGGGATCGTCGTTTCGATGCCGCGGGCGGCGAGGTCGCGGGCGGCGTCCATCCAGGCGTCGAAGTCCTCGCGTCCGTGGCCCGGCGCGGTGTGGACGAAGCCGGTGCCGGCATCCTCGGTGACGTGGTCGCCCGCCAGCATCGGCACGGCGAACTGGTAGCCGCCGCCGAGCCCCTTCAGCGGGTGCGCCAGCGTCAGGCAATCGAGCATGGTCCCGTCCACGGCGGCGATGCGCTTCAGGATCAGCTTCGCCTTGTCGGCGCACTCCTGCGCGAGGCGGCTGGCGACGATCAGCTTGTCGCCGGGCCGCGGGCCGAAATCGTTCTCGACCGATTCGACCTCGTAAAGACCATAGGGCACGTTTATCCGCGCGAACGCCACGGCCCTGTTTCCGGGGATCGTCCACGGCGTGGTCGTCCAGATCAGCACGCTTGCATCGAGCAGGGCCGGAACCAGCGCCAGCATGTCCTCGGTGGCCTGCCGGTCGAGATCGCCGGCGGGAGACGGCTTGTCGAGCTCGGCGACCGTCCTGCCCCTCAGACCGGCGAATTTCTCCCGGTCGAACGAAGCGACGGGAAACTTCACCCAGATCGTGTCGCTCTCGTAGTCCTGATATTCCACCTCGGCCTCGGCCAGCGCCGTGCGCTCGACCACCGACCACATCACCGGCTTGGAGCCGCGATAGAGCTGGCCCGACATGGCGAACTTCAGCAGCTCGCCGGCGATGCGCGCCTCGGCGTGGAAGGCCATGGTCGTATAGGGGTTGTCGAAGTCGCCCTCGACGCCGAGGCGCTGGAACTCCTGCGTCTGGACCCTGATCCAGTTCTGGGCGAAGTCGCGGCATTCCTTGCGGAACTCGTTGACCGGCACCTCGTCCTTGTTCCTGCCCCTGGCGCGGTACTGCTCCTCGATCTTCCACTCGATCGGCAGGCCGTGGCAGTCCCAGCCCGGCACGTAGTTGGAATCGTAGCCGCGCATCTGGAAGGAGCGGGTGATGACGTCCTTCAGGATCTTGTTGAGCGCATGCCCGATATGGATGTTGCCGTTGGCGTAGGGCGGGCCGTCGTGCAGCACATAGAGCGGCCGGCCGGCAGCGCTTTCGCGCAGCTTGCGGTAGAGCTTCATCTCCTGCCAGCGCTTGACCAGCAGCGGCTCCTTCTCGGGCAGGCCGGCGCGCATGGGAAATTCGGTCTGCGGCAGGTAGAGCGTCCTGGAATAGTCGATCTTCTCGGCGGTCTCGGTCATGGTCTTGTCGCATCGTCGGCCCGGTCGGCGGTGCGCCGGGCGAGGCTTCGTTCAAACAGGCGAAGGCGCGCGGGAAAAGGGCGCGCAGGAACCCGGACCCTCCGGCGGCCGCTCAGGCCGCCCGGAAGGCCGGGCCGGTAATTCGTATCGAGGTCGCGAAGAACGCGGCGCGCCGTGTCATGGCCCTGATCATGATGGGGGCTTTTAGCCGAGGGTGCGGCCGGAATAAAGAGGCGAATGCGCCGCCCCCGCTCAGCGCAGCGAGAAGTCGAAGCGATAGCTCGCCGAGGCGCCGACCAGCAGCTGGTCCTTCGCGCCGCGCTCGCGCACCAGGCTCGAGGCCGCCGCCGGCCCGGCGAGCCGCTGGTATTCGGCAAAGACGCTGGTGGTGAGCCGGTCGGTCGTCCTCCACGTCACCGCGCCGCCCGCGCCCCACGACTTCATGCCGCCGCCCGGCTCGTAGCGCGACAGGCCGGAGGCCGCCGCCTCGGCGGCGTCGACGCCGTACCAGGCGTCGAAATAGCCGGCCGAGGCCCACGAGGCGCGCGGGCCGCCGGAGATCTGTATCTTTTCGGTGACGTCGAAGAAGGCGTCGGCGGCAAGGTCGGCCACCACGCCGTCATGCGAGCGGATGCCGTGGCGCACCTCGGCGCGAAGCCGCAGGAAGCCGGTCGGATAGATCTCGGCGAAGCCGCCGGCCTCGCCGCCGAATCTGACTTGCGCCATGCCCCTGATCGCCGGATGGGTGTCGCCGTCGCGGCCCCAGATCAGCTTGCCGGCCGCACCGGCCCGGAAGGTGCCGGTGTCGACGAAGGCGAGCGAGATGTTGTCGTTGCGCGAGGAAAAGCGCGCGGAAGGGCCGGCCTTGCCGAGCGAGATCATCGGCTGGAACGAGAACACCCGGCCCGATGCGCCCTCGAACTTCGGCGCGTTCAGCACCGCGCCGCCGACCTTGAGATACCAGTCGCCCGAGAGCCAGCCTTGCGCCGAAGCCGGCGCCGCGCCAAACCCGAACAGCGCCACCGCCGCGACGCCGACCCACCTTCCGACACTCATGCCACCCGCCTGCGCAACACCAGAACACGTCACGCCAAGCACTGGGAGATTTCGGTAAAATTTGAATTAAATGCCGGAAAAGGCGATGCGGACATCGAGCGCAGACAATGGCCGGGCGCCCGACAGCAGCGCGCGCGCCTCCTCCTCGTCGCGCTTCATCTGGGCGGTGAGCGCGTCGAGGCCGTCGAACTTCTCCTCCCCGCGCAGGAAGCCGAAGAAGGAAACCCGGCAGGTCTCGCCATAGAGGTCGCCGGAGAAGTCGAACAGGTAGGTTTCCAGGAGCGGCGCGCCGTCCTCGGTGACGGTCGGGCGGCGGCCGAAGCTCGCCACGCCGTCGTGCAGGCTGCCGTCGGCGCGGCGCAGCCTGACCGCGTAGATGCCGTGACGCAGGCCGTTGCCCTCGGGCAGCGTCATGTTGGCGGTGGGAAAGCCCAGCGTGCGGCCGAGCTTCCTGCCGTGCGCGATCCCGGCCTCGACCGTGTAGCGGTAGCCGAGAAGGCCGGCGGCCCCGGCGACGTCGCCTTCGGCGAGAAGCGCGCGGACGCGGCTCGACGAGACCACTTCGCAGCCCTCGTCGCGGAACGCCTCGACCAGGCTGACGCCGAAGCCGTGGCGCGCGCCCGCCGCGATCAGGAAATCGGGATTGCCCTGCCGGTCCTTGCCGAAATGGAAGTCGAAGCCGGTGACGACATGGCTGACGCCGAGGTCGCGTGCCAGGATGCGGGCGACGAACTCCTCGGCGTCGAGGCGGGAGAAGGCGCGGTCGAAGGGCTGCTCCACCACCGCGGCGAAGCCCAGCGCCTCGAGGAGCCTCGCCCGCACGGGCGCGGTCGTGATGCGGAACAGCGGCACCTCGGGCCGGAACACCAGGCGCGGGTGCGGCTCGAAGGTCAGCACCAGCGCCGGCGCGCCCCTGCGCTCCGCCTCGGCGAGTGCGCATTGAAGCACCGCCTGATGGCCGCGATGGACGCCGTCGAAATTGCCGATCGCCACCACGCCGCCCCGCAGGGAAGCGGGCAGCGCGACTGACAAGGGGATGCGCTGGATGGCGGCGGACGGCATCGCCTACCTCAGGCGCGGGATGACGGCGACGGGTGCGTAGCCGTGCTTTTCGAGGAAGGCCGCGAGCCGGGCCGGTTCCGGCGCGTGCGGGCCGCCATACTCGGCGGCATGGATGCCGCCGGAGACGAACAGCACGTCGATGCCGTTGTCGGCCGCGCCCTTGATGTCGGTCAGGATGCCGTCGCCGATGGCGAGCGCCTCGCTCCTCGCCACCTCGCGGCCGAGGATTTCGGAGGCGGCGGCGAGCGCCGCGTCGTAGATCGGCCGGTGCGGCTTGCCGGCGATCTCGGTGCGGCCGCCGAGCCGGGCATAGTCGCGGGCGAGCGCGCCCGCGCACCAGATCAGCTCGTCGCCGCGCTCGACGACGATGTCGGGATTGGCGCAGATGAAGGGCAGGTTGCGGGCGCGGAAGCGTTGCAGCATGTCGGCATAGTCGTCGGGGGTCTCGTCGTCGTCGAACATGCCGGTGCAGACCGCGGCCTGGGCCTCGAACTCCTCGGTGAGCTCGACGTCGATGCCGTCATAGATGGCGAGGTCGCGGTCGGGGCCGAGATGGAAGACGCGGCGCGGGCCGTTCTCGATCAGCCGGCGCGTGACGTCGCCGGAGGAGACGATCGCGTCGTAGCAGTCGGCCGGGACGTCGAGCAGCGCGAGCTGGTCGGCGACGCCGTCGCGCGGGCGCGGCGAGTTGGTGACGAGCACCACCGCCCGCCCCTGCGCGCGCGCGGCGCGCAGCGCCGCCACCGCTTCGGGGAAGGCGCGCATCCCGTTGTGCAGCACCCCCCACACGTCGCACAGGATGACGCCGTAGCCCTCGGCGAGCGGGGCGAGCGTCTCGATCATTTCCGCCATCGACGATCCGTCCGTTTCCAGTTCCGGCCCATGGGGCGGGCCGCGACGGGATTAGCCGAAGCGGCATCTCCTGTCACCCGCTTTCGGCCGCGCCGGGAAGACGCAGCCGTCGCGGTGCCGGCTTCGGGCGGGCCGGCGTCAGGCGGGGCGGACGAAAGCGGCGCGCGCGGCCTCGATCCGCGTCCGGCAGACGCAGCCCTCGACATGGTCGTTGACCATGCCCATCGCCTGCATGAAGGCATAGACCGTGGTCGGGCCGACGAAGGACCAGCCGCGCTTCTTCAGCTCCTTCGAGATGCGGATCGAGGCCGGCGTCCTGCCGAGCGCCGAAAGGCTCGCCCAGTCGAGCCTTTCCGGCCGCTCGCCCGGCCCCGGCTCGAACGCCCAGAAGAAGCGGGCGAGCGAGCCGGCCTCGTCGGCCAGCTCCACCGCGCGCCGGGCGTTGTTGTAGACGGAGGCGATCTTGCCGCGATGGCGCACGATGCCGGCATCGGCGAGATGGCGCGGCATCGCCTGCTCCGCGTCCTTCTGCGCCAGCACGCGGAAGTCGAAGCCGTGGAAGGCGGCGCGGAAATTGTCGCGCTTGCGCAGGATCGTCAGCCACGACAGGCCGGACTGGAAGCCTTCCAGGCACAGCTTCTCGAACAGGCGCACGTCGTCGGCGACGGGGCGGCCCCATTCCTCGTCGTGGTAGCGGCGGTAGTCTTCGAGCCCGCCATGCCACGCGCAGCGCGCCAGCCCGTCCTCGCCCGTCAGCAGCCCGTCGACCATCGTTCAACCTTCCTTTACCAATCCGCTCAACCCGGCGGTAACCACACCGGAAGGTTTACGCGAAAGCCGGCAGTTCATGAAATCCGATTCACGATTTGCTTCGCGCCTTCCCCGACAATCGCCGGCACGAGGACGACGGGCGCAGGCCCGCAGCGTGCCTCGCGACGAATTGGCAGCGAGTACGTCCGATGAGACATTGCACGACCGTTCTGGGCATAACCTTCGTGGCGGCGGCGCTTGCCGCGCTCTTTCCGCAGGACGCGGCCGCGCAGGCCCGCTACGGCGAGCGCCCGCCGCTGGTGGTCAGCCCCGACCTTTCCGCGCCGTGGGTGTTGCAGTTGCAGCGCGCGCCGGCTTCCCGCCAACCGGCCCGGCACGCCGAGCGGCAGCGTCCCGGCCTGCCGCAGGGCTACAGCGTGCGCGTGGCGCCCGCGCCGGTCGTTCGCGAGCGGCCGCGCACGACGGCGCGCGAGCGCGCGCCCGGCCAGGTGCGCACGGCGGCCGTGGCCGGCGCGGCGCGCAAGGCCGCGCCGCGGATCGATCCGAAGTTCCTGCCGCAGGTGGTGGACTATGACGGGCCGCACAAGGCGGGCACCGTCGTCATCGACACGCGCGAGAACTTCCTCTACCTCGTCGAGAAGGACGGCAAGGCGCGCCGCTACGGCGTCGGCACCGGCAAGCCGGGCTTCGAATGGGCCGGCACCCACAAGGTGACGCGCAAGGCCGAGTGGCCCGACTGGCGGCCGCCGGCCGAGATGATCGAGCGCGAGAAGAAGAAGGGCCGCATCCTGCCCGTCCACATGAAGGGCGGCATCGAGAACCCGATGGGCGCGCGCGCACTCTATCTCGGCTCCACGCTCTACCGCATCCACGGCACGAACCAGCCGTGGACGATCGGCGGGGCGGTATCCTCGGGCTGCATCCGCATGCGCAACGAGGACGTGATCGACCTCTACGACCGGGTGCCCGTCGGCGCGACCGTCGTGGTGATGTAGGCAGGACGACGCAGCCGGGGGACGGCGGCAAGGCAGGGGCGGCGCGAGGGGTTGCGCCGCCCCTGTCCGTTTGCGTCAGGCGGCGGGGCCGGGCAGGCCCGGCGGGCGCTGGCCCCCATAGGCCCAGTCGAGCAGGCGCACGGTGTGGACCACGGGCAGGCCGCAGCCGGAGGCGATCTGGGTGATGCAGCCGATATTGCCGGCCGCCACGACATCGGCTCCCAGCGCCTCGATGTTGGCCACCTTCCTGTCGCGCAGCGTCGTCGCGATCCCGGGCTGGAGGATGTTGTAGGTGCCGGCCGAGCCGCAGCACAGATGCGCCTCCGCCGGCTCGCGCACCGTGAAGCCCGCGCGCGCCAGCAGATCCTTCGGCTGGCGCGTCACGCGCTGGCCGTGCTGGAGCGAGCAGGCCGAATGGTAGGCGACGGTGAGCCCCGGCCGCACCGCCGGCTCCGGCAGGTCGAGCGTCGCCAGATACTCGGTCACGTCCCTGGCCAGCGCCGACACCCTCGCCGCCTTTTCGGCATAGGCGGGGTCGAGCCGCAGCATGAAGCCGTAGTCCTTGATCGTGGTGCCGCAGCCAGAGGCGGTGACGATGACGGCGTCGAGGCCGCCCTCCTCCATCGTCCTCATCCACGCATCGACATTCCTGCGCGCGGCGGCGAGCGCGTCGTCCTCGCGGCCCATGTGATGCACCAGCGCGCCGCAGCAGCCCTCGCCCTGCGGCACCACCACCTCGACGCCGAGGCGGGTGAGCAGCGCTATCGTCGCCTCGTTGATGCCGGGCTCCAGCACCGACTGGGCGCAGCCGGTGAGGATGGCGACGCGACCGCGCCGCGGCCCCTGCGCTTCATGGGTGGCGGGCCGCGAGACGGGCGAGGCGGCGGGCACGGATGCGGACGCGAGCCGCAGCATGGCGGCGAGCGGGCGCAGCGGCGGCACCGCGTCGAACAGCCTCGCGAAGGGACGGCCGAGCCGCGCCAGCGCCAGCGCCACGCGGAAGCGGGCCGGATGGGGCAGGATCGCCGCGAGCGCGGCGCGCACCAGCCGGTCGGGCAGCGGCCTTGTATAGGTCTTCTCGATATGGGCGCGGGCATGGTCGACGAGGTGCATGTAATGCACGCCCGAGGGGCAGGTCGTCATGCAGGCAAGGCACGACAGGCAGCGGTCGACATGGGTGACGATCCCGGCGTCGGCCGCCCGCCCGTTCTCCAGCATGTCCTTGATGAGGTAGATGCGGCCGCGCGGCGAATCGAGCTCGTTGCCGAGCGTGACATAGGTCGGGCATGTGGCGGTGCAGAAGCCGCAATGCACGCATTTGCGCAGGATCGACTCGGCCTCCGCCACATGCGGGTCGGCAAGCTGGGCCGGCGTGAAGCTGGTCTGCATGGGAGGCTCAGAGCATCCAGCTTTCGGGGTTGCGGATCGGCTCGCCGCGGCTGACGGCCTGCAGGCCGACGACGCAGCGCACGATCACCCAGATCGCCACGGCGAGCGCCAGCAGGAAGCCGATGCCGACGATCATGAGCAGCAGCGAGACGAAGCCGCCCAGAAGCCCGATCCAGAAGGTGCGGATCGCCCAGGTGTAGTGGGTCTCGACCCAGCCGCCCGCCTTGCCGCGGTTGAGATAGGCGATCACGATGCCGACGATCGCCGTGACGCCGATGACGAAGCTTGCGATGTAGAGGACATAGATGACCTGCACGTTGGTCGGGCCGGGCTCGAGCCAACGGTCGGTCTGGCGGGGGGCGGGCCGGCGGGGGGCGGGCTGCGTGCCGGGGTCGGTCATTGTCGTCTCCCTCTTGCGGAACGGGTCGAAGCTATCACAGGCGGCTCAGACATCCATCCTGCCGGGGTTGAGGATGCCGAGCGGGTCGAACTGTTCCCTGAGCCGGGCCGACAGGCCGGCGAGCGCCGGCGGCTGCGGCTGGAAAACAGGCAGCGCCGCCCTCACGGCGGCCGGCGCGCGGACCAGCGTCGCATGGCCGCCGCCATGGGCCGCGACCTGCCGGCGCAGGGCCTGCGCCTCCGCTTCCGCCTCCATACGCAGCCAGATCAGCCCGCCCTGCCAGTCGTAGAAGGCGTCGACGGCGGCTTCCATGCGCAGCGCCATGACCATGCGATGGCCGTTCGACGGGGCCATGGAGACGCGCCAGACCGGCTTGTGCGTGCCGTCGGCGAAGGGGACGCAGTCGCGGATCTCGCGCCACAGGGAGCACGAATCCTGCGCCTCCAGCCGTTCCGGCGCGGCCACCGGCGCGAGCAGCGCCGCCAGCTTCTCGAAACGGTAGGCGACGGACGGCGCGAAGCCTTCGAGCCGCAGCAGCGTCGCGCCGCGCCAGCCCGGCAGCCGGCCGGAAAGCACCTTGCCGACCACGGTCTCGGGCAGGTGGGCGGCGCCGGACACCTCGCCGCTCGAGGTCATGGCGACGGCCATGGCGTTGGCGGCCTCCTCCTCGCTCAGCCCGCGCAGCACCAGCGTCGCCTCGGTCTCGGCGGCCGGCAGCACCTTGAAGGTGACGTCCGTCACCGCCGCCAGCGTGCCCCAGGAGCCCGCCACGACCTTGGCGAGATCGTAGCCGGTGACGTTCTTGACCACGCGGCCGCCCGACTTGAACGCCTCGCCGCGCCCCGACACGGCATGGATGCCGAGCACGTGGTCGCGCGCGGCGCCCGCCTTGATGCGGCGCGGGCCGGATGCGTTCGCCGCCAGCACGCCGCCGATCGTGCCCTTGCGCGCCTCGCCGCCGGCGAGCGGCGCATGGTCCATCGGCTCGAAGGCGAGCTGCTGCCCCGAGGCGGCGAGCAGCGCCTCGATCTCGGAAAGCGGCGTGCCGGCGCGGGCCGACAGCACCAGCTCCTCCGGCTCGTAGAGGGTGACGCCGCAAAGCCCGGACAGGTCGAGCGCATGCTGCGCCGCCACCGGCCGGCCGACGCCGCGGCGCGTGCCGCCGCCGATCACCTCCAGCGGCGTCCGGCCCGAGACCGCCCAGCGCACGACCTCCAGCGCCTCCTCAGCCGATGTCGGCTGGAACGTCCTCATCAGAACCTCGGGATGTCCGGGAAGGGAATTTGCCCGGCGCGCACGTGCATGCGGCCGAGCTCGGCGCAGCGGTGGAGCTGCGGGAACATCTTGCCGGGGTTCAGCAGATGGCCGGGGTCGAAGGCGCATTTGACCCGCATCTGCTGGGCAAGGTCGTCCTCGGAGAACATCTCCGGCATCAGGTCGCGCTTTTCCACGCCCACGCCGTGCTCGCCGGTCAGCACGCCGCCGACCCTGACGCACAGGCGCAATATGTCGGCCCCGAAGGCCTCCGCCCGCTCCAGCTCGCCCGGCACGTTGGCGTCGTAGAGGATGAGCGGATGGAGGTTGCCGTCGCCGGCATGGAAGACGTTGGCGACGCCGAGGCCGTACTTCTCCGACATCTCGCGCATACCGGAAAGCACCTTCGGCAGCTCCTTGCGCGGAATCGTGCCGTCCATGCAGTAATAGTCGGGCGAGATGCGGCCGACCGCCGGGAAGGCGGCCTTGCGGCCGGCCCAGAAGGTGAGCCGCTCCGCCTCGCTCTGCGAGACGCGGCAGGTGGTGGAGCCGTTGTCCCGCGCGATGGCCTCCACGCGGCCGATCAGGTGGTCGACCTCCGCCCCCGGCCCGTCGAGCTCGACGATCAGCAGCGCCTCGACGTCGAGCGGGTAGCCGGCATGGACGAAATCCTCGGCGGCGCGGATCGCCGGCGCGTCCATCATCTCCATGCCGCCGGGCACGATGCCGGCGCCGATGATGTCGGCCACGCACTGGCCGGCCTGCTCGTTGGAGGGGAAGCCGAGGAGGACGGCGCGCGCGGTCTCGGGCGCCTTCAAGATGCGCACCGTGACCTCGGTGACGACGCCGAGCAGCCCCTCGGAGCCGGTGACGACGCCGAGAAGGTCGTAGCCCTCGGCGTCGAGGTGCTTGCCGCCGAGGCGCACCACCTCGCCGCTCATCAGCACCATCTCGACGCCCAGCACGTTGTTGGCCGTCAGCCCGTATTTCAGGCAATGCACGCCGCCGGAATTCTCCGCCACGTTGCCGCCGATGGAGCAGGCGATCTGCGAGGACGGGTCGGGCGCGTAGTAGAAGCCCTCGTGGCGCACGGCGTCGGTGATGCCGAGATTGGTGACGCCCGGCTGCGCGGTGACGGTGCGGTTGGCGTAGTCGATGTCGAGGATGCGGTTGAAGCGGCTCATGACCAGCAGCACCGCATCGGCCAGCGGCAGCGCGCCGCCCGACAGCGAGGTGCCCGCGCCGCGCGGCACGACGCGGATGTTGCGGTCGTTGCAGTATTTGAGGATGCGGGCGACCTGCGCCACGGTCTGCGGCAGAACCACCACCAGCGGGAGCTGGCGATAGGCCGTCAGCCCGTCGGTCTCGAAGGCGCGCATGGAATGCTCGGTGTCGACCACGCCCTCGCCCGGCACGATGATGCGCATGTCGGCGACGATCTCGTCGCGGTTGCGAAGCGTCGCCCCGTCTGGCGCGGGCATGACGAGACCGGACATGGCAGCATCCTCCAACTGGTAAAATTGCCTTACCAATTATCGTGCGCGGCCGCAAACCGTCATCGCCAGGCCGCCAGACAACGGCGCGTCAGCCCGCCCCGTCGCCGGGCTGGGCGTCCTCGGCCGCGTGGGTGCGGCGGATGCGCCGCACGACCAGCCACAGCGCCAGCACCACCACCGGCACCGCGGCCGCCATGACCAGCTCGGGCGCGAGCGCGATGCCGAGAGGCTGCGCGCCCTTGGCGAGATAGCCGATCAGGCCGATGACGTAATAGGAGACGGCGGCGACCGAAAGCCCCTCGACCGTCTGTTGCAGCCGCAATTGCAGCCGCGCGCGGCGGTTCATCGAGGACAGCAGGTCGCGGTTCTGGCGCTCCAGCTCGACGTCGACCCAGGTGCGAAGCAGGGTCGCCGCGCGCGCCAGCTTGCGCGACAGGTTGGCCTGCCGCTCCTCGACCGAGCGGCAGGTGCGCATCGCCGGCGCGACGCGCTTCTGGAGGAAGCCGGCCCAGGTCTCGTAGCCGGGCACCGGCGTCTCCTGCAACGCCTCCAGCCGCTCCTCGACGATGCCGTGATAGGCGCGGCTCGCGCCGAAGCGGTAGAGGCTGGCGGCCGCGTCGGCCTCCAGCTCCGCGGCGATCTCCGTCAGCGCGGCGAGCTGCTCCTGGCTCCTGTCCGGGCCGCTGGCGCGCATCTCGCCGGTGAGCGCGGCCAGCCGGTCCTCGATCCTGCGGATGCGCGGCGACAGCGACTGCGCCAGCGGCAGGCCCAGCATGGCGAGCGTGCGGTAGGTCTCGATCTCGATCAGCCGCTGCGACAGCGCGCCGACGCGCGCCGGCGACAGGCCGCGGTCGAGGATCAGGATGCGGGTGAGGCCGTCGCCGTCCTGGCGGAAGTCGGTGATCGCGGCCGCCTTGCCGTTCTCGACCACGGAATAGCTCAGGCTCGCCGGGTCGAAATCGGCGACGAGCCGCTCGGTCGCCTCCGTCCATTTGCGGATCTCCACCCGCACGCCCGAGATGACCGCGCCGGGCGGGCTGAAGCCGTTGCCGAAGGGCGATTCGTCGACCGGCCTGCCGGTGCGCGGCGACAGCGGCGTCTCCCACAGATAGGTGGAGAACTCGGTGTGCCGCTCCCAGTTGAGCGAGCCCCTGCCCCAGCGCATCGCATGGTGACGGGCCGATTTGTCGGGAGGGGCGATGCCGAGCCGGCGCGACAGCGCCGCCAGCACGGCCTGGTCGACGCCCGAGCCGCCCTCGGTCATGAAGGCGAGCTGCACCAGCAGCCGCGGCGAGGCGATCAGGGGGTGCGGGCGGGCGTGGACCTCGCCAAGCGCGCCGGGCCGCTCGCCATGGGCGGGAAAGCCGAGCACGCTGCCGGCGATCAGGGTCGCGTCCTGGCGCGCGCTTGGCTCCTGCGGCATGCGTTCCCTCTCGCACCGGCTTCCCGCGCCGGCCTCCTCGACCGGCGGAAGCACCGTTTCTAGCCGACGCGGAGCCTCCCGCATAGTGCGGGCGATCGTCGCGCGGAAGAACAGGCGCTGCACGCCGGATCGGGACCGCCGGCCGGAGCAACTGGCAAATTTATTTGACCACAGATGCGCTGACCCGCTATCCTGCGCCGCAAAAGGACGAGCGACCTGAACGAGATCTTTTCCCGCATCGAGCATTCCCGCACCGCCGACGACGTGATCGGCCAGGTGGAGATGCTGATCCTGGAGGGCGTCGTGCGCCCCGGCGACCGGCTGCCGGGCGAGCGGGAGCTTGCGCGCCAGTTCGACGTGTCGCGGCCGATCGTGCGCGACGCGCTGAAGGCGCTGGAGGCGCGCGGGCTGGTGACGACGCGGCCGGGCGGCGGCACCCATGTCGCCGACGTGATCGGCCAGGTGTTCGCGCCGCCGGTGATGGAGCTGATCGCCCGGAACCGCAAGGCGGCGGCCGACTATCTCGAATACCGCCGCGAGGTGGAGGGCGTGGCCGCCGAGCTCGCCGCCCGCCGCGCCACGGCCGAGGATCGCGCGCTGCTCGCCGGCATCATGCGGCGGATGGAGGAAGCCCGCGCGCGCGGCGACTTCGAGGAGGAGGCCGCGATCGACGTGGAGTTCCACAGCACGATCGGCGAATGCGCGCACAACATCGTGCTCCTGCACACGCTGCGCTCGTGCTACCGGCTGCTGGCCGACGGCGTGTTCCTGAGCCGCGCCCTGATCTACCGCGCGGCCGAGGCGCAGGACGTGCTGCTGGCCCAGCACCGCGCGATCCACGACGCCATCGCGGCCGGCGACCCGGCCGCCGCGCGGCAGGCGGCCAGGGACCACATCGACTATGTCGAGCGCGCGATGAACGAGGCCGAGCGCGGCGACGAATGGCAGCGCGTGTCGCGGCTGAGGCTGCGCCAGCGCACGCGATGAGATCGAGACGACACGAACCGGCAGGGGGATCATGACGACGTTGCTGACGATCGAGGACCTGAGGCGCAAGGCGCGCCGGCGCGTGCCGAAGATGTTCTTCGACTATGCCGATTCGGGCTCGTGGACGGAGACCACCTACCGCGCCAACGAGGAGGATTTCGGCAAGATCAGGCTGCGCCAGCGCGTGCTGGTCGACATGACCAACCGCTCGCTGGCCTCGACCATGATCGGCGAGGCCGTGTCGATGCCGGTGGCGCTGGCGCCGACGGGGCTGACGGGCATGCAGCACGCCGACGGCGAGATCCTCGCCGCGCAGGCGGCCGAGGAGTCCGGCGTGCCGTTCACGCTGTCGACCATGAGCATCTGCTCGATCGAGGACGTGGCCGGGGCGACGAAAAAGCCGTTCTGGTTCCAGCTCTACGTGATGCGCGACCGCGACTTCGTCAACAACCTGATCGACCGCGCCAGGGCGGCCGGCTGCTCGGCGCTGGTGCTGACGGCCGACCTGCAGATTCTGGGCCAGCGCCACAAGGACCTGCGCAACGGCCTTTCCACGCCGCCCAGGTTCACGCCCAGGCACGTGTGGCAGATGGCGACGCGGCCCGGCTGGTGCCTGGGCATGCTCGGCACGAAGCGGCGCACCTTCCGCAACATCGCCGGCCACGTGAAGGGCGTGACCGACCTGTCCTCGCTCGGCGCGTGGACGGCCGAGCAGTTCGACCCGCGCCTGTCATGGGCCGACGTCGCCTGGATCAAGGAGCGCTGGGGCGGCAAGCTCATCATCAAGGGCATCCTCGATGTCGAGGACGCGAAGATGGCGGCCGCGACCGGGGCCGACGCCATCATCGTCTCCAACCACGGCGGCCGCCAGCTCGACGGCGCGCCGTCGTCGATCTCGATGCTGCCGCAGATCGTCGAGGCCGTGGGCGACCGCATCGAGGTCCATCTCGACGGCGGCGTCCGCTCCGGCCAGGACGTGCTGAAGGCCGTGTGCCTGGGAGCGAAGGGCGTTTATATCGGCCGGCCGTTCCTCTACGGCCTCGGCGCGGGCGGGCGCGAGGGCGTGAAGCTCGCGCTCGACATCATCCGCAAGGAGCTCGACATCACGCTCGCCCTGTGCGGCAAGCGCGACATCGCCCAGGCGGGCAAGGACATGCTCCACGCGCCGGACGACCCGTTCGGAACGGGACGGTCCGCGCGCTGACGCCGACGATGAAGGAAGGGGCGCCTCAGCGCGCCTCGACCACGCCGTAGCCGTCGACCGGGCCGTGGCCGCCGGCCGCGTCGGCCGAATAGAGTGCCGCGCCCCACATGGCGATGCCGGTGAGCATGAACAGCGAAACAAGCGTGGCTTTCACGGGGGTCATCTCGGTTGGACTTCCGTCATTCCTGCACGCCGTTGGTTACTATCCCGTTTCAGGGTCCGGTCCCGGGGGCCGGGTCGGGGCTTGCCCGGGCGGCGCTTCGGGCGAGCGGCTGATAAACCTGCCGCCTGTGAAACGCCAGACGGCCGCAGGAGGTTTCACACCGATTTCCCGTGGATTTCGCGCCCCGTTGCGCAAATGCCACGGCGGGGGCCGTGACGGGCCGGGCTCGCCTTGCCGCACTCCTCCATATCGGCTAGGAAACCGGCGCGCCCGGCTCGGGCGTCCCTCACCCCCGGGCGTCCCTCACCATTGCGAAACGGACAAGACCATGGCTGACAACGCGGACAGGATGAAGGCGCGGCTGCCGCGGGGCTTCGTCGACCGCCATGCGGCCGACATCCGCGCCGTGGACGCGATGACCGCGAAGATCCGCGCCGTCTACGAGCTCTACGGCTTCGAGCCGATCGAGCAGCCGATGGTGGAATACACCGATGCGCTCGGCAAGTTCCTGCCCGACCAGGACCGGCCGAACGAGGGCGTGTTCTCGTTCCAGGACGACGACGAGCAGTGGCTTTCGCTGCGCTACGACCTGACCGCGCCGCTGGCGCGCTTCGTGGCCGAGAATTTCGAGACCCTGCCCAAGCCCTACCGCTCGTATCGCCAGGGCTGGGTGTTCCGCAACGAGAAGCCGGGGCCGGGCCGCTTCCGCCAGTTCATGCAGTTCGACGCCGACATCGTCGGCACGCCCGATGGCGTCAGGGGCGTGGCGGCGGACGCCGAGATGGCGATGATGATGGCCGACACGCTGGAGGCGGTGGGGATCAGGCGCGGCGACTACGTCATCCGCGTCAACAACCGCAAGGTGCTCGACGGCGTGCTGGAGGCTATCGGGCTGGGCGGCGACGAGAATGCCGGCCGCCGGCTTGCCGTGCTGCGCGCCATCGACAAGCTCGACAAGTTCGGGCCGCAGGGCGTGCGGCTGCTGCTCGGCAAGGGCCGGCTGGACGAGAGCGGCGATTTTACGAAAGGCGCGGAGCTGGACGAGGCCGGCATCGCGACCGTTCTGAACTATATCGAGACGGGCGAGGTGGCGGACAACGAAGGCGTCGAGGAACTTTCGCAGATCCGCGCGCTGGTCGCGGCCGCCGGCTACGACGACGGCCGGATAAAGATCGACCCCTCCGTGGTGCGCGGCCTCGAATACTATACCGGCCCGGTCTACGAGGCCGAGCTTCTGTTCGAGGTGCCGAACGAGAAGGGCGAGATCGTGCGCTTCGGCTCGGTCGCCGGCGGCGGCCGCTACGACGGGCTGGTCTCGCGCTTCCGCGGCGAGCCGGTGCCGGCGACGGGCTTCTCCATCGGCGTGTCGCGGCTGACGGCGGCGCTGAGGAACCTCGGCAAGCTGGAGGACGCGCAAGTCGTCGCGCCCGTCGTCGTCCTCGTCATGGACAGGGACACCGGATCGCTCGGCCGCTACCAGAAGATGGTTTCCGCGCTGCGCCGGGCCGGCATCCGCGCCGAGATGTATCTCGGCGGCGCCGGCATGAAGGCGCAGATGAAATATGCCGACCGGCGCGGCAGCCCTTGCGTCGTCATCCAGGGCGGAGACGAGCGCGAAAAGGGCGAGGTGCAGATCAAGGATCTCGTGGAGGGCGCGCGGCTTTCGGCCGAGATCGAGGACAACGCCACCTGGCGCGAGAGCCGGCCGGCGCAGTTCACCGCCCGGGAGGACGGGCTGGTCGAGGCGGTGCGCCAGGTGCTCGACGCGCAGGCGGCCGAGAAAAGCCGGACGGCATGACCTTCAGCCTCCCCTCCTTCGCGGCCGACATCCTCGCCCTGTTCGACGAGCGCGGGGTCGTGCTCGCCGAGGTCGCCGTGCTGCAGCCGGCCGACCCTTTCCTCGACATGGCGGGCGAGGATCTGCGCCGGCGCATCTTCCTGACCGAGAGCGAGACCGGCGAGGCGTTGTGCCTGAGGCCGGAGTTCACCATTCCCGTCTGCCGCGACCATATCGCGAGCCAAGCCGGCACGCCACGCCGCTACGGCTATCTCGGCCAGGTTTTCCGCCAGCGCCGCGAGGGCGGGGCGGAATTTCTCCAGGCCGGCATCGAGGATCTCGGCGAGGCCGACACGGCACAGGCCGACGCGCGCTCGGTGGCGGATGCGCATGCGCTTCTGTCGCGGGTGCTGCCCCGCGTTCCGCTCGCCGTCACGCTCGGCGACCAGCGCGTGTTCGAGGCGGTGCTGGCCGCGCTCGGCCTGCCGCGCGGCTGGCAGAAGCGGCTGGCGCGCGCCTTCGGCAACGGCGCGCAACTCGGCGCGGCGCTCGACGACCTCGCCAACCCCGCGCCGCGCGGGCCGGGCAACGGCGCGGTCGCGGCGCTGATCGCCGGAGGCGACCGCGACGGGCTCGCCGGCCATGTCGCGGAGTTGATGGAGGCGGCCGGGCTTTCGGCCTCGGCCGGCCGCACCCCGCAGGAGATCGCCCAGCGGCTGATCGAGAAGGCGGAGCTCAAAAGCGTGCGCCTGTCGCAGGAGGCCTTCGACGCGCTGAAGCGGTTTCTCGCCATCCGCGCGCCGCTGGAGGATGCGCCGGCGGCACTCGCCGCCTTCGCCGCCGGCGCCGGCGTGTCGCTGGGCGCGGCGCTCGACCTGTTCTCCACCCGCGTGCAGGCGATCGCCGCCCACGGCCTGCCGCAGGGCGCGATCCTCTACGACGCCGGCTTCGGCCGCCCGCTCGACTACTATACCGGCCTCGTCTTCGAGATCAGGGCCGAGGACGGCTCGCAGCCGCTGGCCGGCGGCGGCCGCTACGACCGGCTGCTGACCATGCTGGGCGCGAAGAAGCCTATCCCCGGCGTCGGCTTCTCGGTCTGGCTCGACCGCATCGCCGCATTGAGGGGCGCCGCATTGAGGGGGCAGCCATGACCGTCACGCTGGCGCTTCCCTCCAAGGGCAGGCTGAAGGACGAGGCGCTGGCCGTGCTGGCGCGCGCCGGCCTGCCCGTGGCGACGCCGCAGGACGAGCGGCGCTACCGCGCCCATGTCGAGGGCCGCGACGACATCGAGGTCGCCTTCCTGTCGGCCTCCGAAATCTCGCGCGAGCTGGGACAGGGCTCGGTCGACCTCGGCGTCACCGGCGAGGACCTGATCCGCGAGACCATCCCCGACTGGCAGGCGCGGGTCGCGATCGGCGCGCGGCTCGGCTTCGGCCACGCCGACGTGGTGGTGGCGGTGCCGGAAGCCTGGCTCGACGTCGACACCATGGCCGACCTCGACGACGTGGCCGCCGACTTCCGCCAGCGCCACGGCCGCCGCCTGCGCATCGCCACCAAATACTGGCGGCTGACGCAGCAGTTCTTTTCCGCCCAGCACGGCATCCAGGTCTACCGCATCGTCGAGAGCCTCGGCGCGACCGAGGGCGCCCCGGCCGCGGGTTCCGCCGACGTCATCGTCGACATCACCACCACCGGCTCGACGCTCAGGGCGAACCACCTGAAGATCCTCGACGACGGGGTGATCCTGCGCTCGCAGGCCTGCCTCGGCGTGGCGCTGAAGGCGCGGGAGCCGGCGGACGAGGCGACCGTGGCGGCGATCCTCAAGGCCGTCAACGGCGGCTGAAACGAAAAGGCCCGGATCGCTCCGGGCCTTGACTTTCATAGCCTGCGGCGGGATCAGCCGCGCCTGGCCTCGACCGACAGCGCGCCGGGGCCCGAGACGGAGAGCGCGAGGAAGCCGCCGGCAATGGCGATGTTCTTCCAGAAGACCGTCATCTCCTCGGGGCTGAAATGGCCGATGAAGGCGGTGGCCACGCAGAACGCCGCGAGGGCGTAGGCGGCCCAGCGCGTCTGGAAGCCGACCACGATGGCGATGCCGCCCAGCACCTTGAGCGCGATCACCGCCCAGGTGACCAGCATCGGCGCCGGCATACCGATCGAGCCCATGAAGCCGGCGAAGCCGCCGGGCGAAAACAGCATCGGGATGCCGGAGATCAGGAACATCAGCGCCAGCAGGATGCGGGCGACGAGAAGGGTGACGTCGTTGGACATGGTTCTTCCTTGTCTGTCGAAAACTCGTTCCCGCCCCAGATAGCGCATGTGTGCGGCGCAACAAGCCTTTGCGTCGCAGACTATGCGTTCACTTTCAGTGAACGTCCAATAATATACCGTTCACAAGAATGTGATAATTCAGCCCGGCCTGGTCATCGCCTCCGGCCGCACGATGGCGTCGTATTCGGCCTCCGTGACCAGCCCGGTGGCGAGCGCCTCCTCGCGCAGCGTGGTGCCGTTCCTGTGCGCGGTCTTGGCGATCTTCGCCGCGTTGTCGTAGCCGATCTTGGGGGCGAGCGCCGTCACCAGCATCAGCGAGCGCTCGACGCCGGCGCGGATGTTGTCCTCGCGCGGCTCGATGCCGACGACGCAGTTGTCGGTGAAGGAGTGGGCGGCGTCGGCGATGAGGCGCACCGATTGCAGGAAGTTGTAGGCCATGACCGGGTTGAACACGTTCAGCTCGAAATGGCCCTGGCTGCCGGCGAAGGTGAGCGCGGCGTGGTTGCCGAACACCTGCACGCAGACCTGCGTCATCGCCTCGCACTGGGTCGGGTTGACCTTGCCCGGCATGATCGAGGAGCCGGGCTCGTTCTCCGGCAGGGCGAGCTCGCCGAGGCCGGCGCGCGGGCCGGAGCCGAGGAAGCGGATGTCGTTGGCGATCTTGAACAGCGAGGCCGCGACCGTGTTGATCGCGCCGTGGCTGAACACCATGGCATCGTGGGCGGCGAGCGCCTCGAACTTGTTGGGCGCGGTGGTGAAGGCCAGCCCGGTGATGCCGGCGATCTTCTGCGCCACCTTCTCGGCGAAGCCGATCGGCGCGTTGAGGCCGGTGCCGACCGCCGTGCCGCCCTGGGCGAGCTGCATCAGCGCCGGCAGCGTCATCTCGATGCGCTCGATGCCGTTCTTCACCTGCTGGGCGTAGCCGGAGAACTCCTGGCCCAGCGTCAGCGGGGTGGCGTCCTGGGTGTGGGTGCGGCCGATCTTGATGATGTGGTCCCAGGCGCTCGCCTTCTCGTCCAGCGCGGCGTGCAGCTTCCTCAGCGCCGGCAGCAGGCGGTTGACGATCTCCTCGGCGCCGGCGACGTGCATGGCCGTCGGGTAGGTGTCGTTGGACGACTGGCTCATGTTGACGTGGTCGTTGGGGTGGACCGGCTTCTTCGAGCCCATCTCGCCGCCCAGCATCTCGATGGCGCGGTTGGAGATGACCTCGTTGGCGTTCATGTTCGACTGGGTGCCGGAGCCGGTCTGCCAGACCACGAGCGGGAAATGCTCGTCGAGCTTGCCGTCGATCACCTCCTGCGCGGCCCTGACGATCACCTCGCCGATCTTCGGGTCGAGGCGGCCGAGCTCCATGTTGGCTTCGGCCGCGGCCCGCTTGACGATGCCGAGCGCGCGCACGATCGGCAGGGGCTGCCTTTCCCAGCCGATCCTGAAATTGCCGCGGCTGCGCTCGGCCTGCGCGCCCCAGTAGCGGTCGGCCGCCACCTCGATGGGGCCGAACGTATCGGTTTCGGTTCTGGTCTTTCCAGCGCTCACGGCCGCTCTCCTCATCAGGCGATAGTCGATGTCGCGCCCGGCCTAACGCTTCGGCGTTTCCGCTTCAAGCGCAGAATCGGGCCCGCCCCCATGCGAATCGGTTCAGGCCGGCGGCGCGGCGCGCGGATGCAAAAAAGGAGCGGCGCAGGGCCGCTCCGTCACGTTCGGGGATCGGGCCGAAGGCGGCTCTACAGCGCCTTCCTGACCTTTTCCTTTGCGTCGCCGTAGCCCTTCTGGACCTTGCCGGCGACCTTCTCGGCCTTGCCTTCCAGCTCGGTCTTCTTCGAGCCGGTGGCCTTGCCGACGGCTTCCTTGACGGCGCCCCTGGCCTGTTTGGCGACGCCCTTGACCTGATCCTTGTTGACCATTTCCTCGCTTCCTTTCCAAAGCCGCGCGCGTGCGGCCTCTGGAAACGGACGGGCACGGCTTTGGTTGCGCCATCGGGCCGGGAGGCGAAAAGAAAGGGGCGGCATCGCTGCCGCCCCTTCATCGTTTTCCGGCTTTATGGACTTAGAAGTCCATGCCGCCCATGCCACCCATGCCGCCGCCGGGCATGGCCGGCATCGGCGCGTCCTTCTTCGGGGCCTCGGCGATCATCGCCTCGGTGGTGACGAGCAGGCCGGCGACCGAAGCGGCGTCCTGGAGCGCGGTGCGCACCACCTTGGTCGGGTCGACGATGCCGAGGCCGATCAGGTCGCCATAGTCGCCGGTCTGGGCGTTGTAGCCGTAGGTCGACGACTTGTTGTCGAGGATCTTGCCGACGACGATCGAGGCTTCCGCACCGGCGTTGGTCGCGATCTGGCGGGCCGGAGCCTGCAGCGCGCGGCGCACGATGTTGATGCCGGCATCCTGGTCGGCGTTCTCGCCCTTGGACTTCAGGTTGGCCGAAGCGCGCAGCAGCGCGGTGCCGCCGCCGGGCACGATGCCTTCCTCGACCGCGGCGCGGGTGGCGTTGAGCGCGTCGTCCACGCGGTCCTTGCGCTCCTTGACCTCGACCTCGGTCGAGCCGCCGACGCGGATGACGGCCACGCCGCCCGCGAGCTTGGCCAGGCGCTCCTGAAGCTTCTCGCGGTCGTAGTCGGAGGTCGTCTCCTCGATCTGCTGCTTGATCTGGGCGACGCGGCCCTGGATCTCGGCCTTCTTGCCGGCGCCGTCGACGATGGTGGTGTTCTCCTTGGAGATCGAC